>DLGD01000040.1 GCA_002482505.1 Christensenella sp. UBA7703 | reverse complement strand
CTAATCAACGGGGTTCAGTTCAGGGAGGGGTTCTCGTTTCGGAAGGTGTTTCCGTTCTTCATTCTCTATTTTTTGCTGGCTTCCGTCGTGACCACGGTGAGTGTTTCGCTCGGCGTGCCCGCTGCCGTGTTTGCGCCGCTCAAAACGCTCAGCAAGTTTCTGATCGTGATGGCGATGGCAGCCATCGGGCTCAACACCAATCTCGTCAAACTGATAAAAAACGGCGGCAAGCCGATTCTCGTCGGGTTCTGCTGCTGGGTCTGCATCGCGGGAGTCAGCCTTCTGATGCAAAACGTGCTGGGGATTTGGTAAGACGACAGGTTCAGAAAAAATCAAACAATACAGCACCAAAAAGGAGCTGCCCTTTTGCGGACAGCTCTCTTTTTCGTTGACGCAATGGTGATGCCGGACGGGAGATCAGATTAACGCCCTTTACGCAGCACCGGTGTTTGATTCTTTATTGATCGACTTGCGTGAGTAGCGTGTTAAACGCCTCCGCCTCTTCGAGTGTGGCTGTTGCTTTGATGCGGAAGACTACCATGTCATGCCGATACACATAACAACCGATGGCCGCGGTATCGCTGATGCGTGAATAGTAATCGGCGCGCGCGGTGGCGGCGTCTACGCTTGCAAACGCCTCCACAATGCAATCGTGCTTTCCGTTGAGCGTAAAATCAATTCGTTGGGTATAGGCTTCGAGTTTTCCCGCTGCCGACTTTGCTGCGGCAGCCTCGTCGTACTCGACGATATTTGTGATGTCTGCCCCTAGCTGGATCAGTTCGTCGATGGATTCTTTCAGTGTCATCGTCGAAAGGCGGCCGTACAGGCGCGGTGTCGGGCTGGGGGTGGGGCTGGGCGTCGGCGTCTGGACCGGGGTGATTTCAGGAGTTGGCGTGATGCTTTCGATTTCGACAATCTCAGGAGAGGGACTGTTTGCTTTCAGCGCGTTGACGCCGATCCCATTACCCGCAGAACAGCCGGTTAGCAGCAGCGAAACGGCAATGATACAAATGATTTTCTTCAAGTTTTCGTCCTCCTTATTCTGTGGCTTTATAAAAAACACGAGCAGGTCGTCTTTGTATCACGTGAACCATCACGTTTTTTCATGCATCGGAAACGGATTATCCTTTTGGTGACCAACTGCACTTCAATTGGATACCGTCATTCGACTCTATATGCCATTTTACACCATCTTCTTTCGCTTCTGCAATCTCGATGATCGTACCGCGATGGATGCTATTATACATGGCAGTAGAGTTCGCTATAAAAAACAGCCGAAACTGTTCCGTATTTTTGCTATGATACAAGCGCGAACAATCAAAACATATTATAATAGATGTACCGTATGAATGATCGGGAGGGAAATCTATGATACGTTTGGCGAACGAGCATGACGCAGAGCAGCTTTCTTCCCTCAACCTTGCGTTTAATGGTCAAGGGGAGACAACTATAGAAAACATTCGAATGTCGATTCAACAAAATCAGCAGGAAGTTGTTGTAATCGATGAAGAGGATGGTCTTCTCGTTGGGTTTGTTTGTGTTCAACTCAAGAAATCCTTTTGCTATGATGGTTATATGCCAGAGATTACGGAGGTCTATGTCGACCCGGCCTATCGAAGAAGAGGGATTGCCAGCAGGATGATACTGTTTGCAGAAGACTGCTGTGCGGATAACTATCCGCTTCACAAAATGGAACTTCTGACGGGCGTAAAAAATTTGGCGGCACAGAATACCTACAGAAAGCTAGGATACTGTGCAGATGGAGAAATCCATTTGTCGAAAAAAATATAGGATCCTTCTTGATTTACAAGAAGGAAAACGACAAGATACGGTTTACACAAAGGAGAACGGCAGTATGATAGATGATCTCTCGGAAGAAAAAGTCGTAGAAGTGCTGAATGAAGAAGAGGTGCAGGCGCGCTTTGACAAGAGTAAGGAGAAGGCGAAGAAGCTGCTGGAAGACAAGGACAAGATGGATCGTTTTCTGGAGCGGCTGGAGAAGAAACTGAAACACATCCCCGTCGTTGGCGGCATACTCTCCGAAATTCCGGTTCTGATCTTGCTTGTGAAGGCGTTCATCGAGAAAAGGTATCTGGAGATTCCGATTGGTTCCATCATTGCCATCGTCGGTGCGCTGCTCTATTTCCTCAGCCCGCTCGACCTCTTTCCCGACATCCTGCCCGCAATCGGCCTCGTGGACGACGCGGCGGTGCTGACGCTTGCGTTCAAGCTTGTGCATGACGATGTCGTGGAGTTCAAAGCTTGGCGGGGAAAGAATCAACCGAAGGAGCAGTAAGCTTCGATATATTTGACGTTTTTTCGGTGGAGAAGCTGCCCTGCGGCATGCTATACTCACGCCAGAAGCGAGGCTAAATAACGATGACAGACGAACAAAAATACACGGCTCTTGTGGAGAAAGACGCGGCATATGACGGCGCATTTTTCGCGGGTGTGAAAACCACGGGCATCTTCTGCCGAACTACCTGCAGCGCGCGCAAACCAAAGCGCGAGAACGTAACCTTTTACGATACGATCCATGACGCACTCTCCGCCGGATACCGCCCCTGCAAGATTTGCAGACCTATGGAGAGCGCGAACCAGATTCCAAGCGAGATTGCGTCCTTGCTCGGCGAAGTGCAGGCAAACCCGCAGTTTCGCATCACCGAATGGGAACTCAAGCAGCGAGGCTTTGACCCGAACACGCTGCGCAGATGGTTTCAAAAGCACTATGGAATGACGTTTCAGGCCTTTTGCCGGATGAACCGCATCAATACGGCGTTCGGCGCAATCAAAGACGGCAACAGCGTGCTGGACGCGGCGCTCACGAGCGGATACTCCTCCGCAAGTGGGTTTGCCAGCGCGTTTGACAAGATCATCGGAACCGCTCCCGGCAAGGCGAAGAAGGAGCCGAAGAATGTGCTGGTCTACCAGCGCTTTGACGCGCCGCTGGGGCCGATGGTTGCGGTTGCGAGTGAGCAGGGACTGAGCCTGTTGGAATTCGGCGACCGGCGCATGCTCGAGAGCGAGTTTACCGACCTGCAGAAGCGGCTGGACGCTGTGCTTTTGCCGGGCAAAAACGAATTTACGGAAGCCGCCGTGCAGCAGATTTTAGAATACTTCGCGGGAACGAGGAAGACCTTCACCGTGCCGCTGCACGCGCCGGGAACGGAATTTCAGCAGCGGGTCTGGGAAGCGCTCCGGCAGATTCCGTTTGGCGAGATTCGCTCCTATGGCGAACTGGCGCAAAACATCGGCGAACCAAAGGCAGTGCGCGCGGTCGGTACCGCAAACGGCATGAACCGCCTTGCGATCCTGATTCCGTGCCATCGGGTGATCGGAGCGGACGGCGCGCTGACGGGTTACGGCGGCGGGCTCTGGCGCAAGGACTGGCTGCTCCAACACGAGCGGGAACACTTGTAAAAAACAAAGCAAATCAAGAGAGGGCAACCTCTCTTTTTTTCTGCTATACGCCGAAACGAAAACCGTGTAGAATACAGAAAACAAGCGATCAAGCGGAAAATAAGCAAACAATAGACAGCGAGCAAACCAACACAAAAAACAGGAAAGAAAAGAGGAATGTTGGGTGAAGATTGGGGATGTTGCGGCAGCCATGTGCGCCTACAACGCGGGCGATGCGAGGCGAATCAATCACCTGCTGAAGGTGTTTGCCTTTGCCAAGACGATTGGAGAGCAGGAGGGGCTGGATGCTGACACGCAGGAGATTCTGGAGATCGCAGCGCTCACGCACGACATCGGCATTCGCAACAGCGAGCAAAAATTTGGCAACTGTTCCGGCGTACACCAGCAAGAGGAAGGCCCGCCGGAAGCGCGTGCTCTGCTGGCGAGCCTCGGCGTAGAGGAGCGCGTGATTGAACGCGTTTGCTGGCTGATTGCGCACCACCACACCTACACAAACATACTGGGTATGGACTATCAAATCCTCGTGGAGGCGGACTTCCTCGTCAACGCGTTTGAGGACGAGATGGACGAGGACGCCATCCACACCGTGCAGCAGAAGCTCTTTTGTACCAAAACAGGCAAAGAACTGCTCAGAAACCTGTATCTTTCTGCTCGGAATGCATAGCGGAGCTTTGATTTTTCGGCGCAATATGGTATGATAGCGGTTGTTTTGACAGGAAAGCAGGTATTTTATCATGATTAGCGCAAGAAACGTATCCCTTCAGTTCGGCGGCAGGCCGCTGTTTGAGCACGTGGATATACAGTTTACCAACGGAAATTGCTATGGTCTCATCGGCGCAAACGGGACAGGAAAATCTACGTTTTTGCGGATTCTTTCCGGTGAACTGGAGCCGAACAAAGGCGAAATTTCGATTACTCCCGGCGAGCGTATTGCGGTGCTGCGGCAGGATCACTATGCCTTTGACCAATACACCGTCATGGAGACGGTCATCATGGGTTATGAGCGGCTGCACGAGATTATGCAGCTCAAGGAAGAACTCTACGCCAAGCCGGACTTTGACGACGCAGACGGCATCCGTCTTGCGGAACTCGAAGGCGAGTTTGCCGAGTTGGATGGCTGGAGCGCGGAGTCCGACGTTGAGATCTTATTAAACGGTCTCGGCGTTCCCGCCGCGCTGCAAAACGCGCCGATGGCGGAGCTGGACGGCCCGAACAAGGTCAAGGTTCTGCTCGCGCAGGCGCTGTTTGCCAAGCCGAATATCCTGCTGCTGGACGAGCCGACCAACAACCTCGACATCTACGCGATCCACTGGTTGGAGGAGTTCCTGCTCGATTTTCCGAACACCGTCATCGTGGTCTCCCACGACCGGCACTTCCTTAATAAGGTTTGCACGCACATTGTGGACATCGACTACGGCAAGATGCAGATGTATGTCGGAAACTACGATTTCTGGTATGAATATACACAGCTCGCCGCGCGGCAGGAGAAGGACAAGCGCAAGCAAAACGAGCAGAAGGCCAAGGAACTGCAGGAGTTCATCATGCGCTTCTCGGCAAACGCCAGCAAGTCAAAGCAGGCAACCTCGCGCAAGAAGATGCTCGATAACCTCGACATGGGTAATTTCGCTCCGTCCTCGCGCCGGTATCCGTTTATCCACTTCAAGCCAGACCGCGAGGTGGGCAACGATATTCTCTCCGTCAACGGGCTGACCAAGAACATCGGTGGCAGAAACGTGCTCAACAACGTGAGTTTCGTCATCTGCGGCGGGGACAAGGTTGCGTTTGTGGGCGAGGATGAGCTCGCGCGCACGACGCTGTTTCAGATTTTGATGGGTGAACTCGAACCCGACGCGGGCAGCTTCAAATGGGGCGTGACGACGACGCAGGCCTATCTGCCGAGCGACAATACCGCCTATTTTGACGGGGTGACGTATTCGCTGGTCGATTGGCTGCGGCAGTACTCCAAAGACCAATATGAAACAACGATTCGCGGTTGGCTGGGACGGCTGCTGTTTTCCGGGGAGGAAGCACTCAAGGAAGCGCGCGTGCTCTCCGGCGGCGAGAAAAACCGCTGCATGCTTGCTAAGATGATGCTCTCCGGCGCGAATGTGCTCATCCTAGATGAGCCGACGAACCACCTCGACCTAGAGGCGATCACCGCGCTCAACGAAGGCATGACGGAGTTCACAGGCGTAATGCTCTTCACCTCGCACGACCACCAGATTACGCAGACGGTTGCCAACCGTATCATGGAGATTCTCCCTGGCGGCGTGATCGACAAGCGCGAGGTATATGACGAATATATTGAAAACGAAGAAGTGAAAAAAATGCGTGAACTTTGGAGTTAAAGGAATTGCGAGAAACGCAAGAAGGTGCCGTCGGCTGACGGCACCTTCTTTTTTGTGCGTTTTACGGTGACGGCGCGAGCAGATGGATGTGGACAAAAGGGCGTGGCAGAGAGGCGCGGGCGGATGGATCAAAACGATAGCGCGGGCCGGATGCTATCCACCCCTACAGGCGGCTTGAACCGCACCTCCAACACGCGTCGTGAAAGATGCCTGTTATTTTCTTACACCAATCAACCCGTGTTGAAACGCGAGGTCTGTAGGGGCGGATAGCATCCGCCCGCGCACCTCAACACGCCGCACACAAAAACATCCCGCTGACGTTCCAACGGGATGTTTCTTGATTTGCAACGAGTAAGTTTAGTTATTCGGCAGCGGAACGGTGATTTCGATCAAAGGAATGAGATTGACAACACCGTCCGAACCGGAGCCTCCTTCCGGAATGGTGTAGACCTCTCCTGAGAGGAGATCGGCACCGTTATAGGTCACCAGATAAGCAAGCGAGAGCTTCATGACGACGGATTGCACGTCTGCATATTGATCAGGATAGACAGGAAGGATGTATTGCAGTTCGCCTTGCAACCAACTCTCCGGCTGGGAAGCTTCGCCGATCAGTTTGCCGTCGATATAGACAACATTTGCGATCCCCGCGGATTGATAATCGTTGGCGGATGTCTTTCCTGTTGTGCGCAAAAACGCGCTTGCCATTTCATCCGTCCAGTCGGCGGGCTTTTCTGCAACGGAAAGGTGAACCAATATGCCTGTTGGCAAGTATTCATACTTCACTTTAAGTTTGACCCCGTCGAGAGAAACCTTCTGCGTCTGCATCGTCCACTTGGTCATGGTAAGCTGATCTTCGCTAAACTCCGTGTGATCAAACGAGATGTACGCCTCTCCCGAAAGCGGATACTCCGCCTCTGCGCCATCCGCAGCGGTTGTATTTCCCTTTGTCGTATCAAACGTGAAGGTATGTGTGATGATCGCAACCGTTGCGCCATAATCCATCGCGTCCTTTTCGCAAACGCGGATGTTCTGCGTGATGGTCAGGATGCCGTCGGGCAGCGGGTGCGCACTGTTGATGTAGAAATCGCTGTACAATACGGCGTGGTTCGCGGTGGCCAGCGCTGTTTCGTCAAAGATCGGCGTGATACCGTGCCCGCTGACATCGAGCGTGTAAACCGTCGGATCGCCCGCAACGGTATAGGTGACGTCACCCATCAGTGCGTCAACACTCAGCTTGCTGCCGGATTTTACACCAAAGCCTTCCATAAACTCCCGCACGTGTTCGTTTGTGGTAAACAGATTTGTGTTCCAAATCAGCTGATTGCCGTCGTAAAGCACCTCTGCAATCTCCGGGCGAATGTCCTTGAGCCAACCCCAGTTTTCCTCTGAAAACGGGTCATAACCGTTTTGCGCGCGGAAATCGACAAACTCCTGCGCGTTGGGCAGATCGGGCATCAGCGTGATGCTGTAGTCCCCGTCTTTGGGAGCGGCGGCTGCAAGCGCTTCGTCAATCGAAGGAACGGGAGTTCGCGTGGCTGGGTCTTCGTTCATGTACCGGCTGGGGGTAAACACACGCCCCAAGAACTCCGAAACCGCAAGCGCGGCCTTCGGAAAGGCGACAAAGAACACGATGATGGCAAGCAGGCAAGCCGCAATCGGAACCAGCGTCCGGCGAATGCGGTTTCGCGCGAGGGATTTTGGCGCGGCTTTTTGCAAAACGCTTGCGCGGATGCGGCTGGCAGCGGCGCGTGGAAGCGGCAGGATGCCCGTTCCGGCGAGCAAGCGCTGCGTTTGCCGCACGCTGAGCGTGGGAAAGCGGAGTACGTGATTATTCGTCATTTCGGTTTCCTCCTTTCGAGAGGCGGTTGAGTTTGCCCAGCGCGCGCCGCAGGCGCTGGTCGATTGTGTTTGGCTGAGTGCCGAGCAGCTTTGCAATCTGTTTGCTCGGCAAATCGAAATAGTATCGGTAGAGGATGATCTTGCTGTCCGGCTCGCCGAGCGCGAGCACCGCGTTGACCAACTCCTCCGCCTCTAGATTGCGAAGCGCGGCGGACTCCGTCTGCTCGGAGGGGGAGGATACAAACTCGTCCAGAGACACCTCCTGCGCGCCTTCGCGCTTCTTGAGGCGATTGATGGCAAGATTTCGCGCCGTTGCACAAAGATAAGCCTTCACCGAGCCTTGCGAGAAGTCCAGTCGGTCGCGGCTTTTGTAGATGACGAGGAACGCGTCGTTGACGCATTCCTCAATCTCCTCGTGGGAAGAGCGCCCGAGCACCGCGGCGGCAGCATGGTAAACCAAGCCCGTGTACGCGCCGAGCATCTGACTCAGCGCGCGTTCCGGGTCGCGCCGGAGCAGATCGGTAACAGCATCCATGATAGAACCTCCTGTGTGGTCTTGAGAATTCTCACCTGATATATCTGTTTTGCGAACGGAAATCTGACAACAAGATTGCAATTTTTTTAGTGATATATCTATATTACACGTAAAACTATAAATACGGGAGTGAGATTTTCGAAAATTTAACCTGCACTCTTGCTTGTGCGGATGCAAAGTGGTACCGTTACTGTAATCGAAAAAAAGGGGACTGTTTATGGTTGAAATCGGAGAATTACTTGGTATTTTGACCGCCGTTTTATTCGGGGGTGCGATCCTGAATTTTTGTGTCAAGTTTGTCAACCGCAAATGGGTGATGAAATTGCCCAAAGAGAGCAAGTTTAAACAGGGTTACACGTCCGTCATGAAGTTTCTCGTGAAGAACCATCGCTTCTTTGGCTTCGGTGCGGCGGCGCTGATGGTGGCGCATGTGGTGGTGCAGATTCTCTTTCGCTGGGTGTCCATCACGGGGCTGGTCACCGCAGGGCTCGCGGTGGTTACCGTCGTCCTCGGGGTGGTCATGTTCAAGGCGAAGAAGCGCACACCCGCGATGCTCTGGGCGCACCGGGGCAGTGTAATCGCGTTGATTGCCGCGTTTGTGGTGCATGTCATCACGCGTATTTAACATACGGGATCAAGTATATTGAAAAAACACAAAGCGCACGGGACAAGCCGTGCGTTTTGTCGTTTTTCTGTGAGGTACTGAATTGTGAATTTTACACTTTTTATCATTAGAAGAGGTGCCAACAATTTTTTTATGATATAGTAACATGTGAAAAAACATGTAAATCATGTGAAAAAGACACGTGCCAGATCACTTGCCGATCAACAAAACGATAAGGAGCAGTGTTTTTCTTGGAGCAACCACTTCAGATCAAATGCCATCTTTGCGGTGGCGCTGCGGAGTTTTCGTTTGCCTATGCGCGCTTTAGCGACAGGGAAGCGTTTTTTGGCGTAATCTACCGCGGCGTGTGCCGGGAATGTTTACGCGCGTATATCGACGGCATAAAAAACGACCGGCATCTGCGCGGAGAGTTGCTGCTCTGGCCGCTTGTTCTTCTACCCATCGGGGCGCTGCTCGCCGCCCTTTCGCAGAGCGTTGTCGTGCAGGGAATCGGCTTTTTCGTGCTTGGGCTTGCCGTTGCGATTCCGGTTTGCATGCGGCTCTGGCAGCGCAGAGAGGCAATCTCCGCCTGCCGTGCCAGCGACTCGGAGAACGAAGCGCGCTACAGCGAACGAATGTGCCGCGAAGACGCGCTCAACACCAGCCGCCAGACAAAGCTGATCTATCTCAAGCCGGAATATGCCGCGGAGGATGCAGACCTTGCGTGGATCGCGCGGGAAACAGGCGTTGCGCCGGGGACCGCAAAGTTGCTTCAAAAACTCGCGATTTCGGCGCAAAAACTCCTGCGCAATCAGGAAATGGCGTAAACACAGCGTGGTGAATTTGACAAGCCGGACGCGTTGTGAAATAATAACCGCGGCGGGGAAACCAGAGGCTCGACCGATGAACCCAGCTAACCAAATGCGGGTTTTGCAGTACACACGTTCGCAAAAACGAGAAAAACCGGGAGATTTCGCATGATATTTCCCGATGGACAAAGGAGAATCACACATGACAAAACGTATCTTTTTAGTGATGATTTCGATTTTACTCGCGTTTTCCGCTCTTGCCTGCACAAAGCAGGCGCAACCCGTTGCAACAGCGTCGGATGCTGTTGCTATGACCATTCAGGACTCGCCGGAGGATACGGCGACACCGGTTGCGCCCGTTGCGCCGATGACCACTGCCGCGGACTGGCTTGGGCTAAAGATTCTTCGCACACAAGAAGATAGTCTGGCGGACGAATACGCCCTCATCGCGGTGAATCCGGACGCAGCCTTCCAAGACGCGGACGGCAAGGCGATCAGCGACGTTGTGATCAATACACCGGGCGCTGCGGAGCTTGTCTACTGGCTCCTGGGCGACGACGCAGCGATGATCATCTCCCACTATGGAGAAGACACCTATGGCGAAGCGCTCTATCAGATGAACCCCATGAAGCAGAGTTTCTCCGGCAGCATTCATCCGGCGGAGAACATCACCAAGCAAATTCGCCTGCTGACCACGACGGCACTCGTCGAAAGCGGACTTCTGGATGCGCTGCTGCCCGTGTTTGAAGAAACATATGGCTACGCGGTCGAGGTACTCTCCGACGAGCCGGAGGAAGTGCTTGCGCAGGCCAAGATGGGCAACGCGGATCTCATTCTGCTGGACGACAAAGCACAGGAAGAAGCCTTTGTGAAGGATGGCTACGCCGCGCTTGTTCCAAGCTGCGATACAGAGCGGCTTGCGTTCTTTACTTCCGACTATGTGCTGGCAGGTCCTTTGGACGATCCTGCAAAGTGCGCCCAAGCAGCAAACATGCAGGAAGCGTTTGCGCGCATTGCAGAAGGCAAGTTCCCGTTCGTTTCACGCGGGGATTTCAGCGCAACCCATGCAACAGAAGCCACTCTCTGGCCGTCTTCGCTCGGCATCACGACGGATCCGGCCAGCGTAGCCGCCTTAGGCGAATGGTATTTCTCCGGCAATGCAAACATGAATATCAGCTTGACCATGGCAAACGAGATGGACGGCTATATCCTTACGGATAAGGCTTCGTTTCTCGTGTTTGCCGCCAGCGGCGGCGCGGTAGGCTAAGACCTGCAAAAAAACAAACGCAACACACAAGCGCCGCGGGATGTCCCGCGGCGCTCAGCCCATCGAAAAAGTTCTTCGAACTTTATCGATGGGTTTTTGCTTGGTGAAAAAATACCGCTTGCGCGGCATTTTATGCAAATTTGGCGAATCAATCACCGAATTTGAACGAAAATGGGGAATTTTCGAATCCCCCATGCCCCCTAGCAGGGGGCGTCGATACTCTTTTGCTAAGTGTCATTTGCAAAACCGATCATACAGCCGCCCGAAACCGGGAAGAGCGTTTATGATCGTATCATACGCTACGCAGTAGGCAATCCGCACATAGCCGGGGCAACCGAAGCTGCGACCGGGCACGATCAGGATATCCTCATCCTTGGCGGCTTCGGCAAACGCGTCTCCGTCCCCTCCGGGCGCCTCGAGGAAGAGGTAAAACGCGCCGTCCGGCGGCATGCAGCGATAGCCGAACGCGGACAACCCCTCGTAGAGCGCGTCGCGATTTTTCCGATAGCTGCTCAAATCGGGCATCAGGTCGAGATCCATTGCGCGGGCGATGGTCTTTTGCAGCAGCGACGGCGCGCAGACATAGCCCTGCACACGCGCGCTGCCCGCGATGGCATCATAGACATCGTCAAAGTCCGGCATGTCATTGCCGAGAAGTACGTAGCCGATGCGATCGCCCGGGAGCGAGAGGCTCTTGGAATAGGAATAGGTCACGATGCTTGCGCTGTAGTAGTCGGTTACAAACGGAACTGGCTTGCCCGTATAGTTCAGCTCGCGATACGGTTCGTCCGAGATCAGATAGACCGGATGTCCCAACTCCGCGCTCTTCTGTGTGAGCAGGGCGGCAAGCGTGCGGATCGTCTCCTCGCTGTAGATCACGCCGGAGGGGTTGTTGGGCGAGTTGGTGATGACCGCCTGCGTGTGCGGATTGATCGCCGCTTCCAACGCGGGGAAATCGATCTGAAAATGCGCCATATCGGGATCGACCACAACCAGCCTGCCGCCCGCGTTGGTTGCAAAACAGCCGTATTCCGGAAAATACGGCGCGATGGCGACAAACTCGGTTTGATCGCCCAGCGTCAGCGCGCGCAAAACCGAGGTCAGCGCGGCGGCTGCCCCACAGGAAATATATAGATTCCGGCGGGTAAAAGACGTGCCATAGCGTCGGTTGAGGTTTTGAGCAATCGCGTCCCTTGTTTCATTTGCGCCCGGCGCGCTGGTGTAGCCATGCAGCGCGGAAGGATCGCACGTATTCAGCAGGCGTACCATTTCGCTGGTGAGCTGCGCGGGCGGGGGAACGGAGGGGTTGCCGATGGAGAAATCGTAGACGCATGATTCCCCGACGATTGCCGCGCGCTTGCGCCCGAACTCGAAGAGTTCACGAATTGCGGAGCGCACGCGCCCCAGCTTGAGCATGTCTTTTGATACCATTGTCTTATATCCTCTCTGGTAATCCGCCTTTTGGCGGAATAGAATCAACGTTCGAACGTATGATTATCCTCTCGTAACCCGCCCAAAGACGTAATGAATTACCCTTCGAACTTGTATCCCGCATCAAACGCTTTTAGATTCATCTCCAGCACTTTGGGCGGGACGGATGCGCTCAGCGCGGCGTTCCAGTCGATTGCCTCCAACCCGAACGCGCGAACGAGCGCGCCAAGCAGCACGATGTTGGTGCAGCGGATGTTGCCAAGCGATTTTGCGATGGTGCTCGCGGGGATGACCCTCAGGTCAAACGACTTTCGCATCTCCTCATAGATATTCTTGGGATACTCCGCTGCCCCGCTGGAGACGGGCAACGGCATGACCGCATAGTCATTGATCAGCGCCGTGCCGCCGATTTTGAGCAGATCGGAATAGCGCGCGCCTTCGAGGGACTCAAACGCAACCAGCACATCCGCCTCTCCGCGCCCGATGATGGGAGAATACACCTTTTCGCCGTAGCGCACCTGTGTGGAGACGGAACCCCCGCGCTGCGCCATGCCGTGTACCTCGCTCATCTTAACATCATAGCCCGCGGCGACGAGGCCCGCGGTGAGGGTTTTGCTCATGAGTAGCGTACCCTGCCCGCCAACGCCGCAGATGAGAATGCTTTTTCCGGTAAAGTTTGCCATGTTTGTCATTCTCCTTTCTGCTCGCCGATGCGGGAGATTGCCCCGAACGGGCACGCCTGCGCGCAAACCTGACAGCCTGCGCAGAGTGTTTGGTCGATCTCGGTCTTGCCGTTTTCCATGTGCAGGGCCGGGCAGGCAACCTTCAGGCACATCTTGCAGCCGCGGCACTTGTCCCGATCCACCACACACTTGCCGACGTCGTGCTTGATGCGTTTGATCAGCAGGCATGGCCTGCGCGCGATGATCGCGGCGGGGACGGTGCTATTCAGCGCATCGTCCACGGCTTTTTGCATGGCTTTGAGGTCCTGCGGATCAACGATGATCACGTTCTGGTAGCCAAAGCCCTTGAGCACGTCTTCGATTGCGATCTTGTTGGCGATCTCGCCTTCGAGCGTGAAGCCCGTGCCGGGGTTATCCTGGTGCCCCGTCATGCCGGTGATGGAGTTATCCAGCACGCAGGGGATCATGTTGCCTTTGTTGTAGAGGATTTCGACCGCTCCTGTGAGCCCGCTGTGGAAGAAGGTGGAATCCCCAACCACTCCAAATACCTTTTTATCGGTGATGCCCTGCTGCGCAAACGCCTTTGCCATGCCCATGCCGAGGGAGAAACCGCCGCCCATGCAGGCGCAGGTGTCCATCGCGGAAAGCGGCGCGGCATAGCCCAGCGTATAGCAGCCGATGTCGCCCGAAATCACGAAATCCTTTCGTTTGCTCAGCACATGGAAAAATCCGCGGTGCGGGCAGCCGGGACAAAGCGCGGGCGGGCGCGGAACCATATCCAGCGCGAGCGAGGCAACGTCCGGCTCCGTGCCGAAGACCCCGCGGCGCACGATCTCAGGATTGAGCTCATACATCGGCGGGATGACCTGTTTGCCGACGCAGGGGATTCCGGCGATGCGGAGCTGCTCCTCCATAAACGGCTCCAACTCCTCTACCACGTAGAGTGTCTCCACATTGGAGGCAAACGTGCGGATCAGATCGAGCGGGAGCGGCCAGGTAAAGCCGAGCTTGAGGAACGACGTATCTGCCGGGAAGACTTCTTTTGCGTACTGGTAGGCAATCGAGGCGGAAAGCACGCCGATCTTGCCGCCGTTTAGCTCCATGCTGTTGAGCGGGCTTGTGTTGGCATACACCTCCAGCGCCTTGATCTTCTCCTCCAGCTCCGGTCGATGTTTGCGCGCATTGGCCGGCGTGCAGACATATTTCGTGATGTTGCGCTCATAGCGTCCGGGCGAAGGCTCCACTCGCTCGCCAAAGTTGACAAGGCTTTTGCTGTGGCTTACTCGCGTGGTGGTGCGAAACAGCACAGGCGTATCAAACCGCTCGGAAATGGAATAGGCTTCCTTCATAAAGTCTTTGCATTCCTGTGAATCACTCGGCTCAATGAGCGGAATCTTCGCAAACGGCGCATAACGACGGTTGTCCTGCTCGTTTTGCGAGGAATGCATGTCCGGATCGTCCGCGGTGACGATCACAAACCCCGCGCCAACGCCATTGTACGCGGCGGTGAACACAAGATCCGCCGCAACGTTGAGGCCAACATGCTTCATCGCGGTGAGGGAGCGCGCGTTTGCGATGCACGCCCCGTAGGCAACCTCGGTTGCGACCTTCTCGTTGGGCGCCCATTCGGCATAGAGAGAGTCTTTATACTGCGCGAGGTTTTCGAAAATTTCGGTGCTTGGCGTGCCGGGATAGGCGGAGCAGACGGTCACGCCCGCTTCATACGCCCCGCGCGCGATGGCTTCGTTTCCGGTGAGCAGTTGGCGGGTCTTGCTGCTCATGCTTTGCCTCCTTCGTGCGCCGCAATTGCGCCGAGGGCGAGGGAGGTGAGTTTTGCGTCCGCCGGGTCCGCACGGGAGACAAGCACGATCGGGCAGCGCGCGCCGAGAACGAGACCGGCTGAGCGGGCATTTGCAAAATAGGTGAGCGACTTGCCAAACGCGTTTCCGGTCTCATAGTTTGGCATGATGAGCAAATCGGCATCGCCCGCGCCGGGAGCCGTATACTTCTTGTGCGCGGCGGCTTCTTTACTGATGCAGAGGTCGAGCGCGGCAGGTCCGAACACGGTCATGTTGTAGTGAGACCAGTCGAGGCTTGCCAGCGCTTTTGCATCCACGGTGGAGGGGATCTTCTCGCTGACCACTTCGCTGCCGCTGAGGATACCTGCGTTTATGGTATTATACCCGATCAACTGCAAAAGTCGAGCGGCGTTTTCCAAAATTACACGCTTTTTTTCGTAGTCCGGCGCAGGGTTCATGGCGCCGTCGCTGACATAGAGCAGCTTGTGATAGGCGGGGAATTCGAAGATCATCACATGCGAGAGGAGCCCGCCTGTCAGCAGCTCGGAGTGTACCACCGCGCGGAGAAAATCCGTCGTGTTGAGAATGCCCTTCATGAGATAGTCCGCCTCGCCCGTCTCCACGGCGTGGACAGCCGCGCGCGCGCAGGCAACGTCGCTTCCGTCTTCGGGCTCGACGATGGTGAATCCCGCTTCGTCCGCGCCGAGGGAGGCGAAGATTTGGTGAATCCGCTGCGCGTTGCCAAAGAGCAGCGCGGTGCAGATGCCTTTGTCCCGCGCCGCGAGCAGAGCTTCTATCACTTCTTCATCGTGCGCACTTGCGACCGCAACGCGAAGGTTTAGCCCCCGCGCGCTTTCCACAAACTCATTCAGGGTGTGTTTCATGCCTTGATGTCTCCTTCTACTGTATTACAAACTATCAATTAAAATTTTTTATCGTCTCGGAATAGGACTTTGCCGCTTCGCCGCGGATCACGCGCAGCGCGCCGAGGGCGAGGGCGCGCATCTCCTCTTCGCCGGGGTAGCGATGGATCGGTGCAATCTTTTCCACATAGCCCGCAATCTCGGCGCAGAAGCGTTCGGAGTTTGCAATCCCGCCCGTAAGGAGGATCGCGTCCACCTGAAAGCGCAGCACGGCAGCCATCGCGCCGATGTCCTTTGCGTGCTGATACGCCATCGCACGGTAGACGAGCAATGCTTTTTCGTCTCCCTCGAGCATGCGCTTTTCCACCTCGCGGAAATCATGCGTGCCCAGATAGGAAAAAACGCCAGCTTCAAACGAAAGCTTGCGCTTTAAATCCTGTTTTGTGATTCCGGAATAGCAGAGGTTCACGAGCGCGTTGACGGGCAAGCCGCCCGCGCGGTCAAGGGAAAAACTGCCTTCGTCCTTGACGTTATACACATCCACCACGCGCCCTTTTTCGTGCGCCGCGACGGAAACACCGCCGCCCATATGCACGACGATCAAATTCAGCGCTTCATAGGGCTTGCCGAGGTCAAGTGCCGCCTTTCGCGCGACCGCTTTTTGGTTGAGCGCGTGGAAGAAGCTCTCGCGCTCCATGCCGGATAAGCCCGAAACGCGCGCAAGCGGCTGCAGCTCGTCCACCGAGACGGGATCGACCAGAAGCGCGGGAATCTTCGCTTCATCGGCGATTGATCGGGCGATCAGCGGGCCAAGCGAGGAGGCATGCTCGCCAAACGGTGGATTGTAGATGTCGTCGATCACTTGATCGTCAATCGCGTATGTTCCGCTTGGAATATGCCGTACAAGTCCTCCGCGGCTGCAGACCGCGTCAAACGACACGGGCGTGTAGCCCGCCTTGGCGAGCGCTTGGCGCACGAGCCCTTCGCGCAGGGGAAGCTGGTCGACCACGCGCGAAAAACCCGAAAGCTCCTCCGGCGCGTGGGGAAGCGAGGCGGAATAGACCTCCGTCTCTTCTTCGTAAACGGCAATCTTGGTCGAGGTGGCGCCGGGGTTGATGACAAGTATCTGCATGCCGCGTCCTCCGGTTTCTCGGCTTGCGGCGAATGAATCGCAACAAAACCGCTGATGTTATCCTATTCGCTGTTGTATAGTGGTGTCAACGGCAGCGGACGAAATATATAGTATATTTATTCAGTGGTAAAAGACTGATAGAACGGGCGTTTTTCCAATGAACTATATACAAAAATTCAATTTGAATGCATAAAAATTTGTTCGAGCATTGACAGGAGCCAAGACGCACGGCACGCGTGCTTGCCAGAAACGGCCACACGGTGTATTATAACGTTAATACACAAACGCAAGAGGACGGTAGGGAGAAGAGATGATTCGTATTTTAATCGTAGAGGATGACGAGATCATCGCAAGCGAGGTTGCAAAAAGCCTTGGCAGTTGGGGCTTTGAGGCGCAGATTGCAAGCGAATTCGACAAGATTGACGAGGAGTTTGCCGCCTCCGGCGCGCAGCTCGTCATCATGGACATCTCGTTACCTTATTATAACGGATACTATTGGTGCGAGCGCATCCGCAGGACATCCAAGGTGCCGATTGTGTTCCTCTCCTCCCGCGCGGACACGGCAGATGTGGTCATGGCGGTCAACATGGGTGGGGACGACTATATCGCAAAACCGGTTGCGATGGAGCTGCTGATTGCTAAGGTGCAGGCGATGCTCCGGCGCGCATATGATTATGAAACAGGCGCGGGCGTGCGCTTCCTTGGTGCGGAGTTTGACGCGGCATCTTGCAGCATTCTCGTTGGAGATAACAAACGGGAACTTACGAAAAACGAAAGCCGGATTTTAGCCGCGCTTTTAGAAAAACGGGGCGCTGTGGCCAGCCGCGAGGAACTGATGCTCAAACTCTGGGACAGCGACGAGTTTGTGGACGACAACACGCTGACCGTCAACGTTAACCGCCTGCGAAAGACGCTCGCGGAGGCAGGGCTTGGCGACTGCGTGAAGACGCACAAAGGGCAAGGGTATTCGCTGGACGCGTAGTTGTTTGCGGACACCAGCACGAAACCAGAAGGTGCATATGAAAAAACTGTTTGACTATCTTGCTTCGCGCCGCGCGGCGCTTCTTTTCTATGTACTCAGCATGGGTACCGTTTATCTTCTTGGATATCTTGCGCAACAGGAGATGGTCTATGTGCGCTATGCGTGCAGTATCAGTAGCTTCATCTTCGTGTGTGTGATGCTGGGAGACGGCGCGCGCTATCGCAGAAGCCGGAGACAACTCAGCCAGCTGCATGCGCACACCGAGCTGCTCCCGCGCGAGCTGCCGGAGCCGCTGGATGGGCTGAACCGGGATTATGACGCGATCATCCGCGCGCTGACGCAGGAAAACGAGCGGCTCAAGACCGAGAGCATCCGCCAGCAGGAGGAGCAGAAGGAGTATTACACGCTCTGGGTGCATCAGATTAAAACTCCGATCTCCGCGATGCGCCTGCTGCTGGACAAAGGAAACGAGGAGGATGCCCGCCTGCTCAAACAAGAGCTTTTCAAGGTGGACCAATACGCAGACCTCGCGCTGAAGTTTGTCAAGCTTGGCGATATTTCAAGCGATCTGATCATCGAACGCTGCGACCTCAATGAGATTGCGCGCGCCGCCGTGAAGAAATATTCGCTTTTGTTTGTCTATAGCAAGCTTACGGCGAAGATGGAACCGCTGAAGAAGGATATCCCGTGCGATCGGATGTGGCTGGAGTTTATCCTTTGCCAGCTGCTTTCCAACAGCATCAAATACACCCACACCGGCGGCGTGCGCATTTATATGGAGCAAAATGCGCTCGTTGTGGAGGATACCGGTATCGGCATCCGCAAAGAGGACCTGCCGCGCATCTTCGAAAAGGGATATACGGGCTACAACGGGCGGATGGATACGCGCGCGAGCGGAATCGGACTATATCTGGTCAAACGTACCGCAACCGCCCTCGGCATCCGGGTGGAGGTTGCGTCCGCGCTTGGCAAAGGCACGCGGGTGGCGCTGCATTTTCCCGTGCTGGATGAGTTTGCGCAGATGTGAAGCAAGCGCTAAGGTGACAAAATCGTAAGATTGCATACACGATTTGTAAGGCAGTTCGATGGTTTCCAGGCATGTTTTTTTCGTAAAATAGCCGCATCAAAGAAAAAACGGAGGATATTTCCATGTCTCTTCTTCAGGTAAAAGGACTGGGAAAGGTCTACAACACCAAACTTGGCATGCGGCAATGCGTTGCGCTCAAGAACGTGAGTTTTGAGGTCATCGAGGGTGAATTTGTCGCCATCATGGGAGCGAGCGGCAGCGGTAAGACCACGCTGCTCAACATTCTTGCCTCGCTGGACAAACCCACGACGGGCGATGTGCTGCTCGACGGAACAAGTTTTTCGTCGATTGCCGATCGCGACCTGTCGGAATTTCGTAGAAAACACCTCGGGTTCGTCTTTCAGGACTTCAACCTGCTGGATACGTTTTCGATCAAGGACAACATCCTGCTTCCGCTCGTGCTGATGCAAACCCCTGTGCGCGAGATGGAGGAGCGGCTGCTGCCCATCGCGCGGCAGCTCGGCATTACGCAGTTGCTGAGCAAGTACCCCTTTGAGGTGTCCGGCGGTGAGAAGCAGCGCGCGGCGATTGCGCGCGCGGTGATCACCGACCCGCGCATCCTGCTGGCGGACGAGCCAACGGGTGCACTGGACAGCAAAGCCTCCGCAAGCCTCCTGGGGCAGCTGACCGACCTGCACCAGATCGGTAAGACCATCGTGATGGTGACCCACAGTGCGATGGCGGCAAGCTATGCCTCCCGCGTGTTGTTTATCTCTGACGGCTCGTTGTTTTCTCAGCTTTATCGCGGGGAAGAGAACAACCGCGCGTTCTTTGACCGCATTGTCGCGAATCTCTCGATTCTGGGAGGTGGCGACATTGCGTAAGATTGTTTCGCCCTGTTGCCTTCTTGAAACGGAGGGCAAGCGGTATGCGTAAATTCTTTTACTTCAAACTGGCGCTGAGCAATGTGCGGCGCAACAAGCTCACGTATCTGCCGTATTTGATCGCAACCGCGGTGATGAGCGGCGTGTTTCTCCTCATCTCCGGCCTGCTCTTTTCCAAGGGGCTGACCAACACGCCAAGCGGGGACACCGCGCGGATGCTCTTTGCCTTTGGCCTCGTGGTCTACGCGCTGTTTACGTTTTTCTTCATGCTTTACATCAACAACTTCCTCATCAAGCGCAGGAAGAAGGAGTTTGGGCTTTACGGCATCCTTGGATTGGACAAACGCCATGTCGGGCGCGTGCTCGTTTGGGAAAACACGTTTGTCATAGGCGGAGGATTGGTGCTCGGCACAGTGATTGCGCTCGTCTTCGGGCGGCTGCTGTTCCTGTTGCTGATGAAGCTGATTCACGCGATCCCGGGCAGCGCGTTCTCCATTCCGTTGATTGCCTACGGGCTGATGGCGGCGTTGTTCTTCCTCGTGTTTCTGGTCACCTCGATTGCAAACGTGATCCGCGTGCATACCGCAAGCCCGATTGCGCTACTCTCGAGCGATAAGAGTGGAGAAAAAGACAAAAAAGGCCTGCTGCCTCTGGCGATTCTCGGGCTCATCATGCTCGTAGGCGCATACTATTTTGCCTGGACAACCGAGGTTCCGGGCATTGCGCTCGGCATTTTCTTCCCGCTGGCGATTGCGGTGATCTGCGCCACCTACTTGCTCTTTCTTTGCGGAAGCATTGTGGTGCTCCGGCTGCTACGCATGAAAAAAAGTCTGTACTATCAGGCGGATCACTTTGTGACCATCTCCGGCATGTTCCACCGCATGCGGCAAAACGCGCGGGGATTGGCCACCATCTGCATTCTTTCGACCATGCTGGTGGTCACGATCTCCGGCACGCTCTCGCTCTATCTCGGCAGGGAGCAGATGACGCGCGGGATGTATCCTTTTGACGCGCAGGTGTTTGTGCCGGAAACTGCAACCAACGAGCAGATTGTGAGTTATGATGCAACGCTGAACAAGATCGCTGCGGAACACAATGTTATCTTGACCGCGGACAAGAGCAAACTGATTACGAAACTGCCGGAGGGCGAAGAATTCCGGCGCAATAACTTCGTCTGGGAAAAGAGCGAGTTTATCGAGGTTCCGACGCTGATCTTTTATGACGAGAGTTTCCGCTTTGATATGAAGGGAACGACAGAGGACTGCCTTGCGTTTGTGCAGGCGGTGCGGGATCAATACAGCCAATCCTTTCTGGATACACCGGGGCTTATGGTTTCCGATTTTTATACCGCTATGGAGGAGGGATACGGGTTCTACGGCGGGCTCTTGTTCCTCGGCGCGTTCTTTGCGGTGCTGTTCCTCGCCGTAGCGGTGCTGATTCTCTACTTTAAGCAGGTTACGGAGGGATATGAGGACAAGGAACGCTTCGAGATCCTGCAAAAAGTCGGCATGGATGACCAGCAGGTAAAGAAGACGATCAATTCACAAGTGCTCTGGGTCTTTTTCCTGCCGCTGATGGCAACGGCGCTGCATATGTTTTTCGCCTCAAAGATCATGGCGCAGATGCTTAAGACATTTATGCTCTATGACTGGGGCTTGGTGCTGACCTGCATTGCGGGATCGTTGATCGCCTTTACGCTGCTGTATTTCGTGATCTATCGCGTGACGGCGCGGACGTATTACCGCATTGTGCGAAGATAACAAGTATGAACGCGAGAGAGGAGGGCGAGCCCTCCTCTTTTGTGTATTTGTCACGATTTGCTCACCCAAAACCGATTGTGCCGCAAACCGCATTCCGTTATAATCATGACATACAACAATATGAATATAAGATTGGATAAAACGGCACAATACATGGAACAAAATCAAGAAAGCAAGCCTACGCAGGAAACCAAGCGGCGCATTGTCACCGCGCTCAAAGAGCTCGGCAGCGCGGCGCTCGGCTTTGGTAAGGCGCAGTTGATTCTCTTTGGGGTCAACTTTGTCGTCATCACGATTGGCATGATCGTTACCGGTCTTGGTTGGTGGTCTCCGCTGATCGCGATTGGTATCAGCCTGCTCGACCTCGTACCCGTCATCGGCAGCGGAATCGTGTTTGTGCCGTGGGCAATCATCGCGCTGATCGCGAAAAACCCGCATATGGCAGTCTGCGTGGGAGCTACGTATATCGCAATGGTTGTGCTTCGGATGATTCTCGATCCCATCATTACGGGCAAGAGCATCGGTGTGTCTCCGTGGATCACACTGCTGGCATCCGTGGGCGGGCTGGTTCTTTTCGGCGGCGCGGGAATGATTCTCGGCCCCGTGATTGCGGCGGTTGCAAACGTGATCTTCCGCGTGTTTTTCAAAAAGAAAACGCAGCAAAGCGCCGCGACAGCATCCGCAGCGCCGGAAGAAAAGAAGACGGAATAGCGCGATAAACGCGCAAACATTCAAAAAACAAACAGGGGGAAATTGGATATGTTCTGGAACTTTCTCGGTTGGCTGCTCATCGGCGCGCTCATCGGTTGGGTTGCGAGCAAGATTATGCACGGCAAAGGCGGGCTCATCCGCAACATCATCCTCGGCGTCGCGGGCAGCGTTGTCGGCGGCTGGCTGGCGGACTATGCGGGCATCGGGTCCGGCAACGTCTGGTCGATCGGCGGTTTTTTCATCGCGGTCGGCGGTGCTTGTATCCTGATTTTGCTCAGCCGGCTGATCCTCGGCAAACGGTAAAATATCTTTTCACATACCCAAAGGACACACAACATAAAACGGGCTGCCTAAAAAGGCAGTCCGTTTTTTACGCTCATCATTTTTAGAGGTGCTTGGTTGTGTCCAGATTACTCGATGCCGACCACATCGTCGTCCAGCACGACCGCAACGAGCATATTGCCCTTGCTTGCGCGCGGCTCAATCCGCACTTCGCCGGTTTGAATGCTCGTCCGTCCGCCGTGCCGCTGGAGCAGCGTAATCGCCTTTTGCTCGGTTAGCACCGCGACCGCCGCGATACAGGTGCCGTTGGAACCGTTTTTCTTGAGGTCAAAGGTTTTCAATCCCTTGCCGTTTCTGCCCTGCAGGTCATAGTCAAACATCGGCGATCGTTTGCCAAAGCCCTTGTCCGTGATGGTTAGTACGTCCGCTTCGTCCGGAACGAGGGCAGCAAAGAGCACCTCGTCTCCTTTGTCGAGCTTGACGCACTTCACCCCGCCGGAAACGCGCCCCATCGCGGGGATCGTTTCCGCCGCAAAGCGGATGCTCATGCCGAGCTTCGTGACCATAAGGATCGACTTCGGCTCATATTTTTCAATGCTGAGCACGCGGTCTTTGTCCCGCAACGCAACCGCCACCGTGCGTTTGACGCGCACGCGGTATTCCGCAGCCGGCGTACGCTTGATGTTGCCGTCTCGCAGATAGAAGAGATAGTCGCCCTCCTCGTCGTCGCCATACAGCGCGATGATCTTTTCGTTTTTCTCAAACGGCAATAGCGACGCAAGGTTTGCAGCTCTCGTGGTTGCGCGAGTCTCCGGTAGTTCCTCCACCGCGAGGGAAAGCACCGCGCCCTGATCCGTAAAGAGCCGGATGCGCTGGTTGGATCGGGTCTCGAGTACGAAGAGCGGCTTGTCCTCCGAGATCGCCGCAAGCGAGAATACCTTGCTTGGCATACGGCGCACCTTCAGCCCTTCGCAGATGCAGACGGTGACGTCCTCCACAATCGCGAGGTCTTCCGCTTCGTCGATCGGCTGTTCGTCGCAGGCGACAAACGTCGTCCTGCGCGAAACCGCGAGCTGTTCGCGAATCTCGGTGAGTTCTTTTTTAATCAGTGCGAGGAGCTTTTTCTCGCTGGCAAGGATGCCGCGCAGTTCCTCGATCAGGCGCACCACCTCGGCATATTCGCGCTTGATGGTGACAAGCTCCATGTTGGTCAGGCGTTGCAGGCGCAAATCGAGAATCGCCTGTGCCTGAATTTCGGAGAGCTCGAAGGTTTTCATCAAACCCTCACGCGCTTCCTTGGGGGACTTGCTGGCGCGGATGAGGGCGATGACCGCATCGAGATTATCCACCGCGATCATCAAGCCTGCCAAGATGTGTTCACGGCGCAGGGCTGCGTCCAGCTCAAACTGCGTGCGCCGCGTGACCACATCCCGCTGATGGCGGATGTAGTGCGCGATGATCTGCTTGAGGTTCATCTGCTGAGGCTTACCGCCCGCGATGGCGACCATATTGACGCCGAAGGTCATCTGCAGGTCGGAATACTTGAAGAGATACTGCAGGATTCGCTCCGGGTCGCCGTCCTTCTTGATCTCAATGACGGCGCGCATGCCCGTACGGTCGCTTTCGTCCCGAATATCCGCAATGCCGGAGAACATCGCCTTCTTTTCCTGACTGACGGCGAGGATTTTCTCCAGCATGTTCGCCTTGTTGACCTGAAACGGCAGCTCGGTGATCACGATCAGCGTCTTCCCGTTTTTCTGCTCTTCAAAATGCGTCTTGGCGCGCATGTAGATCTTGCCGCGCCCGGTGCGATAGGCCTGCTCCACCTCGGACGATTCCAGCAGGAAGCCACCGGTTGGAAAGTCCGGCGCGGGGATGATCTGCATCAACTCTTCCAGCGGAATGCGGGGGTTATCCATCACCGCGATGACGGCATTGATCGCCTCCACAGGATTGTGCGGTGGAATGTTGGTGGCAAGTCCCACTGCGATGCCGCTGGCTCCGTTGACCAGCAGGTTCGGGAAACGCCCGGGCAAGAGGTCCGGCTCCTTGAGTGTATCGTCGAAATTAAACGAAAACCCGACGGTGTCTTTTTCAATATCGCGCAGCAACTGCATCGCGGCTTCCGTCATGCGCGCCTCGGTATAGCGCATCGCCGCCGCGCTGTCTCCGTCCACGCTGCCGAAGTTGCCGTGGCCGTCCACGAGCGGGACACACATATTGTACGGCTGCGCCATGCGAACCATCGCGTCGTAAACGGAGGTGTCGCCGTGCGGATGGTATTTGCCCAGGCAGTCGCCGACGATACGCGCGCTTTTCCTGTGCGGTTTGTCGGGGGTCAAGCTCAGCTCCAGCATGGTGTAGAGGATGCGCCGCTGCACGGGCTTGAGGCCGTCCTCCACGCGCGGAAGCGCGCGCTCGAGGATGACGTGTTCGGCATAGGGCATCATGGACTGATGCATGACCTCATCCATGTTGCGCTGGATGATCTTCTCCAGCTTGAGTTGTACGGGTTCTTTTGGCATATCGTGTTTCCTTTATGTTGGCTCGATTCTATCGGTTGCTACACAGGGCGTGTTTGCGTCATAACTCACGCGCTCGGTTTTCATCTCCGGGCGGGAATTCAATCTTTCAGCTTCTCAAACATCTCGTTTGCGTTTTTATTAAAGTCCGCGTTCTCAAAGATATATTCTTTTCTCGACTGGACTTTATCGCCCATGAGCACGGTGACGAGGTGCTCCACGTCCGCCGCGTCCTCAATTGTCACGCGAATCAGTGCGCGGCCTTCCGGGTTCATGGTCGTTTCCCAGAGCTGCTCAGGGTTCATCTCACCCAAGCCCTTATAGCGTTGGATCGTGTAGCCTTTGCCAACGGATTTCGTCGCGGCGCGCAGCTCCTCGTCGTCATAGCAATAGATGCGCTTGGTGTCCTTTTGCACCTTGTAGAGCGGGGAAAGCCCGATATACACGTGCCCTTCGGTGACCAGTTCCTTCATATAACGATAGAAGAACGTCAAAAGGATTGCGCGGATATGCGCGCCGTCCTGATCCGCGTCCGAGAGGATGATAATCTTGTCGTATTTGAGCGAGGAGATGTCGAAATCCTCGCCGATGCCGGTGCCGACGGCGGTGATGATCGAACGGAACTCCTCGTTTTGGAGCACCTGATCGATGCGCTTCTTTTCGACGTTCAGCGGTTTTCCGCGCAGTGGCAGAATCGCCTGAAACTTCCGGTCGCGCCCTTGCTTTGCCGAGCCGCCCGCGCTGTCTCCTTCGACGATGAACAGTTCGTTCTTGCTATAGTCGCGCCCGCTGCAGCTTGAAAGTTTGCCGACCAGCGGCGCGTTTTCCAGCTTGTTCTTTTCGCGCGCGGTGGCTTTGGCTTTTCTCGCGGCCTCGCGTACCTTTGCCGACTTGACCGCTTTTTCCGCGATGATGGTTGCGATCTCGCCGTGTTTGAGATCCTCCAAAAACGGCGTGAGCTGTTCGGAGACAACGCTCTCCACCGCGGGGCGCGCCTCGGTATTGCCCAGCTTGGTCTTGGTCTGCCCTTCAAACTGAATCGTGCGCATCTTGAGCGAGAGCACGGCGGTGATCCCCTCGCGGAAATCTTCCCCTGTGAGCGGTGCATCCTTGTCCTTGAGATAGCCCATCTTACGGCAATAGTCGTTGAGCACCTTGGTCAGCGCGGCTTTGAATCCTGTTTCGTGCGTGCCGCCCTCGGTGGTTGGAATATTGTTGACATAGGAAAAGATGTTGTCTGCATAGCCGTCGTTGTGCTGGAGCGCAACCTCGACCAGAATCCCGCCCGACGTGCCGGAGAAATGGATCGGCGGCTCATAAAGCGGGGTCTTGTCTCCGTTGAGGTAGCTCACAAAGTCGCTCAAGCCGCCGTTGAACTGGTATTCCACCTTTTTCTGGTGGCCTGCGCGTTCGTCGGAAAGCGTCATCTTTGTGCCGCGGTTGAGATAGGATAGCTCGCGGATGCGCTTGGAGATGATGTCATAGCTCATCTCGACGGTTTCAAACACGCGCGCATCGGGCATGAAGTGTACGCTCGTGCCTTGCCGGCGGGTGCGGCCGATCTCCTCTAGCGGGGCGACTGCCTTGCCGGAGATAATCTTGCCCGTTGCGTCTTCTTCGCTGGTGAAGCGCATTTTATAGAGCCTGCCGTCGGTTGCCACCTCGACCTCGACCCACTCGGAGAGCGCGTTGACGACAGAAGCGCCAACGCCGTGGAGTCCACCGGAGTAGCCATAGGAATCGTTGCCAAATTTACCGCCCGCGTGGAGCTGGGTAAACACGACTTCCACGCCGGAAACGCCCATCTTCTCGTGAATTTGCACGGGGATACCGCGCCCGTTATCCACGACTGTGACGGAGTTATCCTTGTGGAGCGTGACGCCGATCTCGTTTGCATAGCCGTTTGCCGCCTCGTCGATGGCGTTGTCGATGATTTCCCAAAGGAGGTGATGCAGGCCGCGCTGCCCCGTCGAGCCGATGTACATGCCCGGGCGCATGCGCACCGCGTCCAACCCCTCCATAATTTTGATTTTGTCTACTGTGTAATCCGATGCCATGCGCTGCTCCTAATCGTAAGATAGAATCATTGATCGTGTGAAGGATTCCTATTTGCCATGCGCTTCAACAAACGCATTCCAAAAGAAAGAAAAACTCCGGTACAAAAGAAGAAAACCGCTGATTTGGCGGGTTTTCGCTGTTCAAAATGTCTGTCTGCACCATATCTGGCACCAAGACAAACACAGTATACCACAACTTGTGGCGTGAAAAAACCCCGCCGAGGGCGCGAAACGAGACGTTTGAAGCAAACAAACGTTTATTTTCAGAAAATTCAAAAAAAGTTGGTAAAAAATACATGAAAGTGGTGACAAATGGGGGGATGTGGTGTATACTCACAGTGGGTTTGGGGGAAGTATATCCTATTGTAGGGGCTTTCCGAAGGAAACTCCCTACGCGAAAGACGCGCGGTACAACCGCGGGCTTGAATCGACCCTCAAACAATCGTCGTGAAAGAGCCTGAAAAGCCCGCCGTCTCCAAAGCGCGGCAAACGGGAAGAACATTCAACCGAAAACCATTTATACAAACAAACATCATTCATCATACGATGAGTTGCCGGAGGAGGAAAGCGCGTTGCTGATCGGTTCATTTGAACATATGCTAGACGCAAAAGGCCGCGTGTTTATTCCGGCCAAGTGGCGTGAGAGTGTCGGGGATACGCTGGTCGTCACCCTCGGCTTGCTTGAATCCGGCAGCGGCTCCTGCCTCTCCGGTATGTCTGTGGAAGAATGGGAGCGTTTTTCACAAAAGCTCTCCGCGCTTCCGGTAACGGACACCAAAGGGCAGGCCATCCGCAGAAAACTCTACTCCATGGCGGCGGCCTGCGAGATCGATAAACAAGGGCGCATCCTGATTCCCGCGCAACTGCGGGAGCTGACAGGGTTGACGAAGGATGCAACGCTCATCGGCGTTGGCGAACGCGTAGAGATTTGGAACCCCGAAACACTCGCGGCCTACAACGCGGCTTGCGAGGAAAACTATGGCGACGCACTGGCGCATCTGGCGTCGCTCGGCATATGAGCGAGCAATTTTCACATATTCCGGTGCTGATGGACGAGGTTTTGGAGTATCTTGCTCCGGAACGCGGCGGCATCTTCGTCGATGGAACGCTCGGTGGCGGCGGTCATGCGGGAGCGGTTCTTTCCCGCCTGCCGGAGACTGGCAGGCTCATTGGAATTGACAGGGACTGGGAAGCCGTGCGCGCGGCGGGGGAACGGCTATCGACGTATGGCAGCCGGTTTACCGCGTTGCACGGCAACTTTTTCGATATGAAGGCGCTGCTTTCCGAAATTGGCGTAAGCGAAGCCAACGGAATCCTCCTCGATCTCGGCGTATCCTCGCACCAGCTGGATACCCAGGAGCGCGGGTTTTCCTATAAAACGGAAGCACCGCTGGATATGCGCATGGATCAAGGCGCAAGTCTCTCTGCGCGGGATGTGGTGAACACCTATTCCGAGGAGGAGCTCTCGCGTATCTTCTTTGCCTATGGCGAGGAGCGATTCAGCCGGCGAATTGCGGAGCGAATTTGTCGTGCCCGTGAACAATATCCAATCGAAACCACCCTTGCGCTCGCGCAGATCGTACGCGACGCCATCCCCGCAAAGTTCCGAAATGAGCCACAACACCCCGCGCGTAGGACGTTTCAAGCGCTCCGGATCGAGGTAAACGGCGAATTGAGCGGGCTCGACCGCGCGGTGGAGCAGGCCTGCGATCTGTTGCAAAAAGGCGGGAGACTGTGTATAATTACATTTCATTCACTGGAGGATCGCATCGTCAAGCAGGCATTCCGTCGTTTTGAGAATCCCTGCACGTGTCCGCCTTCCGCGCCGATCTGCATCTGCGGAAAAGAACCGAAGGCAAAGATCCTCACCAAGAAACCGCTGACCGCCTCTGCCGAAGAGGAAGCGCGAAACTCCCGCTCGACCAGTGCCAAACTCCGCTGCATTGAAAAGATCTAGCGGATGAACGGCATCCGAGTCGTTGGAACGCGCCGGTGAGCGGAATTTTCGCTTGATTGGAAGGGAATTGTTCATTGGATATCCGCTTCGAAGACGACCAGAAAAAAGGACGCTCGCCAACGACGAGGCTCTATCTGCCGGCGCAGGAAGTTGAAAAAGCGCAGCAGGCGTATCAATCGCAGACAAAGCGCAGCCCGCGTACCCGCTCCGGCGGGAAGACTGCGGAGCCGGGCGTACGAGTAGAAAAACCGGAGATGACGGCGCTCGGACGAATCGGCCTCATCATCAGCGGTTTTCTATTTGCCGGAATGGTGCTCTTCACGCTCTCCGGCTATGAGCGTATCTCGCGTGCTTATGCAGACATCAACGCGCTCAACAACGAGATCGATTTAACCGACCTGCGCATCAACGAGCTGGAAGTTCAGATCGAATGCGCGGTGACGATTCAGGACGCACAGAAGGTTGCCGAAGCGTATGGGATGCGCTATCCGGAAAAGAACCAGTATGTGCGCATCGGCGATCCGCTTCCGTTTGACAACTCGCTGCCGTCGCCTTCGGGTTCGCCCAAGGCCGACACGACCCCGCAACCGGAGACGACGCCTGACCCGGCGACACAACCAACAAACACTTCGGGCGGGGGGGGACAACCGTCTGCGGGCGGTTGATCTAACGAAAGGACGATTGACCAATGGCTAAAACGACGGCCCCCGCGCCGAAGATTAAACAAAAACTCGTTCTTCTGATGGTATTTGCAGGCCTGCTGGTACTGTTGCTCGCGCTTCGCCTCACGCAGGTTATGATCATTCAAGGACCGGAGCTGAAGGCGAAGGCAGAGGTGCAGTGGACGCGCCGCCAGAACCTCGCCGCGCAGCGCGGGAAAATTTTGGATCGCAACGGCCTCGTCCTTGCGCAGAGCGGAACCGCCTATCGCGTGCTGGCGAACCCGCCTGCGATTGCGGCGGACGACCGCGTCCGTGTCGCAACCGAGGTCTCCGAGGTGCTTGGCCTCAACTATGATTATGTGATGGAGCGTATCTCTCCCGACCCCGAAACCGGCAAGCTTCGATTACAGGTGCAGCTCAAACGTCAGGTGGAGAGTTCTGTGATTGACCAGCTGGAGGCGCTGCAGCTTGGCAGCGGTATTTCATATACCACGGACATGAAGCGCTATTATCCCTTTGGCCAGCTTTTTACACAGCTCATCGGCTTTACCGGCATAGAGACGGAAGGGCAGACAGGACTGGAGGCAGAATACAACTCCTACCTCGCGGGCACGGCGGGGCGCCTCGTCATTGAAGTTGACCGAAAGAACAACCCGCTTTCCTACAGCGACCCGGACTATCTCGCGCCGACGGAAGGCTATAACATGAAGCTCACGACGGATTCCGTCACGCAGAGCTATCTGGAAAAGTACCTGAAGCAGTGCTATGAGCTCAACCGCGCAAGCAGTGTTTCCAGCATCATCATGGACCCGAACACGGGCGAAGTGCTCGCGATTGGCACATATCCTTCCTTCGACTTGAACAACCCGCCGCGCGATATGGTTACGGAACTGATGGCGATGTCCCGTGCGCGCATTGTGACGGACACTTACGAAGCAGGTTCGATGTTCGACGCAATCACCGCCGCTGCCGCAATCGACGCGGGCGTGACCACGCTGGACAGCCAGTTTAAATGCGAAGGGGTCAAGGTGTTTCGCCTGGAACGCGTCACCTGCTGGAACACCAAAGGGCACGGAACAGAAACGTTATCCGAAGCGCTCGGCAATTCCTGCAATCTTGCGATGGCGGATCTTGCTCTTGCGACGGGAATCAACAAGTTTTACGACTACATCTATTCTTTTGGCTTCGGCACCGAAACCAAGGTCGGCATTCCCAGCGAGGACACGGGCGAAGTTGCCCACCGCAAATATATTCGTGAGAGCGACCTTTCGCGCATCGCCTTTGGCGAAAACATCACGACAACCGCGATGCAGATGGTGAATGCATTTTGCGCAATCATCAACGGCGGCACGCTGATGCAGCCATACGTGGTGGACAGCATTACATCCACCGATGGCACAGTCATCGTGAAAAACGATCCGACGATCCTTCGCCGCGTGATCAGCGCCAGCTCTTCTGCAACGATGCGCTCGCTTCTGCAATCCGTCGCCACCAAAGGCAACGGCAATAACGCGCAGGTGCTCAACCATACGGTTGGCGGAATCACCGGCGTCTCCCGGAAGTTTGAAGAAGACGGAACAACGCCGTCGCGCATGCGGCTGGTGGCCTCGTACATTGGCTTTTTGTCCACCAACGACAATCCGCAACTGGTCTGCTATGTTGCCATCGACGAGCCGCAGGTGCCCTACATGGAGGCAAGCAGCAGCGCGGGATACTGGGTTGGGAAAATTCTAAACGACCTGGTGCAGTACTATGGCATCCTGCCGGATGGAACCACAACGAAGAAATCCACCGTGCCGGACGTTACCGGCATGACGGCGAGGGACGCAGTCTACACGCTCAAGCAAGTCGGCTTCAGCGCCTATACGGTGCCGAGCGAGGACGCGGCAAACGTTGTTGCGCAATATCCCGCGGGTAAGACGGAAGCGCCGAGCGGTTCCATCGTCATCCTATACACGACGATGACCACGTTTAACGACGACCAGCTCTATAAGCCGCAAGTAGAGGTGCCAAACCTTCTGGATCGCCGCAGGCAGGACGCGTTTGACGCACTCGCAAGACTCGGACTGGTGCTGAGCTTTGATAAGACCGCTTGCACAGGGCAGATCGACAGCCAGTCCGTTCCAGCGGGCGACAAGGTTGACCCGGGTTCGGTGATTTACGTGACGTTCCAAACGCCTGTGCCCTCCACCACGCCTTCGCCTGCGCCGGGCACTTCTTCGGTGCCAACGACGCCAACGCCGTTCTTGCCGGAAGGATGACAAGGACGAACTTCACACAAGCCTGTTCCGCTTGACGCGTGCCCCGCGCGCAGCGAACAACATAATCGATCAATTTGCAAAGGACGCGGAGAGAAACCGCGTCATGGGAGGTAAACGACATGCTGCTTTCGGAACTGGCAATGGCAACCGGCTTACGCTATGAAGGCGAAGACACGGACATCGTCTCCATTGAGTATGACTCGCGAAAAGTAAAGAAAGGCAGCCTGTTCTGCTGCATCGTGGGCAGTTTGCTCGACGGGCACACGTTTGCCGAAGGCGCACTGCAAAACGGCGCGACGGCGCTCCTTGTAGAGCGCGAACTGCCGCTTTTAGTGCCGCAGCTCGTGGTCAAAAATGCACGCAAGGCGATGGCGGAGATGGCGGCGGCGTTCTACGGATATCCCCAGCGCGAGATGATGATGCTCGGCGTGACCGGCACAAACGGCAAGACGACAACGACCTACATGGTCAAGGCGATTGCCGAACAGGCGGGTAAAAAGGTCGGCGTCATCGGCACAATTCGCAACCTCATCGGCAACGAGAGCATCCATACCGACCGTACCACGCCGGAATCGGTCGATCTCTTCCGCATCCTTCGAATGATGGCGGATGCACACGTGGATCTCGTGGTCATGGAGACCAGTTCCCACGCGCTGGAGCAATACCGCGTGCACGGCATCAAATTTGACGTGGGTCTGTTTACAAACCTCACGCAGGATCATTTGGACTATCACAAATCGTTTGACAACTATCTTGCCGCGAAGAAGATCCTCTTCCTCAACAGCAAGAAGGCGGTTGTCAATGTGGACGATCCTTATTCCGCGCGCATCATGGAAGGGCTCACGATCCCGATTCTCACCTTTGGCGTGCGCGACCGCGCGGACATCTCCGCGACGGATATCGACATCACGACCGACGGCGTCTGCTTTGACCTGCATACGCCGGAGGGAGAGGTGCTCATGAACCTCGCGATTCCGGGATTGTTTTCGGTGTTCAACGCGATGGGCGCCGCCGGCATGGCACTTGCGGTCGGGACGAAACTCAGCGCCATCAAGGCGGGGTTGGAGTCGCTCACAAGCGTTTCCGGCCGCCTGGAGCCGGTGAAGACCAACCGCGGATTCTCTGTGTTTGTGGACTATGCGCATACGCCGGACGCGCTGGAAAACGTGCTCAAGACCGTGCAGCAGTTTGCAAAGGGCAGAGTCATTTGCGTCTTTGGCTGCGGTGGCGATCGCGACCGCGCGAAACGCCCGATCATGGGCGAAATCGCGGGCAGATTCTCCGAGTTTACGGTGATTACAAGCGACAACCCGCGCACAGAAGACCCGATGGCGATTATCGAATCCATCGAAGAGGGCGTCAAGCGCAGCGGAACGAAGTATACGGTCATCGAAAACCGCAAGGAAGCAATCCGTTATGCGTTGAGTTCTGCGCAGACGGACGATGTGATCATGATCGCCGGCAAAGGGCACGAGAACTATCAGGAGATCAACGGCACCAAATATCATTTTGACGACAAAGAGATCGTCGAAGAACTCCTCGCGGAGCTGTAACGATTGAAGCAAAACGAACCCGCATCCGGCAACGACGACGGATGCGGGTTTTGCATGCCGCCGGAGACAAGAACCCCGCCATGATCCTGTTTTGGGGATTGTCCAGCCAAGGCCGGCAGGGGTATAATACCCATATGCTGCAAATACTTTTAACCGCGCTGACGGCGCTGGTGATCGTCTGGCTGATGGGGCCGCTGGTGATTCCACTCTTTGCGCGCATCAAGCCGGACAGGATCGGGCGCGAAACCATCCCGGAGCCGCCGCCGCAGCCGACAAAGAAAAAACAGGCACCCCCGCCGAAACCGCCCACGCCGACGATGGGCGGGGCTATGGTGCTGCTTGCCGTTACAATTGCGACGATGATATTCGGGCTCGATGGGATGGAGTTTTCCCTGCCCGCGCTGGTGGCGATGGTTGCCTTCGGCGTGCTAGGGTTTGTGGACGATTTTTTGCGCGTGCGCGACCCGGACGGAATTGGCCTTCGGGCGGGGATCATGCTCGGCGTTGAGCTTGCCATCGCCGGAACTATCGCGATTTGGGCATATCGTTCGCCGCTGATCGGCTCTTCTTTGCATCTGCCGATCTCCGGCAAAGAATGGGACATCGGGTTCTGGTATGTGCCGCTGGTGATCCTCACCGTGCTGGCGGAGGTAAACGCCGCGCACCTGAGCGAGGAGATGGACGGGCTGACGACAGGAGTCAGCACGGTTTATTCGATAGCGCAGATTGCAATTCTTGTCGCTATGGCGAGTGTTGCAAACCAAAACAGCGAGCTGCTGCAGGGCAACAACCTTGCCGGCGGCGCGATCTTTGCCGCGGCGGTTGCGGGCGCGGGCGTCGGTTTCTTGCGATACAACACCTATCCTGCGCGGGTACAGGCCGGGTCTTCCGGCGCGCTTGCGTCCGGCGGCGCGGTTGCGATGCTGGCAATTCTCAGCCGCTCGATCCTTCTACTGCCGTTGATGAGTTTTTGCCTGCTGGCAAGCCTCGGTTCCGTCGCGTTTCAGGCACTCAGCAAAACGCGGGAAGGCGGAAAAAAGCTCTTTCGCGCCGTGCCGATCCATCGGCACTATGAGTTACTCGGGCATCCGCCGTCGCAGATTGCGACGATGTACAGCATCCTCACGGCGGTGATTTGCGCGTTTTGCGTGCTGCCGTATTTCCGGTGATTCTCCGGTTTCATCCGTCCAGTATTAATCGATCTCATCGCTCGGCACAAACGTACGGGCGTACTTTTTCGGAGGCAAGACTAGCATGGAACAACGCAACAAAGCGCTGATCGTCGGCATGGCAAAAAGCGGCATCGGCGCAGCAAAGCTGCTCAGCCAAAGCGGCTGGGATGTGATAATCAACGACAAAAAGATCGAGATTAAGGGTTTACAAGAAGCGCTCGGCAGCGTATCCGTCGACTGGCGGCTTGGCGAAGAACCGCAGACGCTCTTTGCAGGCGTTTCACTCATCGTCATCAGCCCGATCATCCCGATGACGGTGCCGTTTGTACGCGCCGCCAAGGAGCGGGGCATCGAGGTCATCAGCGAGATCGAGCTGGGATTCCGGTTCAGCCACGCGGAGTTTGTCTGCATCACGGGAACGAACGGCAAGACGACCTGCACCGCGTTGACAGGAGAAATCTTCAAAAACGGCGGGCGGCACACGTTTGTCCTCGGCAACATCGGGGTACCGATCACGGAGCATGCGCTGGAAACGCGCGAAGGCGATATCGTCGTCGCGGAGACCGCGGGGCTGCAACTGGAGGGCAATGTGCACTTTCACGCGCGGGCTGCGGGCGTTTGCAACATCACGGAAGATCATCTCGATCACTTCGGCACGATGGAGAACTACATCGCCGCCAAGTGCAAAATTTTTGACCACCAAACTACCAACGACATCGCGGTGCTCAACTTCGACGACGCGGTGGTGCGCGATATGGCGCGGCTCACTCCCGCGCGCGTGTTTTATTTTTCGCGCAAGAACGAGGTGCCGCGTGGGCTGTTTCTGCGCGGAGACACGGTTGTCTATCGCGATGAAAACGGCGAGTACGATCTCATCCGTGCGGACGAGATCAAGATTCCCGGCGGGCACAACCTCGAAAACGCGATGCTCAGTTCACTCCTCGCGCTCGGCATGGGCATCTCTGCCGACGCAGTGCGCGAGACGCTCCGCACATTCCCCGGCGTGGAACACCGCATTGAGTTCGTGCGGGAGTTTGACGGCGTGCGCTACATCAACGACTCCAAGGGTACCAACCCGGATTCGACCATCAAGGCGATTCAGGCGATGACGCGGCCGACGGTGCTGATCCTCGGCGGCTATGACAAGCATAGCGATTTTCACGAGCTGTTTGAGAATTTCCGCGGCAGTCAGCTTAAGGCGATTGTCGTCCTCGGCGAAACCAAGCAAAAGATTCTCGATACCGCGCGGGACACAGGCTACTTAGGCTATTGCCACGCGACGGGAACGTTTGAGGACGCGGTTTCCTGCGCGCGTGTGCTGGCAAGCCCCGGCGACGTGGTGTTGCTATCTCCCGCCTGCGCAAGCTGGGATATGTTTGATAATTTCGAGCAGCGCGGCAGGGTATTTAAGGAGATCGTGAACCGGTTTGCGTGACGCGCGGTTGAGGGGAGTCTCGTTTAAAAGAAGGAATACACACAAAAACGCCCTTTCGGGCGTTTTTGTGTGCTGAAGCGCAAATTTTGTTCGTATGCAATCCATTCAGGAAGCGGATTCTTCCTGAGCGGACTCGACGCGGGCAGGAGACGCTTCTTGCACGGATTGCGGGTTGGGTGCGTTTTGTTGTTCTTTTGTGATTGTCTTGAGCGAGAGGATATGGATGCTCACCACGATGCCAACCGCGAGCAGGATCAGGCGCACAAACAGCGCATCGACCAAAATAATGGAAGTGATCAACCCCGCCCAGAGAAAGATCAGCGCGCCGATCTTCGTTTGCCGCGGTACCGCGCGGTAAGTGATATAGTTGTAAAGGTATGTGCCGAACAGCCGATGATGGATCAGCCAGTCGTAAAGCCGCCGCGAACTGCGCAGATAGCAAAACAGTGCAATCAGCAGAAACGGCGTGGTCGGCAGCACGGGGACGGCAACGCCAACCGCGCCGAGCCCCAGCGAGAGGCTACCAAGCGCAATGAGCAGGTATTTTTTGAAGGATGGTTTCAAGCGCATGTCCTTTCCGTTGGAGAATCAAACAGGCGGGCGGAATAGACCGCTTTGTCCGATCGCTGTTTCAAGCGAATGCCCGTTTGCGGCAGGAGGGGAAACGGGGGAAACGGGATTGATCCGTTTCCCCCGCACAAGACGATTATTGCAAATCGAATCGATCCAGTTCCATGACCTTGACCCAGGCGGCGACGAAATCGCGGACAAACTTCTCTTGCGCATCGGCTGCCCCGTATACTTCGCAAAGCGCGCGCAATTGCGAGTTTGCACCAAAGACGAGATCAACCCGCGTTGCCGTCCATTTGCGCGTGCCACTCGCGCGGTCGATTCCCTCAAACACGTCGGCATCGGGTGTGAGTGGCTTCCACTGTGTCCGCATATCCACGAGGTTGACGAAGAAATCGTTTGTGAGCTGCCCCGGACGCTTGGTGAGCACGCCGTGCGGCATACCGCCATAGTTTGCGCCGAGCACGCGCAGACCTCCGATCAGCACCGTCATCTCCGGCGCGGTGAGCGTCAAGAGCTGCGCGCGGTCGATCATCATCGCCTCCGGGGTGACTGCGAATTTCGATTTCTGGTAGTTGCGGAACGCATCTGCCTTGGGCTCCAATACGGCGAAGGAGGCGGCATCGGTCTGCTCGGACGTTGCATCCGTGCGCCCGGGGGTGAAGGGGACGTCTACGGCATATCCCGCGTCTTTTGCGGCGCGCTCAACTGCCGCAGTGCCGCCGAGTACGATGAGATCCGCGAGCGAGACTTTCTTCCCGCCGGACTGCTGTGCGTTGAATTCCGTGCGAACCGACGCAATCGCATCAAGCGAACGCTGCAACGCATCCGGCTCGTTGACCGCCCAGTTTTTCTGCGGGTCGAGGCGAATGCGCGCGCCGTTCGCGCCGCCGCGCTTATCCGAACCGCGGAAGGTGGAGGCGCTTGCCCATGCGGTCTTGATGAGCTGCGCGGGGGTTAACCCACAGGCGAGGAGCCGCTCCTTGAGCAGCGCGATGTCTGCCTTGTCAATCGGCTGTCCTTCCGCCTTGGGTACAACATCCTGCCAGATCAGTTCTTCGGCAGGAACCTCCGCGCCGAGGTACCGCGCGCGGGGGCCCATGTCGCGATGGGTCAGCTTAAACCATGCGCGTGCAAAGGCATCCTCAAACAAAGCATGGTTTTCAAGATACTTGCGCGAAATCGGCTCAAATCCCGGATAAAACCGCAAGGAAAGATCGGCGGTTGTCATCATGGGGCGCAGCTTTTTCTCCGGGTTATGCGCGTCGACAACCATGTCTTCCTCTGCGACATCGATTGCAAGCCATTGATATGCGCCAGCCGGGCTCTTGACCAGTTCCCACTCGTATTTGAACAGCGTTTTAAAATAACCCATGTCCCAACGTGTGGGGTTGGCTTTCCATGCCCCCTCGATTCCGCTGGTGATGGCGTCGCCCGCCTTGCCGCTGCCGAAACTGGAGCGCCAGCCGAGACCCATGTCCTCGATGGGAGCCGCTTCGGGTTCGCGGCCGACGAGGTTTGCCGGGCCAGCGCCGTGGCACTTTCCGAAAGTGTGCCCGCCTGCAATGAGCGCAACGGTTTCCTCCGGGCCCATCGCCATGCGCGCAAATGTCTCTTCAACGTCTCTGCCGGAGGCAACTGGGTCGGGCACGCCATTCGGACCTTCCGGATTGACATAGATCAAACCCATTTGAACAGCGGCAAGCGGGTTTTCCAGGTCGCGCTCTCCGCTGTAGCGTTTGTCTCCGAGCCACTCTGTTTCCGAACCCCAATAGATGTCCGAATCCGGCTCGTACACATCTTCACGCCCGCCGGCATAGCCAAAGGTCTGGAAGCCCATGGACTCCAGCGCGCAGTTGCCCGCAAGAATCAAAAGATCTGCCCAGGAGAGCTTCTTTCCATATTTTTGCTTGACGGGCCAGAGAAGCCGGCGCGCTTTGTCCAGGTTTGCGTTGTCCGGCCAGCTGTTGAGCGGGGCGAAGCGTTGCGTCCCGTTGCCTGCGCCGCCGCGTCCGTCCTGCATGCGATAGGTGCCTGCGCTGTGCCAGGCCATGCGAATCATCAGCGGGCCATAGTGCCCGTAATCCGCAGGCCACCAATCTTGCGAATCGGTCATGAGTGCGTAGAGATCCCTCTTGACCGCGCCCAGATCAAGCGAGAGGAACTCCTTTTTGTAGTCAAACCCCGCATCCATAGGATTGCTTAGATTTGAGTGCTGATGCAGAATGTCCAGATTGAGTTGGTTTGGCCACCAATCCCGGTTGCTCGTGCCGCCTCCTGCAACAGGGCCTCGTGTTTTGCCCGTGACAGGGCAGCGTACTGTTTCGTCCATTCGTGTTGCCTCCTTTTGTCAGAATGTTGTGATGGGAACTTCACCCGCGCATGCTGCGGGCAAATGGTTACTCGCGGTTCATGCAGCGCCTGCAGACACCGCGATAAAAGATGTCTCGCTGGCTGACGCTGCCTGCGTCATCGAAGCGTAGATGCAACTGGTCAAAATCGACAGGCACATCATAGATCATGCCGCATTTTTGACAGATAAAATGCGCGTGGTCGTTGGTCAAGATATCGTATCTTGCCTCGCTATGATCCAGCTGGACGATGCGCAGCAGCCCTTTTTGCACGAATAATGTGAGGGTGTTGTACACGGTTGCTTTGGAGAGGGCGTGTCCCTGCGCGGAGAGGTCCGCATAGATTTTTTCCACCGTCGGGTGCTCGTGGCAGTTTTGCATATAGTTGAACAAAAGGAGGCGCTGCAAGGAAGGTTTGATTCCCTTTGCCTCCATCTGCTTGGTCAGTTCTTCGAAATTTCTCATAACGAACCCTCGATTAGAAAGGATATGAATATTAGAATCATTCTAAAAAGAATGTATCATGACACACACGTGTTGTCAAGAAAGAGATACAAATAACAAGAACGCCCTTGCGGGCGCTCTTGGCGGCGTTCACGTGAGGTTTCTTACTCGTTTACGATGTCGATGTGGCAGGGTTTCATCGCGGCGAGGGCGGTCTTGTGCCCCTCCGGCGTGGCGCCCGCGCAAGCCGCGGCATCGACAGTGATAGCCGATTCGGGATAGAATGCCTTGAGCAACAGCGCGTTGCTGATTACGCAGATATCCGTGCAGAGCCCGACAAGGTCGATGGATTCCGGCTCCACGCCCTCCAGCATTTCGTGGATACGCATCGGCAAACTCACGCCGCCAAAGGTATCCTTGGCGATCATGTGCTGTTCGTCCGCCACGTTTTTGTGCATCAGCGCCATCCAGACGGCGGAATTCGGCGCCCAGCCGTCCGTGCCCGCGATGCAGTGCGGCACGGGCAGTTTTTGCCCTTCTTTGGTATTGAGGTAGTCCTCCGTGTGCGTGTCCAGCGTGTAGAGAATCAGCCCGTCAAAATCGAGAATGCGCTTGACGACGGGTTCCACAATCGCCTGCGCTTCCTTTGAGCCGAGCGAACCTGTGATGAAGTCGTTTTGCATATCGACCACGACGAGGACTTTCTTGTTTTGTGCTTGTTCCATACGATTGACTCCTTTTTGAGTGATAATGGTATTATTCGCGTGGCATTGCCGCGGAGACGACGTAGAGCAGCACGCCCGCCGCAACAGAGGCATTCAGCGACTCCGCCCGCCCGTGCATGGTGAGGCGAAACCGCTCGCATGCATCCGCAACCGTCTCGCTTACTCCGCTGCCTTCGCTGCCGATGACCAGCGCAACGTTGGCCGCGAGCGCGGGGAGTGTCTCGCTGCCTTTCAGATCGCCGCAGAGCGCGGTGAAGCCCTGCCCGCGCAGTTTGATCAGTTCCGGCAGGAGTTCGCCCTGCCAAACGGACAGATGATACGTTGAGCCCATTGCGGCGCGGAGCGTCTTTGGCGCGAACACATCCGCGCAGGCAGGGGAAACCAGCAGCCCGACGGCACCGAACGCATCCGCCGAGCGGACGATTGCGCCGACATTGCCGGGGTCCTGCACGCCGTCGAGCACCACCACAAGCCCGCTTGGGTATTCGTCCGGCGGAGTGAGATCGGGTGTTTGCACAACGGCGACGATGCCCTGCGGTGTTTGGCTCTCGCAGAGAGATTCCAGCACCGCGCGTGTGACGGTATACATGATTGCGCCCTCCGGCGGGGTAAACGCAAACCCTTCTTCCAGAAAACACGAAACGATCTTCGCGCCCGAAGTGACCGCCTCGCGCACGAGCTTTTCGCTCTCGATGAGGTGCAGCCCGCTTTCCTTGCGCTCTTTGCGCAGGAGGAGCTTGCGCGCTTCTTTCACGCGCTCGTTGGCGCGGCTTTCGATGATCATAATCGCAACGCTCCTTTTTGGTTCTTACTGCGTTTTTGCAAGCAGGAATTTTTATCTAGCTTGCTGGTTATTAAGCCATTCTTCCCTGGTCAGAGAATACACCGCCTCGTCAAACACCGCGCCGTCATAGCGCAAAAACGTTTGCCGCAGCGTGCCCTCGTAGACGAAGCCGCATTTTTCAATCACGCGACGGGAGCGGTCGTTGAATGTGTAGTGCGAGATGCTCATGAGACGAAGGCTCATTTCCTCAAACCCGTATTGCAGCAGGCGCATGACCGCTTCGGTCATGTATCCGCTGCCCCAGCAATCCTGCGCGAGTACATAGCCGATCATCTTCACATCCGTCAGGTTACGCCATTTGTCGTGGTGCAGCCCGATGGAGCCGATTACGCGGCGGTCGCTCTTGCGCTCGATGGCATAGACGTTGTCTTCCTCAATGAACATCCGCACGATGGAGAGCGACTCTTCGCGGCTTTCGTGCGGCTTCCAGCCCGCGCGGGGGCCGACATCCGGGTCGATGGCATAGCGGTAGAGGTCGGCGGTATCCTGTTCCGTAAAAGCGCGGAGGATGAGGCGTTCGCTTTCGAGGCGCTGAATAACAACCATGCTCCTTTTGTTTTCATTTAGTATAGCACACCTGCAAGACAAGTTCAGTGACGGATTTCGCTTTGGTTCGTGCTTTTTCGAACGAAAACCGCAACCAAACAAAACAGCAGCAGGAATACCCCGGCAAGCCGCCACATATTGGAGTAGCTTGTATATTTGCTGATAAAATACCCGCCGGCAGACGCAAGCAAACCGCCGAGCTGCAGCACCAGCGAGAACAGCGAGAGTATGCTCGCGCGGTGACTTGCGGGTGCGAGGCGGTTGAGCAGCGTGTTTTCGACGACTCCGCTGCCGCCGATGAGCAGATACAGCGCCAGATACACCCCGATAAAGGCGAATGTTCCTCTGGCAAACGAGAACGCGAGTAGACCAAGCCCAAGCGCCGCTTTGAGCAACAATAAAAGCCGATGCCCTCATGATCGCGCTTTCTTAGCAGACGCTCGGAGAGCCAACTGCCGAGCATGACAAACGCAAACCCGCCAAAACTGACCGCGCCAAACACCCAATTTGGCGTTTGGTTTGCGGAAAGCGCGGGCTGCCAATAGATCTCGATGGAGTTCAGCGCGAAACCCATCAGCACGCAGAGCACGAGAAGGATGCGCACGATGCCCGCCTGCTTGGCAAATGAGATGCTCTCCCGAATCTGTGTGCGAAAGAGAGTCATGTGCGATTTTGCGGCGTGCGCCGGCCGTTCGCTCCGCGCTTCGTGCACAAACACAAGGGTGAGCACGATCAGCAGCGCGGAGAGGACGATGTTTGTGATGAGATTGCCGTTATAGCGCGCGCTGATCTGCGCAAGCAACCCGCCGAGCAGCGCCCCGCTGGCAAAGCCCGCGCTCTCCAGAATCGAGAGCCGCGCGGTGACACGCTCGATTGGAACTTGCTGCTCGTGTGCCTGGTCGATCATCAGCGCCTCGATACTGCCGGAGGCGAACGCGCGACTAAGCCCGTTGAGCACCATGCCGATGAGCAGCAGAGGGATTGCACGGGAGAAGAGAAACAGGCAATAGCTCGCCAGTGAAAGCGCGCACGAGAGCAGGAACGCGTCTTTTCGCCCGTACAGATCGGCAAACACGCCGCTCGGGAACTCCGCGAGGATCACGGTCAGCGAATACAGCCCGATGACGAGCGAAATCGTCTCTATCGTTGCCCCGCGTGTGAGCAGGAGCAGCGAGAGCACGGGTACGATGATGCCGGTACCAAAGAAGCGCAGCAGATAGATCAACTGAACCGATTTACGCATGCGTTTTCTCCGAGACGGGATAGGCAAGCAGCGCATATTCCCAAGCGGAAGCCCCTTTGCTCGCCGTTTCGTGCGCTTGCAGAAACCGCGTGATGAGTGCATAGAGCTCTTTTGCCTCGTCGGGCTTGAGGTGGACGATGCCGGATAACAGATCGCCAAACTGGCTCTCTTTGATGGTCTCCGCACTGGACGCGGCGCAATAGTCCACAAACCGGTTGAAGGTTCCGTTCAGGTTTGCCTGCATCAAGGCGATGCGCTGATTGGTGTGCTCATCCGCCATTAGGCTGCCGATTTGCACCGTCTTTGGCAGGGCACGAAAATACGTCGCCGTGATACCGTGAATCTGCGCGGTGTGGCTTTGCTCCACAATGCCGAGTTCTAGCAGCAGGCGGATGTGGTGCTGGACAGACGAGGCGGAGATGCCGATGATGTCGGCAATCTGCTTTGCGCTCATCGGCTCGCCAACGATCTGCATCTGCCGCAGAAGATTCTGCCGCTGCGGGTTCATATAGATGTCGAGTTCTTTTTTGCCGGATAAGATGATGGTATCCATTTTTGCACCTCTTGACGATGCACACATTATATCGTTACATGATATGTAAAGTAAAGAAAAAAAGAAAGACCAATCGAAAGATTGTGTTACAATGAAGAAACAATATATCCGTGTGTTTTTTCCACGGCGGGTCGAGGGGTACGCGGGCGGATATTATCCGCCCCTACAGGCGGCATGAACCGATCCTCAACCAAACGTTGTGAAAAACCTCTTTCTTTCACAAATTCACCCGCCGAAACACGCGGGTTCTGTAGGGGCGGATAATATCCGCCCGCACACCCACGCATCCGCGCGTAAACGCCCGCAATGTCTTGATTCGTATCGGAAGTCGCCTGCCATCCATCTGAATCCTTACAACTCCATAAAAAAAGAACCGCCTTGCGTGAACCTGTAAAGTAAAAGTA
>DLGD01000008.1 GCA_002482505.1 Christensenella sp. UBA7703 | reverse complement strand
CCGCCCACCATGCCCCCGTTGCCATTGTAGGTGAGTGTAAAGAGCGTCATGCGGGTGTTGATCACGATGGCATGATCCGCCGTGATGCCGCTGACAGTATAGGTGTTGCCCGTATAGGCGGCGGAGGGCAGCGTCGTGCCGTTATCCGTCACGCTGGTGATTTCATATCCCGTCGCAAGCGTCCATGTGATGGTCGCGTTCGCGCCGTATACATAAGTACCCGCGCCGGATTTGGCAGAAACGCCCGCGGCGGGATTTGCCGTTACGCTCACCCCGAACGTCTTGTTTTCCCAAATGGCGTAGAGCGTGCCCGGCGCGTTTACAACGCTGGTCCCAAGCAGGACGCTGTCTCCGGGTTGATATCCCGTGCCCGTACCATCGGCTTTCGTGTTCCAGCCCACGAAGTTCTTGCCTGTATATAGGAAAGAGTTCGCTTGAACGGTATGATACGTGTTGTTGACTGCGCCGCCGGTAAATGTGGTTGCCCCGCCGCTGGTCGCGCCGCCGTTGCCGTTGTAGGTGATTGTCACCTGCACGGAGGAATATGCCCAAACAGCGGTCAATGTGGTGTTATCGGTGATCGTGATCTTGCTGTTGGGGTAATATATCTTGCTGTCGATGCTGGAGCGCCAACCCAGGAAAACCTTATCTGCGGGCGCCGTGACGGAAGCAGGTGCGTAGGAAAGAACCTGCGCCTGGCTGCCGGTCGCATAGGTCAGGCTGTCTACGGGTGCGGTTCCGCTGGCCTCGCCGAGGTTATAGGTCACCTTAAAACTGAGCGTGCTCAACCAAACGGGGTATAACACCACGTTTTCATAGATCTGCATGCTCGAATTGAACAGGATTAGCGATCCGTTTTTCAAAATCAGCCAGCCGCCGAATGTATCGGTCGGATGCGGCTTATTCGCGTTGGCTGCTGTCTGAGCGTTTGCCAGCGCGCTTGCGCTGATGGTTCCGCCATACGGAATGGAACCAAGGTCAACGGTGGTGCCGCCTTCGGAACCGAACGATACCGAGTGCGCAATGCCTGTAAATGCCGGCGGTGCCCATTTGGAATAGAGCACAACGTTTTTCGCCGGCATCGTTTGTGACCATGAAAATTCCGTTCCGGGAAGAGAGGCTTCGGTCGTAAACCAGCCGCCAAACGCAAACGAACTGCCAACTCCGGTCGGGCGGTTTGGCGTATAGTTGTATCCGGAGATGGGAGATTCATATCGAATCGCCGCCGTCGTGGAAGACGTATCGCCGTTGATAAACGTGAGTGTATAGCTCGAACGGCGATAGAACAGCGACGCTTGGTATACCGAGCCGTTTCTCGTGAAGCTCGGTACACTGCTGTCTCTTTGATAGAAGCCGGTGATCGGGAAATAATCCTCGTCATACGTCAAGCGAATGTTATTTCCCTTGATCGTGACCGATTTCATCAAGTAGTATGTGATGCCATTGCTTGTGGTTGTTGTCGAACCCGTTGGCGCGGTGGCAGCGGTTCCGTCCAGCGTTTCAAGATAATACGTCCATGTATAGGTGTTTCCATCCCACATTGTTGCCGTCATGGTCAGGTTGCTGCCCGGCATTTTCATGAGGAACGTGTAATAGGCACCCGTTAGGCTGGATTGCCAGACATACCCCTGATTGGAAAGGTTTAGAATAGCCGCAACATTCCAAACAGCGGTAACGTTCTGGTCGTACTTATAGGTCTGGTTATAGATCGTATTGTTGCCATTCTTATAGGTCAACGTGTACGTCTTGCGCGTATGATAGATATTCAGTATGGAGGAACCGTCGCCTTTGATGGTTTGTCCGGCGGTATAAGTTCCGATGTTGAAGTAGGCGGCATATGCGGAGTTGAGATTGCTGGTTGCCGTCTCTGCCGCGGTTGGCGCGATAGCAACTCCCGTCGTTCCGGTTTTATCGACCGATTTTTCGAATGAATACCCGCTGTCATCCGCATTTTCAATCCAATAGACCAGCTTATACGGCGTGTTGCTGTTCGGCGTCCAGTTCGCGGTCAGGGTGACATTCGACGTCGGCGTATTGCCGAAGGTAAAGCCCGTCCAGCTGGCAAAGGTGTAGCCCGGTTTGGCGATTGTGCTGGAACCGCCGTTTTGCGAGGCGATATAGGTGTTTACCGCGTTTTGCGTCAGCGCGGTGTTCGGCTGGATGTACATCGGTGCGATATACGTTCCGTCAACGGAGTTAAACGAAATCCAAATCACCTTTTTGATGATCGGGTAAAGGTTGATATTTGCACCGTTGACCGTCACGCTTGATCCGACGCTGGTTGTGCCGCCGGAGGTCAAAGACCAACCGACGAGCGCTTCGTCCGAACCGACTTTGAGCGAGGCGACCCCGTCCGTGGAGACGAGGTTGCTTGCATCCGGTGTGCGTGTTTCGGTGACAGAACCAAACTGGTTGTAGAAGAACACATAGTAGGCAGTTTCAAACTTCGCAGTCAACGTGGTCGCGCCGTCGGCTGTTACCGTTTGTGTGCCAAAGGAATCAAACAGCGTGCCGGAGTTCGTGTACCAGCCGGAGAATTTCTGTCCAGCGGGGGCCGCCGGAACTTCAGGTGCATCGAGCGTGTCGCCGTTGGCAACAATCTTGGTTGCAACCGTCGTACTGCCCACCAGGAAGGTATAGGTCCACAGCGGCGTGCTCTCGGGCAGAATGCCGCCTGCCATCGAGAACGCAGAGAGCATAGCCCCTTCATCCGCGATGATGGGCTGCTCCTCCGTCTTTGGCGCTTCTTCCGGCGTACCAAACTGCGCATAGAGCGTCAGGTTTGCCGTTATGGGCGTATTGAAATGATAAGCTTCGTCCTTTTGCGCAAACCAGTAAAGAAACACCTGGCCAACATAGGCTTCGCCGGCGGGCACGTCGGGAATGTTCGGCGCTTTTGCCGTTTCCCCTTCCGTAACCGTCTGCTGAAGATCCCATTTCGTCTCGCCGTCGATCACAAAATTGACGACAAACGACTGCGGCCCTTCCGGTATTACATCTGCCGAAGGGGAAGCCGAAGGCAGCGGGGTATCCTCCGCCGCGCCACTCGGCGCGGGAGTTGATTCACCCGCAGGCGAAAGCGTTACCTCCGCGGCAGGGGTTGACTCCGAAGCCGGTGTAACATCCGATATCGGGGTTGTTTCCGCCGGGGCACTCGTTTCCGCGGGCACCGCCGCGTCTTCCGCCAGCGTACTGGTCGGAAGCAGTGCCAGCACCATCAGCACGCAAAGCGTCAGGCTGATGACACGTTTGATCTGCGACCATTTCATAATTTCTGCCTCCTAATGTCTATCGCACACGGGCTGCCGCCCGGAGTCGAACATATCTATTTTCGGATTCTAGCCTATTGTATGAAGCGCGCATTACATATTTGTTGCTTTGCACCTCTTTTATTCAAGTACTTTTTGTGAAATTTATACTAAATCATGGTGTTTTTGGGATATGCTCGGATTTTTGTTACATATGTGTTGCTTATAAAAACGCTAATTTCATCAGACGGATTGTTACATGGCAACAATATGCCCTATCGTATAGACAACACCACCTTTTGGACAAGGCGGAATGTAACGAGCAACCCCGCATGAATCCAGACAAAAAGAGCCGCCGCCCGTTTCGGGCGACGGCTCTTGACTACGTGTTCTGTTATAAAAGAATTACACCTGCGTGTTCGCAAAGCGCCAAGGTCTCTGCGTCCCAAAGCGAGCTCTGCACTTCTCCGATGTGTGCTTTGTTCAGCAGCAGCATGCATAGCCGTGACTGTCCAATACCACCACCAATCGTCTGCGGCAGCTTGTTTTCAAACAACATCTTGTGGAACGGCAATGTGCGCCTGTTCTCGCAGCCGGCGAGGGCGAGCTGTTTGTCGAGCGCCTCTGCGTCTACGCGAACACCCATGCTAGAGATTTCAAACGCGCAATCCAAAAGCGGATTGTAGAAGAGAATGTCTCCGTTGATCGACCAGTCGTCATAGTCCGGCGCGCGTCCGTCATGCGGTTTGCCATCGGAAAGCTTGCCGCCAATGCCGATCACAAACGTGGTCGGATGTTGCTTGACATAGCGGTATTCGCGCTCCTTCGGGTCACAATCCGGGTAAAGATCGAGCAGTTGCTGTGCCGTGATGAAGGAAACATCCCTGCTGACAAAAGGCGTAAGTACGTCATACTTCGCGCAAATGATCTGCTGCGTGTAATAGATTGCGTCAACAATGTTCAAAACCGCCTGTTTCAGCGTCTCTTCCGAACGCTCCTCGGGCGTGATTACTTTTTCCCAATCCCATTGATCCACATAGACCGAATGGAGATTATCCAGCGCCTCATCCCTGCGGATGGCGTTCATGTCCGTGACAAGCCCTTTGCCGGAGCGGAAGCCATAGCGTCCGAGGGCATAGCGCTTCCATTTGGCAAGAGACTGCACCACCTCGCCGTGCCCGCCCGTTGCGGGAATGTCGAAGGAGACAGGGCGTTCTACGCCGTTGAGGTTGTCGTTTAAGCCTTCCGCCGGGTTGACGAAGAGCGGTGCAGAAACGCGCTTGAGGCGCAACACCGCGGAAAGAGACTCCAGGAACGTGCTTTTGATGATTTCGATGGCATTCTGTGTGTCGTAAAGCCCCAGTTTGGAGCGGTATCCCTGCGGAATGAACGACTTGGACATGTTTTCTCCTCCTTATGATCCTCAAAGGAATCAAAATTAGTTTAGCCTTGCTGAAAAATGGTTGTCAAGGGATTTATCCCGTATTCGCCAAAAATGATATATTAAATTTTTTTCACTCCGCCGGGTCACGCTGTTTCGTGCAACAGGGGAGCACATATGCTATACTGAAACCAACAAGAATTTCATTCAATTCGGAGGAATCATCATGAAAACCGCCAATTTAACACCACATATCAGCTGCAGCCCGGAAGATTTTGCAAAGACCGTCTTAATGCCTGGCGATCCGCTACGCGCAAAGCATATCGCAGAGACGTATTTGACGGACTATGAACTCGTCAACAACGTCCGCGGTATCCAAGGTTATACCGGATATTTCGAAGGCAAGCGCGTCTCCGTGATGGCGAGCGGCATGGGTATGCCGAGCATGGGCATCTATTCCTTTGAGCTCTACAACTTCTTTGGTGTGGAGACGATCATCCGTATCGGTTCCGCGGGTGGTATGCATCCCGACCTGAAGCTCTTTGACGTCGTGCTGGGTCAGGGAGCCTGCACCAACTCCGCCTATTTTTCGCAGTATGGTATCGCCGGCAACTTTGCGCCGATTGCGGACTATGCAACCCTTAAGCGCGCGGTGGATGAATGCGAAAAACGCGGGTTGAACTATAAGGTCGGCAACATTCTCTCCAGCGACGTGTTCTATTCCGAAAAAGGTATGGAAGGTACGCTGGAGTGGGCGAAGCTCGGCGTCCTCGCGGTGGAGATGGAAGCGGCAGCGCTGTATATGAACGCCGCACGCGCGGGCAAAAAAGCGCTTGCAATCTGCACGATTTCCGATCTGCTCATCGGCGGCGCGGTCACCACGGCAGAAGAGCGCCAGACCGCCTTCCACGATATGATGCAGGTTGCGCTCACCATCGCCGAATAAAACGCATATCGCTGATCGGCCGGACACATTCAGGTCTATCGGCTTTTGATGAATCACAAAAAGAGGTTTGCAGGGAACCGCCCCGCGAACCTCTTTCCCTTCCCCTGCGTTTATGTCATTTCACCCTTCTGCTTGTGAACTTCCTGTTGCTTTTCGCGTGGATTCTTGCTTTTACGCGCGCGCGATACTATCATCATAAAGATTATTACAGTAGATTATTAGGGTGGGGTATTTTCCCGCCGTTCACCGAAAGGAATCCTTATGCGCCACAAAAAACCGCTGTCCGGAATCCTGGTTATCCTGCTGGATTTGCTGGGCATCGGAGCCGCACTCGGCATCTATGCCCTGTTTTTGTTCGTGTTGCCATCCGGTAGCGATCAGCCGCTGAAAAACATCGTGCTCTTTGGCGCAACCCCAACGGCAACACAGCCCGCAGAAACGCCGGAGCCCGCCGCACAAGCGAACGCCCCCGCGCAGGCAACCCCCGCGCCAACGCCATCGCCGACGCCGGTTGCTGTGCCGGGTGACTTTTCCGCAACCTTTCCGACGGGTGAGCTGGACGAAGAGAACACTGTTGGCACCTATTCGGACGAGAACCTCCGCGTGAGCGTCACCGAACACCACACCGACGACGCGGTCTATTTCGTCGCCGATGTTTGGGTGCGCAATATTCAGGGCTTCAAAACCGCGTTTTCGGGCGATAAGTACAACGGCGGCTATGAACTGCCAAGCGATACCGCGCAAAAGAACAGCGCGGTTCTCGCGCTCAGCGGAGATTGTTACCGTGCGCGCAACCAAGGAATCGTGATCCGAAACGGCGTGCTCTATCGCGACACGCTCTCCGGCGATGTTTGCATTCTCTATGCAGACGGCACGATGGAAAGCTATTATGAATCGCAGTTTGATCTGGATGCCGCCATCGCGCGCGGCGCCTATCAGGGCTGGTCGTTCGGCCCCAAGCTGATTGACAACGGTCAGGTTCCGTCCAGCTTCAACACTTCGGACGCGATCGTGGGGCACAACCCCCGCGCCGCAATCGGCTACTTCGCGCCGGGGCACTATTGCCTCGTCTATGTGGACGGACGGCAGGCGGATTATTCGCGCGGGTTGACGATGCAGGAACTTTCACAGGCGATGATCGACCTTGGCTGCGTGGATGCCTACAACCTCGACGGTGGGCAATCCTCCATGATGATCTTCCAAGGCGAAGTGATCGGGCAGCCTTATAAAGGCGGACGCGAAATCAGCGACATCGTCTACTTTGGCGGCAACGACCCGAAGGCATAACGAAGAACCTTTCTCCTCTGTGCCGGAAGCACAAAGCCTGGCCGCGCGGCGGCGCAACACAAACAATCTGGAGGAAACGCGTTTATGAGAACGTTTCGCAACATATTTTCGCATCTTTCGATCATTTTTTCCGGCATGTTTATCACGCTGACGATCCTCAACCAATATAACCCCGGCATGGGTTTCCTCACGAGCACGCTCAGCATGGTATTCATCTTTCTCTTCTGCCTGTCCGTTGTCGCGCTTTCAGTCGTGACCATTCTGGACAATCGCCGCTATGCCAAGCATATGTATCAGCGCGCCGAGGAAGCGGCAAGATGGAAAAAGATCAGCGCGAATAACCAAAAACCGCCGCAGAAATAAACAGAAAATAAACAATGCGCCGCCTCATAGCGGCGCATTGTTTGTACAAAATCAGTCTAAGTATAGTTTCATAGAGTTGTAATATTTCAAGACGTCTGAATCGGCTTGATTTAGATTATCTGTATAGGTTTGTAGCGATCCAGTAGGACTAATCGCTAGTGTCGTCAATTCATAGTAGGCATCATAATAGTCTTTTAGAACAAAGTACGCGTCTTTCAAGTCTTCTGGCGGATTCGCAAGCTGTTTCATCAAGTGATTGATTTCTGTCTGGTTATCCTTTACCGCGTCAACTAATTTGGTAAAATCGGAATCCGAAAACAAGCTGCCTAATGCAGTATTAAAATCATCATAGAAATTGCCACGTTTGTTTTTAGTATATTTATCTGTTGTTGCATCGGATTCTTGATATATAGAATTATACCAAACAGAACGAGTAAGATTACTGACGGTTTCCGCATCAGCCGCACCAGATAACATTCCATATGTAATTAGTTCTAGGTTGTGCGCGTACTCCTCCGCATATTTTTCTGCGTTTCGTTTGTTTATCTGAGATACCACAACAATTGTTCCAAGAATAACAACCATCAATGCTACTAGTGCTATACCAATGATATTCTTTGTCTTCTTTTTTATTTGTGGGAATCGAATTCGTGTGACTTCAACTTTCTGAGGATAATCCAACTTGAATACTATTGGATTGCCACAATTGGGGCAACTATCTAGACCAATAGCTATTGCTGCTCCACACTCCTCGCAAATCTGCTTCTCCTCATTCTTCTTTGCATCGTTCTGTTCCTGAGTATAGCCACATTTGGGGCATACGCGCGCCTTGTCACTAATCTTTTGTTTACAACCTTGGCAATCAATAAGTGCCATATTCCCTCCCAAAGCTCTTGTGTTAACCAACACTTATACTTGTATTATATGTTTTCGTTCACACAAAGTAAAGGAACACTACGCTGGAATAATCAAAAAAAGCGCGTACCGTTTGAAACGAATACGCGCCTTTGCTTTAGTTTTTCTTACATTTCCATGTTTGCGGTCGTTCTGGGGAATGGCAGCACGTCGCGGATGTTTTGCATGCCGGTGAGGTACATGATGATCCGCTCAAAGCCGAGGCCAAAGCCCGCGTGCTTCACTCCGCCAAACTTGCGCAGCTCGAGATACCAGTCATATTGCCCAAGCTCCATGCCCAGCTCTGCAATGCGCTTTTCAAGCATATCCAGCCGCTCTTCGCGCTGGCTGCCGCCGATGATTTCACCAACGCCGGGCACCAGAAGGTCCGCTGCGGCAACGGTCTTGCCGTCGTCATTGAGGCGCATATAGAACGCCTTGAAATCCTTCGGGTAATCCGTCACAAACACGGGGCACTTGAAGATTTGCTCGGTCAGATACCGCTCGTGCTCGGTCTGGAGTTCTTCGCCCCAACCGACGGGATATTTAAACTCCGCGCCGCTCTCCAGCAACAGCTCCACTGCCTTGGTGTAGCTCAGGCGCACAAAGTCGTTTTGGAGTACGACATCCAGCCGCTCCAGCAAACCCGGGTCGACGAACTTGTTGAAAAACTCCATCTCGGCCGGGCAACGATCCAGCACGGTCTTGATGATGTATTTAATCATCGCCTCCGCAACATCCATGTCGCCCGCGAGATCACAGAACGCCATCTCCGGCTCAATCATCCAAAACTCTGCCGCGTGGCGCGCCGTGAAGCTATATTCCGCGCGGAAGGTCGGGCCAAACGTGTAGATATCCCGAAACGCCATGGCAAACGCCTCGCCATAGAGCTGCCCCGAGACGGTCAGGTTCGCGGGCTTGCCAAAGAAGTCGCCGGAGAAATCGACATTGCCGTTCGCGTCCTTGGGCATGTCTTTTAGCGGCAGCGTCGTCACCTGAAACATCTCGCCCGCGCCTTCGCAGTCCGAACCCGTGATCAGCGGAGTGTGCACATAGACAAAGCCGTTTTGCTGGAAAAACTCGTGAATCGCAGCGGCTACCACCGAGCGCACGCGAAACGTCGCCTGAAAGGTGTTTGTGCGCGGGCGCAGGTGCTGAATCGTGCGCAGGTACTCCAGCGTGTGCCGCTTCTTTTGCAGCGGATAGTCCGAAGGGCAAGCGCCCTCCAGGACGATTTCACTTGCGTGAATTTCAAAAGGTTGGGGTGCGTCCGGCGTCATGACCAGTTCGCCGCTGACCGCGATTGCGCAGCCCGTGGAAAGCCCGTTACCCAAATTTCGGTCATCGCGCTCAAAGACGACCTGAACGGGTGTAAAGCATGTTCCGTCGGTGAGTTCGACAAAGCCGAGAGACTTGCCCTCGCGCACGGTGCGTACCCAGCCGCAGACTTCGATCGCGCCGACAAACGATTCCGGCGACTTTTGAATTTGAGACAGTTTGAGCGCCATAAGAAAATACCTCTCTAAAATAAATTTGGGTTTTAAGGTTAACGAATAGTATACCACATTTTACCGTGTAGAAAAGCCCCGCAGGCAGCTTTTTGCAGGTAAAAACGCAGAGAAACAACGCTTTTTTGTATCAATTTGAACCAAATTTGGTCGAATTGCAAACGATCATGAAATCCGCTTCTGACGCTCTTGGAATATGATATACTGGCAAGTAGTATCTCAGGAGGGGAAATCCTATGTATTTTGGCTATGGATCGGGCGACGGCATCTATATCATCCTCTTGCTCGCGGTCATGGGCATCAGTTTCTATGCCCAGAGCAAGGTGCAGCGCACGTTTAATCAGTTTTCAAAGACATCTGTCGCTTCCGGCTTGCGCGCAGAGGAGATCGCGCAGCAGCTTTTAAATCGCGCCAACAGCCCCGTGCAGATTCAACCCGTGCAGGGCTCGCTGACCGACCACTATGACCCCAGAAGCGGCGTGGTGGGGTTAAGCACGCAGGTCTACGGGCAGAGCAGCATCGCGGCAATCGCGGTTGCGGCGCACGAGATCGGTCATGTGATGCAATATCAGGAAGGCTACGCGCCGATTCGCCTGAGAAACGCGATTTTACCCGTGGCTTCCATCGGCTCCTATGCAGCTCCCTGGATCGTCATCCTCGGCCTCTTTATGGGCAGCTATAACCTCGCTATGATCGGCGTCGTGCTCTTTGGCGCGATGCTGGTGTTTCAGGTGGTTACTCTTCCGGTGGAATTCAACGCCTCCTCCCGCGCGCTGAGAATGCTTGAGGAGGGCAACTACATCTCCTATGAGGAGAGCGACGGCGCAAAGAAAGTACTAAACGCCGCCGCGATGACCTATGTTTGGGCTGCGGTCGCCTCACTCATCAGCTTCCTTCGCCTGCTCGCGATGGCGAACCGTTCGCGAAGGAATTGAGGGAAGGGACTTGTCGGGTTTTCGCCCGAAGCCACATTGGCATAGAATGAACACAAGAGCGAGGGTTTTCACCTTCGCTCTTTTTATGCACGTTTGGGGTGTTGACATTCTAGCAGCGCGGGCGGATAATATCCGCCCCTACAGACCTCGCGCTGCAACACGGGTTGATTGGTAAACGATACAAAAGAATCTTTCACGTGGTTTGTTTGAGGATCGGCTCAAGCCGCCTGTAGGGGCGGATAGCATCCGCCCGAGTACCAACCATACAACGGGACTGCCTTTTCTCGGCAGCCGCCTTTTTTATGCACGTTTGGGGTGTTGAAGTCCGCCAGTTTTTACTATAGAATAAAGCATAGCGTGCATAAGGAGGAACCAGTATGCGTGATGAAAGGCTCGATCGCTTGGCCGATCTGCTCCTAACCTATTCCCTCAAGCTCAAGAAGGGTGATCTCTTCGAAATCAACGGCGGCATCCCCGCTAAACCCCTCATCAAGTCCTTACTCAAACGCGCACATGCCCTCGGCACCGTGCCGTTTGTCAAGCTCTCGGACGATGAGCTCAGCCGCCTCTTCTTCGGCTTCATCGACCCGAAGAATCCGGATGCCTCCCGCCCCGCCATCGACGCGCAACTCGAATGGGAAAACAAATACTGGGATCACATGGTGGCGCATGTAGACATCGGCATCGACGAAAACGACGCGGAGCTCTCCGCTGTGGATACGACCGCGATGACCTATTATCGCAACATCCGCAGACCCCTGCGCGACAAAATCATCGACGAGCGCCGCTGGGTCTATCTGCACTGGCCAACCATGGCGGACGCGCAGAAAGCCGGCATGTGTTATGACGACTTTTATGAGTTCTTCCTCTCCGCCGCACTGGTGGACTACGAGAAGATGGGCCGCGACATGGAGCCGCTCGTCGAGCTCATGGAAAAGACCGACATGGTGCATATCCTTGGCCCCGGCACCGACCTGACGTTCTCAATCAAGGACATCCCCGTCGTGCCCTGCAACGGCGAACTCAACATCCCCGACGGCGAGGTGTACACAGCCCCCGTGCGCGAGAGCGCGAACGGCACCGTGCAATACAACACCCCCGCCATGCGCTATGGCAAGCGCTTTGACAACCCGCGCCTCGTCTTCAAGAACGGGCACATCGATGAGGCTGGCTGCGACGGCGATGTTGCGGGCTTCAACGAGATGCTGGACGCGGACGAAGGCGCGCGCTATCTGGGCGAATTCGCCATCGGCGTGAATAACGCAATCACAAAATCCATCGGCAACACGCTCTATGACGAGAAGATCGGCGGTTCGTTCCATCTCACGCCCGGCTGCGCCTATGGCGACGCGTTTAACGGCAACAAGTCTCAGCTGCACCTCGACATCGTCTGCATTCAGACACCGGCGTTTGGCGGCGGCGAAATCTGGTTTGACGGCAAGTTGATCCGCAAAAACGGCATCTTCACCGTAGACGCGCTCAAGGGTCTGAACCCGTAAAAATCGGCGTTGTGTCTCTCCCGCCCGGCAAAGGTTCGGGCGGTTTTTCGGAACAAGAAGGACGTGATTTGCATGAAAGAAACCGTACGAAGCTGGGTATTGGACATCGTCGCGTTTGTGTTTGGCAGCGCGTTGGTTGCAGCGGGGCTGGTGCTCTTCACCATCCCGAACGACATCGCGCCAGGGGGCGTCTCCGGTCTTGCGACCGCGCTGGCGTCTCTTTCGCCCGTATCCGTCGGCATCTGGACGCTGCTGCTCAATATCCCGCTGATTATCCTCGCATGGTGGAAGCTGGGCTTTCGCCCGCTGGCGAAGACCATCGTGACAACGCTGCTGCTCTCCGGCTTTATCGAGCTGTTTTTGCGAATTTTGCCGCCGTACAGCAACAATATCCTGCTGGCCTCCGTGCTCGGCGGCGTGCTTTGCGGCGTCGGCATGGGCTTTATCTTCGTCCGCGGCGCAACCACAGGCGGGACAGACCTCATCAGCCTGCTGCTCAACCGCGCGTTTCCGAATCTCTCGGTGGGTTCGCTGCTCTTGATCGTGGACGCGATGGTCGTTGTGTTCGCCGTGTTCGTGTTTCGCAATATCGAGGTCGCGCTGTATTCCATTGTGACGATCTTCGTCACCTCGCGCACGATTGACGCGATCATGCAGGGCGTTGACCACGCGAAGGTGATCTATATCGTCACCGAACGCGGGGATGATATACTCGCGCTGCTGGCGGATGAGCTCGGGCGCGGAGTGACGGTGCTGCAGGGGCGCGGCGGCTATACGCGGCGGGACAAGCACATGTTGGTTCTCGTCGTGCGGCGTAACTCGTTTTCGCAGACGCTCAAAACGGTCAAGCAGATCGACAAGCAGGCGTTCATCTTCGTCACCGACGCAACAGAGGTACATGGCGAAGGATTTAAGCCGATGGAGTAAAGGGGAAATATCTTGGGCTTCGCCCAAACCCGTTTACGCAAGCAAATCAAAAGCCCTCGAATCCATCCATGATTCGAGGGCTTTGTGTTCGTTGCGTTTATTCTTCGCTCTGCTGTTTTGCAAGCTCCGCCAGTCCTTCTTTATTCGTGTACATGTGGTTGCGGAAAACGATGAAGCGATACACGCTAAACTCGGTGATCAGGTTGATGACCATCGTTCCAAACAGCACGATGTATTCGTTCCATCCGGCTTTTGTCAGCGCCTCGCCCCACCAGGTGGAGAGCGGCGTGAACACGATATAGTACGCGATGATCTGCATCATTGCAAGCGGCACGTTCTTGGCGGATTTGAACGTAAACTTCCGGTTGACCGTGAAGTTATACACCACCGAGAGCGTCAGCGCGATGAGATAGCTCGGCCAATAGTCCCAGCGGATCGTCTCATTCATCAGCGTAAACGATGCTGCCTGGATGATTCCTGCCGATGTCGCAAAGAGAAGATATTTGAATCCTTGCAGCAGGTTCTGCTTCTTCGTGAGCCGAACCTGCGCGGGCGTTTCAGCCTCGCCGTTTTCCTGTGCCTGCGCGGTCACGTTCACCACGCCCTCATTCTGATCGTGCGTTGTCTTGCCCTCCTGTTTTCTTATTCCTCATCCGGCTTGTATTCACACATGCCGTCAATATCACACAGCTCATCGCCTTCATCCGGGTGCGGAAGCACATCTTCCTCCTCGGGATGCAGCGCCACGGAGAAGAACGAGATTGCATTCTTTCCGCTGCGCTTCACCTGATAGAGCGCCTCGTCCGCCGCTTTGTAGAGCTTCTCAAACGTAGCCCCGTCTCGCTCATAAACCGCGATACCAACACTGATAGAAACCGGTATACCAATCTTTCGGCTGAGTTCCGCCATCTCGTCGCGCAGTGCTTCCGCTTTGTCCAGCGCAACAGAGTCCGCGCCCACGTTCTTGATAAAAATCATATATTCATCGCCGCCGATACGGGAGAGATAATCGCCGGAGCGGAAGAGCTGGCGTATGCCGTTTGCAAACGCAACCAGCAGATGGTCGCCTTTCGCGTGGCCCAGCGTATCGTTGACCGCCTTGAAGTTATCAAAGTCGAGCATCATGAGCGCGTGCCTGCCACCCAACCCTTCTCCCACGAGGAAGGCCTTGATGTTTCGCTCCATTGCGGCGCGGTTGAGAAGCCCCGTCAGCGGCTCGCTGTCCGCCTGCCGAATCAAGCGCTGCATGCTTTTCTTTTGCCGATGAATGTCGGCAATCTTTCCAACAAGCTGCACGGCAACATTGTCCTGATCGACCACCGCAAAGATCTCCACACGTTTCCAGCGCGCCACCCCGCGGGAGTTGACCATCCGCAATTCCGCGCGCGCTTCCGCGTCCCCGGCGCGCAGTTGGTTGATTAGGCTTAAGAACAAGGCTTGATCCTCGCCTAAAAAGAGGTTCGTGCAGTTATCCAGGCTCTCTATCGTGCAGACCGGCGGCGGAAAGCCAAACATCGACTCAAACGAATCGTTGAATGAAATGACTCCATCATCCAGCGAGATATGGAAAAAAACCTCGTTGGAAAGCTGGGTGATCAATTGATACCGCTGCGCGCTCTGGAGGAGGAGCCCCTTGTCCGCTTCCAGTTTGGCCACCGTCTCTTGTTCATGCCGATAGGACTGCGCCGCCATTGAAACCCCGATGAGCAAGATGATAAACAGCATCGCCATCTGGTACATACTCACCTGATTTGAGATTCCGTCCGCAATATCTCCGGGCACAAGCGTGAACACATACCAATCTTGCTCGGCGAGCCATTCGCACGCACCATAGTACGCCTCTTTGGAGGAATGAAACCGAAAGGTTACGATTTGATCCTGCTTGATCGTTTTCTTGAGCTGATCGAACGAAACCCCTTTGAACAACGTTTGATCATTGATGTACGTGCAAATATATTCCCCCGCACGCAAAAACTCCATACCGTCTTCGACAAACAGTATGACCCCTGTCGCGTCACAGACAAAGGAGCTTGCAATGCCTTCGTAAGCAAGCGTTCTAAGCAGCCCCGCAAAATTCCGGTTGCTCAGTGTGGAAAACAACACGCCGCGCACGCCGGAACGCGTATTCACATGCGCCGAGACGCGCACATCCGTCAGCCCGTCGTTTGTGTTCTGCGAACCGGTTGTCACGATTGTTTTCCCGGTGAGGCTTTGCTGAAACCATGTCTCCGACGCCACGTTTTTCTGTGTTTGATCGCTATACAGCAAATCCCCCATTGGGTTTGCGTAACCAACCTCCACATCCACCGCGTCATCCTTGAGTTCGGTGCGCAATGATTCGACGAGCGTGTTCGGCCCCGTGTCCGCATCGTAGTCCGCAATCAGTTGCACGCGCGTTGTCAACAAATCGACGTACCGCTCCAATGTGATGGACTGCTGCCGCGCCGCATCGATTAAAATTTGATAGGTTCCTTTTTGAATCTCTTTGACGATTTGCCCTTGGAGTAAAAAAAAGGCAAGCACCATCACGCCTGCCGCTGCGAGCGGATAGCCGAAATATCGCAGGAGCTCTTTCAAAAAAGACCGTTTCCTGAAAAAACGTTTCAAGAAAGCGCGCTTAATTTTGTCCTGTTGCACGGTATCCCGCCCTTCTGTTCTATGAGGGGTCATCGGTTGTTTTGATGCCATTGCAGAAAAAGTGGTTTTCTTGAGTGCATTATATCGGGAAATCTGGCATTTGTCATCTTCCCTGCGCTTATATTTTTGAACGGTGCGGACAAAAATTCCTTTTGATTTCACGTTTGAAAGCCGTAGCCTAAAAAATCGCCATAAAAAAGGCGGCAACCGCCCGCGCGAACGCAGACAGCCACCGCCTCATTCTGTTGGTAACGTTACGGGATTAGATGCGCGCCACGCCGCTCTTTCTTGCCGCCTCGGCAACCGCCTTGGCAACCGTCTTGCCGACGCGGGGGTCGAACGCCTTGGGGATAACATAGTCCGCACTGCGCTCTTCGTCCGAGATCAAGCCCGCAAGCGCATACGCCGCGGCAACCTTCATCTCGTCGTTGATGTCGCTTGCGCGCACATCAAACGTGCCGCGGAAGATGCCCGGGAACGCCAGAACGTTGTTGATCTGGTTGGGGAAGTCGCTTCTGCCGGTTGCGATGACGACAGCGCCGCCCGCCTTTGCGTCGTCCGGGAAGATTTCCGGCGTGGGATTTGCGCAGGCAAAGATAATCGCATCCTTCGCCATGCCCTTGACCATATCCACATCCACCATCTTCGGTGCGGAAACGCCGATGAACACATCCGCGCCCTTCATCGCATCCGCGAGCGAACCTTTGCGCTTTTCACGGTTAGTGACCAGCGCCATCTCTTCTTTGATCCAGTTCATGCCTTCCTTGCGGCCTTCATAGATGATGCCGGAGCGATCGCACAGCGTCACGTCGGCGAACCCATCCGAAAGCAGGAGCTTCGTGATGCTGATTGCGGCGGCGCCTGCGCCGTTGATGACGATCTTGACGCTTTCCTTCTTTTTGCCGACGACCTTGAGGGCGTTGATCAGCCCCGCGAGGGTGACGACCGCGGTACCGTGCTGGTCGTCATGAAAGATCGGGATGTCGCATTTTTCCTTGAGTTTGCGCTCGATTTCGAAGCAGCGCGGAGCGGAGATGTCCTCGAGGTTCACGCCGCCGAAGCTGCCGCTGATGAGATAGACGGTGTTGACGATATCGTCCACTTCCTTGCTCTTGACGCAGAGCGGGAACGCGTCCACATCACCAAAGGATTTGAAGAGCACGCATTTGCCCTCCATAACCGGCATGCCCGCCTCCGGGCCGATGTCGCCAAGGCCGAGCACTGCGGTGCCATCCGTCACCACGGCGCAGAGATTCCAACGGCGGGTGAGTTCATAGCTGAGGTTGACGTCTTTTTCGATTTCGAGGCACGGCTGCGCCACGCCCGGCGTATATGCCAGAGAGAGGTCTTCCTTTGTTGCGACGGGAACGGTCGCCTTGACTTCGATTTTACCCTTCCACTCTGCATGCAGGCGTAGGGATTCTTTTGCGTAGTCCATTGTTGTTTCTCCTATTTGCGGCTGTTCGCCTTATTTTTCGAAAACGATCTTTCGCGATACGATCTTCTAAAGATCTGTCGCTTATTTCTCAAACGGGAATTTATACGGAAGGTTCTTCTTGTCGCGGACGGCGATGAATTCCTTCTGTACCGCTTCCCCGACGGGAACACCCTTGTCTTTGCGCTCGAGCCATACATCGTGCTCTTTTTCGCCCGCGGTGTAGATGCGCGTTTGACCCGGCGCTTTTTCAGAAGCACGCAGCTCGCGCAGGATCTCACCCGCGATCTTCTTGAACGTCGTGAGCCCGCAGAACGCTTCGGGATCGATCACGATGAAGAAATGACCCAGATGGTACGGCTTCTTGTTGCCGTTTTCATCGCGGTCAATGCACATCTTGAGGAAGCTGCCCGCCTGCAGCGCCGCGGAGAAAATCTCCACCACGGTTGCGTAGCCGTAGCCTTTGTAACCTGCGAGGTCTTCGCCGATGCCACCCAGAGGAGCCAGCGCCGCGCTGCCATCCGTGAGGCCTTTGAGAATCGCGTTGCTGTCCGTCATCGCGCTGCCGTCGCGGCCGATGACCATGCCGGCGGGCGTGTCTTTGCCGTTTCTGGCGTAGTATTCAATCTTGCCGCGCTGGCTGATGCTTGTGGCGCAATCCAGCGTGAAGGGGAAATCCTCATCCGTCGGCAGGCCGAAGGTGAGCGGGTTGGTGCCCAGCATGTTTTCCACGCCGAACGTCGGCGCGATGGAAGGACGCGCGTTGGTGCCGGAGATGCCGATGAGGCCCTCGTTGACCGCCATGCTCGTCCAGTATCCCGCGATGCCATAGTGCGAGCTGTTGCGGATTGCCGCCATCGCCATGCCATACTTCTTCGCTTTTTCGATGATGGTCTTCATCGCTTTGTAGCTTGCGACCATGCCCATGCCGTCGTGCGCGTCCACAACCAGTGTGGTCGGCGTTTCCTTCACAACCTCATATTCCGTTGTAGGATAGAGGATACCCTGATCGATGCGATCCAGATAGATGGGTTTAAAGCGGTTGCAACCGTGGCTTTCGATGCCGCGGCGGTCGCTCTCCAAGAGTACATCCGTGCAGATTTTCGCGTCCTCCAGCGGCACGCCATACGCCACAAACGTGTCGGTCATAAAGCCCTGAATCATGTCCCAAGGGATATACGGTCTGGTTTCTGCCATAAGTCATTCTCCTCCTGTTGTCTTGTCTTTTGTTAAGATAGATAGCAGTTTGTCGATTCGGTCGGGGGTGTGCTATGCTCCGCGCCTTTTTCTTCTCTTTTTTTTGCGCGGGCATGAAAAAAGGAGCATACGCAAAACAAGTCGTGCGCCGCTCCGAACTCCAAATCTCAAGTGGAACTTTGATACACAATCATCATATCGTGAAATGCTTTCCCTGTCAAACAGGACTTTCGGTTTTTCCCGCAATTTTTCATCTGTTTTCTTGCGCTTTCTCCTAGATTCCAATATGCTTATAATCAGAATATCAAACATACGAGGTGCCGCTTGGAACACGCCGCGCAAAAGCTGCTGGAGCAGATTCAAATCAACCCCGTCATCGCCGCCGTCTGCAACGAGGACGAGCTCGCGCAAGCGCTCGATTCCGACTGCCGCGTGGTGTTTTTGCTGATGGGCAACGTGCTGGATATCGGAGAACTCACCCGCCGCGTACACGAGCGCGGGAAACTCTGCGTGATTCATCTCGACCTGATCGAAGGCCTCTCCAGCAAGGAGATCGCCGTGGACGCAATCCAGAAAGCAACCGGTGCGGAGGGGATCATCAGCACGCGCGGTGCGCTCATCAAGCGCGCGAAGCAGATCGGCCTTGCGGCGGTGCAGCGCGGGTTTATGCTCGACTCCCGCTCGCTCAACAGCTTTGAACAGCAAATTTCGCAGAGCAAGCCGGATTTTGTGGAGATTTTACCGGGGTTGTTGCCAAAGGTGATCGCCTCGCTCAACGAGCGCATCGAAATCCCGATCATCGCGGGCGGGTTCATCCACGAAAAAGAGGATGTCATCGCCGCGCTTCAGGCGGGCGCGCTCGCCGTCTCCGCCTCCAGCCCCAAGATTTGGTCGGTATAACGAGCAACGCAAAACAGCCCTGCGGCAGAGCCGCAGGGCTGTTTTTGTTCGCGTATGTTTTTTAGCTTCTTGGCAGGCTTGCCGCAGCGACGGACTGTCCCACCCGGCGGGATTCCTCGTCCGGCAGCAGCAGGTTGATCTTCTTCGCCAGCGCGGGATAGTCGCTAGTCAGCGTCTCGCGGCAGGCGGATTCGATCAGCCTTCCGCCTTCGCCGGAAACCACGCGGCCAAGCAGCAGCAGGTGGTGAATCTCATAAAACATGTCGTACAGCGCGAGTGCATGTGCCAGATACACACCGATACTGCGGTAGATTCCCTCCGCAGCCGTCCAGCCTTCGGAAAGCAGCTTTTGCACTTCCTTGAGCTTCTCCGCGGGCGTGAGCGTATCCGAAAGCGTAATCCCCGCGGCGGGTGCCAGCTTGATCACCGCATCCTGCGAAAAATACTTGCAGCCAACGCCGTAGTCGCCGGACCATTCGTCCTGCATGGCGCTTTCGCTCAAATCGACGGGCGCAAACGCGAGCTCGTTGAACCAACCCAGAATATTCCCCTCGGCGTTGACGTAGCCCACCGCTTCGCTCGTGCCCATCGCGAGGCCCATCACGCAGCCCGCGTCGAGCTCCAGCGCACCCGCAAGCGCGGTCACGTCGCCATCGTTGGCAACCGCAATCGGAACCCCGCCCAGCGCGCGCGCAGCGGCATTGTAGATGTCCTTCACAAACGCGCGTTCGCTGCGCGGAACCTTGATAAACAGCGAGGATACCATCGGGCTGTTGCCGACAAACACACCGGCGGACGAAACGCCGATTGCGTCCACGCGCGGCATCTTGCCGGCCGCCGTTTGAAACGCCTTGACGATCTCCTCATAATGATAGCGCGGGTCCGTCTGCGTCTTGGGATGCCAAACGACCTCCTCCGAATAGATCGCCTCGCCATTGACCACGGCGGAGACCTTCCGGTCGCTCCCACCCGCGTCAAATCCGATTCGGCAGCCTTTGGTGTGCCCGCCGATGGATACCGCCTCACCGCAGGCAGCGGGAACCTCCGCTTCTTTGCAGGAAGCTATCACAAGCCCGCGCTCAAACACATCGTCCATGAATCCCGCGTCAAACGCGCGCGCGCCGCCCGGCGCATAGTCCCGCGCAAGCCGCGCGGTCAGCGCGTCCGCGCCGCAGACGGTCACGCGGAACCCGCCGACACTCCAGAGCAAAAACTTCACCAACCGCTCGAGATAGCGATAGTCCGCCGCATCATGCGCGCCGTCCGCGATCAGCGCGGTTTCGCGGGTCACGATTCTCCCGTTTGCCGTCTCCACGGCGATCTTCACGGGATGTTTGGCTATTTCCTCGTAAGCGTGCATCCACGCACCCATCGGCACAAACGCCGCATCCAGCTCCGGCAGGCGCGGTGTTCCGTAATCAATTCCTAAATACTGCATCTGTCTCCACCTTACTCTGATCTATGGTGTTTCTGTGCGTGGTTGTTAATCGGTTGTGCTTACGCTTGGTACCCGATGCAATCCGCCAGCGCGCGGTCGATGATCACCGTCACGTCGGGATGGGTCTTCACCAGTGTTGCGGGATTTTGCACATCCAGTTCCTCGTTGAGCAGCAAGCCCTTCATCGCCTCCGCCTTGTTTTCTCCGGTTGCGAGCAGCAGGAGCTTCTTTGCGCGGAGAATATCGCCCATTCCCATCGAGATTGCCTTTGTCGGCACCTCGCTACGATCTGCGAAGAAACGCGCGTTCGCGTCGATGGTGCTTTCGTCCAGCTCCTCGACATGCGCGCCGTCATAGAGCACCACGCCCGGCTCATTGAAACCGACGTGACCATCCACGCCGATGCCCAGCAGCTGCACGTCGATGGGTTTCTCGGCAATCGCTTCGCGGAATGCCGCCACGTTTGCGTCGATATCACCCGTGCCCTTGGCAACGACGGTGTTCTTCTTGTCAATGTTGATGTGGTTAAAAAGGTTTTCGTCCATAAAGCGGCGGTAGCTCTGCGGATGATCCGCAGGCAGCCCCACATATTCGTCGAGGTTGACGGTGTTCACGCGGGAGAAATCAAGCTTTCCCGCTTTGTTTGCCGCAACGAGGTAGGGATATACGCCCTGCGCCGTGCTGCCCGTTGCGAGGCCAAGGCGCGCATCCGGCTTGTTGCGGATCACGTCGCCAATCATTTTTGCCGCGAGTTCACAGGTTTTTGCAAAGTTTTCGGTTACGATGATGTTCATGTCAGTTATTCCTTTGTCTTTTTTGTCTTGTATCTTCTAATTGCTATTCCATCATTCAAATTCGTCTTCTATTGTCTGTTTGGGGTTTCAATCGTTCGAAACGACAATCAGTTCCCCGAAGAGATGCGGAACGTGAAAATCCACCTTCTCCACGGGCGACCAACTGCCCCAGTGTGGGCTTGCCGTATGGTCGCCGCATTTATAGAAATTCCCGCGCATGCGGTGCCCCGGTGCAAAGCTGCAGTCCCGCTCATAAAGCGCGCTCAGCAGTGCGGTGTTGAGCAGGCACGTCGCCCGCCAGAAGTGTTCGCCGTTTTCAATAAAGCATTCTATCGTGACTTCTGGGTGCGGCAGCCCGCGCTTGAGCACATAACTGCGCGAATACCGATCGGTGCCAAAGGAGCAGTGGCAGGCGCCGTTTGCGTTCATCTCCAGCCCGATGTAGCCGTACTGCGGCAGGTCGGAAAAACAATCGAGAAACGCTTCCATGCAGCTGTCCGTGTGCACGGGATCGTTGGGGTTGTGATAGATTGCGCGCGGGTTCTCCTCACGGCAAACCATCGAAACCTCCAACCCCTCACCGGGCAGATAGACCAGCTGTCCCCGCGTTTGCGGAGAGGCAGCCCCCTCCGGACGGTCGTGCAAAATCTCAAAACGTTCGCCCGTATGCGCTTGTCCGGGTAAAATCGTCGCGATGTGATAGATCGGCTTTGTATCCACGGCTCAGTTCTCCATGAGTTCGCTGCCCGCGAGGAAGACTCGGCTGAGCGAAAAGTCGCCATTGAGTACAAGGAAGTCGGCGCGTTTGCCGTTTGCAATGGAACCAACCTCATCGTCCACGCCGAGTGCGCGTGCAGGCGTTTCGCTCGCCATACGCACGGCTGCCTCGGCGGGAATGCCGAACGAGAGCGCCGCGCGGAAAATGCCAAAGAGATTGTTAGCGGAGCCCGCAAGCGTATCAGGCGCGTCGGCCAGATGAGCGACCGTGCCGTCGAGCAAAATCTTTTGCCCGCCGAGCATGTATTCGCCCTTCGGCATGCCGCAGCAGGAGAGCGCGTCGCTGATTAGGCAGAGGCGAGAGGCGCCGAACATGGAGAACGCGGCGCGCACAACGCTTTCGTGGACATGCTGCCCGTCGCAAATCAACTCCGCAATCACCCAGGGCGACTCGGCCGCCGCGCCGACCACGCCGGGCGCGCGATGCAGAAACGACGGCATCGCGTTGAAGAGATGTGTGATATGGGAAGCGCCCGCCGCAATTGCGGCCTTCGCCTGCTCATAGTTCGCGTCCGTGTGCGCAATCGAAACCGTGCAGATTTTGCTCACGTGCTCGATATAGGGAATCGCGCCCGGCAGTTCCGGCGCGACGTCGGCAATCTTGATGAGCCCCTCGGCGGCCTCGTTGAGCCGAAGGAACATCTCCACGTTCGGGTTTTGCAGATAGGCTCCGTTCTGCGCGCCCTTTTTCTTCTCGGAGAAAAAGGGGCCTTCCATATGAATCCCGCGCAGCACGGCGCAGCCCGCCGGCGCTTCTTTGGCAAAGCGCGCGCCTGTTTGATAGGCTGTTTTGAGCTGGTCTTCCGGCAGCGTCACGGAAGCGGGCGCAAAGGACGTAATGCCGTTTTTCGCCAGATACCGCGCGAGGGTTTTGAGACCTTCATAATCCCCGTCCGAAAAATCTTTGCCGGAGTTGCCATGGTTATGCACGTCGATGAACCCCGGCACGACGTAGGCACCGGCTAGGTCGATCCCCTCGCCTTCCTCAACGGTAAGCACACGCGAAAAGCGAGCGTTTTCCACCGCGAAACCGCCTTTGTGAAAGCGGAAATCGGGTCCAAACACCATTGCGTTTTGATACACCATCGTCTTTCCCTCCGTCGCTGATCAAGTATTACAATCGTTCTTGTGAACAGGAATCCTATCGTTATCACGACAACTCTACTATGCTTCCGGGGCAGAAAAAACGCAAGCAACCGCGTGCATCGCAGTTTAATTTGTTACAAACATAATCGAAATTGCCATGCTTCGTTTTTCTGCTTAGTTCTGTGGAAATTTCACGAATTGTTACAGACATATTATACATCGGTTTCATCACAGCCCGCAACACCACGCACAAACACACCGTCCAGATGCAAAAAACAACAACCAACCGCAAGCCTTTCCAAGTAAGCGAAATAAAAACGGCCTGCAAAGCATTGCAAGCCGTTTTGTGGATGAAATGGATGTCTTAACCTTCACCACGGTGGTAGATCGGGTCGTCCTCGCCCGGCACCGTGTCCGAATAGCCCCAGACGAGACCATCCGGAATCCTGCGCTGATAGGTGTCCTCAATCGTGCCGACACGCTTGTTACCGTGCCGGTTGAGCTGCTCGCCCATAAAGAGCATGCAGGTGGAAACGCCGCCGTCAAGGTTATATGCCTGCGTACAGCCTTCCTTCACGAACAGATCGGCAAAGGCGGAGAGGCGCATGCCGTAGCTGTAGTCCTTCTGTCGTCCGTCCACAACGATCGCGACAAAGTGTCCGGGTTCAATCATGCCGAGTCCCGTGCGCGGGTTGGTTTCGTTGCCGATGCGCGGCGTATGGTCGATGTCCACCGTGGTCAGAACGCCATCGCGAATCATCATCGGCGCAAAGGAGAACGCCTCGCGTACGCCGTCCATCAGGAGCTCCGACGCATTCGTCTCCTTGGGCGAGAAGATGCGCATCGTCATATCCGGATACATCGCCATGAAGTCGTTCTTCGCGCTGTCTAAAAACACCTTTCCGTCGCGGATAAGGATGCTCTTATATTGCGTGTCGCTCTCGACGAGATTGTCTCCTGTAATCATCAGCACGGCTTTGTTGCGTCGCGCAAGAATCCAGGGTTTGATTGCACCCGCGCCGTTACGGTTGTCCGCCGCCTGTACAGTGCGAAACGCGTTGATATCCCGCATACGGATATGCGCCACGAAGTAGACCAGCGGGAATGTCTTTCCGCCATAGTTGGTGTATTCCGAATTCACGCGGTCGATCATAATCGAGAGCGTATCCGTGCGATATTCCCAGTGTCCTTTTTCCTCATCGGAGACGATCACCTCTGCGGGGTCGCTTGCCTGACGATAAAACTCATCGCTTGCAGATGCCGCAACTTCCTGCGCATCTGCTTCGGCTTCGCCTTGCGTCTGTGCCTCCGGTTCGGCTGAGGGCTCCGGCGTGGCGGAAGGTTCCGGCGTGGCCGCCTCGGTTGGCGCGGGCGTTGCAGCGGGGGCAAACTCCGCGATCTCCTTCTTGCTCAGGTAGTTCAGCGCACCGGAAGCAAGAAGACCCAATACCAGCGGGAGAAGCGAGAGCACAACCGCGCCGCCGCGAATCCTGCCACGCCGCTTGCGCAGACCCACCGTAAAGAGCAAAATCAGCGTCAGCACGCCGCCGCCGATTGCGATACCGAGCAGGACGGTTTGCGATTCTCCAAGCTGCGCCAGCTTAGATAGACTCTGCGGCAGAGCCGCGTCCTGCGTTTCGCCCGTCGCGTCCGGTTGGTTCGATGCCGGTTCCTGCGGCTCCTCAACGGGCACGGCTGTGGGTTCCGGCGTTGGTTGCGGAGTCGGGGTCGGGTCTACGTAGCCGCCGAGCTGTGCGGTATCGATGTTTTCAAAGAGATTGCCGCCCGTGCTGTCGTCTCCAACCGTACTTTCCTTGAGCAGGAACGCGGAAGAGAGCGTCAGCGCGGTTTCGTAAGCATGGCGCGAGGTGCAAAACGCGAACACATCCGTCGCAAGTTCCTGCACGCTCTTGCCATAGATGCCGTTGAGCGGCGCGCTGTAGTCCAGCGTGGTTCCACCGGCAGCAGAAGCAAGATAGATCTTCTGCACGCCGTTTTCTTCCGCGGCGCGGAGGCTGTACTCACCCGTAAACTGGGCGGCTCCGTCCGGCGCGGTCTCGTCATCGATATGGGTCACAAGCACCTTCGGATGCAGCGAGGCGATTTGTTCCGTGATAAACGACAATGTGGGCTTTCTGCCCCAGTCGTTTTTCACCATCTTATAGAGCTTCTCGTTCACGCTGGTAAACGCGCCAAATGCGGGATATTGGTCAAAGCCCGCGTACCAGAGCGCGCTGAGCAGCTCCTGCTGCGCGCTGCGCGTGCCGGGCGACATGACCACCAGCGTGGTCGGGATGTCGTGGTTGGCGCCATAGGTTGCAATCACGCCAAAGAACTCGTCCAACGCGGTCTTCGGACTAGAAGCAACCACGAGCAGATCCGCAGCGGAAGGTGTTTTCCAAAACTGCACATCGGCGGGCAATTCCCCCGCACCATAGACCGCAAGCGTGGAAAGTGACCCCACTCCCGTGAAGTTGACCACGGCTTTTACCGCGCCTTCCTTGAGCGGAAAATATGCGTTGAGAAACGGGGATGCCGCGTCTTCGCCCAGCGTTGCTCCGCTTTGGTCAAACTGTGTCACGGTATACTGGCTCGTGGGCGTGAACCATTCCAGATACAGCCCCTGTGCGCCATCCGCTAAGCCTACCTGTACCGACTGGCCGGGTTTGAAGCTCTGATAGCTCTCCACAAGCCCGTCGACGATGCGGTATTCCTTGCCGGACAGTTCGTCCGGCAGGGTTACGGTGCACTCTGCAGTCACCGTTCCTACTTGTTGGGTCTGAATCTCTGCCGATTCCGCCCGCGCGCCGGAAAAGGGTACAACCCCCGAAAACAGCAGCGCAAACACGGTCAGCGCCGCTGCAATCCGGCTCAAACTCTTCGTTTTTATCATTTGAATAAACATGGTTCTAGTATACACAACACAAGTCTGCAAAGTCAAAGTGAATGTAACCGTGCGGTGAATTTCGGGTGAACAAAGCCGGAACCCTCTTCCATTGCCTTTGATGCGCTCGCGTTCTTTGATATGATTTCTCCTATAATGACGCAATGTTTGATAACATAAAATCCACCGGAGCAATGCCTCGCCGTCTTTTCTTCATGCGTTGCTCTCCATTTTGCAGCGGCACGTCACGCGAGAGAGATTGAATTAAACCCCCGTTTCAACTATAATTTATATAATTTCTTATCCAGCCCCCCCCCGGCGCGCACCGGAAAGGAGAACGCAATGTCCCCGAAAAAAACACTTGCTCTGGCGCTTACTTGCCTCTCTCTCTTCTGTTTCTTCGGCTGCACCAGCCCAAAAGAATCGGCAGAGCAGCCAGCGGCAATGGCACCCGCAGCGCAGCTCGACCAAAGCAACAAAGGTCTCACCGACGCAGACCTGCCTGCGCTGTATACACAAACGCAGCTCACCTCGCTTGATTTGCGCGGAAATGACCTCTCTTCAGACGCGGTCGCGGCGCTTATCGCGGCGTTGCCCAACTGCGAAGTTACCTGGAGTATCCCGCTCGGCAGCGCACGCTTTGACAGCACGAGCACGGAACTCACCCTGCCTGCGGACACGACGGCGGAGGAACTCTCCCGCCTTTCGCTCTTTCCCGCGCTGGCGAAGGTAGACGCAGGGACAATGCAGGACTATGAAGCGCTCAAGGCGGCTGCCGCCGGGCTGCCCAATTGCGAAATCAGCTGGAGCGTGGATGTTCTGGGACAAAGCTATCCTTCCTCGACCACCGTGCTTGATCTCAAGAGCGCGTCGATCCCGGACCCAAGCGCGCTTGCAACCGCACTCAGTGGTTTTGTCAAATTGGAATCCGTCGACCTCACCGGGCAAAAACTCACACCCGAAGATATGGCGGCGCTCGCCACCGCGTTGCCGCAGACCCAGTTCCTCTGGAGTATTGACCTCTTCGGCGTTTCCGTCGACTCCACCGCAACCGAAGCGGACATCAGCAATATCCCCGTCGACAGCGTGGAATCGGTTTCGCAAACGCTTGCGCTGCTGCCAAGCCTGACGAAGCTTGTGATGTGCAACTGCGGATTGACCAACGAGCAGATGGAAACGCTGATTGCAGCGCATCCGAGCGTGAAGTTCGTCTGGCTCATCAAAGTCGGCGGCTGGGAGATGCGCACGGATGTGAAAGCCTTCTCCAAAGGCAACCGCAAAACGTTTGAAGGCGGCGCCTATGTCGGCAAAGGCAAAACCAACTTCACCAGCGAGGACATCGAACCGCTGAAATATTGCACGGACCTTATCGCGCTGGATCTCGGCCACGGCAGCCGTATCACCGACCTGAGCGTGCTGCAATATCTGCCGAAACTGCGCTTTTTAATCCTTGCGATGAACCGCATCACCAGCATCGAAGACCTGAAGTATTGCCCGGACTTGGAGTATCTGGAAATCTTCCAAAACTTCATCGGGGACTGGTCGCCGTTGCTCTCGCTCAAAAAACTCACACACCTCAATTGCAGCACAAACTACGGCAAGGACGCGGACGGCAAGCGCACGTTCCCCGACTATACGATTCTCAAGCAGATGACACAGCTTCAGCGCCTCTGGATCATCCGCAGCGGGCTGGACGAAACACAACTGGCAGACCTTCGCGCAACGTTGCCAAACGCCGTAATCAACAGCATCGGCACGCACTCCACCTCGGACGGCTGGCGCGACAACGACCTCTACCGCGAGATGCAGGGACTTTTTAATCTGCCGATTTCGGATTGATGCCTAAAGGATATTGATCTTCACCCCGGACGTTCCCGTTTTCCCCTTTGTGACCAATGACAGGAGTAATCATGAAAAAACGACTATCTTTCGGCATTCTGGCGCTGCTGATGAGCCTAACGGTGCTCGCGGGCTGCATCCCGACGCAAGAGAGCCCGAGCGTAGACGCGCAAGCCACAACGCCCGTCCCGACCGCCTCCGCTACCCCGCAACCGACCGAGGTTCCCACGCCGGAACCCACCCCGACGCCGGAGCCCACCCCAACGGTGATCACCCTCGGCGCCATCGGGGATATCATGATGATGCCGGCGGAGCTCACAGGCGCATACAATGCCGAGACGGGCGCATATGACTTCACAAACAGTTTTCTAGGCGTTGCCAACCAATTTCGTTCCGTTGACCTGATGTGCGGCAATTTTGAAAGTACGCTCGCCGGAGAAGACGCGGGATATTCGGTCAAGAAACGGCCGGAGGAGCGCGCGGATACGTTCAATGCGCCGGATGTCATTATTGATAATCTCAAGGATATCGGGTTCGATTTCCTCAGCACGGGCAATAACCACGCGCTGGATCGCGGGATGCCGGGGCTCTTGCGCACGCTGGACATCCTGGACGAAAAAGGCATTTCACACACCGGCACCGCGCGCTCCAACGCGGAACGGGACACGCCGCTGATCATTGACGTGAAGGGCATCAAGATCGGCTTTATCGCGCCGACGGAGATCATCAACAAAAACGAGCGGCTCATGACCGACGAGGAGGCGCAGTATGCCGTCACGCGGCTCTATTCCCAACAGGATCGGTTGGTCGCGGAGATCAAGGCCCTGCGCGAGGCGGGCGCGGATTTCATCGTCGCCTATCCGCACTGGGACAAGGAACACAAAACGGGAGCAAACGCGCGAACGCGGGAAGCGGCAAAGCTGCTCTTCGAATCCGGCGTGGACGTGATCCTCGGTTCGCATCCGCATGTTGTGCAGAGCATCGAATACATGACGGTGGAGCGCGAAGGTGGTTCTTATACCGGGCTTGTCGTATATTCGATGGGCAACTTCATCTCCAACATGTCCAACAAAAAGGACTTAGATATTCTAAAATACGGCCTGTATGTCCAACTCACGATCGAAAAAGCGCTTGACGGAACAACGACACTTAAAGCAGCGGAATATATGCCGACATTCTGTTTCTATCGTTCCATCAACAAGAGCTATCTTTTCCAGGTCGTGCCTGCTCTTGCGGACACGACGCAGATTCACTCCTATTCCGAGTTGGCAGAGAAGGAGCTCAAACGCGTAATCGCCGCGCGGGATTTCGTCATCGACATCTGCACGACGGCAATCCCCGTGATGGACGACGCCGCATGGGTTAAGTAAAATCCTCTTAAATCAACACAACACAAAGCCCGCGGCAAACGACTTGCCGCGGGCTTTTTTAGCAAATTAAGCAGTGTCGAAATTGACAGAATCGTTTTTGCGCTTTTACTTTGCCTGCTCGGTTCGATTCAGGCGGAGAATGAACCCCGCCGCAATCATGAACCACATCCATACGATATTGAGCGAGTTGGTTGCAAAGAGGAAATCCTCCATCATGCCCTCTGCCACGGCAAAGAGCAAGATTGCCGGCAGCATACGAACCGCAAGCGGCTGCGCCTGTTTTTTGCCAAACGAGAGGCGAAGCGAACCAACCGCCGCCACCACGAGAATGATGAGAGCAAGCAATAATCCGGGTATTCCAAAGGCCACCAACGTGCCAACCAGCGAGTTATGGAAGAAGCCGATGGGCGAGTTTGCAGGAAAATACGGCACCATCACATCCGGAGCGACCCAGGGGCCGGTACCAAAGGCAAATATCTTCGGGTTCTCGAGAAGCCCATTCCAAATGCCAAGCCAGATGTCCGTCCTTCCGTTAAAACTGTCCGCATCGGAAAGATCGCGGGAAACTACTTCGTCTGCTGGTTTGTCGACCTCGGGAGCCGCCGACTCCTGCGCTTCGCTCTGCGCCTCAGGCAGCGCGGCAGTTTGCGCGCTTTCTTCCTGCGCGAGGATTGCGTTGCACGCCTGCACAGTAAGATCCGCGCCCTTATAGAACACGACGATCACAGCCGCCGCCGCAACCGCGCAGATGCCCCAACGCAGGATAGCATGCATGCGGTTTTTCAACGCATCCCGCAATGCAAGGAAGATTTCAAAGGCGATGGCGAGGCCTGCCCCGAGGATTGCGGTTCTGCTGACCGTTTGCGCAAGCGGAATATAGCAAATTATCGCTGCAAGAATCAGCAGTACGCGCTTCCATCCTTTTTTTGTGCTGGCAAAGAGCATTCCCGAAAGAACGATCCCAAGCGCAGGCGCGGGCGAACTGCGGTTCGGGTGGCTGTCGATGCCAAGCCTTCCACCCGCGATGTCAATATCTTCAAAGACCGAAGGAAACTTTTGCGCAAACTCCTTTGCAAAAACGGCAATCAGGCTGATCAGCGAGAGGATTACCGCGGAGATCAGCATTGCCGCCGCAATCCAGACAAAGACGCGCCTTGCTTCCTCCGGCTCAAACGCATAAGCGAAACCAAAGCAGAGGAAGACCACAGTACAGGCGCTTGCAAACCATAGATAGGAATCTGCCATATGCGCGCGCGAATGGTTGAGTACCACCGTCGCAAATCCCCAGACCAGGAAGGCGAGCAGCAGCTTAATTTCAAAATACCGTGTAAATCGTTTGCTGACATACAACTGCGAAAACAGCAGCAGCGCCGCGGGAAAGAACCAATAGAGCAATAGCGTGTTGTGGTCAATTGGCAATACATTAAACAGCACCTCGATTGCGATGCATCCAACAAGGGACCACGCGGCGATCAGGCGCCATGAAAACACGCCGCCTTCGCGAAGCGGAAGCAGGGTGTTCTGTGTTTCGTTCTGCGGTTGTTTCGTTTTCATCTTTGCCTCTTAAGCACGCGTGCCAAACACACTCCGCGCCTGTATGGTGCATTTTACACCAAAGCGAAGAAAACGTCCATCCTTTGTTCTTATCTTTCAGAATGTCTCCAGAAGACCAATGTTTCATGTGAAATGGTATTCTTTATGAAAACCGCGTGTTTTCTCTGATCATTCAGGGCGCTATTATCCACTCTTCTTGGCGATTGTTTACTGATTTTTCCGTTGCTCGGTTAAGATTGCTTCGCTGATTCTTTGAATCACCGCCGCGTCTTTGTCCGCATCAAACTTCCGCGCAAAAAGCATGCCGCTTTCCATCAGCATGTCATAGTCCGCGCTCATGAGTGTGCGCGGGGACGCGCCGCCGCCCGACCAGTCCACATAGCGCATGGTTGCCGCCATCTCATCGTCCCAGCCCATGAATGCACGACGCTCCATAAAAGGCGAATTGGCAACCAGCGTTTGCAGCCAGATTTCGTCCGCGCAGGAAGAAGAGCGATAATATGCCCTGTATCGCGGCATCGTCTCCACCGCATAGCGTGCGAGCGCATGCGTGATGGAAAACCAGACACCGCCTTTTTGAAACACGACCGATGCATGTTTCATCCGATTGATGCCAAGCAGCTTTTGCAGTGAACCAAACGCCGGAGCAAGCCTGCGATCCAGCTTTTTCAAAAGCGGATGGATCGGATTTTGCCAGTGCCAATGTGCGATTCTGCGTTCAATGACCGCGGGTTTCGCCGTCTCGCGTTCAAAGGAGACAAACTCCTGCCCCGCGTGCGCATCAAAGAACGCACGGATTTCTCGCTGCGTTTTTAACGGAAGGTCGACGCCGGAGAGCAGATGGTAAAACGCGTGCTCTTCCTCACTTGCAAGCGCGATGAGCGACACGATCGCATCGATAAACACTTCGCTGCCCCAGCGCGCGTCCAGCCGCGGCACAAACTGCACACGGCAACTCGGCGCAGCCGCAGCCAACTCCGCTTCCTCGAACCCCTGCGCTTTTTTATCGATGTGCAGGTAGATGTCGTTGAACGGATCGTCCAACAAGCGCAGCAGGGTAAGAAGCTGCGCCTTTTTATTATGCGCGGTGATCAAATACGCATGGCGGGGTTGCGTCGTTTGCTCCATTTTGCTGCCCTTTCGAAAAGCGCTAGCGTTAGCTGTCTCCTTTACGCCAATCCTGCGGAACAAGCCCTTGTAAACGATAGGGATCATCCTCGGTCGGAACCTGCTCCGAATAGCCCCAGAGGAGCTGATCCGGCACGGAGCGATAGTGGTTCGAGGCACGCTTGTTGATGTATTCGCCCATGAATACCAGCGTCGCGGAAGCGCCGCCGTCGAGGTTATATGCCATCACGCAGCCTTCGTCGAGAAACAGCTTTGCAAAGTCGGAAAGCATCATCCCGTGGCTGTAGTGCGGCAGCCGCCCGTCCGCAACGATTGCCACAAAGTGTCCCGGTTCAACAAGACCGAGCCCCGCGCGCGGATTGATTCGCCCAACGCGATCCTCATCCACCTTGTCGCAAATGACCCCGTTTAGGATCAGCGGCGGCCCAAAGGCGAACGTATCCTGTGTGCCCTCCTCAATCTCGTTGAGCATAGCGGCATCCTTTGCGTTGTAGATGCGCATGGAAAAATCCTCCGTCAGTGCCATCATCGAAACCTGCGTTTGGGAGCGGAAGATGCGTCCGTCGCGGAGCATCATGCCGCGGTTATAGTCCGAATGCAGCAGGTTATCACCCGTCATGCCGAGCACCGCGCGATAGCGGCGCGCCATGACGCAGGCATCCGCCGTATCCCGCCCGTTGAGGCGGACAGAGCCAAAGCCGGAACGATAGGAGTCGATGTCGCGCTCATAGATATGCGCGATATAGTAGGCAAGCGGCGGCGCATTCTCGATCACCCGGACAATCTCGATGGCCAGCGTGTCACTTCTGTACTGATAGATCCCGTTTTCGTCGTCAAAGACGATGACCTCTTCCGGATCGCCTTCTTTTCGGAAATGCGAGGCAAATGCGTCTTCTTCCGCCTCTATCTTCGCTTCCGGTTCCGGGCTTGCGGACGGCGCGGGCGTGGCGCTTGCGCTTGGCATCGGTGTTGTTAGGGGTTGTTCATTTTCTGCGGGTTTCATGGTGAATGTTTGATAGAGCATTCCGGCTCCGCCAAGCAACAGAAGAGCGCCTGCGGCAATGCCGGCAATGATGAGGCCGCGTTTCTTCTCTTCTCCCGCACGCTTGCCTGAAGCAATCGCAATCACGAGGCTGGCAACGCCCAGCAGCACAAGCCCCGCGCCCAAGTAAGGCATATATCCGGGCTTAGCAACCGATGCCTCGTCCGTGTCCGGTTGTTCCGGCTGGGCGGGTTCCTTTGCCGGCTCCGCCGTCGGTTCCGGTATCGGAGATTCGCTCGGCGCGGGTGTTGCCGCGGCAAGCGGCAGCGCGGAAGGCGTTTTGAGCGATAGCAGAAGCGCCATCAGGTCGCTCATGCTCTGCTCTTGTGAAACCTCCATCGGATATGTCTGGACAAAATATGGTGTATCGGTGACCGCTAAGCGGAGCACACGCGGCGAAGAATAGCATTCGTATGCCGCCTGCGCAAGAGCCGTTGCGCTCTCGCCGCCAAAGGCGGGCAGCGTGGCTTGCGTATCGTAGAGCGGAGTTGCTCCGCTTTCGATGTGTTGGTAGATTGAGCGCACCTGCCAAACGCCATATGCACGTTCACTGACGTATTCCTTACCCGCATCCGCCGCCTGGTCCGCCGCCAAAAGCACATGCTTGGCGGTGAGTTCATGCATACCGATGTTGCCCTCCGGCGCTACGGCGTGGGTAATCAGCGTCTCCGGCTGATAACGCCGGATCAGCGCTACAAGCCAGTTGGTCGCGTCGCCTTTGTCCACATAGGTATACAGGCGCTTGAGGTCGAGTGCGCTTGGATAATACGGAAAACTGCCAAAGATCGGCTGTGTGCGGGAACCCAGCGCATAGCGCGCGGCAATTGCCTCCTGCTGTGCCTGACGGTTCTCGCTGGAGAGAAACACCAACGCAGCATCGTCCCCCGAAAGATAGGGCAACAGGCTGCCAAAATACAGGGATTCGTCCGTCGTCTGCGCGAGAATGACCATCACCTTTGGCTGCTGCTTTTGTGCCGCCATGATGCAGAGGGAATCCGGTGCGGTCTGGCTGGCAAACACTTGAAGTTCGGACACGGCAAACGCCTTCTCGCCGGAGATGCGAATGCGCTTGCAACCATCCGGAAGCGCAACGTATTCATTCAGCAGATCTGTGCTTGCGGCAAGGCTTGCGAGCACCTTTCCCGAAGCGTCCATCATCTCGATCAACGCTGCTTCCGGCGCGGTATACCAGGCGATATAGACGCCCTTCGCGCCGTCCGCAAGCGAAACATCCAGCGCTTCACCCGGCTGAAATGAAATGCGGGAGTTGTAGCGCCCGTCCGTCAGGCGGGGTTCAAACGAAGCGGAGCGCTCCGGCAGCGTCACCGTGCTTTCGCTCGTCAATTCAGATGCTTCCGGCGTTTCTTCCGCCCGCGCGGCAGACGTTGCGGAGAGAAGCATGGCACACAACAGAGCAAAAGCGGCTGCACTCCTAAAAAACTTCGAACGGTAGACGCTTTTGAACTGCATGTAGGATACTCCTTGTTGCCATGTTATACACGATTTCTGCTTGTCCTGTGTACGACCGCGCGCAATTGCGCGTGTCGGTTGGTTGGTTCTTGGTCAACTATGTGGTTTTTCGGATGCATCACGCGGGTCTTGTTCAGGGTGTTGGCGAAGAGCCCGCCACAGGCGTTTGCTCGGCGGTTGGCGCGGGGGTATGAACCGAATCGGGATGGAACGTGAAAACATCCTCGGCTGCGTCTACTCCAATACGCTTCATGATCTTGTCGTATGCCGATTGGAAACGATCCTGCTTATAGCGCGTCCGGCTGTCCACCATGGAAAAATCCGCAAGCGCCTGCTCCAGCGGGACAATTGAAAACGACATGATCTTTTGATCGTTATAGTAGTTATAGGTATAGGTCAACACATAACTCGCGTCGATGGACGTGAGTCGGTCCTGATCCCAGTCATATGTGAAATCCAGATTGAGAATGATGTTGTTCAGGCTCTCCGAGTGGATCGCGCTGGACATAAAGTTGCCAAGGCTGTAGGCGACGAAAACCGGCTTCTCCACGCCATCGACCGTGACCATGCGTTTCTCCATCTTTTGGAGCGAGTGCGTATGGCTCATGATCACCGCGTCCACGCCCGCCGCAAAGGATTCATTTGCCGCGGCAAGCTGCCTGCGATCCGGTTCGGTGTCCTTCTCCGTGCCTTCGTGCAGGTACATGACGATCACCTTCGCGCCGAGTTCGCGCGCGGTTTTCACGTCCGCCGCAACACGCTCCGCGGAATAGTAATTCATCACCCAGCTGGCGTCCTCGCCATCGAGTTCGAGCTTATACTTATTCGTGCGCGCGGTATAGGCAAGAATCGCGACCGGAACGCCGCGCACATCGCGAATATAGACGCTGCCAACATCCTCTTTCGTGAGGTTGGTGCCAAGCGCGACAAAACCCGTGTCCCGCAGTTTCTGCGTGGTCTCGAATGCACCCGGAACCAGAAAGTCCATCGCGTGGTTGTTTGAGGTAAACAACACGTCAAAGTTGCACTCTTTCAGCGCTTTGGCATAGTCGAGCGGCGCATTAAAGCCGACGATCGTGCCGTTGAGCGGAGCGCCGCTGTACATGCATGCTTCAAAATTGCCGAGCAGGACATCCGCGCCCTGCAGCTCATTTTTGATCTGCGCGAAATGCTTCGTAAAATCGTAGGTGCCGTCTGCCTGAAGCGCGTCCGCCATCTGATAGTCACAGCACATCAAGTCCCCGACAAAGCGCATGGAAAAATCCTGCGTTCCCGTCTTTGCCTCTGCTTCCGGTTCTGGCGTCGCTTCCGGTTCCGGGGTTGCTTCCGGCAACGTCGGCGTTTCCGCCGCACTGGGCGCGTTTTCCTGCGCTTCCGCCGGGATTGCGCTTGCCTCAGCAGGCAACGCAGCCGCCTCCGGTGATTTCGCCGGAGCACCACCCGTAACATATAAATTGATCGCAATTACAACTGCAAGCACTAAAAATAGCGCATTGAGGACGATCCAGTTTCTCTTGTTGTTTGTTTCACGCTTCATTCCATATACCCTCAATAATATAATAGAGACAACTTCCATAATTGTCAAATCGGCTCGGGCGAAACAAAAAAGCGGAAAAGAGCCCCTGCAAGATGAAAAAGATAAATGAAAATTTCCGTGAACTGACAGCAAAACCGTCCCGCATGACACCTTTTTATAGTATAGTATCCCTTAACAAGCAATATTCGAGGATAAGAGCCAATCATGCATAGACTATTTTCTCTTCTCTTGGCCGGACTTATGATTTTACCCGCATCCGCAAAGGTCAGTAACGATCCGCCGGATGTGAACATCATTGCGCCGTATTATATCGTTGTGGACGCAACAGACCCCTCAATCGTCTATTATGAGCGCGACCCCGACGAGCAGTGTATCCCGGCCAGCACGATGAAGATTATGACCTGCATACTGACGCTCGAAAACGTCAAGGATTTGGACGAGACCGTTGAGGTCACGCGGCAGGCGGCTACCATGAAAGAAACCAATTCTCTCATGCACGTTGTCGCAGGTGAAACGCTCACCGTGCGACAGCTGCTGTATGGGCTGATGCTCCATTCCGGCAACGACGCAGCGCTGCTGCTTGCCAATTACGTCTCGGGCAGTGTGGAAGCGTTTTCAGAGCTTGCCAATGCGAAAGCCGCCGAGATTGGTATGACGCACTCGCACTTTCTCAATGCCAGCGGCGCATTTCGCGGCGGACAATATTCCACCGCGCGGGATATGGCGCTTCTGATGGTCTACGCCCTCAAGAACGAGATGTTCCGTACGCTGATTTCCACCGCACGCTATACCATAGAGGCAAACGACGTTCGCAAAGAGCCAATGGAACTGGTCAACTCCAATCGTTTGATTTCAGATGATCCAACCAGCGACTGTTTTAGTTCACTATGCATCGGCGGCAAAACCGGAAGCACCGCCCGCGGCGGCGACTGTCTCGTTTCCGTAGGGGAACTGGACGGGGCGCGTGTGATTGCCGTACTCATCGGCGCGGACGACACCAACCATCGCGACGCAAATAAGCGTATGCCGAATGTCTTTAAAAACGCCAAATACCTTCTGGAATATACGCTGAACAACGATTATGTGCCGGTTTCGCCCTCGTCTCTGGGTTTTGCCTACAACAACGACGTTACCCCGACGGGCGGAACAGCTTCGTTCCCCGTTTCGGCTCAGTTTGACAAAAGCGCAGTGTGCCGTCTGCCAAAGGCGATGGCGGAAGATTTGGAAAAAGACACCACAAAACTGGAGGTTACAACCGAGCTCAACGACGATCTTGTCAGCGCCAAAGCCGGGGACACCGTCGGCACGATCACTTGCACATATGATGGGCGTGCATTGTTCACGGGCAACCTCGTCGCGGATACAGACGCGGTTGCTACACCCGCACCAACGATGGAACCGGTTGCGGTCACGCCGGAGCCGGAAGCGGAAAATGCCGCCGCCAATCATGCCGGTGGCGCCAGTCTCGGCGTCTACATCTTCGGCGGACTCAGTTCGATTCTCGCCATCACGCTCATCGCCCAAATCGTGCTCTACTTCAAAAAGCGCCGTTAACTTACTTTTCTTACAAGAAAAGTAGTAAGAACAGAACCTCTCTTACTTTTCATAAAAGAAAAGTAAGCAAAACCTCTTACGAGACAAGAGTCTTATATAAAAACACCTAACGCAAAAAGAAGCACGTTCTTGGTGCTTCTTTTTACTTTGGGAATCGCTTCTACTTATGCTTTTCATAGTAGACAATGTCCATGCCTGGCTGGATTGTCTCCGTTTTGCCTGTTCTTTGATAGCCAAGTTTTTCGTAGAGATGGCAGAGTTTTTCTTCCTGCAAGATCGTATCCAGTTGCCAAAGTTTCACGTGGGGATATAACTCTTCCACACAAAGCATTGCCTTTTGCGCAAATCCATACCCTTGATGTTCTGGTAGTATAAAAATCGGTGAAATGCGACAGATCGTGTTCGCACACTTAATGATGCGAATAGCACCTATCGTAATGCTTTCTTTTAGAATCAGATAATAATCCGTAAATGGTTGGTTCATTCGCTCTATGACGCGTGAGAGAGGTTCCGCGCCGGGGTTAGTGTTCAGATCGCAGTATTTTTCCAGAAGCGCGCGAAAAGATGCCACCTGCATAGCATGGATGCAAGAGCAATCCTCCATGGATGCATTTTGGAGTAAAATCTCCATTCTACACACTTTCCTTGTATCATACGCAAGGTAACGACCAAGTTTTTCAATCATTATATCAAAACGAGGCTCGCGAATGCGA
>DLGD01000001.1 GCA_002482505.1 Christensenella sp. UBA7703 | reverse complement strand
CTACTTTTACTTTACAGGTTCATATTTATGCGGGTGTTTTTTGTCATTTTGGTTTAGTCGGGGTCTTTGATTGCAAACACAAACTCGCAGGAGCAGACCTTTTTCCCCGCAACCCGCGCGGTACCCGTGCCGATCCCGACCGCGCCGTTGACCGCCGTAATCGCGGAATCCAGCTCCAGCAGATCCCCCGGTACAACGGGCGCAAAGAAACGCGCGTTGGTCAACTTTCCCAAGAAGGCAAGTTTGCCGCGCATGTTTTCCTGCGTAAGCAGCGCAATTCCGCCTGCCTGCGCGAGAGCTTCAACGATCAGCACCCCGGGCATGACCTTCTTTTTATCGAAATGCCCCTGAAAATACCATTCGTTGCCGGAGACGGCTTTCACCCCTTTTGCGGACACACCGGGGACGAGTTCGTCCACGCGATCCACCATCAAAAACGGCTCGCGGTGCGGCAAAATCTGCTTGATTGCTTCGATGCCGATGCAAATAGATTCGGTATTGTCCACGCCAGTCTTACCTCCCGCGCTTGATCACGAGGCAACTATTGTGCCCGCCAAAGCCGAAGGAGTTGGAGAGCGCATAGTCGCACTCGATTTTTTGCGCCGTGCCTTTCGCATAGTTGAGCCGGCAGACTTCGTCCTCGTGTTCCAACCCGATGGTCGGAGGAGCAACGCCCTCGTTGAGCGCGAGCAGCGACAAAACCGCCTCAAACGCCCCCGCAGCACCCAGCATGTGCCCTGTCATGGACTTCGTAGAGCTGACTTTAAGCACGTTTGCATGCGCGCCAAAGCAGGATTCAATCGCCGCGCTCTCCGTCGCGTCGTTGAGCGGCGTGCTCGTGCCGTGCGCGTTGATATAGCCGATCTGTTCCTTTGCGATGCCCGCGTCGCGGATTGCCTCCGCCATCGCGCGCGCCGCCTGCTTGCCTTCCGGCTGGGGTGCGGTGATGTGGTGTGCGTCGCAGGTCTGGGCATATCCTGCCAGCGAACCCAGCGGCTTTGCGCCGCGTTTCTTCACGCTCGCCTCGCTTTCCAGAAGCAGGAACGCGGCACCTTCGCCGATCACAAAACCTTCCCGCTCCCGGTCAAACGGGATACTCGCGCGGGCGACATCGCCGCTCTCGCTGAGCGCGCCCATCTGATGAAACCCCTGCACCGCAAGCTCGATCATCACCGATTCCGCGCCGCCGACGAGCATCGCATCCGCCCTGCCTTCACGCACGGCATAATACGCATGCCCGATGGCATCCGCGCCGGACGCGCACGCGGTCACAATCGAATAGCACGGGCCATTGAGCCCATAGCGAATCGCAATCAGCCCCGCTGTCGTATTGACAATCGCTTTCGGGATAAAGAACGAGGAAACACTCCTCGGTCCGTTGTTGACGAGCTCGGCGTACTGCTCGCAGATGACGTCGAGCCCGCCCATCCCGCTGCCGAGGACGACGCCGACACGTTCGGGGTCATATTCCTCGGGGTTAAGCCCCGCTTCTTCCCAGGCCTGCGCTGCGGCGACAATCGCCATCTGCGTAAAGCGCGCCATGCGCTTTGCTTCGCGTTTGCCCACATACGGCTCCGGCGAAAAATCTTTTATTTGACCCGCCGCAAAAATCTGCGTAATCTCGCTGGAAAACTGCTCCGGTGCGGAGATGCCGCTCTTGCCCGCAACCGCGGCGGAGAAGCTCTCCCGCGCGGTCATGCCGAGGGGCGAGACCGCACCGATACCGGTGATAAAAACTTCCATACTCATAATCCTCCTTGTGTGTTCGGCTCTGGCTACATCGCCATTCCGCCGTCAACCACGAATACCTGCCCCGTCACGTACCCCGCGCCGTCCGAGCACAGGAACGAGACCATGTGGGCAACATCCTCCGCCTTGCCGATCCGGCGCATGGGGATGCTCTTTTTCAGCGCGTCTTTTGCCAAATCTGTCATCGCGTCCGTCATCGCGGTTTCGATGAATCCCGGAGCCACCGCGTTGACGCAGATGCCCCAGCGGGCGACCTCTTTTGCGGTCGATTTCGTGAGCCCGACCAGGCCCGCCTTGCTCACGGCATAGTTCGCCTGCCCTGCGTTTCCGGTGAGCCCCACGACGGACGTAATATTGACGATCTTGCCGCGCTTCTCGTGCGCCATGTGGCCCACCGCTTCCCGCGTCATGAAGAATGCACTGTCGAGGTTTGCGCGCAGCACCTTGTGATACTGCTCGTCTGTCATGCGCATCAGCAGCCCGTCGCAGGTGATACCCGCGTTGTTGACGAGCGCGTCGAGCCCGCCGAGCGCGTCAGCGCAGCCCTGCACGAGCGCCGCGCAAGCGACGGAATCGCCCAGATCGCCGCCGATGGCAACCGCGTGCCGCCCAAGTGCCTCAGCCGCGCGGCAAACGTCTTCCGCCGCTGCGCGATTGCTGTTGTAATGCACGCAGATATCGTATCCGTCTTTTGCCAGCTGCAGGCAGATCGCTCTGCCGATTCCGCCGGAGCCGCCGGTCACCAGTGCCGCTTTGCTCATGCGCCGCCCTCTTTTTCCGCGCGGAGGAATGCCTCAAAGGAGGCCTCGTCCTGCACACTATAGAGCGCGATTTCTCGCGAAACACGGCGCTTGAGCATCTTCGTTAGCACGCCGCCAGGTCCGATTTCAACAAAGCGGGTCACGCCATGCGCAAGCATATGCTCTATGCAGTCGTGCCAGCGCACGCGGGTGTTCATCTGCGCGCAGAGCAGCCGGCGATAGTCCGCTTTTTTCGGATACGGCTCGCCAAGTACGTTGCTATAGACGATTCCATCTGGTTCGCCGAAGGTTTCCCCCGCGAGTTCGACCGAGAACCGCTCAGCAGCCGTGTTGAGCAGCGGGCAGTGCGATGGGCCTTTCATGGCAAGCATGACTGCCATGCGTGCGCCCGCCGCCTCCAGCGCGGCTTTCGCCTCGCCGAGTTCGCCGAGCAGCCCGCCGAGTGTAAGCTGGGTTTCGGAAAGGTGATTCGCAACAAAAACGTTTTCAAACGGCGCAATCACGGTTTCCACCTGCTCCAGCGTCAGCCCGACGACGGAGAGCATGCCGCCCGTACCGGGAGGCACGGCGCCGTCCATGACCGCGCCGCGTCTGCGCACCAGCGATGCGCCCGCGCCGTCTTCCAACACGCCGGACGCGGCAAGAGCCGTATATTCGCCGAGCGAAAGCCCCGCGAACACGTCCGCGCGCGCTCCCTCCGATTCCAGAAGGCGCTGTGTCGCGAGGGAATGTGTATAGATCGCGGCTTGAATCGCCGCGCTCTCGTCCATGCCCTCGCCTTTGAAACAAGCGGCTTTCAGGTCGAGGTTTGCGCCCGCCTCGCAGCGGTCGAAGGCATCGCGATAACGGCTGTAAGATAAATACAAGTCCGAACCCATGCCCGGGGTCTGAGACCCCTGACCGGGAAATAAAAATGCCGTCTTCATGCGTTTGCCTCCAGCGCGTTGCCTGCCTTTGCCAGCGTGGCATGGATCGCGTTCGGGTCAAACAATTCCCGCACGATCTCGGCGGCCGGCTGCACGCGATCGCATAGGCAGGCGCACTGTCCCGCCATGAACGAACCGTGCTCCTTGTCCCCTTGTACAACCGCACGCATGAGCGATCCTTCGCCGAGTTTCTCCACCATTGCCGCGCCGTCTGGCCCATATTCCGCGCTCGCCAGCTCGCGCTGAAGCGGGCTTCTGAGCACGCGCACGGGATGCCCCGTGATGCGGCCTGTCACTTTGCTGTCGATGTCTTTTGCGCGGATCACGCGCTCTTTATACTCCGCATGCGCGGTGCACTCCTCCGCGAGGATAAAGCGCGTGCCGACCTGAACACCTGCGGCGCCAAGGCAGAACGCCGCGGCAACGCCGGCCGCGTCAAATATACCGCCCGCTGCCACGACAGGGATTTTCACATTCCGTACGATATCCGGCCAGAGTACCATCGAGGTGAGTTCCCCGATGTGTCCGCCCGCTTCGCATCCTTCCGCAATCACGAAATCCGCGCCCATGCGCTCCATCAGCATTGCGAGCGCTCGGCTCGCCACCACGGGAGCGACCACGCAACCAGCCTCTTTCCAGCGCTTGACGTATGCGTCCGGATTGCCCGCGCCTGTGATGACCACAGGCACCTTCAGGTCGTAGACCAGATCCGCAATCTGAGCAACATAGGGGCTGAGCAGCATCACGTTTAGCCCGAACGGTTTGTCCGTTTGTTCGCGGAGCAGCTTCACCTGTTTTTCCACCCATTCCGGCGGCGCGTTACCCGCGGCAATCACGCCCAACCCCCCCGCCATCGAAACGGCTGCGGCAAGGCTCGCGTCCGAAACCCAGGCCATACCGCCCTGAATGAGCGGGTACTGCGTGCCGGTCAGCTCGCAGATAGTACCGGGGTACTTCATTGCTGTTTTCCTTCGAGGTGCTTTCCTTCAAGGTGCTTGACGAGTTCGCCGACGGTGTGGATGTCTCCCACCTCTTCCACAGGAACCTTGATGCCCGTCTCTTTTTCAAGGTTGATGAGCATCTCCACCATGTCCAGCGAGTCCATCGAGAAATCCTCGATAAAGCGGCTTTCGGGTTTGATCGCATCGCGATCCAGATCCAGTTGATTCATAAGGCTTGCGATAATTTTTTCCTGCATGTTAGTTGTTCTCCTTTTTGTTTTGTATGGTCCAATCGATCACCGCTCCGCCGCTGGTCAGGCCCGAGCCGAAGCCGACGATGGCCACGCGGTCGCCCGCATTGAGCCAGCCGGACTCCCATGCGTCACACAGCGCAATCGGGATCGAGGCGGAGGATGTATTGGCATAGTTTGCGATGTTCACGAAAAACTGCTCGCGTTGAAATTTCATCGTGCGGATCACAAAGTCGATGATCTTCTCGTTTGCCTGGTGCGGCACGATCTTGTCGATGGGATGATCGCCGCAGCGAGCGGAGAGATCGCTCAGCGTGTTTTCCAGCACGGCGACGGCATAGGTGAACACGTCCGCGCCTTTCATGCGAATCGATTCCCGTTTGGAATCCACTTCGCCCGCAAACGGCGTGCTTCTCGCTTCTTTTTTGACCACGATCACGTCGTCCGTATCCGGTGTTGCGGAAAGAATCGGATGCAGCAGATGCGCAACCTCACTTCGCTTGAGCACCAGCGCGCCAGCGCCGTCGCCAAAGAGCACACAGGTGGCGCGATCCGTCCAGTCGCAGTATTTGGTCATGAGTTCGCTGGCAACCACGATGGCCACGTCCTGATTCAGCGTGTCCATGAGCGATGCCGCCGTGACGAGCGCATAGACAAACCCCGTGCAGCCGGCGGAGACATCCATCGCCGCGCAGGCGGGAATCTTCAGCGCCTTTTGCACGCGCCCCGCCAGAGACGGCGTCAGTTCGTCCCCCGTGATGGTGCATGCGACGATCACACCGACGCTTTCCGGCGCTTCGCCGGACATCGCAAGCGCATCCTTCGCCGCAGAAACCGCAAGGCTTGTCGCCGTCTCTTCCACCGCGACATGGCGGGAGCGGATGCCCGTGCGCTTGCTGATCCATTCGTCACTGGTCTCCACGAACTCTGCCAGCTCGTCATTGGTCACTGTTTTTTGGGGCACGCATTTGCCGATGCCCGTAATCGAAACCGGTGCCAACATCTTGTTTCACCTCTTTTTTGAAAACTATCTTGGAAAAACTTGGGCTCTGTCGTGCTGACTTTGATCTATTTAAGAACTATTGCCAGCGCATGTTTAAGTATTTCTGCTGCCGCTGCTCGACCAATCGCTCCGGCGGAAACGTCGTCAGCCGCCTCAACGCATTGCGAATGGCTTTTTTCAGTGCCTCCGCGCTCTCGTCCATGTGAAAGCGGGAATATCCCTCTGGCTCGCGGATGATATGATCCACGATGCCGAATCGCTTCAAGTCGCCTGCCGTGAGCTTCAGGTTTTTTGCCGCTTCAGAAGCAAGCGAGCTGTCCTTGAACAGGATCGAAGCCGCACCCTCCGGCGAAATCACGGAAAAATAGCTATTTTCGAGCATGATCAGCCGATCCGCCAGCGAGAGCGCGAGCGCGCCGCCGCTGCCGCCTTCGCCGATGATGATCGAGATACACGGTGTCTTTACCATCGCCATGGCGCGCAGGTGCTCCGCAATCACGCGCCCCTGCCCTTTTGCCTCCGCGTCCACGCCGCAGAACGCGCCGGGCGTATCCACAAGGCAGATCACGGGACGATGAAACTTCTCCGCCTGCTTGAGTGCGCGCATCGATTTTCGATAGCCCTCTGGAGACGGCATGCCGAAATTGCAGCGCATGCGCTCCTCCAGCGTGTGTCCTTTCTGCTGGCCGATGATGGTCACGGGATAGGTTTCAAACCATGCCACGGCGGTGACGATCGCCTCGTCGTTGCCCATGCATTGATCCCCGCGCACCTCAAACACGCCGTGGAAAAGCTTGTCGATATAGTCCCGTGCCTGCGGGCGGTCTTCCTTGCGCGCGCTCATCACGCTCGCCCAAGCAGGGTCCGCCTGAATCAGCGCGGGTTCGATAAGCGGGATCGCGGCAGCCGAATTTTGTTGTTTCGTTTGCTTTACTGTCACCTACGCACCCCCAGAGTGGTCTCCGTGTGCCCCGCATTGTGCAGCGCGAGAAGGGATGCGAGCGTTTCGCGCAGGTCTCTGCGCTCGACAATCCGGTCGACAAACCCGTGTACATCGAGGTATTCCGCCGTCTGGAACCCTTCCGGCAGCTTGTCACGCATGGTCTGCTCAATCACGCGCGGGCCGGCAAAACCAATCAGCGCGCCGGGTTCCGCGAGCGTGATGTCGCCCTGCATGGCGAAGCTCGCGGTGACGCCTCCCGTGGTCGGGTGCGTGAGGACGTTGATGTGCAATAGCCCCGCCGCGCTGTGCCGCGCGAGCGCGATGGTCGTGCGTGACATCTGCATCAGCGAGAGCACGCCTTCCTGCATCCGCGCGCCGCCGGAGGCGCAGAAGATCACAAGCGGCAGGCGGTTTGTGAGCGCGAACTCCGCGAGTATGACGATCTTTTCGCCCACCACGGTGCCCATACTGCCCATCATGAAATAGCTGTCCATGACGGCGAGCGCGGTGCGTTGCCCTTTGATGGTCGCCTTGCCGATGACCACGCCTTCCTGCATCTTGCTCTTGGTGCGTTCTTTCTCCAGCTTGGTGCGATATCCCGGGAACGAAAGCGGGTCTCCCGCCTCGGTTTCGCGCTCGATTTCGATAAAGCTCCCGCTGTCCGCAATCGCCTCGATGCGCCGGTAAGCAGGCTGGCGGAAGAGATTGCCGCAATACGGGCAGGCGGCATCGCCCGCGAGCACCACCTCCGCGACGAGGTCGCGCCCGCAGCGCGCGCAGCGGAGAATCTCCAGCGCGCCCGCCGGATCGCCTGTTTGCGGCAGGCTGTGTTCAATCTTTTCAGAAAACAGATTCATGTATGTGCCCTCAAAAAACGCGGCAAAAATGATTGCTCAATCCACTTGGTATGCACGTTTCCGCTGCGGAAGTCCGCGTCGCAAAGCATCGCCCTTGCAAGCTCTGCGTTGTGCTCGAAGCCGTCAATCTGTAATTCCCCGAGCGCGCAGAGGCTCTGGCGAATCGCTTCGTCGCGGTCGTCCGCAAAGGCGATGAGCTTGAGCACCATCGAATCATAATAGGGCGAAATCTCGTCCCCCGTGGTGTAGCCGCTATCGATGCGGATGCCGTTGCCCCCGGGCAGGCACATGCCCCGAATTACGCCGGGCGACGGGCGGAAGTTTTCCGCCGGGCACTCCGCGTTGATCCGGCACTCGATCGCATGCCCGCGCGGAATCAGGCTCTCCTGCGTGATTTGCAGATGATGCCCAAGCGCCACCTGAATCTGCGCCTTGATGAGATCCAGCCCAAAGATGCTCTCCGTAATCGGATGCTCCACCTGTATGCGCGCGTTCATCTCCATAAAAAAGAATCTCCCGTCACGCGTGAGCAAAAACTCTACCGTACCCGCGTTTTGATAATTCACCGCGCGGGCGATGTCCACCGCGGTTTGCTCGATCTTCTGGCGGATTGTTTGGGAAATATTCGCCGCGGGCGCTTCTTCGATCAGTTTTTGATTTTTGCGCTGGAGGGTGCATTCACGCGTGCCCAGATGCAGCACGTTTCCGTGCATGTCCGCCAAAATCTGCACCTCGATATGGCGCGCCTCCGGCAGATACGCCTCCAGATACACGCTGCCGTCGCCAAAGGCAAGCTCGGCTTCCCGGCGCACAAGCGGAAACTCCCGCTCCAGCGTAGAGGCATCCTCCACGATGCGGATTCCTTTGCCGCCGCCGCCTTTTGCCGCCTTGATCATCAGCGGATAGCCGATGCTCTTTGCCGCCAGCGTGGCTTCCTTGCAGGTGTCAACGGTTCCTTCCGAGCCGGGCACGACGGGAAACCCGTTTGCAATCATCGTCTTTCGCGCGGCCTCCTTGTCGCCCAGCACGCGCATGCTTGCAGGCAGCGGCCCGATGAAGCGGATACCCGCCTCGGCGCATGCCTCCGCAAACGCGTCGTTTTCCGAGAGAAAGCCAACCCCGGGATGCAATAAATCCGCGTGATAGGCTTTTGCAGCCGCGAGGATTGCGTCGATATTTAAATAGCTCTTGTCCGCAGGGCGCGGGCCGATGCAGACGCTCTCATCCGCAAGGCGGACATGCAGCGAGTGTTCGTCGTTTTCCGAATAGACCGCGATGCATGTAAGCCCCAGCTTTTTGCAGCTGCGGATGATGCGCACGGCGATCTCCCCGCGATTTGCCACGAGTACTGTCTGCATGTCAGTTTCCTTCGCGCAGGAGGAACAGCGCGTCCCCTGCGGCAAGCGTTGCGCCGTCCGCCGCGAGAATGGCAGTGATGATGCCGCCTCTTGGCGCGCGGATTTCGTTCATAGTCTTCATGGCTTCGATGATGCAGAGCGTGTCGCCCTTGTTTACGGTTGAACCTGTCTGCACAAACGGAGCGGCACCCGGCTCTTTGCTCAGATAAAACACGCCGGAGATGGGAGAGCGCACCGTGTCCTTCTCCTCCGGCTGCGCTAATTCATTCTGTTTCGGTTGCTCGGTTATTACAGCCGTTGCCGAGAGAGAAACGGAACCGCGCTCCAGAATGATATGCAGGTCGCCCTGCTGTACGTCCACCTTGATAAACGCGGACTGTTCCGCGCGCTCCATGAGCCGGAATATTGCGTCCAGATCCATGAGTGGTTTCCTTTCAACGGATAAAATAAGTATGAGTCCGGAGTAGCGAGGAAAATCGTCTCGTGCGGAGGGTATAAAAAAATGATCCCGCACATCGTTAGCACTACTAACTAACTTGCGCAGAATCATAACATGGTGATTTTTTCTTGTCAAGCACACCGGATTGCACCCGCGTGCAATTGTGAAATAGCTGTTCGAATAAACTGGTTTGTTCTTTGTTGCGCAGATTCCGCAACAAAATGCGCGAATTTGTCTGAAAACGCAGTTTCTCTCACGGATTTCTTCGTTGAAACCGGTGTGTTCAGAGCTTTTTGGCCTGACTATCGCCTGTGTCTATGCATTTTTCACACGCGTAGATGGTTGAAAAAGTTCACAAGCGCCTGCATGGAGGCAAGCACCTCCGGGTATTGCGCAACCTGAAAATCCCGCAGAACGGCATGGATGAGCATATCGTGGAACTGCGTGTGCTTCTTGCACATCGCCTCCCCCTCTGAAGTAAGTTGAAGGATGCTCTTTCGCTTGTCGTCCTCCGCGCGGGTTTTGATCAGATACCCCTTTTCCACAAGGCGGTTGACGGAGACGCTCACCGTCGCCTTCGTGATGCCAAGAATATCCGCAATCTGCGTGAGCGTTGCGTCGGGAATATCCTGCACAATCTCTAGCGCGTGCATCTCCGTTCGGCTCAGGTTTCCGTTTGCAAGTTTGGATACACTTCTTTCCTGCAAGCGCAGCACGCTGTAAAACATATCCTTGAGTGCCTGGTTGAGCAACAGCTCGATTTCCTGATCGGTCATGATTTCTCTCCTTATCGGCAGGGCAGCTGAATGATTCCTTCGTAGTACGAACTATTTTATGATACCACACGCAGGAGAAAATGCAAATCTGCTCGTTTTTATCAGAAAGCAGCCCTTGAGAGTCGGAAAGTAAAACAAACAGGTTTGCAAACAAAGCGTGTTCGGATTATAATGAAACAAATTGGAACCCGTATACAACGTTGTTTGTTTGTAGCGAAGTAGCGGGAAAAAATCAAATATTCGGAGGTGTTGATCATGGTACATCAGGTCGTAAAAGGCGATACCTTGCTGAAAATCGCAGCTAAATACAAGACGACGCCGCAAGAAATCATGAAGCTTAACCCGGCGATCAAAGACCCTGCGCATATCGAAATCGGCTGGGAACTGAAAATCCCCGCAGCAAAACCCGCGCCAAAGGTGATCGACTATAAAGTTCTGGCAGGAGACAACCTCACGCGGATTGCCAAGATGTATAACACAACGATCGACGAGATCGTTTCGATGAATCCTTCGATCACGAACCCGAACTTAATCCGCACCGGCACGGTCATCAAGGTTCCGGATCGCCGCAAGCCATAAAACTCAAAAAAATCACAACAAGGCCCGCCGTATGGCGGGCTTTATGCTTCTCGTTTGTAAAACTTATGTGCGTTTTTTTGCGTTTTTGACCGAATACATGCGTTCGTCCGCACGAGCAAGCAGAGATTCATAGGATATATCCAGCTTCTGATCCCATTCCGCGTAGCCAATGCTCAAACCAATAGGTCTCAGCTCCGGGTGCGTTTGATTCCAGTTCGCAACATTCGAATGCACGCGAGCGATGATCTCCTCCGCGTCCACCTCCTGGTTCGGCGGAAGGACGATACAAAACTCATCACCACCATAACGCGCCAGAAACGCATTTGTGTTTTTACAGCTTGCTTTGAGAATCTGCGAAACATAGGTGAGCACACCGTCGCCGTAGAAATGCCCGTAGGTGTCGTTGATCTGCTTAAACCCGTCGACATCCATCATAATCAGCGACAATGCGCCGCTCTTTGGCTGGTCCCGCTCGCCAACCTCCCGCAGTAGAAATTTGCTCAGCTCTCGGCGGTTGTTCAGGCTTGTCAGTGGGTCAGTTGAGATTTGGCGGTTTTGCGAATCGAGATAGACCAGCAGGATCGAAACCGACGCGAGAATCCAGTTGAGGCTCACGCCATAGCAAAAGAGCTGGATAAACCCGCCCGCAGAGGGGAGCACCGCAAAAAACGCCATCGTATAATAGCGCCGCCGGTCATCCACCCAAGCCGCACCCCTCGCCTTGATCAGCGAGCGGATGCTGCCGTAAATGAGATACGCATAGGAAAGGAACGCATAGAAATAGACCCCGATTGCGCGGTGATAGACATTCTCCGCATCGATGGTGAACACAAAGCCATATTCCAAATTAAAAAACAGTACAACGATAAACAGGATGAGCGGGATGGTTGCAATAGCGATCCTTTTGTTGGCGGCGGGCAGGTCGGTACTCAGCGCGCCTTCGACGTAGAGCGCCCAAAGATAGGGTAGCAGCACATGTAGCGCGTAGTAAATCGTTTCCAGAGCAAAATTCAACTCGCGCGCAAAGAGAAAACGTTCCCCGTCAACAAGCCAGCAGGCCGCGTCCACAACCAGCATCGCAATCGTCGCATAGATCAGGTGATTGAACCTGCGCTGTGCGGCGGAAGCGGCCGTAAACTGCCGCTGGGTCATCAAAACAATAGACAGCAGAATGATTCCAATCGCGCTGATTTCCACATATAGCGCATTCTGCATGGCATATTCTCCCTAGCATGTGCTTTTCAATCGACTTTTTGACAAATATGATGTGATTTTACTCCGCACGGAGGCGATGACACCGCCCACTAATCACACTATACCACATTGTATATCATACCGTTAGTTCAATTTTTATTTTCGTTCTTGCGCCTATTTCGCATCATCCGGATTCAGGCTCTCCTTTTTCAACCTAGCCGCAAAGAAAGCAAAAAGCCCCCGGTGAAATCAATCCCCGAAGGCCTTTTTTGCGCAAGCGTTAGCGATAGGATGCTTGATATATCTTCAGGCAATCCTCTTTGGACAGCGTGCAGGGATCGAACTGAAACAGCCCGCCCATCGTGGCAAACGCGTTGTCCACATATGCGCCGAGGTCTTCATAACGAATGCCATAATCGCTCATCTTCAGCGTGTCTACGCCGCAAGCCACCTGTAATTCCACCAGCGCTTCTACAAAGTCCATTGCGCTTTTTGCGTCGTGCTTGCCCATCGCGCGGGCCATGTCGATCATCCGCGCATCCGCACAGCCCTTCTTGGCGAAGGTTTCGTAATATGCCCGGCTGATCATAATCAGCGCCGCTCCGTGCGCAAGTTCCGGCTTCATCGCGCCCATCGCGTGCGCAAGAGAGTGCTCCGAGATGCAGCCACTCGTGCTCTCTACCATGCCGGAGAGCGTGTTGGCAAGCGCAACATCCGTCCGCGCAGGAAGATTCTTGCCGTCCTTGACCGCCGCCGGCAGAGACTGGCTCACCAGCGAGATTGCGCGTAGCGCAAACGCATCGCTGATTGGGTATGCAATCGTGTTGAGGTAACCCTCCGTGCTGTGAAAGAGCGCGTCGAAGCCCTGGTACGCGGTCAGTATCGGCGGCACGGTCAGCATCAGCGCGGGATCGATCACCGAGAGCACGGGAAACGTCTTATCATAGCCAAAGCCGATCTTCTCGTTGGTCTCTTCCTTTGTGACGACCATCCAAGGGTCCGCTTCGGTTCCGGTGCCCGCTGTTGTCGTGATTGCGACGATGGGTAGCGGATCGTTCGGCACGGGCAGTCCCTTGCCGCTGCCGCCGGAGATATAGTCCCAGTAGTCGCCGTGGTTGGTCGCCATCACGGCGATTGCCTTTGCCGCATCGATGCTGCTACCGCCGCCAAAACCGATCACAAAGTCGCAGCCGTTCGACTTAGCCACGCGTGCGCCTTCCATAATCTGCGTCTTTGCAGGGTTTGGGGTAATCTTGTCGTAGAGGATTGCGCTTGCGCCCGCAAGGCGAAGCTCCTCCTCCAGCGCGGCGAGAGAACCGTTTGCGCGGAGGCTCTTGCCCCCGGTCATGACGATCAGCGCCTTTGTGCCGGGCAGCTTGTGTTTGTGTAGCTCCTGCAGTTTGCCCGCGCCAAAGAGCAGGCGGGACGGCATATAGTAATCAAATTTCATTACAATCATCCTTTCTATTGAACCTATTTTAAAGATTTTTATCATTTAGAGTATGATTTCATTCTATTGAGATCTGTTCTCTGCGTCAATGACAAACGCACATTACGCATCCCAAACCCACCCAAACAGCACATAGCGCGTGATCCATTGCACCGCGGTGAAGGATACCTCCACCTGGCAGGCTGCCAAAGAGCCTCTATCACCCGTCTTGCAATAAATCGCGGTGATGCCCTTGCCAATCGCGGTCACGAGGCCGTTTTCGTCCACGGTTGCGATTGCCTCATCCGAACTCACCCAGTAGAGATTGCTGTTTGTGGCATCGCGCGGCAGCACGGTTGCATGCAGCTGAATCTGACCGCGGTACGGCAGGTGGACGCTGCTTTGATCGAGGGTACAGGACGTGGTCGCAATCAAGCGGGGAATCGCCTCTTCCCGCAGGAGTTCGCCGCACTCCGCGCAGCCCTGCCGCCGCATACCCTCGCGTTCGGTCGTTGCGGGGGTGATGACCTGCCATTCCCCGGGCGTATGCGCCGGAGCGGTGTAATCGTCCGTATACGAATAGCCTGATTCAGGGTTTGTATACGTTGTGTAGCCGAATGCTTTGCAGCGCGGCGCGGTCACAACCGCATTGTAGATTGGGGTTTCGGAAGGATCCGGCAGTAAGATCCGCGAATAATCCTTGCTTTCGAGGCTCTCAAATCGAACCGTTTCATTGCCGGCAACGACCAGGTCTCCGTTTTGAATCTCGCCGACATACGCGCGGCAATAGGCGCGCCTGTCCTCCACGTCCTCAAAGAACGAAATCACCGCGTCCACACTGCAATCGCGTACAAAGCCAAAATATCGTTTGTTCTCAGGGTTGATGTCACTTAGGCCCACGATTCCGCCGTTGTGTACATAGCCGCGCACGGAAGAATACCCCGCGAGCTTAACGCGGCATTTCTCTACGTCCGCAGAGCCGTTTGCCAGCACGCCGCCAAGATATTCCTCGCAATACTGCTCGGGATTGATCGTGACAAGCGTAATCTGAGCATCCACCGTGCAGCCTTCGACGCGCCCGCGCCCGAAGCCCGCGATGCCGCCCGCTCCGCACTGCGGCGCAGTTGAGGTAATCTTCAGTCGCCCGGAGACAGAGCAGTTTGAGATGGCTCCCTTTGCCAGATAGCCCGCAATCCCAGCGAGAAAGCACGGTTGATCGGTCGCGATATTCGCCTTGAGGTTGAGAAGATTCAGGTTTTGCACGGTACCGCGCACCGAGGAAAACAGCGCTGCAAACACGGTGTGATAGCCGCGGTGCCGTCCGTCATAGGTGATCTGAGTCTCCTCACTCGTCCGCGTAAGGGTCAGGTTATAGATCGTATGCCCCGCCCCGTCCAACACACCGTTGAACGCAAACGGCACCCAGTCCACCCCGCGCATATCGATATCCGCGCCGAGCACAAAATTTCTCTCCGGCTGCTGCGCTATCGCAATCAGCCCCGCCGCATCGGTAATCTCGATCGGCTGCGCCGCCTCCGCCCGCGCGGACAAGGGCGTAATCAGCAAAAGCAGGAGGAGGCTGGCTGCAAGCAGGCGGTGTTTCATATGATAAACGTATCCTTTGCGGTTTGTTCCATTATTGGCATCATGCCTGCTTCATTTTATGCCCGCTATGGGGTTGCGTCAACCAGCGACGAAAAAAGCCGAACGCATACACGTCCGGCTTTTGTTCTTCGCGTTACTTATTTGGGTTTGCGATAGGATAGCACGTCCTTCGGGCAAACATCCACGCACTCGCCGCAGAGGATGCAGTCATAGCTCTTCACGCTGCCCGTCTTGACGGCGGCGTTGACGTCGATGCTCATCGGGCACTTGTTGTTGCACTTTTTGCAGTCGATGCAGTGTTCGGGTTTGGCTTTGATGCGCATCTGCGGCAGGTGCAGGAGTCTGCCAACCAGCTGACCCGCGTTGAGAAACGGGCTCATCCAGCAGATGCCGTGGCAGGCGCCGCGCCGCCCCAGCGCAAGATCAAGCGCGAAGAACAGCCCAAGCACAAGATAGTACATGATGTACTTGATCGGCTCATCCACGGAGACGTATTTCTCCGTCAATCGAAGAGGATCGATGCCCTTAATCCCTCCCGCGAGGACGAAACCCGTCACCAGAACGCCAACCCATACCACGAAGATGCTGTAGCGCACAATCCGCAGACGCTTTGCGTTGGCGGGTTTGGGGTTCACCGTCTGCGCAACCTCCGCAACCCCGCCAGCAGGGCACAGCCAACCGCACCATGCACGCCCAAAGCACAACCCTGAAACGAACAGTATGAGGAACATGATCGCGCTGCCGGAGAGCACGCCCGCAAATGCGCCGTCGATGGAGACATACGGCGAGAGGAAGTTCATCGTAACCGGAAACAAAAAAAGCGAAACGTAAAGTAGGATTCGGCGGATTTTCTGGCGCATGTGTGTTTACTCCTTTGGTGCGCCACTCTTTGGCGCGTGTTGTTTGTATTCAAAATAGTCCCGCGTTTCGCGGCACCAGTCGAGATAAGCGCGGTTGACCTTCTGGCCAAAGTCGATCACGCGGAGCACTTCGCGGTGGTTTTCATCGTCGTCAGGGATGTTCTCCAGCTCCTTTTGAAAGAGCCCGAGGATGTGCAGCTGCTGCGCATGGCTCTGTTCAAACGCCGAAAGGTGGCCCAGCATCACGCTTGGCGCTGTGTAGTTGGAAAAATACGTCTTGAGCAGGATTTCGAGCCGGAGGGATTCTTTCTCGACCGGCTGGGAGAGCCAGTCGATCAGCGCGTCCTTCCCGGAGGGCGTGATTTGATATGTCTTTGCCGCGCGCCCGCCCGTGTGCTCCTGCGGATATTCCTCCGCCAGTCCAGAGGCGGCAAGCGACTTGAGCGCGGGAAAAATCTGCCCGAAACTCTCGCTCCAGAAGAACTGAAAGCGAATATCGATGATCTTCTTGATCTGGTAGCCATTGAGCGGCTGCTCGGCAAGCAACCCCAAAATCACATAGTCCGTCTGTCTCAAAATCATACCTTCTTTTATATCTGTTAGATATATTATAGCGTAAGCTTATCGCATGTCAATGATTCGGATATATCTTTTTGATATATCTGTTCAATGTGCATACAAAAAACCGCCCGAAGGCGGCTCGCAATGACTTGATAGGACTATTTCGCTGCGTTGGCGGCAACGGCGATTGCGTCCCAAACCCCGGCAAACGGCGGCGCGTAACCAAAGTCCGCAAAGCCCAGTTCGTCGGTCGTCATGCCGCGGTCGATCGCCACCGCGATGGGGTCGATTCGGATCGCCGTCTCCCGTTCGCCCATCAACTGCGCGCCGAGGAGCACACGACTATCCGCGTGATAGCAAAGCTTGATCTCGATATCGCAAGCCCCCGGAAAATACGACGGGTGCGAATGCGCACGCACGAGCACGCTCTTTGCGTCGATCCCCTCCCGCTTTGCCTCCGTCTCCGTCAAGCCGGTCTTGGCAAACTCTAGCCCCATGCAGCGCAGCATCACCGTACCCAGCGCACGGGAAAAGGATGCGGGTGTACCAACGAGGCTGTCCCCAGCGAGCCTGCCTTGCTTGTTTGCATAGGTGCCAAGCGGAAAATAGGCAGGCTTTTGCAGCAGCGCGTGCCAAACGCTTGCGCAATCTCCGGCGGCAAACACATACGGTTCGCTGGACTGCATACTCGCGTTTGTCTCGATTGCGCCGTTTGATAGTTTGCGTAAACCCGTCGCAAATTCGGTATTCGGCACCACGCCGATGCTGACAATCACCACGTCTGCCTCATATTCCGCGCGATCCGTCGCTACGCTTGCAACGCAATCCTCGCCGCAAAACGCGGAGACGCGCTCGTTTAGATGAACCCTGGCACCGTGCTGCTCCAACTCCTCCTGTGCCGCGCGGGCAAATTCCTCGTCATAACCAGGCAAAAGCTGGCTCGCCGCCTCGATGATGCGCAGACTCTTCACCCGCTGCAGCAGGCATGCCTCGGCCAGTTCAAGCCCGATCGCTCCGCCGCCGATGATCGCGACATTGCAGCGCCGGTGCTCGATTGCTTCGCGAATCCGCTCCGCATCCTGCGGGGTTTTGAGCGTGAAGATTTTCTCCTTCTCCGCGCCGGGCACGGGCAGTTGCCGCGCCCGCGCGCCGCTGGCGATCAGCAGGCGGTCGTAAGATTCGGAAAACGGTTTCCCCGTATCCGTTGTGCCGGACACGATCTTCTGCACGTAATCGATTCGCTCGGCTGTGTGCCCCGTACGCATGACGATGCCGTTCTTTTCAAAATCGGAAACAGAGCGGATGCGCACCAGATTGATATCGTCGTTGATTCCCGCGATGTAATACGGCAGCCCGCATGCGCCATAGGACACCTCGTGCGTCGCTTCCAGCACGACCACCTCGCAGGCAGCCTCCCTGCGCTTGATGCGCGAAGCCGCGCTCATCCCCGCGGCATTTGCGCCGATGACGACAATCTTCATGGTTGTCTCCTTCCTGTTCTCTCGCGTTTTCTTCCATCGTACCACGGAAAGCAAAAATAGCAAACGGCTCCGGCAAAATACCGGAGCCATTGCGTATCTGTTAAATTCGTTTGGATCGCACTTAGCTCATGAACAGCGCAATGTCGTCGTCCACATTGCCGATGCCCGCGATACCGAAGGTATCCACGAGAACCTTTGCCACGTTCGGCGAGAGGAAGCCCGGCAGCGAGGGGCCAAGGTGGATGTTCTTCACGCCCAGCGAGAGGAGCGCCAGCAGCACGATGACCGCCTTTTGCTCATACCATGCAATGTTGAACGCCAGCGGCAGCTCGTTGATCGATGTCAGCGCAAACGCCTCCGCCAGCTTTTGCGCAATTACGACAAGCGAATAGCTGTCGTTGCACTGCCCCGCGTCCAGCACGCGCGGAATGCCACCGATATCGCCCAGATTGAGCTTGTTGTAGCGGTATTTTGCGCAGCCAGCGGTGAGGATGACGGTATCCTTGGGCAGCTTTTCCGCGAACTCGGTGTAATAATTGCGGCTCTTCATGCGCCCGTCACAGCCCGCCATGACGAAGAATTTCTTGATGGCGCCGCTCTTGACCGCATCGATGACCTTATCCGCCAGCGCCAGCACTTGTGCGTGCGCAAATCCGTTGACGATCTCGCCGCGCTCGATCTCTTCCGGCGAAGGCAGTGTCTTTGCCAACGCGATGACCGCGGAGAAGTCCTTCTTGCCGTTCACATCGGGTTTGATGTGCTTGCAGCCGGGGAAACCTGCCGCACCCGTGGTGAAAATCCGCGCGCGGATCTCCTCACTCCTCGGCGGAACAATGCAGTTGGTGGTGAAGAGAATCGGGCCTTTGAACGATTCAAACTCGGTCAGCTGTTTCCACCAGGCGTTGCCATAGTTGCCAACAAAGTTATCATATTTCTTGAACGCGGGATATGCATGCGCGGGCAGCATCTCGCCGTGGGTATAGACATCCACGCCTGTGCCGCGCGTCTGTTCCAGCAGCTGCTCCAGGTCGACCAGATCGTGACCCGAAACGAGGATTGCGGGGTTGTTGCGAACGCCGATGTTCACCTTCGTGATCTCCGGTGTGCCATAGCGCGCGGTGTTCGCCGCGTCCAGCAGCGCCATGGTCTTCACGCCATAGGAACCCGTCTTGAGCACGAGCGCGGTGAGTGCATCCGCCGTCAGCGAATTATCCAGTGTCGCCGCTAGCGCTTCATAGATAAACGCCGCGATGTCGTCGTCCTTGCTGCCGAGGTTCCTTGCGTGCTCCGCATAGGCGGCAAGTCCCATTAGCCCGTAAATCACGAGTTCACGCAGGGAGCGGACGTCTTCATTCTCGGTCGAGAGCACGCCGATTTTCTCCGCTTTTTCAAGCATTTGCGTCGTGCCGGAGACGGTGAAGTTCGCCGCATCGTTGTCTTCAATCTTGCAGGGGCGGAGACTATCGCGCAGCGCCAGCATCTTGATGATCTGCCGCTCGATCGCATCCGCATCAAAGTTCGCGTTGGTGATGGTCATAAACAGGCTTGTGAGCATCTCGCCGTTGAGTGCGTCGAGCTTTTTCACGTCGAGCTTGTCATTCACTACGATTGTGGAAATCCCCTTGCACACATACAGAAGCAGATCCATGCGCTTTGCGACATCTTCCGTCTTCCCGCAGACGCCGCGTACCGTGCAGCCCTTGTTGCCCGCGGTTTCCTGGCACTGATAGCAAAACATACCCATACGAAAAATCCTCCATTTTCTGCGTGTCACCGCAGATCTGTTCTTTTTTTGTCCAGGGTTAGTATAGTGTTGTCCGCCGTTTCGTTCTGTTTGTTTTACAACGTTTCCGTTCTTTCTTCGATTTGGTTTGTTGGAAATGCAGCGTATCCGCTCGTTATGCGTTCTTCGCCTTCTATATTATACAGAACTTCAGAGAACTTCAATCCATTGCAAATCAAAAACAACTGCCCGTTTATGAGCAGTTGTCTTGTGAATCACTCTTCTCTTTTTAAGTACCCTTATGGATGAGACTTCTCTCGTTACGGCTGTACCTCAAAGTCCCATTCTTCCAGATTGGCGCGCACGCTTGCAAGCGGTTCATAGTCCGAAACCGGATTACCGGACAAAAACAGCCGGTTCAGCCCGGTTAGCCCCGCGAGCGGAGAAACATCCGAAATGTCGTTTCCCTCCAGATCGAGATAGGTCAGGCTCTTGAGCGCCACAAGCGGAGACACATCCGTAATCTTGTTGTTACGCAAAGTCAGCGCTTGCAGATGCGTTAACCCCGCGAGCGGGGTAAGATCAAGCGCCTGATCCCCGTTGAACACGGTGAGGCTGATGAGGTTCTGCATGCCGGAGACAGCGCTCAGATCGTCGACCACCACCCCGCCCATCTGGAGCGATGTGAGCTTGCTTAAGCCCGCAAGCGGCGAAATGTCCACGGGAGCTGTCGGGTCTTGTTCGTTTTGAACGGCGTACCCCAGCCCAAGATAGGTGAGGTTGGTGAAATATTGCAGTGCCGAGAGATTGTGGATATACGGCTGGTCTTTTTCCACACCCATCTGCGAAAGCTCCAGCTCCGTGACTGCCTCCGCATCCGCGCGGGTGATGTCGCCGTTTGGTTTGCCAATCGCCGCGCGAACATATGCTTCCAGCGCTTCGTCGTCAAACGCAATTACATCATCCGGCTGCGGTTGCGGGGTAGCATTCGTCGTCCTCGGCGTTGCATCCGGCACCACGGGCGTAACGTTTGCGGCGCAACCAACAGCCCCAAACAGAAGAACAGCCGCCGTCAGGCAGCATACAAGTCGTTTCATGATACTGTTTCCTCCTACTCCACAGCAACCTTCGGTTAACGCCGGTTGCTTTGTAAACGAGCGTATTATATCATGGTTGCAGGGCGCGAACCGTCCGGCAGAGCAAACGTCACAACGAGTTTGATTTTGCTACATTCACGAACCGGTTTGCAATCAAGCCGAACCAATTCCACAAAAAAGAGTAAGCTCACGATTCGGAAGTAAATCGCCGGAGGTAAAAAATATGCCAAAAGACTATGGCTACTTTGGAAAAGGCATCACGGGCTATACGCACTACATGCAGGCCTTTTCGCGTAACAACGGCGGCAGGAAGCCGTCCGGCGGCAAAGGCGGCTGCCTGAGCGTGCTTCTGCTGTTGTTGTCTGGAGTTGTGCTGCTGTTTGCTCTCGTTCTAAACTAACCCGATCTATAACAAAACAGCGGCTTGCGCGAAAAACGCTTGCCGCTGTTTTTTGCTGTTTGATTGCGATCATCTCTAATAGAAGTGATTATTCCACGTTGTTGCTCAGGCTATAGTCGTCCTCTCCCTGTTCGCCAAAGAGCACTGACGCGGCAAAACGCTGTTTCGTGTTCCAAAGCGTCTCGTCAATCGTGATCTCGTAGCCGCCGCAGTTTTGAACATACCATGCGTTGTACGGCTCGTCCGAGCCGGAGAACGCCGTCATGACCGCCATGATGACCCCGCCATGCACGGCAACGCCAATGCGCGACTCCCCGCGCGCAATCGCGTCCGCAACGCAGCCGGAAAAAGCCGCAGCCGCGCGCCGAGCAAAGCCAGGAATCCCCTCGCCATTTGGGCAAACATCAACACACCCGCCCGCAACCCATGCGCGGTACGCTTCGTCGTGCTCCATATCCGCTGCGGTTCGCCCTTCAAAATCGCCAAAGTCCATCTCGCGCAGGTCTTCTACCGTCTCGATCCTGGCGTTTGGAAAAAAGATACTTGCCGTCTGCTGTGCGCGCCGCATCGGACTCGCGTAAACCAGCGAGATCTCCGGATAGTGCGCCTCCAGCTCCGCCTGCGCAATGCCCTCGGCGCAAAGCGGATCGTCGGTTCTGCCGTTGTAGCGGTTCTCTAGATTGCCCTGGGTTTTCCCGTGGCGCAGCAGGATGATGGATAGCATGGTCTTCCTCCGATGGTTGGTACTGGTGTTTGATTCTAGCGCCGGAATGCCCAACGATAAAAAAAACGGACTGACTGGCGTTTTGTCGATTATACACCACATCATCCCGTTTGTATGTTGCAATCCTGTAAAATGGGCGTGAGGATTTTTTGAAACATCTCTCGCGCCGGCTATTCCTGCCATTGAGCAAGCAGGCCACGCATCCAGGCGGAAACATCCATTTCGTATGCGCTGTCGAGATTCGCCGGCGAAAAAACATCCGAAATTGCGCCGTACGAGAGCGTCTTCCCGCCATCGAGTAACAGCGCGTGGCTGCCGTAAGCGCGCGCAAGGCTCAGGTCGTGCACCACAGAGGCAACCGCGCGTCCCGGCGTTTTCAGCCAAGCACGAATCAGCTCAAACACCTGCTTTTGATAGACGAGGTCAAGGTGGTTGGTGGGTTCGTCCAGCAGCAGCACCCTCGGATTCTGCGCAAAGAGCTGTGCCAAAAACGTCCGCTGCAACTCCCCTCCGGAGAGCGTGAGCACGTTTTGATCGACGATTTCCGTCAGCCCCGTGAGCGCGAGCGCCTGTGCCACCGCGTCGTCATCCTCCGCATGCCCCGCGGAAAACAGTCCCGGCGCATAGGCATAGCGCCCGAGGCGAACGACGGAGCCAACCGTAAACCCGTAACCCATCGTATGCGTTTGGGCAAGTACGCCGACGAGCCTTGCCAGCTCGTGCGCGCGGTAACGGCGCACGTCTTTGCCAAGCACGCGCACCTCGCCCGTATACGGCACCCCCTGCGAGATTGCGTTGACAATCGTGCTCTTTCCCGCGCCATTCGGGCCGACAATCATCAGCCAGCCGCCTTCTTCTAAAGAGAAGTTCACGCCATCTAGAATCGTCTTGTCTCCATAGCGGACACGCAGGTTTTGCACATCGAGTAGACTCATGTCCGTGCCCTCCTCGAACGATAGAAGATCACGATGAAGAGGAACGCGCCGATGAACGAGGTAACCACGCCAATCGGCAGCTCGATGGGATTTAAGAGCGTCCGCGCGACGAGATCCGCCAGCATTAAAAACACCGCGCCGCCAAAGAGCGAGGCGGGCAGCAGCCGCTTATGATCGGGGCCTACGATCATGCGCACCATGTGCGGCGTGACGAGGCCGACAAAGCCGATGGTGCCGCCGATGGAAACACAAACGCCGATGAGCGCGCTCACCGCGATGAGCAGGATCAGCTTCACCTGCCGCACGGGTACGCCGACGCTGCGGGCGTTGCTCTCGCTGACCGCAAAGGCGTTGAGCTCGCGCGCATAGCGCAGGATCACCCCGCCGAATACAACGAGCGCACCAAACAGCACAAGCGCATTTTGCAGGCTGGTGCCGAGGAGTGACCCCATCGTCCAGAAGGTGATCTGCTTGACCCGGTCGGATGCAAACGAAATGATGAGCGCGAGGATACTTGAAACAAACATTGAATAGATCACGCCAATGAGAATGATCGTATTGGTGCTCATCGAATAATCGATTTTATACGCGAGCGAGAGGATGATCAGAAGCGACAGGAACGCGAATAGAATCGCCAGCACCATCGTGCCCGCAAACGGAATCTGCGGCAGCGTGATGCCAAACGCGATTGCGATGACAGCGCCGAGCGACGCGCCGCTGGCAACACCGAGCGTGCTGCCGTCCGCAAGCGGGTTTTTGAGCAGTCCCTGCATCGCGCCGCCGCAAAGTGAGAGCGCAGCCCCCGTGAGTGCCACGCAAATCACGCGCGGCAGACGCACGGAGAGAATGATCGGCACCGAGATGCCATCCGGCATCGGCAACCCCCAGATCGCGTTCCAGATGACCGTGAGGGTCTCCTTTAGCGGCAGGCTCACGCTGCCGACGCAGACGCAGAGCACGAGGACGCACATCGTGACAAGCGAAAACAGAAGGAGTTCGCCCGCGCGAAATCCCTCCCGTTTGCCGCCTTGTGTCTTGCGCGCGGTGGGCGGCAGCTCGCCCGTTTCGCGCGGTTGTTTCTCGTGTTTTTTCAACGAATGCCTGTCTCTTTCTTTTGCGCCGCTCAGTCTTACGCTGCCTTGTTTTCCGAAACGATCGCTTTGACAAAGTCAAACAGCGCCTGTGCGCCGTCGGCGATACGCGGGCCGGGGCGGGAAAGTTCGTTGTTTTGCAGGTTGAGGATGTCGCCGTTTTTCACCGCGGTGATGTCCTGCCAGCCGGGACGGGAAAGAATCTCCTCCACCGGGGTCTGCCCTTCGCCAAAATACATCGCGATGGTTACAATCACGTCCGGATTTGCCTTGAGCACCTGCTCTTCGGAGATCTCTGCCCAGCCGGTTGCATCCGCAAAGACGTTCGTCAGGCCCAGCATGGTTGCGATCTCGTCCATAAATGTGCCCTTGCCTGCGGTCCAGAGGCCGTATTGCAGCGGGGAAACTTCAAAATAAACGCTTTTGCCCTGTAGTTCGCTTGCGTGAACCGAGAGCTCGGAGAGCGTAGTTTCCATGCTCGAGACGACTGCGAACGCATCCTCATCGTGTCCGGTTACCGCTCCAATGAGCGTGATTGCCTGATACACGCCGTTGAGATCCTTCGCGTCGGAAACCACGCACTGGATCCCCGCGGCTTCCAGCTGCTTGACTTGATCCTCGGTCTGCGCCATTGCGCTCATCAGCAGCACCTGCGGGGCAAGTGCGATGATCTGCTCGATATTCGTCTCCATGCCGGACTGCACAGCGGGCACATCCAGCACCTGCGCCGGATAGTCGCAAAATTCGCCGCGACCCACGAGCAAATCTCCCGCGCCAATGGCATAAAGAATCTCGCAGTCCGCCGCGCTCAGCGCAACAACGCGGGTTGCGGCTTCGGGAAGCTTGATTGCGCGCCCCATCATATCGGTGGTTTCAATGCCTGTTACCTCCGCTGGCGGAATCTCGTCGACTTCCTGCAAAGTGGGCGCCTCGTTGGCGGACGTCGCGGCGATATCTGCGGGCGCGCAGGCAAAAAGTGTGCCCAGGAGCAGCAGCGCCGCAATCAGAGCCGCAAGGAGTTTGTTGGTTTTCATGTGTCTTCATCCCTTTCAATCTGTTTTAAATGAATAGAGCTGAGAGGGAAGCAAATCATTTGGTGTTTGCTCTTCCATTGCCAATTGGCCAGAAGAGAGGCAAGCAAATAAAAAATGCTCCGCTCTTTGAGGAGAGGGAGCAATGGAAAGTTCGCGTGCTGTCGGCGCGCTCGATAGCTTCACTCCACCCCAGGAGTATATTTCCATGCGCAAACAGGTCTCCCGGCTTCGCTTCATCCTACTAGGACGCCTTCCCGCGGTTAGGCAGTGGCTTGTGTGTGTCCGTTCGTCCGCTTCACGGTTACTGGGGTAGCCCGGAATTTTCATCCGTATTCCCTTGGCAGGTCACCCTGCCAGCGCCTTCGTCAGGCGCAGATGCGCACGCTATTCATTTAACTATAGTATAGGATGCGATTTGCGTTCCGTCAATTTTTATTCAGAATGATTCCGGAACTTCTCATTTATAACGGTTTGTGATACCATGTTACCGGGATCAAACTGGGAGAATTTTATACAGATGAAAACACTGCTGCAACACTGCCGCATCTATGACGGAACAGGTGCGGAGGCTTTCGAAGGCGATATCCAGATCGAAGACGACAAGATTCTCGCGGTCGGGCAAAATCTTCCGATCGTGGATGCCAAAGTTGTCGATCTTTCCGGAAAAAGCGTTTCCTCCGGCTTTTTTGACGCACATTCCCACAACGACTGGTTCGCGGCGAAAAAGAACCCGGCGCCGTATTTTGAGCCGTTTGTGCGGCAGGGGATCACCTCGTTTATCACCGGCAACTGCGGGCTATCGATGACAGGGTTTGCGGAAAACAGCCTGTATATCGATAAGGTTGGCGCAGGGCTGTTCCACATGGACGACCTGACGGGCGTCTACCCCGACCTCAACACGTTCTTTTCGGCGATCGACGGCAACACGCCGCTTAACATCGCCTCACTTACGGGGCATTGCTCCGCTCGCGCGAGCGGAACGGGCTACCTCAACCGCTCGCTGAGTGAGGCGGAAGAGCAGCAGATGCTCTCGCTGCTCGAAGAAAATCTCAAGCAGGGCGCATGCGGCGTTTCGCTGGGGCTCATGTACGAGCCGGGGCTCTATGCGCCGAAAGAGGAACTTAGGAAGGTTGCCGAGCTCTGCGCGCGCTATGGCCGCCCACTGACCGTACACCCGCGTGCCTGCTCCGCCGTGTCGATGGCGTATCCGGAGCTATTGGGCAGGCCGCATCTCCTGCGCGCGCTGGACGAGCTGGAGGAGATTACCCGCGGATTGAACGTGAAACTGCAATATTCCCACGCAATCTTCGTCGGCACCAACTCCTTCAAATGCAAAGACGAGCTGATTGCCAATATCGAGCGCATGCGCAAAAACGGCGTAGACGCGATGTTTGATATCTATGCGGAGCTCTTGGGCGTTTCAGTCATCACCGCGATCATGCCGGTTTGGTATCAGGCGCTCAGCCCCAAAGACAAGCGGAAATTCTTCAACAAGCTGAAATTCCGCATCCTCGCGAATGCCTCCATCCTGCTGCTGGGTTTCGGGTTTGATGATATTCAGATTGCCTACATCGGCGAAGGATATGAAGAATACGAGGGCAAGACCGTCCACCAGATTGCCAGAGAAAAGGGCATGAACGATCTTGATGCCTACCTGATGCTCTGCGAGATGAGTCACTTTGCCGGGCGCGTGAACATGGGTCCGTACAGCACCCCTCAGATCGTCTCCGAACTCTCCTGCCATGACAATGTTCTGTACATGACCGATGCCTGGGTGGAAGAAAACGGCGTGCAAAACCCAGCCATCTACGATTGTTTCCCGAAGTTTTTGCATCTTTCGCTGACGGGAAAGGGCGACACCATGCCCCGCGCCATCCGCAAGATGACCGGTGCCGTGGCAGACCGCTTCGCGATCAAAGAGCGCGGCTATGTCAAGCCCGGCTATTTTGCAGACCTGACGGTGTTTGACGAAACCGCGCTGAAAAATGGCGTTCCGGATCAATCCAAGGCGTTTGGCATCGATCGTGTCTATGTCAACGGCAGACTCGTACTGGAAGATGAGCGGCTGGATGAAGCCGCATTCCGCACCGCCGGGCGCGCATTACGCGCATGAAAAGACGCTTTATCGTAAACCGTAAACAATTCCGTTTTCGCGCGGAAAGGAGAAGCGCATGAATAACCTGTTGCAGCTGAAATATGCCGTCGAGGTGGAAAAAACCGGCTCGATCAGCAAAGCTGCGGAAAATCTCTATATGAATCAGCCGAACCTGAGCAAATCCATCCGTGAGCTGGAGGACGACATCGGCATCGCGATCTTTGACCGCACGGCAAAGGGCGTCGTCCCGACGGAGAAAGGGCGCGAGTTTTTGGGTTACGCGCGCAACATCCTTTCCCAGATTGCGGAGATGGAGGCGCTGTATAGGCCCACAGACGACAAGAAGACGCGCTTTGACCTCTGCGCGCCGCGCGCGAGCTATGTTTCACAAGCGCTGACCGAGGTAATCCTCTCGTTAGGAACAGACGCAGACTATAGCATTGACTATCGCGAGGCGGGTGCGATGCGAACCATCAAGCAGGTCGCCAACGGGGTCAATCAGCTTGGCGTAATTCGCTATCAGACCATCTATGAGCCGAATTATCTCAACGCATTGGCTGAGCGCTCTTTGGTCAATGAGCTGGTTTGGGAGTTTTCCTGCGTCGCCATCCTGAGTAAGCACAGCGCGCTGGCGGATCACACACAACTCACCAACCGCGACTTGACCAGCTGCACTGAGGTGCTGTACGGTGATACTTCCATCCCCGCGCTGCCCGTCAATCAGGCGCGCGAACTCGCGCAGGCAATCGAGGCCAAAAACACCATTACCATCTATGAACGCGCAAGTCAGCTGGAACTCATCAGCCGCATCGACACGGCGTATGCAATCTCCTCCCCGGCCCCGCAGGACGTTCTGGATCGCTTCGGGCTCGTGCAGCGGAAGATTGATTTCCCCGGCAATGTCTATCGCGATGTGCTGATTTATCGCACGGGCTATCATCTTTCCCGGCTGGATCGGCTCTTGTTTGAAAAACTCCGCGAGTCCGCTCAGCGGGTCATTCAAGATTAACACACCATTATCACCCGGCTTCTGCCGTGTCAGAGCATCAACAAAGCCGTCAGGGGGTTTGGGGGATTTCGAAAATCCCCCATGTTCCTTCAAATTCGGCGATTCATTCGCTGAATTTGTGAAAAAATGGCGCGATTCGCGTCATTTTAACCCAAAGTAAAACCCATCGGCAGAGTCCGCAGGACTTTGTCGATGGGCTGGACACCCGGCATCTGCCGGGTGTTTTTGTTTGCACCTTGCACACTCTTACTCATGGTCTGTTGTTTCAAATGTTATATTTCGAAACTTGCAATGTTATAAATAGATATTATTATATCGATATTTATATACTGATATTCCGATTTTATGTCTTCATCCTTGTATCCTGCTGTCGTATTCTATAAACAGAAAGAAAGCAGCCGGCGTTCCCAGATGTCATTTTCGGACGGCGGGCAGGCCGCCAAGATGCAAAACCTCGCCGGAAAGTGCCCTTTCGTCCAACCCGTAATCCGGGCAATCGCGGATCATGCGGTTGGATGATTCCCTAAAACAGCAGAGATTCGATCCTATAGAATCGACTCTGCAGCAAACGCATAAGAGGGTTCGTACCTGCTTTTTCGGCGGGCAGGCCGGATACAGAAGCGGTACGGATCCTCTTAAACCCCAAAGAACCAGGACCACAAAAAACAATGCAATCAGAGGAAGACAAGAGGAGATGGAGCGAATGAAGAGCATGACAAGCAGAACCCCCGTTGACAGCGTAGAAGCCATGGAGAGCGCGTTTATCCGCCTCCGCGAAGCGCAGAAAGCATTTTCAACGTACACCCAGGAGCAAGTGGACAAAATTTTCCTTGCCGCCGCAACCGCCGCCAACAAGGCACGCATTCCGCTGGCGAAACTTGCCGTGGAAGAGACAGGCATGGGCGTTGTCGAGGACAAGGTGATCAAGAACCACTACGCTTCCGAGTATATCTATAACGCCTATCGCGACACAAAGACCTGCGGCGTAATCGAAGAAGACAAAGCCTATGGCATCACCCGCATTGCGGAACCCATCGGCGTCATCGCCGCGGTCATCCCGACCACGAACCCAACCTCGACCGCAATCTTTAAGACGCTGATCGCGCTGAAAACACGCAACGGCATCCTGATTAGCCCGCACCCGCGCGCAAAGCGTTCCACCATTGAGGCGGCGCGTGTCGTGCTCGACGCAGCGGTTGCCGCAGGCGCGCCGGAAGGCATCATCGACTGGGTGGATACCCCGAGCCTGGAGCTGACGAACCTCGCAATGAAAGAAGCGGACTGCATCCTCGCAACCGGAGGCCCCGGCATGGTCAAGAGCGCATATAGCAGCGGTAAACCCGCCATCGGCGTTGGCAGCGGCAACGTGCCCGCGATCATCGACGACACGGCGGACATCCTCTCCGCGGTCAGCTCGATCATCCTGAGCAAAACGTTTGACAACGGCATGATCTGCGCCAGCGAGCAGGCGGTCATCGTGGTCGACTCCGTCTACAGCAAAGTCAGAAAAGAGTTTGCCGAGCGCGGCTGCTATATCCTCAAACCCGACGAAACCGAAAAGGTGCGCAAGACCATCCTCATCAACGGCGCGCTGAACGCAAAGATCGTCGGCCAGAGTGCCTACACCATCGCGAAACTCGCAGGCGTAACCGTTCCGGAGAAGACGAAAGTCCTCATCGGCGAAGTTGAGAGTGTGGAGCTCTCCGAAGAATTTGCGCATGAAAAACTCTCCCCCGTCCTCGCGATGTATCGCGCCAAGGATTTTGAGGACGCGCTGCAAAAAGCGGAACGACTGATTGCCGACGGCGGCTATGGCCACACCGCAAGCGTCTACCTCGACCCCGTCACACAGAAGGAGAAGCTTGCCGCGTATACCAGTCGGATGAAGACCTGCCGTATTCTCGTAAACACGCCCTCCGCGCACGGCGGCATCGGAGACCTCTATAACTTCAAACTCGCGCCGTCTCTCACGCTCGGCTGCGGCAGCTGGGGCGGAAACTCGGTCTCCGAAAACGTCGGCGTCAAGCACCTTTTAAACATCAAAACCGTTGCCGAGAGGAGAGAGAATATGCTCTGGTACCGCACGCCCGATAAAGTCTATTTCAAGAGAGGCAGCCTGCCGGTGGCACTCAGCGAACTCAAAGATACCCTCGGCAAAAAGCGCGCGTTCCTCGTGACCGACACGTTCCTCTACGAAAACGGCTATACCCGCGCGGTGACGGACAAGCTCGACGAGATGGGTCTTGCGCATGAGACGTTCTTCAACGTCCTGCCCGACCCCACCCTTGCCAGCGCACGCGAAGGCGCAAAACAAATGGCAACCTTCAAACCGGACGTGATCATTGCCCTCGGCGGTGGCTCCGCAATGGACGCGGCGAAGATCATGTGGGTACTCTATGAGCATCCCGAAGCGGACTTCATGGATATGGCGATGCGCTTTGCCGACATCCGCAAGCGCGTCTATACCTTCCCCAAGATGGGCGAAAAAGCGTACTTTATCGCGATTCCGACCACGGCGGGCACGGGCAGCGAAGTCACGCCGTTCGCGGTCATCACCGACGAATCCACCGGTGTAAAATACCCGCTGGCGGACTATGAACTCATGCCGGATATGGCGATTGTGGACGCGGACATGATGATGAACGCGCCAAAGGGCCTCACGGCGGCGAGCGGCATCGACGCGGTCACCCACAACCTCGAAGCCTACGCCAGCATGCTTGCAACGGACTATACCGACGGCACGGCGCTGCGCTCGCTCAAGATGATCTTTGAATATCTGCCCCGCGCCTATGACAACGGGCCGAACGATCCCGTCGCCCGCGAAAAGATGGCCAATGCCGCTACCATGGCGGGCATGGCGTTTGCCAACGCGTTCCTCGGCGTTTGCCACAGCATGGCGCATAAGCTCGGCGCGTTCCATCATCTGCCGCACGGCGTTGCCAACGCACTGATGATCGACGAAGTCATCCGCTTCAACGCCGCTGAGGTTCCGGTCAAGATGGGTGCTTTCTCGCAATACAGTCACCCGCATACCCTCGCGCGTTACGCCGAGGTCGCGGATGCGCTTGGCCTCAAGGGCAAGACGGACGAAGACAAGGTGGAGTCCCTCATCACCGCGCTGGACGCGCTCAAGGAGCGCGTCGGCATCAAGAAGACCATCCGCGACTATGGCATTGCGGAAGACGTCTTCCTTGCCCGGCTCGACGAGATGGTGGAGCAGGCGTTTGACGACCAGTGCACCGGCGCAAACCCGCGCTATCCGCTGATGAGCGAGCTCAAGCAGATGTACCTCAACGCCTACTATGGCACGAGCGTACGCGTCTAAGCCAAAAAGAAATGCATCAAAACCAATCTCAACTCTGATAAAATGGTGTCAGGCAGGAAAAAAAAGCCTGCCTGACGCCTGGCCGTTTTATCCCGCACCACACAGTAACGCAAAAAAGGAGAACACCATGGATTTGACCAATGTAATCGCGTTTCGCTCCAACAAAACGATCTATCGCGACGGCGACACGGTCGTAAAGGTGTTTGGCGAAGGATTCAAGAAGGCAGACGTGCTCAACGAGGCGCTCAACCACGCGCGCGTGGAAGAAACCGCGCTGAATGTGCCGAAGCTTTACGGCGTTGGCATGACCGAGGACGGCAAGTGGTATATTATGACCGAGTATATCCCCGGGCAGACACTCGCGGAGCTCATGGCGCAAAACCCGAAAAAGCACGCACAGTATCTGGAGCAGTTTGTAGATCTGCAATTGCTTATGCACCGCCAAATCAGCCCGCTGCTGCCACGGCTGCGGGACAAGATGGATCGCAAGATCATCCAGACCGAGCTGCCGACGGCGACCAAATATGATCTCCATACGCGGCTGGAATCCATGCCGCGGCACAACAAGCTCTGCCACGGGGACTTTAACCCGACGAATATCATCATCCGCGACGACGGCACGCCGTTTATCCTCGACTGGTCGCACGCCACGCAAGGCAACGCGAGCGCGGACGCCGCGCGGACATACCTGCTCTTTGCGCTCGCGGGGGACGAGAAGACGGCGGAAGCCTACCTCAAACTGTTCTGTGAAAAGAGCGAAACCCAGCGGCAGTATGTGCAAAAATGGATTCCCATCGTGGCGGCAAGCCAATCCGTCAAAGGGAAGCCCGAGGAGCGCGAACTTCTTTTCCGGTGGGTGGACGTGGTCGATTACGAATAATCGCGCGGTTGCGTTTTTCACCTATTCGCGGTATTCTTACGCAGGACGCACGCCCGGCATGCGCCACACTTGCCCCTGAAAGGAACCACACCATGAGCGAGCTGAGTCGCGGCGTGCGCGGCACGCGAGAACTCCTTGTCACCAGCGAAAACACCGCAAAAGCCCTCGGCAGCGGCGGGCTGGATGTCTTTTCAACGCCGTCCATGATCGCGCTGATGGAGTTTTGTGCGGCACAAAGTGTTTTGCCGCTGTTGCCTTCTGGCAACTCCACCGTCGGCACTCGCCTCGATATCAAGCACCTTTCTGCAACGCCGATCGGCATGACGGTGCGCTGTGAGACGGAGCTGATCGAAATCGACCGCAGGCGGCTCGTCTTCCTCTGCCGTGCATATGACGACGCGGGGTTGATCGGCGAAGGTACGCAGGAACGCTTCATCGTGGACAACGCAAAGTTCATGGAGAAGACCGCGCAAAAAAAGCATAACTGATCTCACATACCTTACAAGATTCAGAAAACGTTACGCATTACATGAAATAGCACAAGACGCACAACAGCCCCGTGGCAGAAGCCGCGGGGCTGTTTTCTCGCGTTGTCTTGGGCTACACGTGATAGGTCGTTGCGGCGGTGTCCCCGCCCTCTCCCGTCCAGTTCGTGTGACAGAATTCCCCACGCGGCCGGTCGATTCGCTCATAGGTATGCGCGCCGAAATAGTCCCGCTGCGCCTGCAGGAGATTCGCGGGCAGGTTGGCGCAGGTGTAGCCATCAAAATAGCTCAGCGCCGCGCTCATCGCGGGAATGGGTACGCCAGAGAGAACCGCTGTTGAAACAACGTTTCGCCAGGCCGGCACGCAACGTTTCACCACGCCTGCAAAGTAGGGATCAAGCAGCAGATTGGCAAGCGCCGGATCGCGGTCAAACGCCTCCTTGATCTTCCCTAAGAACACCGAGCGGATGATGCAGCCGCCGCGCCACATCAGCGCCACGCCGCCGTAGTTAAGATTCCAGCCGCTGGTTTTCGCCTGCGCGCGCATGAGGGCGTAGCCCTGCGCATAGGAGATGATCTTGCTAGCGTAGAGCGCCTGCTTGATCGAATCGATCAGCTCTGCCTTGTCTCCGAAGAACGCACTTGCCTTTCGCGGAAACTGCGCGGCGGCTGTCACGCGTTCCTCCTTCATCGCAGAAAGGCAGCGGGCAAACACCGCTTCGCCGATCAGCGTCAACGGTACCCCCTCATCCAGCGCGGCACTCACCGTCCATTTTCCCGTGCCCTTTTGCCCTGCCGCGTCGAGGATATGATCGACCAGCGCGCTGCCGTCCGCGTCCGTAAATGCGAGGATATCGCGCGTGATTTCGATTAAATAACTGTCGAGCTCGCCACGGTTCCAGTCCGCAAACACCTCGCTCATCTCGTTTGCCGTCATGCCAAGCACATCCCGCAGGAGCTGATACGCCTCGCAGATAAGCTGCATATCGCCGTATTCGATGCCGTTGTGCACCATCTTGACAAAATGCCCCGCGCCGTTTTCACCAACCCAGTCGCAGCAGGGCGTGCCGTCCTCCACCTTGGCGCAGATCGATTGAAAGATAGGCTTGACCAGCAGCCAAGCTGCGATCGAACCGCCGGGCATCATGCTCGGCCCCTTTAGCGCGCCTTCTTCGCCGCCGGAAACACCGGTGCCGATGTAGAGCAGTCCCCGGCGTTCGACATAAGCCGTCCTCCGTGTCGTATCCGGAAAATGACTGTTGCCGCCGTCGATGATCACATCTCCCGGCTCTAACACGGCAAGCAGTTGCTCGATATACTCATCCACGGGTTGCCCCGCCTTGACCATCAGCATCACTTTGCGCGGTTTCTTCAACACGTCCCGCAGATCTTCGAGTGAATGGCAGCCGACGATATTCTTTCCCTTTGCTCTGCCGCCAAGAAACGCGTCCACCTTCTCTATCGTGCGGTTATACACCGCAACGGTGAATCCGTGGCTTTCCATATTCATCACCAGGTTCTCGCCCATCACGGCGAGCCCGATCAAACCAATATCCGCTTTCATCATCTTTTTACCCTCGCGTTGCCGAAATAGATGCTCCATAGCTGTTCCTCGTCCGCCGGCGTTGCATAGTCCGCGAGGCTGCTCGCCGCGAGAACGCCGCTTGCCCAACCAAAGCGCAGGCACTCTTGCGCGTCCCACCCGCGCCAAATGCCGTAGAGCAGCCCGCCCGTGAACCCATCCCCGCCGCCGATGCGGTCGAGAACCGGAATCTTGCGCGGCTGCTCGATGTGCCATTCCCCATCCGCGCAGAGGATCGCTCCCCAAAGGTGTTCGTTCGCGTGGACGACTTCCCGCAGGGTGGTTGCAAAATAGCGCGCGTTGGGATAGGTTCGCCGCGCGGATTCGATCATCGTCTGAAACGCTTCCGTCTTGTCCGCGAGGTGCTTGCCGCCCGCCTCCGGGCCGGTAATGCCCAGCGCAAGTTGAAAATCTTCCTCATTGCCAATCAGAATGTCCGAAAGATCTGCGATCTCCTGAAACACATGCCGGAGTTCCGACTCGCGCCCACTCCAAAAGGATGCGCGGTAGTTGAGGTCAAAGCTTACTCGCGTGCCGTGGGCTTTTGCCGTTCTCGCAAGCCCCGCGCAAAACGCGGCCGTCTGCGGCGAGAGCGCAGCAATCAAGCCGGAGATATGCAAAATGCCAACACCCTCCTGCCCGAAGATGCGCTCCGTGTCAAACTCTTCCAGTGAGAGCGTGCGGCCGACCTCTCCCGTGCGGTCGTTCCAAACCCGCGGGCCAACAAGGCCAAAGCCGCTGTCTGCGATGTTGAACTGATGACGAAATCCCCAGGGCCCACCCTGCGGCGCGCTGACGCCTTCAAAGCGGATGTTGCGTGCGCGCAGCTCCCGCTGGATGAATTGCGAAATGGGGCTGCCGTCGATGAACTTCGTCAGCGCAAGGCACTCCTGCCCCAGCGAGGCGGCAATGTTGAGCACGTTTGTCTCCGCGCTTGTCGCCTGCATACGAAAAAGCTCGCTCTCCGGCACGCCCTGCCGCGTTTCCGGCGTGATGCGCACGCCCATGCTGGTTGGCGACGCGATGGCATAGCGGGGATGGTTCAACATAAAAACACTTCTTTCCCAAGTTTGATTTTCGATATTGTGATTATAGTAAGAAAAATGGACATGTTCTATCGTTTTCTTGCTTGATAGATTTCCATTCTTGCTCTATAGTACGCTTAAGGGGTGATGATGCATTGGAACAGGAATTGACAGAGCTGCAACTCCGGCAACATATGCTGCGCGAAGATATTGAGGTGTTTCATTTCACGGGGAATAACGGCGTGCAGATCGCGCTGCATTTTCACGACTTCTACGAATGCTCCCTGCTGCTTTCCGGCAAACTCTCTTATCAGATCGAGAGCGTTTCGTTTGCCGAACACCCCGGCGATCTGTTGCTCATCAGCCCAAACCAACTGCACCGTCCACTGTTCATCCACGGAGCGGAGGCATACGAACGCATCGTCTTCTGGCTCAGCCGTCCGTTTGTGGAGAAACTTTCCAGCGAGGGGAGCGACCTTTCCGCCTGCTTTTTCGGGGGACGGGACGGAGCAATCCGCCTCGGCGGCGTGGTGCGTACGCAGATCACACGGTTGCTCTTTGAGTTGCTCGCGGCAACGCAAGGGGAGCAATTCGGACGGGATGTGCTCTGTCGCTCCATCGCGGCAAGCCTGCTGGTCTACCTCAACCGCATTGCACAGGGCGACGCGTCTCTTCTCCCACGCGCAGAAGTTCACATCAGCCCACTGGTGCAGCAGATCTCGGACTATCTGGACGAGCACTTGGGTGAGACAATCACGCTCGACGAGATTGCGCAGACGGTGTATCTCTCGAAGTATTATCTGGAACGTAAGTTTCGCGAGGAGACAGGCGCTTCAATCTATCAGATGCTGCTACAAAAGCGGATGATCCGCGCGCGCAATCTGATGCGCGAAGGACAGCCAATGATTCAAATTGCGCTGAACTGCGGCTTTTCGGACTATTCTGGTTTCTACAAGGCGTTTCGCAACGAATATGGCGTTTCTCCGCGGGAATATCTCGCACAGATGTAACCTTTTTCAAAAATAGCGCACCCGTTCAAAGACAATTCAAAGCAATTTTGAACACAAATTGACAGTTGTTGCCTATCGCGATAAAATGAACGCAGTCCTATCTTTGTTCTATTTTTTCTCTGTTTCATGAATCAAATATTTCATTCGGGAGGTATTGTTCCATGCTCTTTGGGGACGATGTGCTCAAGCCGTTGGCGGATCTTGCCAAGGCAGCCGTACGCAGCACCGCGAACTTCAACTGGTCGTTCATCGCCATCTTCGCGTTTGTGGTGATGATCTATGTGGACGAAATCCACAAGAAGAACTATAAGGCGATTGCAGCCGCGCTGATGCTCTATAGTGTGCATTGGCTCTATGAAATCGCAAATGCTGTCATCTGCTATTTCACCGGCTACGCGCTCTGGACGGTTTCGCCGGAGAGCACGAGCTACATCCTGCTCATCGGTGTGAGCTGGGAGCTTTCGATGATGTTTGCCGTCGCGGGATTTACCTCCAAACTCTTGCCCGCAGACAAGGATATGAAGATCCTCGGCATCAACAACCGCATCGTTTTTGCCGTCGGCAGCGCGTTGCTCTTCTCGCTCGTGGAAATCTTCCTCGCCTCCACACCCGCGTTCATCTGGGTCTACAAGTGGTGGGGCGCGATCCCGGTGTTTATCACGACCTATATCCCGTTCTTCCTTGCGAGCTATCTGATCTATGATAAAGAACCCAAGACGCAAAAAAAGTGGATTATCTCTTTGGCGAGCGTCAATATCGTGCTGCTTGCGGTGCTCATTCCGCTCGGTATTATCTAACGCAAGAAACGGATCGCCTGAAAATCTCATCTGCTGCTAAAAAAACTGCGCCATATGGCGCAGTTTTTTGCACTCAATCGCGAGAGAGTTTTTCCAAAGCCTCCGCCTCGGTTCCAACAAAGAAGACATGACTACCGTTATTGCTCTCGTAGATGAAATCCCGCAGTGGCTTGCTGGTGTAGCCGGAATAGTCCCCCACGATTGCAACTTTGAACTGATAGTTGACAAACTTCTGCAAAATATCGCCTGCAAGCCCGCTGCTCAGGATAAAAAACCGCTCATCCAGCACCGCTTTGGGTAAAATCGCGCGGTCAACGTCTGTTTCATAGCGCACCGTCGCCATGCAGTCCAGCGCGGACTGCACATCGTAGATCAGCGTTTCTTCGCTCTCCAGTTTTGCGATGTGAACGCCATTTCGTTCTATCGTTATGATATTCATAAAACTCCCTTGTTTTGCTTTGTTGGATCATCGATCAGCCGTCGCATATCCTCCGGCAGCTCCGCTGTCAGGTGAATGCGTTCCCCCGAAATCGGGTGCATCAGCGTTAGTTCATAGGAATGCAGCGCGGGTCGCGCGATCAGTGCACGATCCTCCGCGCCATAGAGCCAGTCCCCCGCGAGTGGATAGCCGATTGCCGCCATATGCAGGCGAAGTTGATGCGTGCGTCCTGTGCGCGGAGTCAGCTTAAGCAGTGTGAATCGTTCGTTCACCGCCAGCGTTTCATATTCCGTGCGCGCGCTCTGCCCATCCGGCTGAATCGCCCGCTGAAAGGTTGAGCCTTCCGCCATACCGATCGGCAGATCAATCACGCCGCTTGTCGGCGCAACGTGCCCGCAGGCGATGCCAAGATAGGTGCGCGCATAATCGCTTGTGTGCATCTGCCGCCGCAGCCGCTCGTGGATGTATCCACTCTTGGCAAACGCGATCAAGCCCGATGTCCCGCGATCCAGCCTGCTCACCGGATGCGGGCTGATGTTGCCGCCCAGATAATGGCAAACCGCATTTTCGAGCGTGATCTCCTCCGGGTCGCGCGTGCTCTGGTGGACGGAGATGCCGGCGGGTTTGTCGAGGATCAACAGGTCGTCGTCCTCATATACGACCGTGAGCGGAAACGCCATCGGCACGATGTGCCCATCCGGCAAATCGCCAATCTCGATTGAGAGCACATCGCCCGCCTTCACCCGCGCGGTGACATAACAGCGCACGTGGTTGAGGAGTATGCCCGCTTCGCGCTTCTTTAGTCGGGAGATATGCGAATCCGAGCACAAGAGTTCCCGTCTCAGGAGACTCAGCACCGTGCGCCCTTCATCTGCTTCTCCAGCGGTATACGTCAGCGTACGCAAAGGCATCCCCTCCTCATTCCGGCTTGTTTGCTTCACTTTACCGCAAGAGAACGCAAAACGCAACGCGCCGTACTCTGTGAATTGTTGCTTTTTTGCGTCAAATGCGAATTACCGCTTTCCAATATTCAATCGCATCCGTTATACTAAGATCAGGGATACGAGAGAACGTATCATTCAACGCAATAGAATGCAATAGGATGAAGGAGTGGTCAATATGGCTGTTGTCAATATCACCAACGCAAATTTCAAAGAAGAAGTTCTGGACAGCGACAAAAAGGTTTTGGTCGATTTCTGGGCGCCGTGGTGCGGGCCCTGCCGGATGGTTTCCCCGATTGTGGACGAAATCGCGGAGGAAAACAGCGCAATCAAGGTTGCAAAGATCAACATCGACGAGCAGCCGCAGTTGGCTGCCCAGTATGGCGTGATGAGCATCCCCACACTGATCGTGTTTGAAAACGGCGACGTGGCGGACAAAGCCGTCGGCGCGCGCAACAAGTCGTTCATCCTCCAAATGCTGGAAGGCTGATCGCTTCCCAAAACGTACAACTCCCTCTTGCGAAAACGCTTGAGGGAGTTTTATTTTCTAATGTAAAGGGGATTACAAAGGGGTTTACCCCTTTGGCCTGCGGAGCACCCCGCATTTACTCATATACCGACTCGACCGAAGCGACACCTTCAATTCTGGAGAGTCCTTCCATCAAGGGAGCCAGATTGTCCCGATCCGGCAAGGTCAGGTGCGCGTAGACATGCCGTTTGAGGTTCTTGGTGTCGATTGCGAAGCTGAATTCATCGATCACACAACCCATCCGCTCCAAGTCCTCCTGCAGCTGCACGATGCTCTGCCCTTCCATCGAGAGCACAATCTGGAGCACGAGGCGGTTTGCCTTCTTCCTGCGGCTATGCGCCATGGTGCGCAGCACGCGCAGGACAACGAGGATGAGTCCCGTGGTCGCAATCGCGAGCACATAGTTTCCGCAGCCGGCGGCGAGCCCGACGCAGGACACGCACCAGAGGCTGCTCGCCGTGGTGAGCCCGCGCACGGAGATGCCTTCCTTGATAATGGTGCCCGCGCAAAGGAAGCCGATGCCGCTGACCACCTGCGCGCCAATGCGGGCGGGGTCGATATCCGAATTGGGAAATTGCGACATCAGAAACTCTCCGCTGCACATCACCAGCGCCGCGCCGATGGCGACGAGGATATGCGTGCGCATGCCCGCGTTTCGCTGGACATGCTCGCGTTCATAGCCGATGACACCCGCAAGCACGGCGGCAAGCGCCACACGCGCCAGCATAGAAAGCGACTGCATCCAATCGATGGAGAGATGAAACATCAAAATCCTCCTTTCAGGGAACCATGCAACTCTATGGAATTATCAAATCAAGATCAAACATGTTGTATCCGTATATTATACACACACTTGTGTGAGAAAAAAAAGTCCCGCGGGGTTTGCCGCGGGAAATCGTGATTCGATCGGTTTTTTTACAGCCCAAGCAGCGTTTTCCACGCGGCGATATAGGAGAGCGCCTGCTCTTGCGTGTGCCCCTCGGCAAAGATGCGAAGCAGCGGCTCCGTGCCGGAGAAACGGCACACGACGAATGAATCATCCGCAAAATACACCTTGCATCCGTCGAGATAGCTCACGCGAACCGGTTCAACAGCAAACTTCGGCAACGCACAGTCAACAAAGATCGTATGTTCCAGCGCCTCCCGCTGCGGCGCGGAAAAAGGCATATTGCTTTCTTTCATGATGTAGGTGCCATACTGTTGTGAAATCTCCTCCATCATCTCGCTGGGATGCTTGCCGGTTTTGCAGATCATCTCCACAAACAGCGCAGAGGAATAGACCGAATCCTTGCCGTGAATATGCCCGCGCACGGTCAACCCGCCGGAGGACTCTCCGCCAAGCACCGCGTCAACCTCGTCGATCTTGGAGGAGATGTGCTTGAAGCCGACCGGCACTTCATAGCAGGTTTCGCCGAACGATTCCGCTACGCGATCCAAAAGATGCGTGGTAGACATGTTGCGTACCACAGGGCCTTTCCAACCCTTGTATTCATGCAGGTAGGTATACAGCAGCACCAGTATCTCGTTTGCGCTGATGTATTTGCCCTTGCCGTCGATGATGCCGAGGCGGTCCCCGTCGCCATCCACCGCGATTCCGAGGTCATAGTTGCCGGCTACTACACGGTTTCTCAGTTCGCCCATCGTGTCCTCGGTTGGCGCGGGCATCATACCGCCAAAATAGGCGTCCTTGTCCCCGTGGATTTGATCCACCGTGCAGCGCGCGGTGTTGAAGATCACGGTCAGCGGATAGGTGGACGAGCCGTGCATAGAGTCGAAGAGGATTCTCGGCCCGCGTTCACGGATCGCGGCGGTGTCGATCACGCTGAGAATCGAATCGATAAACTCGTTGAATGGATGCTTGAGGTAGGTGACAAGCCCCTTTCCCTCGGCTTCTTGCATGCTGATCGAGTGCACATCCACAAGCGCATTGATCTCGCGCTCCAGCCGCTCGGTCACGTCGGAAGGCGCATCCCGCCCTTCCTCGACGATGATCTTGATACCGTTGTAATTGCTCGGGTTATGCGAAGCGGTGATCTCAACGCCGCGAGAAAGCCCGTGCTGCTTGACGAGGTACATCACGAGCGGGGTCGGCACGCTGCGCTGCATAAACCAAACGGGGATCCCGTTTGCCGTGAGCACTTCTGCCATCCAGGTTGCCGCCTCTGCGGAGAGAAAGCGGCGGTCAAACCCGATCACAACAGGTTTCTCCGCCTTGCCGTCGGCTTTCAGCGTTGCGGCAAGCCCCTGCGCCACACGCTGGATGTTCGCCATATAAAAGTCTTTGCCGATCTCTGCGCGCCAACCGCCGGTTCCGAAACAAATCATAGGTCGTAAGCCCTTTCGTAAAACGAGAATGATCCTCTTCCGATCATTCTCATATTCTCAAATTCAATTCTCTAGGAGCAAGTTAGCCTTATGGATCATGCTCTCTTGTTTTCAAGAAAACTGATCAAAAAGTCAGCCTTTTTGGTTGCGGTATTCATACGCGCTCATGCCCGCGATCTTTTTAAACGTCCGCGCAAAATGCCCGGGATCGCAATAGCCAACGCGTTCTCCGATATCGCCGATCTTGAGCTTCGGATCGGCGAGCAGCTGCTGCGCGCGCTTGATGCGAATCTCATTGAGCAGATCGTAAAAGCTCTTCTCCATATGGCGGTTGAGGAGCTTGCTCAGGTGCCATTGGGAGACATAGCAGTGATCGGCCACATCCTGCAAGGTGAGTTTATCCGCAAAGCGCTGCTCCATAAACTGCACAGCCTCGCGCACGAGGAAACTGCCCGCGGGACGGTCTTCCTCCTCCGCCTCTTCCGAAACGGCGCCCGCCGCGCGGAGGTTTGCGGTCATGGTGCGCATCGCCTCGTTGATTTCGTCCATCTTGGAGGGTTTGAGCAGCAGCCGCGTCACGCCAAGACGAATCGCATCCTGCGCATAAGAAAAATCGCGATAGCCCGTGAGTACCGTGACTTCCATCGCAGGAAACTCGCTCTTGAGCCCGGCTAACATGGTCAGCCCGTCCTGATCCGGCATCTTGATGTCGGTAAACACGATCTGCGGCTGATGACGGCGGATCATCTCCGCCCCACCGGTAGCGTTTTGAGCGGTGGCTACCACCTCGCAGCCAAAGCCGGACCAGTCGACAACCTTTTTCAGGCCCTCGAGAATGATGGCTTCATCATCGATCAATACAACTCGAATCATCGGGATACTCCTTCCCGATCATTATACCACAATCCGGTTTTGCGCCTGATACGCAGCATCAGCCTTTGACCGCGCCGACGGTCAAACCCTTGATAATATTCTTTTGCAGCAGCACGTAGACAATCAGCACCGGAACCACGACCAGCACGACGGAGGCAGCCATGAGCCCGTAGTTCACGCCCGCCTGAGAACTGATCTCGTTGATGAGCAGCGTGATCGTCTTCTCCTTCGGATAGCGCAGGAAGAACGTCTGTGTAAACAGGTCGTTATACGACCAGAGGAAGGAGAAGATCGCGACCGTTGCAAACGAAGGCTTGGCGACGGGGATGATGATCTTGAAATAGATCTGAAACACATTGCATCCGTCAAGATAGGCCGCCTCTTCCAGATCGATCGGCACACTGCGGATAAAACCCATCAGCACGACGATCGCAAAAGCGAGATTGCCCGCAATCTGTGGCAGTACCGTTGAAAGCAGCGAAAGCCAGCGGTTTTGCGTGCTTGCAATCCCCCAGAGCACCTCCATGCGAAACACGGGGATAATTGTGGAAAACACCGGGAACATCATCGCCGCGATGATCATGCCGTTTAAGATTTTCTGCCCACGGAAGCGGTAGCGTACCATGCCGTAAGCAAACAAGCCGGCCAGCAGCACGACCACCACCGTCACCACGACGGAGATGAGAATACTGTTGGTATATCCCGCGGCAAAGTCGCTTCGCTGTGCCGCCGTGGTGTAGTTATCCAATGTAAAGCTCTGCGTCCATGGCCACGGAATTGAAAACGAATCTGATCGAATTTCCCCGCGCACGCGGAATGAGTTTAAAATGACCCAAAGAAACGGGTATGCCGTCGTGATCGCCCAGAAGATGAGTATCACATACGAAACGACCTGCGAGAGCGGGAGGCGTGATTGAGCCGATTGTTTCTGTTTCATGCGCATAATCTCCCCTCCTCTCAATATTCTTTCTCTTTGAACACGCGGCTGGCAACCTGCGCCAGCAGCACGCCCAGCACCACGATCACCACCGCGATGGCGGAGCCATAGTCCACGTTCCCGCGCGTAAACGTCTGGTTATACATGTAGGTGCCGGTAAGCCAGGATTGATCGAGCGGGATGCCCGCGCCCATCATCACCCACGGCAGGTCAAACACCTTCAATGCGCCCGTCACCGCGAGGACAAGACAGGTGCAGATCACATTTCGAAGCAGCGGCAGCGTGATAAAGCGCACGCGTTTCCAGCCGGTTGCGCCGTCGAGTTCCGCCGCCTCGTACACATCGGTGGAGATGTTGTTGAGTCCTGTGACAAGAATGACGAAATAGAAGCCGACATATTGCCAAAGCACCGGAAGCAGCATCGTAAAGAAGTAATACTTCTCGCCCTTCCAGTCGATGTTTGCGGTGGTGATGCCGAGGTTTTGCAGCAGTTGATTGAGCATGCCGCCGTTGTAGAGGAAAATGAGGTTAAAGAGCAAGCCCAGCGCCGTTGCGCTGATGACAATCGGGAAAAAATACAGCGTGCGAAAGAACTTCTGCCCGACGCGGATGCGGTCTACGATCAGCGCGAGCACAAGCGCGGTACCCACCTGAAACACCAGCGTGCTGCAGACCAGCAGCAGTGTGTTTTTCACCGCAATGCGCATGTTCGGGTCGTTCCAGAGCTCTACATAGTTGGTAAACCAGGGGTCGTTTACCCCGGCTGCCTTGGTGCCTAGCCCGCTGATGGCAAGAAAACTGTTGATGACGTTTTGAATGAATGGATAATACAGATACACGATCAAAAACAAAAACGCTGGCAGGAGAAAAAACAGCAGCGGCGCTTTCTTCTTGTAGATCATGGAATTCATTTCTGTGCCTCCGTCTGCCCGTTCCGGCCTTCGAAAATGCCAAATCGTGCGTCGTGATCCTTTTTTTTGTCGAATATGCTTGGTGTAGTTCAATGCGTTTCTTTGAGAAGGTCAGGGGTCGGCCGATCACTCGGTCGACCCCTGTTCGGTTCAGATGGTTCTTCCGTTTGCCTTATTTGGCAAGTGCGGAGGTGATGGCATCCGCAGCGGTGATCTTCGCGGTAACGATGTTCTTCACGTTGGCAAAGAGATCGCCGCGCTGTTCGCTCGTGAGCTTATCCTGCACCGCACCGACGACGCTGGTTGCACCCGCGCACATCGCAATTGCAGACTTCTGGAGGCTGTCGAGGTTGTCCGCCGGGGTAACGCCGTTCTTCAGCGCGGTCACGGCCGTGACGGAGAAGATCGAAACCTGCTCGTCGCTGGTCATGAACTCCACAAACTTGACGGCTGCGTCACGCTTGGCGGGATCGTCCCAAGCCTTCTTGGTGATGTAGTAACCCATGGAGATACCGCCGATGAGGTCAGTCGCCTGGCGTTCGCCTTTAGCGGGCACATAGGTCAGCGCGAAATCTCCGAGGTGATCAGCACAGTTGGTCTGGAAGAAACCGATTTTCCAGCTGCCGTCGATCAGGAACGCGGCCTGGCCGTCGGCCACAAGCTGAACAGTCTCTGCATCCGTCGCGGTCAGGGTGTTCGCGGGCAGATAGCCTGCATCGTAAAGCGCCTTGATGTCTTCGAGGCCTTTTGCCCACTTCATGCCGGTTTCGTCATCCGCCGTCGCGGGCACGTTCAGATGGTTTGCGGTGTTGCCGTTGTTATAAACGGTGAACTCAAACCAGTAATGCGGCACTTCCTGCAGGGAGACGGCGACCGGCGTAAAGCCTGCGTCTTTGATCTTCTGGCAGTCGAGCAGGAACTGATCCCAGGTGTAGTCTGCGCCGGGCAGGGTTACGCCTGCTGCTTCAAGAACCTTGGTGTTAACATACATGCTTTCCCAGTAGCCATTGACCGGAACGCTGTAGACTTTGCCGTCCACGGCGGAGGGAACGAGCATGTCGTCCTTCATGTTGGTTGCAAATTCGGGATACGCGGCGCGGATATCGTCCAGAGAGACGACCTTGCCTGCAGAGACGATTGCGTCGGAGTCGTTGCCGTTGAAGTAGAAGAGTACATCGGGTTCGGTGCCGGTTTCAAAGTCGGTCATGACTTTGGCTTTCCATTCTTCGTTGGACGTGGCGGAAGCATCGAGCACTTTGTTGCCGGTCGCGGCTTCATAGCCGGCGAGGGCCGCTTCATAGTTGGCACGGTTGCCATCGTCGCCGCCGTAAGAGGTGACGACCGTCAGGCTAACAGGTTCCGCTGCCGCGGGCGCCTCGGTCGCTGCTGCTGCAGCTTCGGTGGCGGCGGGTTCTTCCGTCGTGGCGGGAGCGGTCGGCTGGCAAGCCGCAAACGCGGTCAGGCACATTGCCAGAACCAGAATGAGCGCTATGGTTTTCTTCATGGTCTCTTTCCTCCGTATCGATTTGTTTGAAATGCAAAAACGATTTGCCTTCGATGGTTTCATTATAGGACGTGGTGAATCGGGCGAATAAGACACACTCTTGTCGTATTTTGCACGTGGTTGTTCTATTGTTGCGCGTTGACAACGAGAGACAAAGGTTTCATACATATTCTCCATTTGAACGATACAATATCGTCATGCAGTGGGCTTGGTCAGCGGCAGCGTAATCCGCGCAAGAATGCACCCCGGCGCGATCTCTTCGATGGTCAAACCGAATTCGCCGCCATAGAGAATCTTGAGTCGGCGATTGACGTTGCGGATTCCAATCCGTCCGAGTTTGTTCTCCTCCTCCTCGCTGGTACCATCCCAGCTTAAGAGGCGCGTAATGTTTTCACGATCCTGCTGCGTCATGCTTCCATCGTTTTCCACCTCGAGATAGAGGTGCTTTTTGGCGAAGATGCGCAGAGTAATGGCACCGTTTGCGCGTTTTTCAATCCCGTGCTCCATCGCGTTTTCCACAATCGGCTGGAGGATCAGCCGCGGCACCATCTGGTCGAGCAGCGACTCGTCAATCTGCTTGTCCACGCGCAGTCGCTCTCCATAGCGCTCCGAGAGGATATAGAGGTATGCGTCCACATAGCGCAGCTCTTCGGAGATGGTCACGACGGAGCTTCCGCCGCGCGCCATCGCCGCATCCAGCATAGTGGAGAGTGCCTCGATCATTCGGCAGGCTTTCTCGTTGTTCGCCATGCGCGCTTCCCAGTTGATGATCTCCAGTGTGTTATTCAGAAAATGCGGGCTGATCTGGCTTTGGAGTGCCTTGACCCGCGCGTCCTGCAAGGCAAGCTGCTCCTCATAGCTCTGTTCAAATTGAGTCTTGAGTTCGGCAGACATGCTGTTGAAGTGCTCGGCAAGCGAGCGAAACTCCCGGCTATCCGGCAAAGGCGAAATCGCATAGCCGCGCTCGCCGCGCTTGACATGCCGCGCGGCATCAATCAAGCGAGCCAGCGGTTCAGTGACATAGCGGTAAAACGCCCAGATGACAAACGCCAGCAGCGGCAGGGCCAGCAGCATCACCAGCACCAGAAAGCGCATGGAGCTGGGCAGTTCGCTCGTGATCTGCGCCCCGTCCGAACGTGCATAGAGCGAGAGGGTATAGTCAGATGTCCGCAGCGTCCGCTCGATGGGATACAGCGTCTCCGCTTTTGTTTCGGTTCCTTCCACCGGTTTTGAAGCAACCCCTTCGCCCGCGATCACGCGCAAAATGCCGTTGAGGTCCACACTTGCGTCTGTAAGCCAGACGATGTTGTCCAGCGGCGCAAACAGCGCCTCCTCATCACACTCCATCACGATCACAGCATACGGCGAAAACGCACTGTCCACGATATTGCGGAGCATATACAGAACGCCGTTTGCCTCAAAGAAGCGCACCCGCGTACTGGTTTCTTTTGAAATCTCCCGCGCCATATCATATGCATAGGTGCGATAGTTGCGAATCGGGTCCGTTTTGCCCATATTGGAACGGTTGCTTGCGTAATAGATCGTAGAGGGATTCTTGACGAAATAGAGCATCACACCGCGAAAGTTCTCATCATAGGAATACTGCTGGGAGAGATATTCCGTCACGCTGCCGTAGAGCGCAACGCCATCCGAATCCTCCAAATATTGCGACCATGCGCGCTGGATGACATTGTCATAGCTCGCCGCGCGGGAGGCAGCCAGAGCGGAATCGATCGAAGCCTTCGTCATGTTCATCGCGTTGGTGACGCTGGTTTCAATCGTGTCGTCTATCCGGCTTTGCAGGTTGTTGCGAATGAAATAGCCGGAGAGCGTAAGAATCAGAAGCACCGGAAGCACCCAGCATACACCGATGAGCGCAATCAACCCGTGTTTGAGGGAAATGCCTTTTCCTGTCCGCTCCGCCATAGCCGTTGTTATCCTCCTGTTTCGTACTATGAGAACACAGGCTCCGGAAAACCCGAAGCCTGTTCGCTGAATCGTTAGATCCGTCACTCGATGGATTTCGTTATCCCAGTTCTACCTCCACGCGGCAGCGCGTGCCTGCCGGAAGCTGCGGAATCATCGCCACCGGCTCACCATCGAGCAAAATCCGCTTCACGCCGCAGGTAACGCCTTTTGGGTTCGTCACACGGATGTCGTAAGAGGCCCCACGCCAAACGCGGGAAACGGAAAACCCTTTCCAGTCCGCCGGAATGCAAGGATCGATTGTGAGGCTGTCATAATCCGGCTTGATGCCGAGGATATACTCCGTCGCGGCATAATACGACCAGCCTGCGGAGCCCGTCATGAACGGGTGCCGCGCCCGGCCAAACGCCGTGTGCGCTTTTCCAACGACAAACTGGCAATAGACATATGGCTCAGCCTGCCGTACTTCTATTTTATCATTTTGGTTGTAGGGACACAATGCGTCGTAAAACGACATGGCAGCTTCCCCGTCGCCAAGCGCGCAGGCAGCGCCCCATGCCCAGGGGTTGGGATGCGAAAAGATTGCACCGTTCTCCTTCAGCCCCGGGTATACGCGCGTGACAAAGCCGATCCCGTCATCCGGCTTGGTATACGGCGGCGCGTTGAGGATGATGCCGTATGGCGTATAGAGATAGTCCTGAATCGCGTTCAGCGCTTGTTCGCCGCGCTCTTTGGACGCGACGCCGGAAAGAACCGCCCAGGCGTTGCTCTCGAGATGCACCTTGCCTTCCGCATCGGTGTGGGTACCGATCTTGCGGTTGTCCGCCGTGATGCCGCGGATATACCAGCTTCCGTCCCAAAGCACGCGCTCGCAAACGTCCTTGACATGCTCCGCCATCGCACGGAAATACGCCGCGTCTTCGCTTTGCCCGAGTTTTTCCGCGAGCGGCACAAAATGATCCAGCGCCCAATAGTGTAAAAAGCTCACCATCGCACTCTCGCCGCCGCCGAGATTCAGGCAGTCGTTCCAGTCCGCGCGAAGGCCTTTGCAGATTCCGTTTTGCCCAACCTGTTCCGCCGAAAAGTTCAAGATGCGCTTCAAGTGATCATAGACGCTCTCTTCCCCGCCATCGGCATAGGTCACGATCTCACCCGCAAAGGCAAAATCGCCCGTCTCTTTGATATACTGCGCAACGGATACCACGAGCCAGAGCGCGTCATCCGAACAGGCGTCCTTCAGCCCGTGCACAATGCTCGCGCGATCCGGCATGGGGATCACGGTTGGCGAACGGAAACTCTGCTGTTTCTGCTCCGGCTCAAACCAGCGCGGCTCAAACAGATGCAGCCCGTAGCCTGCTTTGGTTTCGGCGCGGAGCAGCTCCACGATGCGTTGGCGGCATTTTTCGGGATTGCTGTGCGGCACGCACATCGCGTCCTGCGCGGTGTCCCGATAGCCCAAGCCCGTGCGCCCGCCGACCTCGATGAACGAGGAGAAGCGCGAGAAGATCACGTTGATCTCGCTTTGATACAGCGTCCAGATATTGATCAGCGCATTCATGCCCGCGTTGGGCGTGTCGATCTGGAGACGTTTGAGCTTTTCATCCCAGAACACGCGGAGTTTTTCAAACTGTTCGTCCACGGCGGCTTTGCTTGCATACGTTTGCCGAATGATTTTGCCTGCCTCAATGCCGCCTTCGCCGAGCAGGAAGATTAACCGAACCTGTTCACCCGGCTGCAGCGTCAGGCGCTTTTGCAGTGCGCCGCAATGGTTCCCTCCGAGTTCCGCACTGCCTGAGCACACGCCGCGCTCCACCGCGACGGGGTTTCGCTCCGTGCGATAGACGCCGATGAACGAATCCCGCAGGCAGTCGTAGCCATCCGGCGTGAAGTTGGAGGTGAAAAATTGATAGCCGTCCTCTTCATAATACAGGTCGTGCTCGATGATGCCGTCCTGATAGCGCGATCCCGCCGCATAGAGGCTCATCTGAAAATTGCGGTTGTCCATATCGATCTGATGGAACGAAAACTCGCAATAAGAATAGGCGGAAAGATTCCGCACACGGTCGCTGTCGTTGCGTACCACGACATCCCAAATCTCAACGGGCGCATCCTGCGCAACAAACAACGTCTGCTGTGCGTGGATGCCCTTGTAGTCGCACAGATACTTACTATAGGAAAGCCCGTGACGACAGACGTACTTTGCCTGGTCAAGCGGTTTCCCAACGGGCTGCCAGCTCACACTCCAAAAATCGCCGTCCGCTTCATCCCGCAGATAGACATAGTGCCCGGGGAAGTCCATCGGCACGCCGTTCGGGCGAAAACGCGTGATGCGGTGGTATTCACTGGAGCCGGAGAACAGATAGCCTCCGGCGGTCTGGTTGAGAACGCCGCACATATCCTTTGTTCCGATATAGTTTGTCCAGGAGACGGGCGTGTCCACCCGGTCGATGACATATTCCCGATTTTCGTTGTCAAAATATCCATATCTCATATTCCGAATCCTCATTCCGGCATGTTCTCGTTATCACAACTACCATAACGCATGCTCAGAATCCTCCTTCTGGCATTCTATCGAAAGCACCCGCTTGCGTCTACGATGGTGCATGCGTTCTTTTGCCTTTGCTTGTGCGTGTGACAGCTTGCATTTTTCCGATCGGCATCCGGACGACGCCTTTTTCTTCGTCTTTGAGCGCATCTACCCCCTCAACCCGGCGCACAAGCACTTCTGGGTGCATATCCTTGGCTCTCCAATAAAAAACGCGAACAATCAAATGCTCACGCTTTCTTCACCCTTCGTTTCCGAAATGCTATTGTTTCTCTTCTTCGCAGAGAAAGTGATATTTTCCCGTTGCGGCGTCATAACGGCAGGCGCAGTTTTTGCCCGCATCCTTGGCGCGATAGAGTGCCTTGTCCGCGTAGAGGTATGCGCCCTGCGCAACCGCCGCAGGGAGCAGGCACAGGCCGACACTCACCGTCACCCGATCGTGATCAAGCGCGCCCGCGTGCGGGATCGCCATGCTTTCGATTGCACGGCGCAAGTCTTCCGCTACCGATTCACAGCGGCGCACATCTTTTTCCTGCCAAACCGCGAGGAATTCCTCCCCGCCGATGCGGCCGATCTCTATATTCTGTGTGCTGCCATATTTGCGAAACACGCCGCCGATGCTCCTCAGGAGCGCATCTCCTTCCGGGTGGCCGTAACTGTCGTTGAACTGCTTGTAGTCGTCGATATCCAGCACCACGCAGGCCATGCTGCTTTGGTTCATGACGCAATCGCTCAGTATCGTGTCGTAGCGGTCAAAGAGCATGCGCCGGTTCATAAGCCCTGTCAGCTCATCCGTCGTGGCGGTATGATACAGCGCAAAGTTTGCCTTTTGCAGATTACTCTGGGCGATGATGTTTTCCAACGCCAGCTTTGATTGATGATAGGAAATAAACAGCCCCACCAAGATGGAGAGTTGTGTATAGATCAGATCCAGCTCCCAGTGTTCCTGTGACTTGATCCCCTTGCTGACAAAAAGATAGATCATCGAAAACGGAAGCACGGTTAGCAGGTTTTGCAGCGGGGTTGTGTCAAACGAAATCTGTACGAGCAGAAACATCCAGACACTTACGACACCCAGCTCGTCTCCGGAGAGGACTGTGCTTACATAAATGCCGCATAGATAGAGAGCAGCCGAGATGAGATAGATCAAAAGACGTGTATAACGAATCGCTTCCACAGAAGCATGTTGAAGAAGATACGTGATATAGGCATACAGCACCAGCAGAAACGCAGCAAAGATCGAAAACGTGGCGATGTCCACCGTTTTCCACATCACCGCTCCATTGAACACAAAGAGCAGCACGATGATGCCCAGCATGAACAGGCACATCCGCCGAACAGTGCGCAAATTCGCCATGCCGGTCTCCGTGCGATAGCGTCGCACGGTCTCGCGGTCATGACCCAGGTATCGCCAGCGTTGTATGCGTTCGAGTATTCGTCTTGCCAACGTTTTCCCCTCGTTCCATAACGCTCTGCGGGCGGCCCGCTTCGCCGCTGCGCAAAAAAGATCACCCCTCGCGCCGGAAGACGCAAGGCGTTTTCTCTTTTAGAAATGCTTCATACAATGTAATAGTATAGTGAATGTATCCCTAGAAATGCAACCCGCTTTTCTGTAAAAAACATACGTTTTTCGTGATTTTTTTGTCGGTTAGCAACATTTCGATCCAAATTGCGCTTAAGAATCAATGTTACATTGCAACAAATATACCATGGATGATTCCGTTAAGAGCGCAAATCATGTTACAGCAATCGTTTCTTCTTAAAGAACAGCAGGCTCAGCACCACGACGAGAATGCTCAGCACAATCACCGCGGGGTATCCAAAGCGGCTGGAAAGCTCCGGCATGTGTTGAAAATTCATGCCATACCAACCGACGATCAACGTCAGCGGCAGAAACACCGTCGTCACAACCGTAAACACCTTCATGATGCGATTTGCGTTGTAGTCCAGCGCCGCCATGTATGCCTCCCGTACCTGTACAAGGCTGTCCCGCAGCAGCTGGGCGTTGGCGGACAGACGAGCGATTTTATCTCGCGCGGTGCGGAAGTGGTAGAGCTGCTTCGTGGCAAAAAGATCCGCTTCGTTCTCCAGCATCGCGTCAAACAGATCCAGCAGTTGCTCATAATAATTGCGAATCACGAGCAGCTGCCGCCGAAGCGCCAGCACCTCGCCATTGAACCGCTTGCCTGTGGTGTTGTCCTCAATCTGCTCCTCCATCCCTGCAATCCTGTGGTCAAAGCGTTCCATATCGCTGCCATCCTTGCTTAAGAGCCGTTCGAAGAACGCGCAGATCAGGCGCTCCAGCGAGACAGTCTTGCTGTTGAGGCGCGTAAGTGTTTCCTCAAGGGCTGCGGGAATACTCTCGTCGTCATCCCGCAGAGAGACGATAAGCATCAGGTTCTTCTTCACAAACAGGCCGACTCGGTCCCGCGCATCCTGCTCGCCGGAGATTTCACGCACGGAGACAATCGCAAACAGGTGCCCGTCCGCCATATCCACGGCGGAACGAAATCGCCCCTCTGTCCGCTCGCATTCCTCCATGAGCCCCGCACCGAAGCCGACCCGCGCGGCAAGCCCGCCCTTGAGCAAATCCATCGTGACAACGCCCGCAGTCAGACGCGAATCGTCGATCTGTTTGGGTGTGATTTGTTTCAATGTGTCCGAAAACTCATACAGCATCATAGCTTCTCCAACCTGTTAAAATCTTGTCTTGATGATAGCCCCGTCTCTTGCTTGCGGTCAAGCCCTCCGGTTGTGGTATACTGGTCGTATCAACACAGGAGGTAATCTATGCGTCAAGACGATCGCTTTATCCGCATTTATACCAAAGGGATCTCCACCGTCAACGAAATCTGGGTCGACCGGGAAACCGGCGTGAACTATTTCTTCCATGCGGCGGGCTATTCCGGCGGACTCACCCCGCTGCTCGACAAGGACGGCAAGCCTGTCGTGACCGATGCCTACACATTGGAGCACGATTTCGCCCGCTAAGGGAGAATGTTCTCCCCCAAGGAGGAGCAATCGCTCCTCTTTTTTTATGTCGGTTATGCGCGAATCAGCTCCAGCCGGTAAACCACCGGGCGTATCCCGTCCGTACAACAGAGGATGCGCGTACCGCCGGAGCGATACCAGGTGTTTTCGTCTCCGCCGGAATAGAGCGTGGAGACCGTCGCATACAGGTCGATCCAGGCCCACGGGCAAAGCCCCTCCGGCTTTTCTGCACCACCGGAATAGAGAAACACATCCCCTTCGTTTTGCAGCGGGCATGCGCCAACCGAAGCGCCCTCGCTCAGGTATTCTTCCGCCAAATCCGGGTAAAACTCCCGCTTGAGTACCGTAATGCGTACGCTGTTCATACATGCCCCCGCGCTTTCGTTTTGCTTTCGCCCATTATATCACGCACATGCCGATTTGCGTTTACGAATACCACCGATGCTGATAAAATAGATCTATCAAACCCGAAAAGTATGAGGTGCGTTATGACAGCGGAGAAAGAAAAAATCACGATCAAAACCGAGAGCAAGACCACGATTCGCGGCTACGGGATTGAGCTGAACGACGAAAAGCTCTCCCGCATCGACCAGATGGTGGAGAGCTATGAAAAGCGCGTTGCGGCGAGGCTGGATGAGGAGTATGTTTCGCATACCCGCCGCTCCGACCGCGTGGCGGACAAGGTTGCGGCGTTTGGCGGAAGCTGGACGTTTATCATCATCTTCGCTTGCTTTCTCGCGGTTTGGATTATCATCAATATCCTGCCGTTTCTGGGGCTGCAGTTTGACCCGAAACCGTTCATCCTGCTCAACCTGATTCTCTCGTTTATCGCGGCGTTTCAGGCACCGATCATCATGATGAGCCAAAACCGGCAGGCGACGCGAGACAAGCACGAGTCGATCATCGACTTCGCGATCAACTACAAAGCCGAGCAGGAGATTGATGACATGCAGCAGCACCTGCATCGCATGGAGCATGAGCTGGCGGAGATTAAGGAGTTGTTGAGGGGGAGAGAGTGAATTTCTTATAATTTTTTACAAGTTTTCGTCTTATAATCATTGTATATGAACTTTGATTTGGAGGTGCCTATGTGTGCTGCAAGTTGCATTATGTTTAGTAAAGTTGAGATTGGTTCAATCTTTACCCACGACTTCCGGAACTTTCTCAATAACAATACTATCTGTTTCTCAGAACAAGGGGTAGCCGTAGTATATGGCCCCAATGGAACTGGAAAGACAAGCTTCATTAATGTTATCAGCGGGAAGCAAGGTTCATCTTTTGTTGCCGACTATTTAGGTGCACAATATACTTCCAACTCGGAAGATCTTTTTTACATAATTAGCGATCAGAATCATAGAAACATCATATCTGGAACTGCTAAGGATTTCTTTCTGGGCGCAAATATACAACGCGAATTTGAGTTGGCAGATTTGTTGGCTAACACAAGAGAGAAATTTATCACAGCGCTCATCGAACAATCGAAAGCTGAATTTAATATTTCTTCAGCGAGTAGCAAAGCTCTAGAAATACTGAATGATTCTGAAGTGAAACAATTCCTCTCAAGCTGTCTAAACAAGCAAAACAGAGGAAAAAACTACGACGCCAGAAAAATTGTTGAATTAATAATGACCCGTAAAGCGCGATCTGTTTCCGACATCGATCAAAATAAGTGGAGTTACTTCACCAATGATATTAATAGTAAAGAATCCTTGATAAGGGTGCTTTTTAATTTACCCCTTGATCAGGTTGTTACCAATCCGCAAATTCATGAAATCGAAGAAAATAGTGAAGCATTGCGAATCTTGGAAAAGTTCCCAACAAAAACGCAGTGTATTGTTTGTGATAACAAAAAAATTGATTGCAAGAACCTCATTGAAAAGAAAACTGCTAATCGCGAGGCTGTAATTGCCTCGATTAATGAAGGTGTTCGCAACTTAGCATTGCAAGTCATCCAACTGACAGGCATTAATGACCCATTTCAAATTAAGGGACACTTGATGAGCGCTCTTGACACGGGTAATGTATCAATAATCGTTGATCTTCAAACAGAGTTTTCCCAATACGTTAATTTATATAACGATCGTATAATCAATTTACTCAATACCTTGCTAGAATCTGATTCAATGGTTGCCTACGTAGAAGAGTATTATCAACTAATACGCGAACGACCAACTATATCTGATGAAGATATGATGTATGTCGAGGAAATCATTAGTAATAGCATGGATAAAGAGCTCAAGATTGATCGCGATGAAAACAACACAATTAAGCTGCATCTTGAAAACAACGACTTTTTAGGCAAGGACCGGGATACCCTGCCTTTAAGCGCAGGTGAGCAAAATTTTCTCTCTTTAGCTTTTGAATTTCTTAAGGCTAAAAATTCAAATTGTCAGATTGTTGTACTAGACGATCCGATTTCAAGTTTTGACTCGATTTATAAAAATAAGATCGCTTATGCAATCATGAAAATCCTCCCTGAAAAGAAACGCATAATTCTCACGCACAACATTGATTTGCTGCGTCTGCTGGAAAGTCAATATGGCAATAGCTATAATTTATATATTCTCAATAATACTTCCGGCGAAAATAATGGATTTATTGCTCTAAATCAAAACGAAAAAGGCATGTTGATTAACCTCAACACCTTGCTCGACACTTTTCGTAATAAGATTTTCCCATATATAAAAGACGTTGATGCTTTCTTGATGTCGCTAATACCATTTTGTCGAGGATATGCCACGCTAATTAACGACCAAGAGTCCATTGATCTTTTAACTAATGTAATGCACGGGTATAAGGATGAAAAAGTAAATATCGCCGGTATTTATCGGAAATTATTCAAAACGACCAGCTCAGTTATGCCAGAGACTTTACTAGTTGATGTTGATGACATTCTTCACAAAGCAGTGGAGATGATTAAAATCGTTGATCCTGCTGAATATCCCTTACTAGATCGAACTCTAAAACATTCACTTATCTATTTACAGTTGCGTCTTCTTGTTGAGAAAACGCTCGTTGAACGTTATGAAATACCAATAAAACCAAAAATGCAACTGGGACAAATAATAAACGCGGCTTTCCCGAAAGATGATATTGAGAGTTTAAGGTATCGGGTACAACTAACTTCAAAGAAAACGCTGATTAATGAATTCAATCATTTTGAAGGCAACATGAGTATCTTCCAACCAGCCATAGATATAACCAATACTCATTTGAACAATGAGAAAACAAAAATTCTAAGCATTGTTGAAGCAGTCAATGCTAGAAGAATATGATTCTGATTCAGTTAATATTCAAAAAAAGAGAAGACCCGCCACAAAACTGGCTGGTCTTCTATTGGTTTCTTGATTTTTGAATACTCTTATTTCCCTTTTCTCGTATACTGCCGCATGCTAGTGCTCATCAGTTTCCCCGCCATGGCAGGATTGCGTGCGACGCTGTTGGTCGGGCTGGTCTTATCCAGCGCGCGAAACCCTTCCGCCTGCGGATTGGCCTCGTCACTCTTATGCTGCAAATGCGGCAGCTTGCCGATATTCTTTTTCATAATTCCGTACCTCACATTTCTGCTGTCTCAATTATATCAGAAAACACCGCAGATCGCTAGAATTGCCCCGTTACCGCGCGGCATACACCAAATCCACAATTCCGTTATAGCTCTCCGTAGAAAGCAGCCTAAGCGGCAGCGGCTGCGGCAGCGCCTCAAACAACCGAATCCCCGCGCCTCGAATGGTCGGCATCACGTTGATGTGGAAGCGGTCGATCAGCCCTTCCCGGATGCACTGGTTCGCGACGGAAGCCCCGCCGCAAATCCAGATTTCGCCGCCGCTCTGCGCCTTAAGCCGCGCAAGTAACGCCGAAAGCGGCTCCTGCGTGAACGAAACCCCCGCCTCTGTTGGCTCCTCGTTTCGGTGCGTGAGCACATGGGTCTTCTGCGCGGCATACGGCCAGGCGCCGGGCATTAGCTCTGTCGTGAGTTGATGATACGTCGTATATCCCATCACGACATCGCTCACCCCCGCGATGAAACGCTCATACGAGCCGAAATCGTTCGATGCTGCGTCCTCGCCGCCGAGCCAGTCCACCCCGCCCTCCGGCGTGGCGATCACCCCATCGAGACTCATGGCAATAAACAGTACAACCTGCCGCATAAGCAAACTCCTCCTTGGATGGTATTCTATACTGCGATTTTACACCAAAGCCGCAAAAAAGAAACGAACGGAAGTCACACTCCGCCCGTTTCAGTGTCTCAAAAAAGCTCTGGGATTGTGAAGGGTCGTAACCCTTAACCCATAAAATCCGGCTGCGCCGGCTTTGCCGCGCAACGGATCGCCCCGCAGGGGCGAATTCTCTGCGCGTTTTGCCGTCTGATGCCAAAAGGGCAGCAGGCAAAACGCGATGATCCCGTCAAAAAACTCGTTTTTTGACGGACTAAAACGGACGGAAGTCACACTCCGCCCGTTTGGTGTTTGTTTTGTTTTATTCCGCGATATAGGAGCAGCAGTAGTCGCAAACGCCCTCTGCTTCGCACTCAAAACGGCTGTTGGCAGCAACTTCAAACGCCTGCCCTTCGGCAAACGCGCGCCATTCGCTCTCTCCTGGCAGCAGCGTCTTCAGCACCCCGCCGAGAATCTCCATATGCTCTTTTTCCGCCGTGCCAAAGGAGTATTTGCCGGGTAAAATGATGCCGAGCGTCTTCTTTGTTCCGTCCGAAAAGAGCACCGTGCGGCTCGTCACCTTGCCATCGTAATATACATTCGCCTTCTTGACGATCGTAACCTGTTCGAAGCGATCCATTGCTGTTTCCTCCCGCTATTGCATGCGATTTTTCATATATTATCGCATTTCGCGCCGGAAAGATAGCGTTATTTTGTGAGTGCTTTTCTACAGCAGCAGCCCCATCAGCTCGTCAAATCCGCGCACCATATAGGTGGGTTTGGGGTCTGCTTCCTCTGTACCTGCAGGATGATACCAGCAGGTGTCGATACCCGCGTTGCCCCCGCCTGCGATATCCGCAGAAAGCGAATCCCCGATCATCAGATATTTTTCGCGCGCAGTGTCGCCATAGAACGCAAAGATCGACTCATAATACCCTCTGTGCGGTTTTTGAACACCCATTTCCTGGGAGATGAACACACCGCTCAGCAGCGGCAGAAAGCCGGACTTGGCGAGCCGCGCACGCTGCACGAGCGTGAGCCCGTTGGTCGCAACCGCGAGCTTGTATCGCTCCGAAAGCCGCGTGAGCATCTCCAGTGCGCCTTCCAGCAAGATCGCCTGCTGGCCGAGGTTTTCCACATATTGCGCATTCATACCGATTCCCTGCGCGGCATCGCGCCCCAGATAGAGCGCATATTCTTCAAAGCGCACGCGCTGCACAGCCTTACTGTCCAGCTCACCCTCCTCAAACCGCGCCCAAGCCGCCTTGTTGATTTCCAGATACTTCTGATAGTCTTCTTCGGAAATAGGGATCCCCATCTCGTCCATCGTTTGAAACAGCGCGGCTTTTTCGCCCGCCGTGAAGTCCATCAGGGTGTTGTCGAGATCAAACAGCAGGTATTCATACGTTTGGGTTGATTTGGTCAATGTGTGTTCCAGCCTTTGCATGTCGTTGTGGTTGGTAATAGGGTACACCATGCGGACGGCTGGGGCAAGGGGAAAGAGATGGTTCGCGTTTGAAGCCCGGCTTCTTTTAGCGATCAGTAACCGTGGGTTTTGTCAATCACGGTGCCGTCTATAGCATTGATCGAGAGAAATGGTTGGTCGATTGAGTCGATCGGCTCATCCAATCCGCGCTGTGTTTCGGTGCCGCCGGCAAGAATGTAGCGCTGCGTTCCGTAAAAATTCCAAGCGGGAATCAGCAGCCCGTCGTTGATGGAGTCCGCATTTGGCACGCGTTGAAGCGAGAGCGTAATGCGGTCAATTTGGATTGCAACCTGATCATACCCGTTCAAGTCCGACTCCAGCGGTTCATTTGCCACCACGAGCATGGTTTTTGCGACATCCAGAATCGACGAAAACGGAAGTAGGTTCGCGCGTTCAACCTCCACCGCGCCAACCGTCAGCGGAGAAACCCAGTTCATGCCGATGATTCCTTCGTCGTCCATGCGAATGTCCAGCGTTTCATACGCCCATTCGTGCCCGTCGTCCAGTCCACCGACATACGTTCGCGCATACGGGCTGAGCACCGTAATGCCGTCAACCGTCCGACACACCTGCACGAAGTACGCATACTTGCCGGTTGCAGAGGTGTTTTCGTCAAACTCACGCGCAAGAATGACGCGATAGGGCTTCATGCCGGAGACGCCGAGCGCATCCAGCAGCGATGTCGATTTTGCCATCGCCTCGGCCGGCGTTGTCGATAGTTCTGCAATCCGTGCTTCATTGGTGACATCCTTCACCCGAAACAATACACCTGAAATACGCCGCGTATCGTTAAAATGAAAGCTTGCTTCGCTCCTCGGCGCAACGGTTGTGTCCATGCCTTCAATGTATCGCACCTCATCGGTGGGATAGGCCACGTTGTTCCATGCAAAGAGCTCCATCGTAAACGGATACTTCGTCGCGTTGACTGCCATAAACCGATCATAGGTGCCACCGCCCGCCGCCTCGTCCGGCTCAAGCCGCGCAGATTGGATGGGTTCGCCCAAATCCTCCGGCGCATTCGATAGCTCCGTTTTCAGTCTGGCTATCTCCGCTTCATATTCCTTTCGCCATGCATCGCCGCTATTCGGGCCATCGGGAGAATCGTTGTTGTCCAGGTCGCGCTGCATCATGCCGATCCGGCCTTCTATCTGCTCTCTCGTGTTGGTCAGCTTACCATAGTTATACATCGTTTGACCTTTACAAAAATAATCAAACGCGTTGGCGACGAATGCTTCGGAAAGCTCCGCCGACGACACCTTATAGATCGAAAGCTGATCCGTTTTCGGCACGCTGATGTCCGCCGAAATGGCAACAGAGAATTTTCTGCTCTTCGTCGGCAGATTAGGCTCCTCCACGCGCACTGGCACACCAAGGCTCTCTTGCAAGGTTTGCCCAACCAATTCGGTTGTGTTTTGACTTGCGGTTACGATCATCTGCTCGGTGTCTTTCGTTTGAATCGGAGTAAGTGTTCTGTTTTCCTGCGCACAGCCAACCAGTACGCCAAGTAGCAGTGTGCAGATCACAAGACCAGAAATTGCTTTACGAGTCATATTCAGGAAGCCTCACTTTCCATGCCCGTTGCATCACGGGTTTTATGGAACCAACGATACCGAAAAAACCGCATCAAGTCCGCATCGAATCGTAAACGAAGCGTAATTTATTTTCTCTGTCATTTCTCCGGCGGCTCGGCGGTGACGATTTGCCCGCGTGTGCGCTCAACCGTCGCAAGCGCGACCTTCGGTACGATAAACACCGAAAACAGAATGGAGACTGCCAGAACAAGATAGAGCAGGCCCCATTTAGATGGACGCTCGTTTTTATGAAACATGTTTAAACACCACCTTTGCCGTCGTGCCAACGCCCGGTTCACTTTCGAACACCAAACGTGCTTGATGCAGCCGTACAACCTCTTCCGCGAGCGCAAGCCCCAGCCCGATACCGCCGTTCTTCCGTGCGCGCGATCGGTCAATCATGTAAAACGGCTGCGTGATTCGTGCAAGTTCCTCTTGCGGCATGCCACATCCGTGATCTGTCACGGAGATCGTATTGCCCTGTGCGATCAACTCGATCGTTCCGCCGGGCTGCGAGGCTTTACCTGCGTTATCGATCAAGTTGAGAAACAAGCTTGTGAGCAAATCCTGCTCCATGGGCAGCGTTTCCATTTCGTTACGAATCTCCAACGAAAGCCCGCGCTGATGAAGCAGTGCGGCAGCCGAAGTCTGTACGCCGTCAAGTAGTTCGGATACACTTGTGGAAGCAAGTTCGCATGTGTCTTCCTGTTTGAGTACGATGATCTGCATGAGCTTTTGTGAAAGCCGCTCGATGCGAAGGCACTCCTGATTGATCAGCATCAGCACATCCTCTTGCTCCTCCTGCGTCATCTTCGTGCCTAGCAGCGTCTGCGCACAGCCGGAGATGCCCGCAACGGGTGTCTTCATCTCGTGTGTCAATGCGGACATGAATAGCGTTCGCCTCTGCGCTTCCTCTTTCAGTGCGAAAATATGCGACTCAACTGCATCCGTCATACGGTTGAAATCGCGGGCAAGATCACCGATCTCGTCGTCCTGTGAAATAGTGATCCGTTGGTCATACACGCCGCTGGCAAGAGCGGCCGCGCTCTTTTGCAGGGTTCGCACTGGGCGAAGCACGGCACGCAACAGCAGCATAAGAATCGCGCCAGTTAACGCAATGACGCCAGAGTTGATGAAAGCAAACTGACGTGCCATCGTCTCGATGTTTGTGTAGACAGACGTGACGTCGGAAACTACATATAGCTGATAATCCTTCTCATTTATCGTGATTTGGCTTCCCGTAATCAGTATCGAGCGGCTGTCGATTTCGGTAATGATATACTGTTGCGCTGCAGATGAGATTGGAAGGTAGTCATTCGGATTGAGAGCGGTATTGTTAAAGATTGTGTCCACACCGCTACGTAAAATCGTCGTCGGCTCGGCGAATTTCGCAATCAGATACCGCGCGAGGCTGCGTATGGCGACGGAGGAATCGCTGGCGTTCAACTCAGATGCCATCGCCGTTGACCAAGACGCGGCACGCACCTGTTGGTTAGTCAACGTGTTTTGTATTGAGAGCGCAAGATTGCTTTTCCCACTTCGAATCAGCATGATAAGCGAGCAAGCCCCCGTCGCCAACACGACTAGAATCAGCGCAATCAGCGAGACCTTCCTCCAGAGCTTCATGCGCTAATCCTCCAATCGGTAGCCCATCTTCGAGATTGTCTTAATCTGTTCTTCCAAACTGAGCTTTTTTCGAATCTGCGCGATATGCACATCCACGGTGCGTGTTTCTCCTTGAAACCCCACACCCCAAACGCCGTGAAGCAACCGTTCCCGCGAAAGCGCGATGTTTTTGTTTTTCGCGAGCATCACAAATAGATCAAACTCCATTGGCTTTAGTAATATCTCCCTACCATCCCGCCGAACGGTTCGTTCCAGTAGGTTAATAGTAAGCTCCCCTACCTCCAGCATTTGCCGGAGTTTACCCGCGCGCTCCAGCACTTTTTCGATGCGCACCAGTAGCTCCAGCACCTCAAAGGGCTTAACAATATAATCATCCGCGCCCTCACGAAGCCCGCGCACCTTGCTCTCCACATCGCTCCGCGCCGTGAGGAATATCACGGGAATCTCTGCGTGCTGCAGAATACCAAGCAGCGCGAATCCGTCCTGCCCCGGCAGCATTACATCTAGAAGCGCAAGGTCAAAATCCAAATCGCGCGCAATCACACGCTCCGCCTGCTCGCCATCCATGCAGGAATAAATGGCATAGCCAGCCACCGTCAAGTTTTTTACGATCACTTTGTTGATACTCTCGTCGTCTTCCACCACAAGCACCCGGTTTCGTGCCATATGCATTCCTCCAGTTTTCTACATTTTACCATGGTATTTGTAAACGTGTCCGCATCAAGTTGTAAACGAATTGTAAGCAGTCGCGTCATCCCAGTCGTTCATTAAAAAACAGATTTCCCCTCTTGCATTTTCATTTTTTCCGTGATATGATCTGTTTGTCACCAATGTTAGCGCTAACATTTCAAATTGATCTGTTCACGCTTTTCTTTTTCCAGTATAATGATAGCGCTATCATTTCATGAAGGCGGATGAATGAAACCGATGAGATTAGAAGATGTCGCAACCCTTGCGGGAGTTTCCACCATTACCGTTTCGCGTGTGATCAACTCTCCGGAGCTGGTCAAGCCTGCAACGCGGGAAAAGGTGGAGCGCGCGCTGGCGGAACTGAATTATGTGCAAAACCCCGTTGCCCGCGCGCTGGCTTCCAACAAAATCGGCATCGTCGCGGTCTACATTCCCGCTACAATCGACCTCACCAACCCATTCGTGATGCACTTTGTCGCAGGCATCAGCGAAGTGCTCAGCAAACACGTCTATTCGTTTTTGATCCGGCGGGAGCTGGACAGCGAGCATCTTTGCGACGGCTATATCGCAACCGGTCTTCTCAAGGACGAAGTCAGCCGCATCTACCACTATACGCATGAACGCAAGCGCCCGCTGGTGCTCTTCGGCCACAACGACAACCCGGATATCGACTGCATCGACGTGGACAACGTCGCCGGCGCGCAAAAGGTCACCGAGGTGTTGCTTGCAAACGGGCATCGCAATATTGCCTTGATCAATGTCAACGAAGACAAAGACTATACCGTGGACCGCGCGTTGGGGTTTGCCCGCGCGCTGCAAATGGCGGGGATCGATCCCGCCTCCTGTCCGCAACTCACCGCGCCCAACAACGTAGACGGCGGCTATGCTGCAATGAAATCGATTCTGGCGGAGCATCCGGAGTGCACCGGCGTGTTCTGCGCAACGGACACCCTCGCCATCGGCGCGGCAAACGCAATTGTGAAGGCAGGCAAGAAGATCCCGCAGGATCTCTCGCTTGTCGGGTTTGACGGACTCGGGCACGACCTGCTGGTTCGCCCGAATGTGACGACCGTTCATCAGCCGGTCTACGAGATCGGGATGCGGCTGGCGGAAGCGCTGATCGCCCGCCTCAACGGCAGCAAAAAGCGCGTCAAGCAGCTGGTAGAGCCAGAAATCATCCTTCGGGACAGCGTTTCCTCCGCACATTCTTAAACCATGAACCAAACTGAAGATTTCTTCAACTGAATGCATCGGCAGTTCAGTCTGGTTTTGTGTGGCAAATTATTTGTTATCGTTTGGTATTTTCGCTATTTGTCGTTTTACCCACGCACCTGAATGCACAAGCATTTAGCAATCCCTTATTTGTTCACACCGTGAACGAATCCCAGCCCAGCACCTGAATGCATTTGCATTTCAGCATAAAAAAGGAGGAGAGAACCCATGAAAAAGACCCTGGCACTGATCCTGGCGCTTGCAATGGCGTGCACCATGTTTGCCTGCGCAACCACCCCCGCCGCCGAAGCAACCCCCACGGATGCCGCGCAAGCCGCAACCGAAGCCCCCGCAGCCGAAGCGACGGAGGCTCCCGTTGACCCCGCCACGCTGAGCGGCAGCATCACCGTTTGGTCCTCCGGCGAGGAACTCACCCGCTTTGTGGAAGGCTTCAACGCCGTCTACCCGAACATCAAGGTTGAGGTCACCGTCGTGCCGAACTCTGAATTTCTCACGAAGCTCTCCACCGCCATCAGCGGCGGCGAAGCCCCCGACCTGTTCACCGGCGAATCCGACTATGTGAAATATCTGGTCGAAACCCCGTATTGGACTGATCTGAGCCAGTTTGGGATCGATCAATACAAAGACAACATCTGGGAATACGTCCGCAACATCGGCACCGATTCCAAGGGCGTCATCAAGGCGCTGAGCTGGCAGGCTTCCCCGGGCGGCATCATCTATCGCCGCGATATCGCCAAGGCCGTTCTGGGCACCGATGATCCCGCAGCTGTTGCCGAAATGCTCAACAGCAACGCAAAGATGATGGAAGTTGCGGCCAAGATGTCCGCTTCCGGCATCAAGATGTTTGCCACCTGGCAGGACATCATGAACATGGAATTCACCAACCGTGCAAGCGGCTGGGTTACGGATGGTAAACTCTCGATCGATGCCAACCTGTCCGAGTATATGGACATGGCGAAGACCATCGTGGATAATGGATATGATAAGAATTGCGATCCGTGGAGCGGAGAATGGTACGCTGCCGTGGAGAGCGCGGATTGTTTCTGCTATATCCTTCCGACATGGGGTTATCAGTTCCTGATCAAGCCTTCCGCCATCACCACCAGCGGACAATGGGGCATGTGCGAAGCACCGGTTCCCTATGTCAAGGGCGGCACATGGGTCGGCATCTATGACGGCAGCCAGAACAAAGACCTCGCGTGGCTGTTCCTGCAATATTGCACGCTCAATGAAGAATCCGTCAAGGCGTATGCCAGCGAGTACAGCGAGTATGTCGCGCTCAAGAGCGTGGACGAAGCCCTCGCAAAAGAAGCGGGCGACGCAGTCCTCGGTGGACAGAACCTCTATGAGTTCTACAACGGCGTCATGGCGAAGATTCCCGCAGATCTGATGACGCAGTATGACGGCACGCTGAACAACGCCTTCCTCTCCGCCGTGAAGTCCTATGTTTCCGGCGCGATGACGAAGGACGAAGCGATTGCGCAGTTCAAAGCGGATGCGCTCAACGCCTATCCGGAACTCACCATCGCGGAATAAACCTACATCCACACGAAAGCGGGGCTGCCGCGAAGCATTGCGGCAGCCCGCTTACCCATCTTAAGGAAGGGGACTCTACCGGACATGATCCAGCCAGACGCGCAGCAGCTCCCGCGCAAAAAGCCCCGCAGAAGCACACTCGCAAAAGACCGCTACGGTTATCTCTTCATCGCGCCGTTTTTTGTGGTGTTTCTGATCTTCGGGCTCTACCCCATCATCAGCACCTTTCAGCTCAGCCTGCAAAAATGGGACGGCATGATGCCAGCCATTTCCATCGGGCTGAAAAACTATGCACGCATCCTCGGCGATCAGGTTTTTTACCTCTCGCTTTGGAATACCATCCGCATCTGGCTCGGCAACGCGATTCCGCAGTTCGGGGTTGCGCTGCTGCTGGTAGCCATCTTCACCTTCTCCAAGATCCGCGGCAAAAACTTCTATCGCGCGGTGTTCTACCTGCCAAATCTGATCACCGCAACCTCGGTCGGCCTTCTTTTCAATCTCTTGCTTGACGGCGACAATTCCCCGGTCAATCAACTGCTCACCGCGCTGAATGTCAGCGGCGCTCCGATCAGTTTCTTCCAAAGCAAAGCGCTCACGAGCGGGCTCGTCTCGTTCGTGCAGTGGTGGATGTGGTTTGGCTACACAACGGTCATCATCCTCGCGGGGACGACAACGGTCGATAAAAGCATGTACGAGGCCGCCATGGTAGACGGCGCGAATCGATCGCAGACCTTCTGGCGGATCACGCTTCCGCTGATCAAACCCACGCTAGTGTATCTCGCCATCACGTCGTTCATCGGCGGTATGCAGCTCTTCGATGTGCCGTTGACGCTCTCCAATAATCTTGGCGACCCCGGCAAGGCGGTATTGACCGTTTCGATGTACCTTTATAATCAAGGCTTTAAGAACTTCAACTATGGCTATAGCGCCACCATCTCCTGCGTGCTGTTTCTGCTGATCGCGGGGATGAGCGGCTTTGCATACAAGGCCATGCGCAGTAAGGACGGGATGTATAAGCTATGAAAAAACATTCATTTCGTTTCTCCGCGCTGAGCGTACGGTTATTATTGATCCTACTAACATTGCTGTGCGCAGTGCCGTTTCTGGTCGTGTTTGTCAACAGCTCGCATTCGAGCCTGGACATCATACAAAAATTCAACATCCTGCCGGGTAACTCCCTCGCCGGGAATTACAAGACCATGCAATCGCTGGTCGATATCTGGCGCGGGTTTGTCAACAGCATCCTCATCACGGTTCCCTATACGATTTTGACGGGCTACTTTGGCGCGATGATCGCCTACGGCTTTGCGAAGTTCAACTTCCGTTTCAAGGGCGCGTTGTATGCCATCGTGCTGGTGTCGATGATGATCCCCTCGCAGTTGAGCATCATCGGCTTTTACCGCCTCTGCCTCAATCTCGGCATGACGAACAGCTATCTTCCGTTCATCATCCCCGGCATCGCGAACGCGACCACCGTGTTCTTCCTGCGTGGCATCATCGAGCAGAGCATCTCTGATTCGATGATCGAAGCGCCGCGCATCGAGGGTTGCTCCGAATTCGGCATCTTCAACCGGATCGTGCTGCCCTGCATCATGCCGGGCGTGGCGACGATGTGCATCTTCAACTTTGTCGCCTCGTGGAACGCATATATGGGGCCGTTGATCATCCTGCAAAAGAAAGAGCTCTACACCATGCCCGTCATGATCTCTATGATCAAAGGGTTATACGTGACAAACTATGGGGCTATGTATCTTGCCATCGCGATTTCGGTCATCCCCATCATGATCGTCTTTGCATTCTTCTCGCGCTATATCATCGACGGCCTGACCACAGGCTCTGAAAAATAGGAGGCAAACCACATGTCCAATGTGATCTGGCATTTTTCCAACGAACACGCGCAATGGCAAAAGAAAAATTGCACTGTCGTGTCCGCGCCTGCAACTCTGGAAGAAAACGGACAGCGCTATCAGCGTATGGAAGGCTTTGGCGGCTGCTTCAACGAGCTGGGCTACCGCGCGCTGTCGCACCTGCCGAACGAGAAACGAACGGCCCTCTTCTCCGAGCTGTATTCACCCGCTGCCGCGAACTTCAACGTCTGCCGCCTGCCAATCGGCGCAAACGACTATGCCGAGGATTGGTACAGCCTCGACGAAACACCCGGCGACTATTCCCTTTCGCATTTCAGCATTGAGCGGGACAAGCACTGCCTGATCCCCTATATCAAAGAAGCGCAAAGCTTCCAGCCGGAGATGACGCTCTTTGCCTCGCCCTGGAGCCCGCCGACCTGGATGAAAGACCCGCCGGTGTATAACTGGGGTAAGCTCATCCGCACGCCGGAAAACCTGTGCGCCTATGCCGAATACTTTGCGCGCTTCGTGCAGGCTTACGCGGCGGAGGGCGTGACCGTTCATCAGGTACATGTGCAAAACGAGCCGGTCGCGAACCAGAAATTCCCCTCTTGCATGTGGACCGGCGAGGAGCTGCGCGTGTTCATTCGGGACTATCTCGGCCCGGTTTTACGCAAGGAATGTCCCGAAACGGAACTCTGGCTGGGTACCATCAACGCACCCGGCTGCGATTATCACAAGCTGATTTTCGACAAGTGGGCAACCGAAGACTATGACTATTTCGCCAACGTCGTACTCTCGGATGAGCAGGCGCTGCAATTCATCACGGGCGTAAGCTACCAGTGGGGCGGAAAAATTGCCATCCAGCGCACGTTTGAAAGCTGGTGGCCGCGCATCCGGCTCATGCAGAGCGAAAACGAATGTGGCTTTGGCGACAACACATGGGACTATGCGCTCTATGTTTGGACGATGCTGAAGCACTATATCGGCAACGGCGCGGAGAGCTATCTCTACTGGAACCCCGTGCTGGAGCCGACTGGGCGCAGCACATGGGGAGATCCGCAGAACGCGATGGTCACCGTCGACCCTGCCACGCGAAACTACACGCTCAACCCGGATTTTTATGTGATGAAGAGCGTCTCAGCCATCGTGCGGCGCGGGGCGATTCGCCTCGGCATGCGCGGACCTTGGGCCGCGGACACGCTGGCGTTTGAAAACCCGGATGGTTCCATCGCGCTGTCGGTGTTTAACCCCTATTGCGATGAGCGGGAGCTGACCTTCCGCGCATTTGGCGAAACACTGCTCTTCGCGCTGGAGCCGCGCTCCGTCAACAGCATTCTCCTCTCGCAGGCTTGAACCCAAAATCGATTTTGAAACAACCAAGGAGCTACCCCATGCAAGCAACGGCAACCACAACGACCTACCATGACGGCAAAGCCGCGCAAGATACGAGAAACTGCGCGGTGATTGCGGACAACGATACACAAGAACGCGACGTCATCAACCTCTACCCCGCGGTCGAGAACCAGACTATATTCGGCTTCGGCGGGGCAATCACGGAGGCGGTGGGTTATACGCTCTCCAAACTCCCTCCCGCAAAGCAAGAAGAGGTGCTTTCTGCCTGTTTCGGGCGGGATGGGCTTCGCTATACGATGGCGCGCACATCCATCGACAGCTGTGATTTTTCGCTCGCGCCTTATGAGGCGGCGGGTAACGCAGGCGCACCGCTTGTGCTCACACACGATCAACAGTACATCCTCCCGTATCTGAAAACCGCGTCCGCGCTCTGTCCCGCGCCGCTGACGTTGATGCTGACCCCTTGGTCGCCGCCTGCTTACATGAAGGACAACGGCACGCGAACCCATGGCGGGACGCTAAAACCCGAATGCTATGGTATGTGGGCGGATTACATCTGCCGCTATATCGCCGCGTATCGCGCGGCGGGGCTGAATGTGACCCGGCTTTCCGTGCAAAACGAGCCAAATGCGGTGCAAGCCTGGGATAGTTGCACCTTTTCCCCGGCGGAAGAACAGCGCTTTTTGCGAGATTTTCTCGTTCCCGTACTCCAAAGAAGTGGTTTTCGTGATATTGCGGTCTATATTTGGGATCACAATAAAGAACGTCTCTTTGACCGCGTCTGCGACATTGCAGACGAGGAAACACTGCCGATGATCTCCGGCGCGGCGTTTCACTGGTACAGCGGGGATCATTTTGATGCGCTCCGGCTTGTGCGGCAGGCATATCCCAAGCTGGAACTGCTGTTTTCCGAAGGGTGCATCGAATACAACCGTTTTTCCGCGGAGAACGGGCTGCAAAACGCGCGGATGTATGCCCACGATATGATCGGCAATTTCAACGCGGGCATGAATACATTTCTTGACTGGAATATTGCGCTGGACGAATTCGGCGGGCCCAACCACGCGAAAAACTTCTGCGAAGCGCCGATTCTTTGCGACACGAAAAAAGGCACGTATGAAAAGCAGCTCTCCTACCACTATATTTGGCACTTCAGCCATTTTGTGGAGCCGGGAGCCACCCATATTGCGAGTACGCGCTTTTCCGAAGATGTGGACGCATCCGCGTTTCAAAACCCCGATGGATCGATCATCGCCGTGCTCCTCAACCTCCTCCCCACGCAAAAGGACATCTTCCTGCGCATGCAGGGCAACATCATCCCCGTCTCTCTCTTGGGGGATTCGATTTGCACCGTGCAACTGGAAAAAACGAATTTCTAATACGAAAGCAACCAATCAAGGCCGCCCTTAGTCGGGCGGCCTTGATTTCATTTTTGTAATCCTTTCGGTTTGCTTCTCGTCTACAATAGCAAAATGGAGAGGTGCCTTACTGGAACGACTGCAGCTGTTCAAGCAACTCCTTGCAGAAAGACGCGCCAAAGTAGTTCACAGGTTTGAACCCCAAGTAGCGCCTTCCCGCATTGGAGAAGTTGATGTAATCGTTGCTATACCAGCCAAGCCCATATTCATTCAACGCGGTGAAGATGTCCTGATAGTATGCGAGAGCCTGATCCAGGGCAACCGCGTTGAAATTCGCGGTCTCGATCCGGACAACGCTGTGCGGCGCAAACTCGGATATTGCCTTCGCCCAGGCTTCGATCGTCTCCTTGTTTGACTGCTCCCAAATCGATTCGGAAGAGTAGGTTACATCCGGATGGATGACGATCAGTCGCCCCACATCATAACTATTGGGGCAAATCATTATGACAGACGTTTTCTTGAGTTCCGGTGGCTCTGCTTCTCTTCCCTCAAGGCTTGCATCATACCCGGTTTCGCTCCACCAGCGTTCCACTGCGTAAGAATCCGGCAGGATAACATTGATGCCGCTCCATTCGATGGAGTCTCCGCTAAAACGAATTTCAAGCTTTTGCACATCGTGATCCAGCGTCACAGAGACCTGTTTGTCGCTCTTGGCAAACGGATAATACCTGGAAATCGGATAGCTCATGTCATAGCTCTTTGTGTTAAGAGGTTCACTATAGATCGTTTGCCCGTCCGCTACGATCTCCAGATTTCCCGTTCCCCAGCTCTTGGAAAGATACAGCTCCAGCGTCGTTCCGCTCACCAGCTCCCCTGTCATCTCAAGCGGTTGATCCTTCCAGATCTGTCGTTGCGCGGCATAGATCGTGGTTGGATAATCCGAGAGAAACATGCTGTGGTTGTTGTTGTCGATGTGCTCGCCTTCCTCCGCCGTCATGTTGGCATAGACAAACGGCCCTTCGCAGAAGTTTGCCATCATCATGATGTTGTCATACTTACTCTCGAGCGTATCTTTCACCAACCCCGCTTCGTGTTCGATATCCGCCGCATTATTGCTTGCCGTCGCTTCATAGATCACGAGCCTGCTCGAATCCTGTTGACGGATTGCGCCAACAAGCTGATCGAACACGCGCGCTGTATCCTTGTCCTCATACGGCTGAAACGGAAGCCCCGTGCTCAAGTTCCCGTTGAACACCTCCCAAAGCGGGCTAAACGAGAGTGATGCGCTGGGTACTCCGCGATAACGGGCTGCAAGCATTGTCCAGATATTCGCCGCTTGCTTCTGTTTCTGCGCATTGGTGAACAGGTCAAATTCTCCGACGCTGGTAAAGGTGCTCCCATCAAATTGTGCCCATCTGCCTGGCATGGTGAATGTCAATAGATTCAAATGCAGGTTATATTTCATTGCTGAAGCAATCAGTTTGTCCACTTGCTTTAGCTTGTTGAGGTCAACACTGGTAGCGTCCTGATCAAATAACGATTGGTATGTGATCATAACGCGAACGCTATTAAACCCCCAATTTGCCGCCATCTGAAGTTCTGCATCCGTGACTGGCATTCCGTCAAATTCATACATGCCTCCAAAGACAAGACCTTTGAGCACCGGCAGATGATCCTGCGCAACAGCGGTTCTCGCGTTTGCGCGATCCAGTAGTTGTTGCGTGATGATTGTAGGATCGTATGCGGTTGCCTGCGGGTCCGCCAAGGGAACCAAGCCTTCCGAAGACGATTGGGATTCGTATAGCCGGAGCGCCGCCAGCATTGCCGCGTTATAAGTAAACGGCTTGTCCGGCAGCATAGAGTTTCGCGTTTCATCATAGTCAAAAATCGGATTCCCGCTCACAAGGGAGATCCGCGCGTAGGAATAGCGGTAAGCCACGCTGCAATCATCCCAATTCGAGAAATCATTCCCCGCAAACCCACCGCCTTCATAGGGATAGTTGTTGGTTATGTACCGAAACGGCTCCTTTACTTTGTTGACTTCATCCCATACTTTGTCACCGATTTTATCATTCAACGGCAACCAGTCGATCGCAAACGACAGGTAATCACCGCCAAGCGTAATCGCGCTCTTTAACACGGCCATCATTCCTTCAAACCGCGTCATCGTTTCGTTGGAAGCGCGCGCCTGAGGAAACTGCGCCTGCCAATCAGCAAGCTTATCGGGAGCGGAAAGCTCCACCACGCGATCCAGCATCGCAAAAAACTGCTGATAGGTTACCTTCGCATCATCGGCTTGTGCTTCGCCAAACCCCTTCTCAACAGCCCGATTCAGTTCATCATTTGACTGCAGTTGTTGCGCTACGTCCGGATAGGTCCAAACATAGTCCGCCGCTAGCACTTTATCATGCGTATAACTGTAGCCGGTGTTGGCGCAGATATCTTCCAGCGCGTAATAATCAGCCCCATCGCGTTGAACGCTTCTGACCCCTTCGACCTGCACATCACCCAGCGCAGTGCTTAAGTCCTGCCGCTGAAAAAAATAGCCGCCGTTGAGCGCCAATCCGTTGAACGGATGCACCGTGCCGTTGACGACCAGACGCGCATCAACCGTTTTTGCGTTCGTGCCATCCAGTATGTTTGCATCTGCCGACGCTTCGGCCTGTGACTGTGCCGCTGTCTGTTCTGCGCCATCGCTCGGTTGCGTGCCGCAAGCGAAAAGCAAAAAACACAAAGCAAGAATCATGAGAAGAGATGCTTTTTTCATTTTTCCTCCGTACCCTGTCCGATCCTGGTTGGTTGAAACTGTTTTTTCTCGAATGTTCGAACGATTACATTTGAGTATAACAATTATCGGTTGCGACATGGTCTTCATTTTGTGGAAAAGTCACCGGCACTGCTATTGACTCGTAACGCGCCGCTGTGTCCACGCGCCCTTGCGAAGCACAACCGCCGCCCGCCAGAGACGGGCTCTTTCCCATGCGCCATGGCGCAGCCAACACCAGAATGAGACCGTAAACGAAAGGCACGTACCCCTTTTAACCGGAGTACATGCCTGGTTCGTTGGTATAACCACCTATATCGACCTCGACTTTGCTTTTCTTAGGATATGCCGAATGATAAAAAATCCCAGCACAAATACCGCCGCAATCCCAACGATATATGCATAGGTATCAAAATAACCTGAAATACTTTGCCAGTTCTTTCCCGCTAAAGCACCAAGATAGACCAGTAGCGTGTTCCAAATCGCTGTCCCCAATGCAGAATACAGCAAAAATCTCCACAATCGCATGCGCGCCGCACCGGCAGGTATCGAAATCAGGCTTCGGACAACCGGGATGAACCTGCAGAGAAATACCGCGGAACCTCCCCGTTTCATCATCCAATCAAAAGATCGCTTTAAGTCTGCTTCCTTCAAACGAAGGATCTTTTGATGCTTCTTGATGAACTGCAGAATCCTTCTCTGCGGCAGCACACAACCCAATCGATAGAAGAGAATCGCTCCCGCCATAGACCCTGCGGTTGCGAAAAGCGATGTCTCCAGTATGTTTGTATTGCTTATGGTGGTCAAAAAACCGCTGAATGTCAATATGATTTCGGATGGAATCGGGGGAAACACATTCTCTAGAAAAATCAAAAATGCGATCCCGAAATAGCCAAATTGATTGATGATGTGAATCAGCCAGTCCTGCATCTAAACTCCTAACGGCATTGAAACGATTTTTATGATCCGGCAGGCAGCGATCATCCCCCAGGGGATTATCTATGATAGGACTCCCTGCGTTCATATCCGGCGGCGGGTTGTTGAGCGGAATATCCCGGTTGCTCCTGCGGATAGGCGTTCCTATTGCGCGCTTTATCCGGCTGGTACCCTTGATTTGGGTTGTATTCGTTTGGCTGCCGCTGCTGCGAATAGCGCGAATCACGGTACGGTTTCGCCGGCCGTTGCGGCAAAGCGCTCTCCTTCTCAGATGCCAGCCTGGTTTGCGCTTGGCTGCGCTTGTCGTCGCGGCGTTTCTGTTTCTGAAACAGAAACATTGCCGAATAGAGGCCGGTAATCATGGCGCACAGCGCCAAAACCAGCATCAGCCATTTGCTCAAACTGCTCGTGAGGAACTCCATTGCCGGATTAAATCGGTCGATGACAAAGAAAACGACAAACATCATCCCGATGATAATGCTGGCGTGTGAGAAAAATCCCCAGATACTTTGCTTATCCCGCATGTCTTTCCTATCCTTTTTCTAAAATATTAAAAGTAAATAATATCGCTGGAGGAGCGCCCGCCGTTGGTCGGTTGGCTGACAACCGAGCCTTGAAAGACCATCATGGCAGTTGCGCCGCCGTCGAGGTTATAGGCACTCACGCAACCCAGCGAAGCAAAGGTGTGGGCCAGTTCGTCGAGCGTCATCCCATCGGAATATCCACTCTGCCTGCCGTCAACAACGATAAAACAGTAATGCCCCGGCTCATAATACCCGATTGCACCGCGGGGATTTTTCACCTTGATCTTGCTGCCTGACGTATCGCAGACCGCACCGTTTTCAACCAGCGCAGGCCCAAACGCCCAGGCCTGCCAGACCGTGTTATCCAGCATCTCGAGAGCGGAAAAGGAACCCTTTTCATATACTTGCAGTGTTCCGTCCGTTTTGAGTATGCAAACATCGTCGCCCATCGCATCGCGATACAGGACACCGTCCCGTACAACAACGCCTTGCTCACGTGCGCCGTAATAATCTCCGGATACGGCAAATACAGCGTGATTATCATTTGCAATCTTCAATGGCATTTCATGAAATCCCCGCCCGTATGTGCCTTTTGCCAGCGCGGTATGTAACGCATTGATGTTCTTGATCCAAACATCGGCAACAAAATATGTTACTCCATCCGACTGGACCTTATGGATGGCGATTTTTGTCGTCTCACCCTGGTAACTATACAGGGCACCCACGCCAGTGTCGCCCGTTGGGAATGTTGCGGAAAAATCTCCGTGAGCCGCCGGGGTATCCGGCGCAGGCGACGGGGTTGGCTCAGGCGTCGGAGACGGGGTTTCTGCCGTGTTGGCCACTTCTGCTGCCGTGTCCGTGCTTGTCTGCGGCACATTGGTTTGCGGGGCTTCGGAGTTTGCTGTGTTCCACGTTTGAACGTTCGCGTCGGATGAAGCGGCCATCTTGCTTCTGGCTGCGAACTGCGCCGCCTGCGGGGAGGCAGCATAAAAAAACATCACTGCCAAAACGCACCCGAGAAAGATCAAAGCATCTCGCGCGATTAACAGCGGTCCAGACCAATGTACGGCTTTGCGTTTTTGTGTGTTCTCCATATCGGCACCTCGCTGAATCATCATATGCATTGGTTATGAGAATACAGCGAATCGAACATTAGAATTCGATGAAAATCAAGCTTTCGAAAATTCTTAAAAAATTCTAATGGAATCATAATGATAGTTCCCGGATTTGCACGTATAATCATTCTAAAGACATGGTTGCTTCTACAAAGAGGATCGCTTCCCGCCAGAGGAGGGCTTGCTGCATGAAAATACTAATCGTTGAGGACGAAGCCGAAATTGTACGCTTTCTCACGCTCGAACTCCAACATGAGGGGTATTTTGTGAGCAGTTGTATGGATGGGCGAACCGGTCTGGAGAAGGCCTTGTCCGGTGATTTTGATCTGCTCCTGCTGGACGTCATGCTACCCGAGCTGAATGGAATGGAAGTCCTGCGGAGATTGAGGAAAGAAAGCGCTGTCCCCGTCATTCTTGTTACCGCGCGGGACGCTGTTATGGAAAAGGTAAACGGCCTCGACATGGGAGCAAACGACTACATCACAAAGCCGTTTCATATCGAAGAACTCCTCGCGCGCATTCGTATGGTACTCCGAACGACCGAAACAGCCTCATCGGCATCACCTGAGGGGAATCTTTCCGTTGGCGACCTTGTGCTCACCACGTCCTCCCGGCAAGTAACGCGCGCCGGCGAAATGATTGAATTGACAAAAACGCAGTACGATTTACTCGAATATCTCCTTCGAAACCGGGATATCGTCCTCACGCGAGATCAGATTCTCAGCCACGTCTGGGGATATGCCTATGCGGGTAATAGCAACGTGGTGGACGTGTATGTACGCTATGTTCGAAATCGAATCCACGACTCGGACGAGAGTCGCATTATAGAAACCGTACGGGGGATTGGATATGTTTTACGGGATAAAACGCGCAAAGAGTAAGCTTTCCGACCGGTTGACGGGCGTTTATACCGTGCTGTTTGCCGTGATTCTTCTTGCGCTCTCGATCGGCGTTTTTTTCGTCGCTTTTCAGTTTTTAATTCAAAAGCAGTCCAGCAATCTTTCTATCACGGCGGAGCTGATGAGCGACCACCTGGTGGAAGAGGTGGAAGAGAAGGAATCCCTCTCCAATCCGGAGATACTCGAAGAACAGAATAACGACCAGTATCTTTCGATTTTCATCTATGATTCATCGGGAAACATGATCAACCGGTTGCTGAATTTTCCTGTGAATGAAAAGGAACTGCCGTCATCCGCGCCCAATCCTACCCTCATTTTTCATTCAGGGCATATGATGCTCTTCGTTTCTCAACCGATTCGGGAACATGACACCGTGTTTGGGACGCTAACTATCGTTCAAAAACTGCAGAGTGAAACGGCCTTCCTCCAATTGCTCGGCGTATTGCTCATCGGTGCAAATTTAATCGGTATGCTGGCCGCACTTTGGGCCGGAAACTATACCAGCAGAAAGATGCTGCTCCCCATCGCGCAGATGATCCATGCGACCACGCAGATTGACGGAAGCAGCCTCGACGCGCGACTTGAAGTCCCCGAGCCGGACGATGAGCTCAAAAGCCTTGCTCTCACCATCAACAATATGCTTGATCGTGTGTCGGCCGCTTACCGCCAGCAAGGCCGGTTTGTCGCGGATGTTTCCCATGAACTGCGTACCCCGCTTGCTGTCATGCAAGGCAATGTCGATCTGCTCTCCCGCTGGGGAAGCGAGGACAAGGCGGTTTTGCATGACAGCATTCGTGCGCTGCAGAAACAAACAGCCTATATGAATCAGCTCGTTGAAAACCTGTTGTTCCTCGCCCGGTTTGATAATATGCAAGCCCAGCTGAGCCTCTCCATGTTCTCCATCGGAGAACTGTTTGGCGAACTGCTAGAGGAACAAGCATTGATCGACCCGGAACACAAGTACGAGGTATCCCTCGCTGCCGCAAACGACAGCATGACTGCCGATCGAACGATGATCAAACAGCTCTTGCACGCCTTGATCGACAACAGCGTCAAATATACGCCAAAGGGCGGAACGATTCAGCTCGACTTTGTTTCTGATGCCGCGCAAACCGTCTTAACCGTTTCCGACGACGGAATCGGGATGGATGCCGAGCATTGCGATCACATTTTTGAGCGGTTTTATCGCGTCGATCCGGCGCGTGCGCGCGCGACAGGCGGCATGGGGCTTGGCCTCTCGATCGTGTCCGTCATCGCTCAAGCGCACAACGGTTGTGTTTCCGCCAAAAGCGAACCGGATATTGGAACAAGCGTTTCCGTCATTTTCCCCAAGTAATCCAAAGACAATCAAGTAAGGCTCTCTATTAAGAGAGCCTTGTTTTTCTATTCTGCGGAATTCTCATCTACTTATCATGTTTCTCCCCGATAATTCTCATGTTGTAGTGTTATCCTGCAAAGGAATCATTGGAGGTTTGCATGGAACATCGGCACAAACAGACAAACGGAAAAACGCGGAAAAGACCCGGCGCAATAAACGTGATCATTCGCGATATTGTACTCTTTGCGATTGCCCTGAATCTATTTGCATTGTTCCATCATGTATTGCCAAGAAAGATGCAACCGGTCGACGCGTCGCGATATACCAGTTTCACTCCCACCCCGATTGTGAGCGATCTGCCGGCTTCTTCGTCGGATCCTTCTGCTGCAACACCTGCCCCCAGCGCAACGCCGATTCCGGGGGATTTTTCCGCTACCTTTCCCGCCGCGGATACAGGCGCAAATGCGCTTTACAGCTATCAAACGGATACCGTAAACATCGCGATCAATCGCGTTCAGGAAAATAGCGCGACCTACTTTATCGCCGATGTCTATGTGAAAAACATCGATGCTCTGAAAGCAGCGTTTGCAAACGGAAAATACGGCAGGAATATCTACGATTTCCCGCTTACAACCGCGAATGAAAACCATGCAGTTTTTGCTGTTACCGGAGATTACTACAGTGCGCGAAGCCAGGGCATCGTCGTTCGAAACGGCACCCTCTATCGCGATGTCCCCAACACCGATGTCTGCGTTTTATACAATGATGGCGAACTGAAAACCTATGATTCTGCAAGCTTCAACTTGACGGAAGCCATTGCGCGCGGTATTTGGCAGTCCTGGTCGTTTGGGCCGCCTTTGCTGGACGAGAACGGCGGGAAGCTTTCTGAATTCAACTCAACGTTGACAGATCGCCATCCAAGAAGCGCAATCGGCTACTATGCGCCGGGGCATTATTGCTTTGTCGTAGTAGATGGCCGACAGAAGAACTATTCCATCGGCATGAACTTAACGGAACTATCCGCCTTGTTTGAAAGCCTTGGTTGTAAGCAGGCCTATAACTTTGACGGCGGGGCAACCGCCGTGATGATATTTCAGGGTAACGTAATCAACCAGCCCTATAAAGGCGGCCGCGAATCGGGGGATATCGTTTATTTTACTTAAGCGCTCGGCAATCGGGAATCTGCACAGAATTGAATCCATCCTGCGGCAAATTCCCAGACACTCCGAATTCCCGCAAACGGTTGTTAGGCCTTGCTACTGTTTCAGTAATGCAATCAGTCGCTTGGCGGCATCCTTCGGAAACGCCTCATCCTTCACAATTTCCAGTTCATTCTCAAGCAGCGTCTGAACGTTTTCGCTCTGCGGAAGCATATAGCCGGATTCGCGCAAGACATCTTCCGCCATCAGGCGACAGGATCGCCGCATCGCCTTGGCAAGCCGTCGCGCAGATTCACTTGACGCCGATTGTTCCAATTGCGCAAAAAGCTGCTCCTGTTTCACCTTGCTTGTCGAAAGAGCACGCATTTTGAAAACCACGGGGCTCTTCTTCTCCTGTTGCGGCGGATAGGACTCTGGAACGAGTGAAATCGCATGTGACGGGCATGCGTCCGCACAGACGCGGCATCCACTCAAACACTTATTGCGGTCAATCTGTCCCGTCTCCGTATCCGTTGCTCCTGTTGGGCAAACATAGAGGCATAGACAATCCTTCGTACACAAGCGAATATTACGAACCGCGTACATCAAACTGCCTCCTTTGCAATCATCGAAATCTTCAAGTTCGGCACCTTGCAGACCGGGCAAATCTCCGGCGGTTCGTTGCCGATGTAAACAAACCCGCAAATCTCGCAGACATAGACATTCGTGCCTTCCAGCATGGAATCGCCCTGCTTTTCAAACTTGCCAAGCAAAGAGACAAGAATTCTTGATACCTTCTCTCCCCACGTCAGCGCACGCAGAGAGCCGCGGTCATGGTTGTTTGCCGCCTCTTCCTTTGCGGCAGGATAATCGATTCGGAGCTCTTCCTCTATTAAAGCGAGTATCTGCGAGAAGTCTTTTGCTTCGTGCTTTGGAACCTGCATTTCATAGTATGCGGCAAGCTGAGAAAACAGTTCTGCCTCTTCTGCATGATACTGTTTTTCACAGCCTTTGGCCAGGTTGGAGCATAGCGCTGCAAGTTCGCCCGCCGATAGTTCCCGCAAAGGTTCTTCCGGCGGCTGCACGGCGCTTGCGGCCGTTGCAGACTTGGATTCAGGTGTGTTTTTTCCTTCAAACATAGACTTCGGTGCTCCGCAGAGCGGACAAGTCCAATCTTCAGGCAATTTTTGCCAGGAAGTACCCGGCGCGATCCCATCCTCCGGGCGCCCAAGTGCTTCATCATAGGTATACCCGCAGATCGGGCAAACATATTTTGCCATTCAACAACCTCCTGTTCCACTCTTTGTTTTGCGCCGTTGCTGCCTTGCCAATAAAACGGCTGTCTTCATCGTACTAGGGAATGGATTGCTCCGCAATACCTCAATTCTAAAAAAACAGTTAAAATGATTGTCGCCCAGTGATGAATCGTTTTGCGTGCGCTCGGTAATGCTTGTTACGCATGCGTCATGCGATCCCTTGAATTCTTTTTACTACATGGACACCAACGTTTTGCACACTTTCACGGTCTCGCGGAGAATCACTCAAGCAATCCGACCACTCGTCTCTCGCGCATGCATGCAAAGCTTACCTCAAGCCAATACAAGTGATTTGTCTTTCCGATACGACCATATGTTTATTTATACGATCAACCGAAACAACGATCACACTTGAAACTTCAAATTCAATCATGATCCCGCGTTTGCCTTGAATGGTTCCGCGGTTCTCACCTGTTGGACAAAGATTTGCACAACTCGAGGATCAAACTGCACCCCAGCGTTGCGTTCAATCTCTGCTATTGCGTCTGCGTGCGTCATCGCCGTGCGATATGGGCGGTCTTGCGTCATCGCATCATAGGCATCCACAACGGCGATGATTCTCGAAAGCAGCGGAATATTCTCGCCGCGTAATCCCTGCGGGTAGCCGTTTCCGTCCCATCGCTCTTGGTGGCAGAGAATTCCCTCCGCCACAGGAATCAGCTCGGGGGAAGACATCGCAATGCGATAACCGATCTCAGGGTGGCGTTTCATCTCCACCCATTCTTCATCGTTTAGTTTGCTTGGTTTTGAGAGGATACGATCACTGATGCCAACTTTTCCGATATCATGCAGCGTTGCCAGCAGCTCCAATCGGTCTCGGTCCTTCTGCGCCAGATTCATACCGTTTGCAATCAATTTTGAGAGTATAACCAGCCGCTCCGCATGCTCCTCGGTTTCATGGCTCTTTTCGAACATTGTCGCCTTGATGGACGATATAATTGCGCTGTGTGAGCTGGTGTGCTCCAGCAACTTCCGCTGATACATATATTCTTCTGCGATCTTGATGATCTGAATGATGTCTTCATTTAGAGTCTTCTTTGTTCCGAATCCAAGCGAAACGCTGTGCTGAAAGCGATCGTTCTTCTCAGATAAGTCAAAAGACTTCAGCGCAGATTGAATCCCTGTCAGCACCTTGAGTGCTGTTGCGCTGTCGGTATTCGGCATAATCAGGCCAAACTCATCGCCACCTATTCTGGCGAGCGTATCGTTCGCCCGGCAGCAACTACGGATAATCCGCGCCGACTCAATGATGAGGCGGTCTCCTTCTGCGTGGCCGAAAGCGTCGTTGATGAGTTTGACGCCGTTGATATCCCCTATGATAATGGATATCGGTACGCGTGAATTGGCGTCCACGCGCTTGAGTTCAGATTCAAAATAACGACGATTGTATAACCCCGTCAAAAAATCACGGTTGCTTAGGAATATGAGTTCCTCTTCCGCGTTCTTTCGATCCGTTATATCTGTGGAGAAGCCAAGATATCGGCCGCCTAAGAGCTTCGTCGCGGTAACCGTCCACCATCGCCGCGTTCCATCGGCACGGATGAATTGCAGTTCGGTGTCCAGACTGCCGGATTCCTTCAGTGCATAAAAACCCTGTATGGCGTCCTGCATGGATTCTTTTGCGGTAATATCCTGAATGGACATCTCCAGCAAATGTTCCCGGTCATATCCGGTAATTTTGCTTGCAGAAGGATTGACGTCGATATATTCGCCTTTTTCGTTTACGACGAAAATGCCAAACGGAGCGCTGTTGATATACGTGCTATACTTTTCCTCGCTGTTTTTCAGCGCTTGCTCCGCGGATATGCGTTCCGTCACATCGACAGCAAGATATCCAAAAAGCCGCTTCTGTTGGTTTGGCGCAAAAATCGGAAACAGTCGGCTTTCATAGTACTTTTTATCCTTCTCGAGTTCAAACACATCGAGGTCGCGAATCACCCCGTTCCGATCCGGCTGCCGAAGCGCGAGAGTGATCTTCGTCCGAATAATGGCGGGCGCGCAGCGCACAACCGCCCCATCTTCCGCTGAAACGCGGTGTTCGATCAAGCTCTCTGCCGAAGAGGAGGACTCGATGAGATCGCCGTCCTCATCAATGATCATGATCGGGGTCGGGCTGTTCTCCAACAACCCCCGCAGCCGGGACATTATCCATTTTGCTTCCTTCTCTGCGTTCACGCGCATGGTAATATCTGAAAAAGTGCAAGCAAATTGTCTCGGTGCCGGCTGGTATGCGCTCACAACAAAGTGCTTACCTGTTGCACTGCTGAAGTTTTCAAATGCAATCGGTTCGCCGGACAGTGCCACGCGGCCATATGTCTCTATCCAATACGGCTCCGTTCCGGGCATGACCTCCAGCACTGTTTTGCCGATGATATCGCTTGCCAATAGCCCTGTCATCTTCTCAAACGCGGAGTTTACCGCAAGGAATCGATAATCGATCGGCTTGCCAGCGCCATCGCAGACAATCTCATGCAGGGCAAATGCATCCACCATCTCCTGAAACAGCAAGTAGTAATTCCGGTTTGCCTTGCGCTCTGCGCTGATATCCTGAAATGTCGTATATGCTTGATTCGGCGTCGCATCGCCGGGGCGAAACAGCGGAACAGCATTGATGCTGATCCAAACATAATCCGCAATCTTGGGGTTAAAAACGCCAAAGACGATCGGTCCGAAGGGCTTCCCCGTTTTGATTGCAATCATGGCCGGGTGGTCGCTTTCGGTTGCAGCTGTTCCGTCTTCCTTTATGATATCCCAAATCGGCGAGCCTGAAGTTCGCCCTCTCATCTGCTCAAATGTACGCCCCAAAATCCGCTCCGCGGCTGGATTGGCGGATATAATCGACCCATCGTTTGCCTGATAAACGACGCCGAGCGCCATCGTTTCAAACAGGCGGCGGTGTTTTTCTTCGCTGATGCGAAGATCGTCTCCCATCTTTTTCTCGCTTGAAATGTCCTTCAGAATGCAGTGCGTCTGCAGAAACTCTCCGTTTGCGTCATAGCCAATCCGTCCGTCAAACGCAATAAAGACAGGATCGCCATTCTTATGAATCATCTGGAATTCACTATGAATTCGTCCCCGTTCCTTGAAAACCGGAAACCGCTGACGGAATGCGTCACGATATGCGGGGGCGAGAAAGTCTCCAAACCATTTGTCCAACACCTCTTCCTTGGAATATCCAAGCAAATCCAGCCATTGCTGATTGACCTCAATAAAATACCCGTTGCTATCCAGCGATTGATAGCCAAGAGGCGCTTTTTCAAATAAAGCTTTGAATCGCTCCTGCGATTGTGCAAGCTGATCCTGAATCCCTTTGAAATCTTGCTGTCGAATCAACAGAACGCTCAACAGGATTGAGCCTGCCGGATAAATGGTCAAGACAGGAAGTGCAATTGTTCGAATAACCGCAATATTCTGCGGATAGGGAAGCAAAAGCGTGCAAATCAACATTGCGATATGAACAACAACGCCCATGAAAAAAGCACTGAGATAGCGCCTGATCCTTGTTTTGGGGTATACATAATATCTCCAGCCAAGTCCGATTGCAGCGCTAGAGAGAATGACAGCAACGCCCGAAAGCGTTCCAATGCCGCCTGTTATTACTCTAAGCACGATCGCCGTGATGCTTATCATGATCGTAGGAATCCATCCGAACATCAGCGCCGTCACGCTAATGAGAATGGAGCGGGTGTCATACACCAGCCCCGGCTGCAAGGTAAATGGTAAATTCATGATCACGACGCAGGCGCCCGCAAGGGTGGCTCCCGTGATCCAGGGTTTTAGTTTTCGGTATTTGTCTGGCAGTAAATTGGTAGATTCATACGCAACCGACATGATCAGCAAGAGGGCAATGTTGTTGAGCAAAGTAAAAATCTCGGTTTTCCCTATCGACACGTTCTATTCCCTCCGCCCATCAGGGATTGGATTCGAAATCCAGTTATTAACATCGTCTGGTCTTAAAAACAGCTACACGAAAATAATAATGTTTCCGTCAAGGCACGTCAATCTGCATTAATACATACACAAATTGAATGGGTCATATAACATCATAGAGATTACAACATTTCACCAAGCAGCTTGGTGTCCCCATCATTCGAGTTGAGTAAATAGTCGAAAATATCACCTACTCTTTATAAATTCCGGAATTCTTATCCTTTTTCTCTTCAGGCACCTGAGGCGATCTATCGTGCCTTTTTGCAGCAAGTTCATTTCTGTCATCCCCCGCACATCACCGCTCGGTCGAGGTATCGTGCAGGCTCTTTGCACCAATGTTGCCGGTACTGCATTAACTATATGAAAGAACTGCTCGCCTTGCGTGTAACTTTTTGTCCGCATCGCCCAGTTCTGCTGTATTTTGGCACCGTCATTCCGCTCGTTGAACGAGCGCAGCACCAACCAATCAAATCCTTCGTCTTCGCTCATCTGTTTGATCCCTTCTTCAAAACCGGCAGATGACGTTGCCTCATCTTGCAATCCCTCCGTTTTGCAGAATGATTTGATAGAGTCCCATGATTTTCAGAGCGCATGAGACAGTTTCGCTCGCATCTGTTATTCCGCTTACGCAATTTTGTTTTGAATCAATACCCAAAAACTTTTTTTCTTGACGCTTTCTTGACGTGTAAACCGGCGTTCTTGACACCGCTTTTATGCAAAATCTTCTATTATTCTCCCATAAAAGGCGATGCTTCTCGCACGTGACAGTGTTAATCAACTTCTTAAGGAGGGAAATCAAGGCATGCAAGCCGTACTCATTGTTTCAGGCCTGATTGGCTTGGGTCTGCTGGCGTATTTGTTTTATGTATTGTTTCGGGGGGAATCCATATGAGTAACATCGTATTGCAGGATATATTCCTGCTTCTAATACTGATCGGTCTTTCCATCCCGCTGGGGCGCTATATCGACCGGGTTATGTCCGGGCAGCGGGTGTTTCTTTCCCGCTTGTTTGCGCCGCTGGAGAAAGGCGCCTATCGTTTGATGGGTATCCGGGCAGACGAGGAAATGAGCGCAAAAAAATATGCGCTCTCGGTTCTCGTTTTCAGTTTGACCGGGTTGATCGCCGTCTGGCTGTTGATGGTTTTGCAGGGCAGCTTACTAAACCCGGAAGGTTTTTCAGGAACCAGTTGGCATCTTGCGTTCAACACCGCAGCAAGCTTTGTCAGCAACACCAACTGGCAGGCATACTCCGGTGAAACAACCCTCTCTTACCTCACGCAAGCGCTGGGGTTGACGGTGCAAAACTTTGTCTCGGCGGCATCCGGCATTGCGGTGCTCTATGCGCTGATTCGCGGGTTTGTCCGCAAAGAGCGCAATACGGTCGGCAGTTTCTGGGTTGATCTGACGAGAATCACGCTCTATGTGCTCCTGCCATTGTCGTTCATCGTCGCGATTCTTCTCGTATCGCAGGGCGTGGTACAGAGCCTTGGCGCATACCATACGGTTTCGGCACTCGAATCCGGCGCACAGCAGATGCTGCCAATGGGGCCTGCTGCAAGTCAGATTGCAATCAAACAGCTCGGCACCAACGGCGGCGGATTTTTCGGCGCAAACTCTGCTTATCCGTTTGAAAACCCGACGGTGATGAGTAACATTGTGGAGATGCTCTCGATCCTGTTGATTCCCTCTGCGTTGTGTGTCTCCTTTGGACGCGCGGTAAAAAACCGCAGGCAGGGCACGGTGCTCTATGTGGTCATGATGCTCCTCTTTGTCGGCGCGCTGATCGGCATTACCCTCAGCGAAGCCAATGGCGGAATCACGCTGTCCGGCGTTGCCGCAAACGGTAATTTGGAGGGGAAAGAAGTCATCCACGGAATCGGGGCTTCGTCCTTCTGGGGCGCGGCAACTACCGCCGCCTCCAATGGATCTGTCAACGCCATGCACGGCAGCTTTACCCCGCTGGGCGGATTGCTGTTGCTCTTTTTGATGCAACTAGGCGAAATCGTCTTCGGCGGCGTCGGCAGCGGGTTATATGGCATGCTTGCGTTTGTGCTGCTGACGGTGTTTATCGCGGGGCTGATGGTCGGCAGAACGCCGGAATACCTCGGTAAAAAGGTGGAGCCATACGATATGAAGATGGTTTGCCTTGTTATTTTGATTCCGCCGTTACTTTCCCTGCTTGGAACCGCTGTCGCGGTGATGCTCCCCGCCGTACATGGCTGGCTCACCAACAGCGGCGCACATGGGTTTTCCGAAGTGCTGTATGCCTTCACATCGATGGCAAACAACAACGGCAGCGCCTTTGGCGGCTATCATGCAAACAATGTGTTTACCAATGTTTTAGGCGGTGCCATCATGCTGTTTTCGCGATTTGTTCCGATGGTTGCAGTGGTCTTTCTCGGCGGGAATCTCGCGAAAAAGCGTCAGGTCGCCGCAAGTGACGGAACCTTGGCGACCGATAACGCAATGTTTACGGGACTACTGATCGGCGTCATCCTGATCATCGGCGCATTAAGCTTCTTGCCTACGCTTTCGCTTGGGCCGATTGCGGACTACTTTACTACGCGCTGAGAGGAGCGTGAACGATATGGAACAAAAACAAAATCCAGGCATCCTGAAGGATGCGCTGCAGCAGTCCTTTATCAAACTCAACCCACGCATCCAGGTGAAAAACCCTGTCATGTTTGTGGTCTATCTCGGTGCGGTGCTGATCACTGCGCTGTATATTCTCTCGTTCTTCGGAATCTCCGACAGTGCGCGCGGCTATACCTTTGCTATTGCACTGATCCTCTGGTTTACGGTGTTGTTTGCAAATTTTGCGGAAGCAATCGCCGAAGGGCGCGGCCGGGCACAGGCAAACACCCTCCGCAAAGCCAGAAAAGATGTCTCCGCGCGCAAGCTCAAGTCTGCCGCCAATCTCGCGGACTATACAGAAGTCCTCTCCGCGGACCTGAAAAAAGGGGATATCGTCTATGTCACCGCTGGCGAGCAGATCCCGATGGACGGAGAGGTCATCGACGGAGCAGCCTCCGTAGATGAAAGCGCCATCACCGGCGAATCCGCCCCCGTTATCCGCGAATCCGGCGGGGATCGCAGCGCGGTGACCGGCGGCACCACAGTTCTTTCCGATTGGCTCGTCATCCGCGTAACGGCGGAGCGCGGCGAGAGCTTCCTCGACAAGATGATCGCAATGGTGGAAGGCGCTTCCCGCAAGAAAACACCAAACGAAATCGCGCTGCAAATCCTTCTTGTGACGCTGACAATCATCTTCCTCGTCGTCTCCGGCACATTGCTGCCGTTCACCGCCTTTGCAAGCAAGCAGGCGGGCGCAGGCGCGGCAATCTCCATTACCAACGTAGTAGCGCTGCTCGTCTGCCTCGCGCCGACGACCATCGGCGCGCTGCTCTCCTCCATCGGTATTGCCGGTATGAGCCGCCTCAACCAGGCAAACGTGCTCGCGATGAGCGGGCGCGCCATCGAAGCCGCGGGAGATGTGGATGTCCTGCTGCTGGACAAAACCGGCACGATCACCCTCGGCAACCGTCAGGCGAGCGAATTCTTGCCCGTTTCCGGCGTGGAAGAGTATGAACTCGCGAGTGCAGCGCAGCTCTCCTCCCTCGCGGATGAAACGGCGGAAGGGCGAAGCATCGTCGTGCTCGCCAAGCGCCGCTTTGATATCCGCGCACGCGAGCTCACCAAATCGAACGCGCTCTTCCTTCCTTTTACGGCGAAAACGCGCATGAGCGGCGTAGACTACGCAGGCGAGGAGATTCGAAAGGGCGCGGCAGACGCGGTACGCGCCTATGTGCAGGAACGCGGCGGAACCTATCCCGACGAATGCGACCGTATCGTGAGATATGTCGCGGGTCAGGGCGGCACTCCGCTTGCGGTTGCGAAAAACGGGCGAGTGCTCGGCGTCATCTTCCTAAAAGACATCGTGAAAAAAGGCGTCAAGGATCGCTTTGAAGACCTGCGCAAGATGGGGATTAAAACCATCATGATCACGGGTGACAACCCCATGACCGCAGCCGCCATCGCCGCCGAAGCAGGCGTAGATGATTTTCTTGCGGAAGCAACGCCGGAAGCGAAACTAAAGCTCATTCGGGACTATCAGGCCAGCGGACACCTCGTCGCCATGACAGGCGACGGAACGAACGACGCACCCGCGCTTGCGCAAGCGGACGTTGCGGTTGCCATGAACTCCGGCACGCAGGCCGCCAAGGAAGCGGGCAATATGGTCGACCTTGACTCCAGCCCGACGAAGCTCATCGACATCGTGCGCATCGGGAAACAACTGCTGATGACGCGGGGGGCTTTGACCACGTTCAGCGTCGCCAACGATGTTTCGAAGTATTTCGCGATCATCCCTGTGCTGTTCTTTGCGATTTATCCGCAGCTTGGCGTGCTGAATTTTATGCATCTGACCAGCGCGACCAGCGCAATGCTCTCGGCGATTCTCTACAATGCGCTGATCATCATCGCGTTGATTCCACTCTCTCTAAAGGGTGTGCGCTATCGGGAATTGCCTGCCAGCGAACTGCTCCGGCGCAACATGCTGATCTATGGCCTTGGTGGTATTGTCGCCCCGTTTTTTGCGATTAAACTCATTGATTTGTTGTTGACCGCTTGCGGTCTTGTGTAAGGAGATGTTTATCCTATGAGAAAACGATTGGTCATCCTTCGTCCTGCGCTCGCTTGCTTTGCAGTAATATCCCTGCTCTGCGGCGTGGTCTATACCGCTCTTGTTACGGGCGCGGCGCAGCTCCTCTTCCCCGCCGAAGCAAACGGAAGCATGATTCGCGTAACCCTGTCCGATGGGTCTGTGCGAGAATACGGCTCTGCGCTGATTGCGCAGGATTTTACGAAACCCGAATACCTCATCGGCAGGCCGGGCGAGGTGAGCAACCTCTCTCCAACGAGCGAAGAGCAAGCCAAATTGTTGCAAGAGCGCATCGACTGGTGGCACAGCTTTGATCCGGAAAACAAAGCCGATCTCCCGGCCGATCTCATCACGGCCTCCGGCAGCGGCGTAGACCCCAATATTTCGCCGGAAGCCGCGGAGTATCAGGTGGCACGCATTGCAACTTCGCGCGGCATTTCACAGGACGATGTGCGCGCAGTGATCGCGCAATACACGACAGAGAGAGTTTTGAGTTTCCTCGGTGAGCCGGTCGTCAACGTGCTCAAGGTCAACCTCGCGCTCGACGGGCTTCTTGGCTGAACAGCCGTTTCACACAGAGCATGAACGTGGTAGAATCAGATGAACGACGAAGGATGGTGCATCCGGATGGAAAATCAGAATTTTGACGATCGGCCAGACCCCGACAGGCTCCTTGCGGGGCTGGAACCAGAACCGGGTAATCCGGTCGGACGCCTCAAAATCTTCTTTGGCTACGCGGCTGGCGTCGGCAAGACATACGCCATGCTGGACGAAGCGCGGGAGCTTTATCAGTGCGGCGTGGACGTGGTCATCGGCTACATTGAGCCGCACACGCGCGCTGAAACAACGCATCTCGCGGAAGGGTTGCCGCGCATCCCGCCGAAAACGATTTCCTATCGCAATATGGCGTTACACGAGTTTGACCTCGATACGGCGCTCCTTCGAAAGCCGCAGCTGATTCTGGTAGACGAATTGGCGCACACAAACGCCGAGGGCGTGCGCAACCGCAAACGGTATCAGGATATAGAAGAACTGCTCAATGCCGGGATCGACGTGTTTACAACGGTCAACGTGCAGCACATTGAGAGTCTCAATGACATTGTCGAAAACATCACAAAGATCAAGGTGCAGGAGACCGTACCGGACGCGATCTTTGAGCGCGCGGACAAGATCAAGCTCGTCGACGTAGAGCCGGACGAGCTTCTGCGCCGTTTTGAGGAAGGCAAGGTCTACAAACAGGAGCAAGCGGAGCGTGCCCGGCGAAATTTCTTTGTGATGGAAAACCTGCGGCTTCTGCGTGAAATCGCGCTGCGAAAAGCGGCGGATCGAATCGGGTATGATAACCAGGCAGAGCGCCGTACTGCCGAAAAAATGGTGAGTACGCGGTTCCTCGTCTGCATTGGGCCTTCACCCTCTTCCGCGCGCTGCATCCGCTGGGCTGCACGGGCGGCGGAAGCGTTTCATGCGCAGTGGTCCGCGTTATATGTGGAAACACCGGACAGCGAGTATTTCACGAAAGAACAGCAATCTGTGCTGCGCACCAATATGGACCTTGCCGCAAAGCTTGGCGCGGAGATCGTCACGATATCCGGAACGGATGTCGTCATATCCACCGCGGAATATGCCCGGCTTTCCGGAATCACCAACATCGTCGTCGGCAAGAGCCGCAGACACAGTTTGCTGCAAAAGCTCTTTCAGGAGGACTTTGAAGATCGTCTGATCGGACTTCTTCCGAGCATTGAAGTGCATATTGTACCCGACCTGCCCGCGCGGCATGCGCCCGGTGCGCATGAGCGGCGGCGTCAACGCGAGCAGCTGCGCATTACCCCCGCGGATACCCTCAAAGCGCTTGCGATTCTGTTGGTATCGACGCTGCTTTCGTTTTTGCTGCGAAAGCTGAATCTTGGCGATCAGAACATCATCATGGTATATATCCTCAGTGTGCTGGTCATTTCACGCGCAACGCAAGGGTATCTTTACGGCGTGGTCTCGTCGGTTTTGAGCGTGCTGCTGTTCAACTTCTTGTTTGTGGAACCACTGTATACCTTCACCGCGCTGCAGCCGGGCTACACGGTTACGTTTCTGATCATGCTGTTTGTCGCGCTCATCACCAGCGCGCTTACCATCCGCATTAAAACCGAAGCAAGGCTCGCCGTACAAAAAGAGCACCGTACAGAAGTATTGTACGAGATCAATAAACATTTGCTCACGACGCGCGGTTTGGAGAACATCGTGCGTTTGACGAATGGAACTCTAGTTACGCTGTTTGAACGCTCCGTCGTGTTTTACACGCAGATACCGGTGGAAGAGACGAACGGGACGGTTTTCGTCGCGCCGGACGATGTGGACGAAACCGTGCTCCACTCACCCGACGAAAAAGCCGTTGCGCACTGGGTGTTTATCAATCAAAAGCGCGCCGGTTCGGGAACGGACACCCTGATGGGCGCAAACGCGTTTTACATGCCGCTGCTCTCGCAAGGGCGTGTGCTCGCGGTTTGGGGAATCTCCTGTAAGAAGAACGAACTCGACCATAACAGCCGCTTGTTTTTGCGCATGATCGCATCGCAAGTTGCAATGGCGCTGGAGCGCCAGCGCCTCTCGGACGAACAGCGGACCATTCTTCTGGAATCCGAGAGGGAGAAGATGCGCGGAAACCTGCTCCGCGCCATTTCGCATGATATTCGCACTCCGCTTGCAAGCATCTCTGGTGCAAGCGCAGCGATTCTGGAAAACAAAGAGACGCTGAGCGCGGAGACGAAAGAGAGACTCATCGCCAATGTTCAGGATGAGTCACAATGGCTCATTCGCATGGTGGAGAACCTACTCTCGGTGACGAGACTGGATGAGAACGCCGCAAACCTGAAGAAGCTGCCGGAAGCAGCGGAAGAAGTGGTCGCAGACGCAGTCGGGCGAATCCATAAGCGCTTTCCTGCGCGCGTTGTTGAGGTGACTGTTCCCGAGGAATTCTTAGAAGTTCCGATGGATGGCACACTGATTGCGCAAGTGTTGATCAATCTATTGGAGAACGCCGTGAAATTCTCACCGGAACACGCGCCAGTTGAGGTTTCCCTGCAAAGAGAAGGAAACGATGCGGTATTCGAAGTTTCCGACCACGGCAAGGGAGTAGCGCCCGACGAGCTCCCCGCGTTGTTTTCCGGCATGCGTTCACACGGAGAACCAAGCGCAGATTCGTCCCGCGGCATGGGGATCGGGCTTTCCATCTGCAAGACAATCGTGAGCGCGCATGGCGGGGGAATCAGCGTGAAAAACCGTCCCGAAGGCGGCGCAGTCTTTCGCTTTACGCTTCCGCTGAATGAATCGTAAAAAACTTTGCTTTGCGTTTTGATTTTCTGAAAGGTGATAAATCGTATGGAGATTCAGCCGCTGGTGCTGCTGATTGAGGATGATGCGTCGATCAGCGCCTTCATCATGGCGATCCTTACCGCCAACCAATATCGTGCTCTGCGCGCTGTCAGCGGAAGAGAAGGGCTTACCCTCGCTTCTTCCAACGCGCCGGATGTCATTCTGCTGGATCTAGGCCTGCCCGATATGGACGGTGTAGAGGTTTTGCGCGAAATCCGTGCACAATCGAAAACGCCGGTTGTCATCGTCTCCGCGCGCGGGCTTGAGCGGGACAAAGTTGCCGCGCTCGACCTTGGCGCAGACGACTATATCGTAAAACCCTTTGGCACGGCGGAGCTGCTTGCCCGCATCCGCACCGCTCTGCGGCACAGCCCAAAGTCCATGGGTTCCGAACCACTGGGGCTAGCCAGCAAGGTCATTGGCGAACTCAATATTGATTATCAAAAGCGAATCGTGACACTACGTGGGGAAGTGCTGCATCTTACCCCAAACGAATATAAGCTGCTTGCGATGTTATCCGTTAACGCAGGCAAGGTGTTGACCCACGATACCCTGATCCGCGAGGTGTGGGGGCTATACGGCAACGATAGCCATACCCTCCGCGTCAACATGGCAAATCTCCGCCGAAAAATCGAGGAGAACCCGGGTTCTCCGCGCTATATTCTCACCGAGATGGGCGTCGGGTATCGTATGGCAGAGGAGTGAGCGATAATCAGCAAAGGCCATTTCCCGCGAACCGTTCTCACACATGATAGCATTCTTAGCGTAGATTGCATCTCAAATATCGAACCGCAAAATGAAGACTCAGCGCGCACCGTATCGTGCCGTTGTAAGCAGGAAAGCCACCTTTGAAGGTGGCTTTCCTGCTCGTGTATCCGGCGCGATTTGAGCGCGCGGGTTTTGTATCTGTCGACCAATCATTCGTCCTTGGCACGTCGATACAATCGGGGGTATCTCAGATTCAGGTTTTTGGCTCTACAGTCCCCAGTGCACCGTATCCGTTCAGCGAGAAGAGTTGATTTCTTTCCGGCACGCAATGCGCCTCAACAATTTTAGCAATATAAAGAATATGATCCGAAACCTCAACGGAATTGATCAGATGGCATTCAAGCGCGGCCTTATGCGCTCTAACGAGCTTTGTCTGTATGGCGGTTGCATCCATCCGTTCTACTCCGAACATTTCCGGCTTATTGTCCATTCTGCCGGAGCAAGTTCCGCAGCGAAATGCAGCTTCCTGCAAGCTTTCGTCGACGATATTGAGCCCGAACTCCTAAGTCTCGCGAATACGCTCGCCTGAATATCCCTTTTTGCTGATGCACACCGCAACGGTCGCAGGATGATTTGACACATAAGCAAGTATCATCTCTTCAAGCGCCTCGCGCAGCTCGCTTGTGTCAGGCAGATGACGATCCGCACGCTCTGAAGACAGCCTGTCCCCAATTCCGATCGTTCGCATTGAGAGGTTACGTGCGCCGAGTAATCCCGTTTCGGAATCTTCAAGCATGACGCAAAGGCGCGGGTCGATGTTCAGCCTTCGCGCAGCGAGAAGATACCCTTCAAAGTGCGGTTTAGAATGCTCAATGTCCTCTCCGGTGACGACCGCGTCAAATGTGTTACTCAGGCCGATTCGTTTCAGAATCAGATCTGTATTTTTGCTCACTGAGAATAGCGCGATCGGAATCTTGTGATCGTTTAAGAACGTTATCGCCTCCCGAACTCCGGGTAAAATCGCGTCGGGCGAGAGTGAAGCCAGCGCTTCAAGATAATATTCATTCTTTTTCTTGATCCAGCGCGCGGTTTCGTCCAGCGTCATGGTGCGGCCGCACCGTTCGAGTAATAGACGCATACACTCCCTGCGCGAAACACCCTTGAATCGTTCGTTCTGCTCCTCATCAAAGGGTATGTCCAGCTCTGTCGCGATTCGTTTCCAAGCTGCAAAGTGATAGCGCGCCGTATCCGTCACCACTCCGTCCAGATCGAAGATCACCGCACGCACAGGGCGCGCAACCCGCGTTTCATCTGCGCTTACGGCAATTTCACTGTCGTATACCACCAGTTCGACTTTCGCGCCCTCCAGCAGACGAAGCGTGCACCCAAACGGGTCGACAGTGACAAGAATCCGGCTTGCGCGATACGCAACCGGGAATGCATACGATGTCCAGTCATTCGGCAACAGCGGAAAGAGGCGAAGGCCGCGTTGATCCAGCCGCACCCCGCCAAATCCAGCAACGATGGAGAGATATGCGCCGCCCATATTCGCGATATGCAAACCATCTCGCGTGTTACCACTCTGATCATTGAGGTCGATCCCAACCGTCGCATTGAAGTATTGCATCGCTTTTTCGCAATCGCCCAGCCGCGCAGCCATCATCGAAAACACGCAGGCCGAGAGGCTTGAATCATGGGTTGTGATCGCCTCATAGTAATCATAGCTTCGACGCATCACTAGCGGAGTCTCTTCTCGGTAGAGAAAGTGTGCCAGTATGGTATCCGCTTGTTTGCAAATCTGCCTTCGATTGATATAGAGCGGATGGTAGTGCATCAAGAGCGGAAAGTTTTCCGGTGGAATCTCCGATAACTCCCAGCGCTGTTTGTTGAGAAAGCTGTCGTCCTGCTTACAAATGCCAAGCTTCTCATCCATCGGCAGATACATCGCGTCCGCTGCCGCCGAAAACGCGGATAATTCTTCTTTCGTTACTCCAATTTTCGCCCGAAGCGTGTCAAATTCGCCGGATGCTTCCAGCGCTTTACAGAGTGCAACCGCGGCGGAGAACGTATTTGCCGCACCCACATTCGTATAGTAGTTATTGTCCACAATGCAGGTGTATTCATCCGGCCCTGTAACCCCGTCGATGCGGAACTGCCCATCGAGCATGTGGCCGACATCGAGGAAGAGTCGCGCAGTCTCAACCAGCACCTCACAGATACTGGGCAAATACGCTACATCCTCTGTCGCATACCAAAATTGGCAAAACGCATGGGCGATATCCGCGTTGATGTGGTATTGCGCCGAACCCGAAGGATAGTAGGCCGAGCACTCCGAGCCGGTGATCGTGCGCCAAGGATACAGCGCCCCGCGTGTGTGTCCGAGCGAACGCGCATGCGCCCGCGCGGCGTCCAGCAGGTGAAAACGGTAGTCCAGCAGTTTCTTCGCCATCTCAGGCGCCGTGTAGAGGAAGAACGGAAACACATATGTTTCGCAATCCCAGAAGTAGTGTCCCTCATACCCCTCTCCGCTGAGGCCTTTGGCAGCGACGCTGCTGCGGCCGTTTTGTCCCGCAGCGCAAAGCAATTCATATACACATAAATCCAGATATGCTTGCGTCTGTTCATTCCCCGCAATGCGCACGCGTGAACGACGCCAAAACGCATCCAGATACATCCGCTGCGCTTCAGCCCAAAATGAAAATCCCTTTTCGCGCGCACGAAACACCAGTGCGAAAGCGTGAGCAAGCAAATCATCTTCCTCCGGCGCGTCGGTATATACACAATATTTTACAAGCGTCGCGCTCTGTCCCGGCTTCAACGTACGCGAAACGTGCGCCAAGAGTCTATTCCCCTGTATCGTGAGTTCCGGCACCGCCCCGTCTGTCTCATGCGTCACCGCGCAACCGAGCGCACGTCCGCTCACAACAGTCTTTGCAAAAAGACCAAGCGCCTCTCCTTCCAAAAGGCGACGCATGATGATGAGTTTCGAGTGCCCTTCGGAAGCCACGCGCGGATCCTCCGGATCACTGAAATTTTCAACATCCCCATTCAAGGCCGAATCCAGCTGTATTTCTCCCGAAAAATCGAGAGATTTGACCGTATACCGTAAAACAAACAACTCTTTTTGAAGAAAGCTGGTAAGTCTTGTTATCGTGATTTGCAGCACTCCATGTTTTGTGTGATAGTGAAACGTCCTCTCGGTCGTTCCTGCTGCAAAATCAAGCCGTCGAACCACATTGCTTGCCGCTGTTTCCCAAGCCGCTATGCGCTCTCCTTCTGCGTGGAGAATCACGCCCTGCGCATCCGGCAGGTTGACGATTACCTGCTTGGTCTGCGGAAAGCCATAGAGACGCTCCCCATAACAAATCTCTTCCTCGTCGCAAAACCCGTTGATGTATGTGCCTCGGACAGAACACTTTTCGTCCATCTCCCCTTCTTCTAGGGAGCCGCGCACACCTAGATAGCCGTTCGCGCAATGAAACAATGTCTCATCGCGCGAAAACGTATCGGCGCAAAAACCGTTTGTCACAAATTCCAGTTCACCCAAACCCATATACTCCTTGAATCTGCCGGAACCATTCCGGAGTGATTTTTTCTATTGCTCGATCATTGAAATGCGCACATCATTCTTTGACGGCTCCGGACGTCATGCCGGATACAATCTGTTTCTGGAACAGCAGCACGATGATCAGCGTGGGGATCACGACCAAAACTGTGGCGGCTGTAATCTCCCCCCAAAGAATCGAGAACTGCGTTCGAAGTGCGTTGATGGCCACCGGCACCGTTTGAAACTCTTTGTCTGCATTGAGCGTCATGGTCAAAAGATACTCATTCCAGGCTGCGATGAATGTCATAATGGCACTGGTAAAAACACCCGGTAGCGCAATTGGAAAAATCACCTTCCAAAGTGTTTGCCACTGTGAACAGCCGTCGATGCTCGCCGCTTCTTCGATGGAAAGCGGTATGCGCTTGAAATGCGCAACCATGATCCACACCGCAGCGGGCAGCGTAATGGAAGAATACGCAAGCGTAACAAAGTAGCTGTTGAGAATGCTCAGCTTATAAAACATATTGAAGATTGGCCCGACCACGACCATCTGCGGAAACATGGATACGCTCAGAATAATTGCGAGAACCAATCCTTTTCCCTTGAATCGCACGCGAGCGAGGATATATGCGCTCAGCGTTGCAACGCTGACGACGTAGAGCGTCGTAATCGTCGCAACGATAAAACTGTTTTTAACTGAGTTAAGAATCCCTTTGTCCAACACCTCGCGATAGTTGGTCAGTGTCGGGTTGTTGGCAATGATGTTGAATGCGGTATCCTTGCCAAAGATTTCGTTGGAAGGTTTGAAGGATGTAATGAGGATCCAGAAAAACGGAAACACCATCACCGCTAAAAATGCCGCGATGATGAGCGCCGAAAGGATCTTTGTGGTTCGTTTCGTTTTCATGCGTTTTCCCTCCACTCAGTCATCCCTGACGATTTCCGCACCGAGTACTTTGACAAACACGAACGCGATCATTCCTACGCAAAGCGCCATCGCGAGCACGACAACCGCACCATACCCATAGTTGTTCTGCGCAATCATGAGTTTATACGCGTAGATTGAAAGCGTTTCGGTTCCCTGCGCACCGCCGGTTAAGACGGCGATGAGATCGTACACGCGGAATGCATCCAGCGTGCGAAACAGCAACGCCACGAGCAGCGAAGGCTTGAGCAGCGGAAGCGTAATTCTAAAAAACGTTTTAGCGGGACCCGCGCCATCGATCTTTGCGCTCTCATACAGTACCTTGTCGATGATCTGCAATCCTGCAAGCAGCAATAGCGCCATATACGGTGTGGTTTTCCAAACGTCCGCAAGGATTGCTGCCGACATCGCACCACCCGCTGAAAGCAGCATCCGCTCCGGAGATGCAATCAGCCCGATATCCGTAAAAATCTTTGCAATGATGCCGCTGCTACCGTCGTACATATAGCTCCACATGAGCGCGGAGACAGCGGTTGGAATCGCCCAAGGGATCAGTGCCGTGGTTCGTACCCCGCCGATTCCCTTGATCGCCTGATTCATAATCAACGCAAGCCCCATACCAAAGACAATCTCGAGCGAGACGGAGATCACGGTAAAGATTACGGTGCTTTGCAAAGAACGGAAGAAGCGCGTGTCGTGCAGCAGTTTTGCATAGGCACTCAGTCCCGTAAAATTGCTGTTGATCAGGCAAGTATGCATCTCTGCGAGGATTGTATTGAGTTTTTCCCAACCGTTGTAAAACGAAACATGCCCGTTTCGTTCATACACGGCCTGAATGTCGGCTTCTATCTCGGAAACGGCGGCAAAAAGCTTGTCCGCCTCGGCAGAGGGAATTTTGATTACTCCCTCTGCGGTCGCATATTTTGTGGCAAGCGCATTCACGCGATCCATCACGGCGCGTAGTTCGGCTTGATCCGCTTGACTAACAAGTGTGATGTCATCCTCTAAAAACCAGGTGATATAGCCGCAATCCTCTATAAAGAGAGGCGCGTTAAAATTATCGCTCGTGTAGAGCCCAGCAGCCTGCTGGTCATTCGTCCGGTAGTCAAACAGCGAGTAGACGGCAGACGAGATGATCGGATAAAGCGCGAATACGGCCAGAAGCAGAAACAGCGGCAACAAAAACGCCGCTTGCTTTGCCGTTATGGTCTTTCGCATTTACAGCCTCCCTTTCAAGTCCAAACGGAAAGAGCGGCGCTACGACCGAGCCACGGTGGAGCGCCGCCTCTGCTGTGTGCTTTACTTTGCCAGCGCGGTATTGATCGCGTCTACCGCAGCGGATAATTCCATTTCGCCGGAAAGGTAGGCGTGCGCGGCGTTCATGATCGCATCGGAGGTCTCGGAATAATGTGCAGAGACCGGGCGTGAGATCGTGGTCGCAAGCGCGTTTTGGAATCCAGGCATGGAGAGCATGGCATTTGCCGCAACAACATCCGTATCCGAAAGCATCTCATTATAACCAGGCAGGTAGCCGCCTTGAACGGACATGATCTTCTGGCCAGCTGTCGCAACGTACTTCATAAAGTCCCATGCGCCTTCCTGATGCGTAGAGTTCTTGTTGATGCCGAGCAGCCAGCCGCCAACAGTCGATCCGTCGGGCAGCGGGGCAACGTCGACAACATCCTGCGAAATGGTGCCATCGGAGGCGATCATTCCCCACTGATACGGCCAGTTGCGTGCAAACACGCTCGTCCCCTTGATGAAACTATTGTGCGTTTCGCCTTCAGAATAGTTGAGAATGTCCACCGGGGAAGCCGGGGAATCAACCATCGCCTTGAGGGCTTTCAGGCCGCCTTCAATATCTGTCCAACCCGCCGTATACTCGGTGAGGTTACAGACAAGACCTTCATACAGCTTCGCCTGGAAGACGATACCGTCGGTAGTACCGCCCTGTCCCATGTATTTCTCCGCCATCGCCTGAAGATCCGCGTAGGTGTAGTCACCGGAAACCAGCGTTGCCGCATCTTCCGCAGAGACAATGTCTTTACGGAAATAGAGCAGCCCAAGATCCGGGAAGAAAGGCAGTGTATATTGCTTTGCGCTATAGTTGCCTGCCATCATAGAACCTGCATTGAACTGCGATACCTTGAGCCCGTCCGCCTGCATGAGCTGGTCGATCGGGGCAATGTAGCCCGCCGCCGCGAATTCGCCCGCCCAAACGACGTCCATAGAGAGCACATCATAGTCGCTGGAACCTGCCTGCATACTGGTTAGAATCTGCTCGCGCATGGCGCCGGAATCGTTGGTCATGTCGACCCACTCTACGGTGTAGAGTTCCTGCGACGCATTGTATGCGTCAATCACCGCCTGTGTCGCAGGAGTACTGTCCGCTTGCGCAGCAAATTTGATGACCGTACGCTCAGCCAGAGCAGCTTCCGTCGCGGCAGGTGCCGCAGGGACTTCTGTCGCTTCCGTTGCGGGCGCTGCCGTCGCTGCGGGCGCCGGGGTACAACCTGCGGCCAGCGCAAACACCATCATCAAAGTCAGCGAAATACCAAGAATCTTTTTCATCTTTCTCTTCCTCCTTGTTCAATTGTCTGTGTGCTTTTAATTGATTGCCCGTTGAAATGTGGAGCCCGGGCGACCCGCTTGTAGTTTCATTATATGGGTTGTCGATACAATTGTTCTATTATTTTTTTCATTTTTATATTATTATATTCAGTATATCAAGAGGAGAAGATGAAGATGAATACGGAAACACGGGTCCACATGTTGCGCACGTTTCATTATGCGACGGGAATTCCAATCGAGATGTTTCCAGAAAACGAACCTTCTTATTGCCTGCCGGATGTCATCCCCTGCGTTGCGCGAATCACCGGAGATACATCGTTGATCCCTCTCCCATACCCGAACGATCGATCCGTACAGTATCACAGTACACCCGTAAACGAGTCGTTTCTGCTGTTCACTACGAAGGATGGCGTTCTGCTGCGGGCGGGACCAGTGCTGCAAAGTTCTATCCCTTCCGAAAAAATCGGCCAAATGATCCGCGCGGGACTCCTGCCGTTTCGCTGCAAAGCGGAACTCTCCGCACACTATGCAACCTGTCCTATTCTCGATGAACGCCATCTATTCTATTCCGGAAAACTTCTGGAAACGCTGTTTTCCAGCGAACGATCACTTCTGGACACCGCTGAGGTTCAACCTGATACGGGTACACCGATTGACGATGGGTATTACACGCAAACGTTGGACTACCGAACCCGCCAGTTTCAGCATGCGCCTTATACCATCGAACTGGAGATCTGCCGCATGATCGCAAACGGGGACACGTTGAGTTCGCAGCACATCTTGCGCGATATCAACCGCATGCCGCGCGCAAAGCTCGCCAACACGCCGATTCGTTCGCTGAAAAACTCTCTCATTTGCAGTTGCACCTTTATGGCACGCGCTGCGATCTCCGGCGGCGTTAAGCCGGATGAGGCGTTTACGCTCAGCGACGCATATATCCAAAAAATCGAATCCGCACCAACGGCCAATCATCTTGCGGGATTCGAAGCGGAGATGATCAAGGGGTTTACCACACATGTGCAAGCCGCACGCGGCAGCAGATATTCCACGATGATCCGACAGGTGATCGAGTATATCGACACGCATTTGAGTGAACCGATTACACTGGATGAAATCGCCTCCGCGGTTTATCACAACGCAAATTATCTCTCCGGTTTGTTCAAGCGTGAAACAGGCGAACCCATGCGCCGATACATCATCAAGAGGCGCATAGAAGAGGCGGAATATTTCGTTCGTCATAGCAATGACCCAATTGCCGACATCGCAACTTTCTATCAATTCTGTTCGCAAAGCCATTTTGTACAGTGTTTCAGGCGGCAAACCGGGCAAACACCTAGCGCCTGCAGAAATCGGCATTCCTCTTCGGTTTCGGACGAATAGCCAGGGCGATCATACAATCCATCGCTATTCGCCATCTTCTCTCGCGAGGAAAGCATCTTGCTAAAAACCGGAGCATTCCCTGTACCGTAGACGCAAAAAAGATCTGCCCGGCAGCCGCTAGGCGGATCGATCAATATGATATCGCTTATATACCCGAGATATTCAGCGCCTCTGTTTCGTCTCAAAACAACGGTCATTAACCGCTAAGAAGTGCTTTCTTTGGAAAAAGGGTTGCACAAAGAAGATTTACCAGTTTTGTTTTCACGGGCGACGCTAGATACGCTGCTTTGCTACACAGAATTGCATCGCCCGGTGAGAACCGAAGATAAATCCTATGCTTCGAGTTGTATATCGCCTGCAATTTTCTCTACGACTTGTTCGAATGTTCCTTCAAGCACCGGCATTGAGGAGGCAAACATCAAATTCAACGGATAGTCAAAATTCTCCACGTTGCAACCGCAGATGTCACGCCATCCATTTGCTTCGCCGAGGCTTGGCACCCGATCTCGCATCCGCAAGGTGCTGTCCATATAGCCGTATAGGCGTTTGCCGAGTTGGAACGCCATGCCGCACTCAAACGATGTGTCACTCTCCGGTTCCCAGCCATGGAAATCATTCAGGTTTGCGATCAAGATATCGCACGCACGCACATGTTCTGCGTTTCGGCGGAGTGTTTGCGCCGCGCGCGCATAGGGGTCTTCCATTTGTTGCTGTTCGATAGCATCCATCGGCGTAATCACCGAAAAACCGTGAGCTTCGCATAAGCGCCGCATACCCGCATATCGTTCTTGCGCGTTGGCATCATAGCGCTCCGGCCCGGACAGATAGATTGTAGGGGGATGCATTGTCCTCTTTTCGTTCGATGCGGGCTCGGCCGGGATTTCACCCCGTTTACGCTCCTCCTCCAAATCGATTTGAAAGAGCTTCAGGCAATCGGCAAATCCGCCTTCGATAATCTTGGTCGAGCCCACCACGTTCGGCGAAAACGGCAGATCCCAATAAGGCAGCACACGCCCCTTGCGGTCATATGGCAAGCCGTCTTTCAGCGTGAGGCCTTGATATTTCCATTTCATCTCGCGCTTATCCCGCGTATAACCATAACAGCGGATGCCTCTGGCATATGCCATGCCCAACTCATAAATGCTCCCGCCGTCGGCCTCCGGCCCGCGGTAAAATTCCAGATCACAGAGGATTGCCGTGGATTGGTTCATGCTCTGCGCACAGTTTTCAAAGATTACATCCGCATTCTTGCGTAGATCCTCGTGATCAAGCTTCAACGGCGTGTCGTTCGGCAGAGATACATCAAACCCGTTGACCTCGGCAAAGCGCCGCATGGCGTTGAGTTGATCAAATCCGCCGGAGTAAAAACACTCCGGCCCTGCAATATAGATGGATTCCCGTCGTTTCATACCCGCTCTCCGTTCTGTTCACTACGCCAATATGAGCGACATCAGTTGCTTTAAAAACCGGTCATAGTCCGCCCAGACACCAACCTCAACGAGGGGCAGTTCCGACCAGATATGATGATGCCGCCCGTCGCGGACGGTCATCCCCAGCGTCAGCCCGTCCTTGGTTTCCACCCCGACATGAAACGGCTTTGTTTCAATTAACGTCGGGTCGATTGCATAGCCGAGCGCGAGGCAGTCGATGACCGTACAGTAGGCTTCGAATCCGCGGCTGTTGACAAACCGAATTGCCTGACGTAGAAACCGCGCCTCGCCGCGCGGGCTTTGCTCCAGCGCAGTCAGCTCCGCTTGAGAGAAATTGACGCAGAAATGCGTCGCTACATCCAGCCCGATCAGCGTCAGCGGAACGCCCGAACGATAGACGACATCCGCCGCCTCCGGATCCACAAATACGTTCCATTCACTCTGCGGCGAATCCCCCGTGGCGTTCAAAAAAGCGTATTCATTCAACCCGAACATGCCGGATATGGCAACGACGCGCTCCACAAGCGGGATGATCTCCGGTGCTTTTATAAACGCCACCGCAAGGTTTGTCATGGGCGCCGTGCAGAGGATGCTCACCTCGTGCGGGTTAGCCCGGATCGTTTCAATGATGAGGTCAACCGCATGAAGGCCGCTCAGCGCCGTCTTCGGCTCCGGCAGAAAATTCTCCGCCTGTCCGTCTACGCCGTGTGTAAACGGGTCTTTCGGAGACTGTCGTACCATGGGACGCGCCATGCCGCGCGCAACCGGAATATCCGTTCGCCCGAGCAGCTCCAGCATCTTCAGCGCGTTCTTGCTCGTCACATCCACCGGATAGTTGCCGTTGACCGCGGTGACCGCAAGCAGGGACAGCGCCGGCGATTTCACCGCCATGGCAATCGCCACGGAGTCATCCATTCCGGGGTCGCAGTCTAAAATGATCTTCTTCATGCTTTCGCTCCTATTCTTCGGCGATATCGGCCTCAATTAACTCAATATCATGCTTCTCAAACCGGGTCGGCCTGTATCTTGATGAAATATTCGCGATTCCGCGGCCCGTCAAATTCCAGAAAAAAGATTCCCTGCGAGTGCCCTAAAAGCAGCTTGCCCTCATGCACGATCAGCGACAAGGAAGCGCCGACCAGTGACGACTTCACATGCCCCGCCGCGTCCTGCGGTGTGTCATGCTGGTGCTTGAAGTCGATCCGCGTCGGGATCAACCGGCAAATTTCGTCCTGAAGATCCAGAAAGCCGTTCGGGTCCCAAAAGGATGTAACCGTCAGCGCTGCGGTTGTGTGCGGAATCGTTACAAGGCAGATTCCCTCCTGCACGCCGCTTCCCTCAACATACGCCTTGACCTCGTCCGTCAGGGAGATGACATCGCGATCGTTGGTTTGTATCTTTACATGCTTCAACATATCAATACCCCTTGTTTCTTTCGCTGCGATTGTCCTTATTTACAGAATTGATCCATCCAGAGCTCCTGCAGCGGGGGGATCTGCTCGCGCATGCCCGGCGCAAGCAGACTCCAGTAAACGCCATGGCTCGGCTTTGGAAACTCGTTTCGCGTACGGATCACGCGCGTCGGCGTGACGATATAGTCAATCGCAGTGTCATACGGTTCCACCGTGACCTCCACATCCACCACCTGGCAATCGTGGCCGACGCAGAACACCGGGGTTTCGTCTCCAACGACGCCGATGGTGTGGAAGAACGCCCATTCCAGATCAAAATACCCATGCCCTTTTCCAAAGCGTATCCCGCTCGGCGTGATCGCGGAAGCGCCGGTCACCATCATATCGATCCGGTCGAACGTGGCGCGTATCTCCTTCAGCGTCATGTGCTTCCAGAAGCGCTGTACGCCGTCGAGCGTGGAGGCGAGCTCCTCCTTCCCCGCGGGAATCCATTCGGGACGGAGGAGAAACACGCCGCGCGAGATGCTGTAGTTGGTCATTAAAATGATCTTTTGATCACGGATCGCCTGTTCGCGGAAACGTTCCAAATTGTTGTCCGGCGTGATGAAGATCACGTTCGCCTTTTGATAGATCTCCGTCTGGCAAAGGTTTTTTGCGCAATATTCGCTGCCTTCATAATCCGTAATAAACTCCGCAAAGTTCCAGCTAAAGCGCGAGTCCGGCTTTGCAACCTTGCGCAGCTCCTCCCAGATCATCACGCGTGCCGTTTTTGCGTCCATCTTTGTTCCATTCCCCATGATGTTGCTCCCTTATGCTTTTAAATTATGATTCCTGCTGCAACAAAGTCTTACGGACGACAACGCGGCTGTTGCGTATGCAGGCCGCTCCGTCTGCAAACTGCCAGGGGCCTTTGCATCCGCGTCCGTATTCTTCACCCAGCGCTTCACCCAGATATCCCGCCAGCAGCGCCAGCGGAACGAACTGCGTCAGCGGCATCGTGATCTGTGTTTGTGTCTTCGGAACGCGGATTACGGGCTCATGATCCTCCGCCGCCTCCAATTCCCCGTCCGTAAGGATCAACAGCGGCCTGCCGAGTTGTCTTGCGTATCGAATCGTTTCCGAAACGCGACTGATCGCAGGGTTTGTCGTGTTTGCGACGATCACCGTTGCCGTGGTTGCAACGCCGCGCGCAAAAAAGTTGAGGTGCAGCCATTCCTCCGCGTCCACACAGGAGGAGTGCCTTCCCGTCGCCTCCAAAATCTTCGCGTGGCCATAGAACGCCGCGGCATAGTCAAACCCGCCGCCGATAAAGTCAAACGCGGGCATCTCGCGCCAGCGGAAAGCCAGTTCCCGCGTCTGCTCGTCCATCTGCGGCAAAAGTTGTTCGAGCACATCTGCCTGACGCAGGATATCGCGCCGCAGCTGTTCGGACTGATCCATGGTTTGCCGGCCGCGCACCTCCCCGATTCGAATCGCCAGCAGCAACAGGGACAAAACGGAAACGAGATAGCTCCTCACCCCCGGCGATGGTTCAAATGAATCGATCGCCGTCTGAAACACCCGTTTTGCATGCACGCCAAGCGGAGAATCCGGCCGGGAGGTGATGCCGAGCGTAAAACCGCCGTGTGCGTTGACAAACTGCACCGCCTCGTCCACGCGGGATACGCTGCCGGAATTGCTCACCGCAAATACCAGCGGGTTATTCGGCGCGAAACCAATCTGCTTCGGGTGATAATAGCGCGCAAGATCCAGCGGCTCAACCACCTCGGTTGGAATCTGCGTCAAGAGTTCAAAGATATGCTTCATCGACAGCGCGGCGGCATAGGAGTCCCCGCAACCTGTGAGTATGATTCTCTGAATCGAGAAGATCTCCGGCGTCGTCAGCAGCGTTCTTGCCATGTGCTCCAGCGACGCATACTGCTCCCGAATCAACGCGGGTATGCTCCATGCCTGACGGCACATCGGATTGCTCGGTTGTCTGTTCTCCATGCGTTAAGACTCCTTCTCTGCCAGTTCGGGATACCAATTTGACTTTTCTCCCTTTTGCGTGTCCATTCGGTGCAGGTTCGCGCATCCTTCCAGCACCACATCCAGCGCATAGTTATGCCCGATTCCCTCCGTAAAGCGCGCACCGGAACACATGTTGTCCGAAACCGAACAGACCGAGCCGCCACGCCTACCAAACAGCGCTGAAAGCGTGATGATTGCGGAGGATTCCCGATCCCCGTTGAGGCACCCTGCGCGGTTATACACCGCAGCATGTTCCATATTTCGCGGCTGTAGATATCCGCCCACGCCCGGTCTTCCGCCGCCAACATAATCGCTGTCGCAGGATACAGTTACACCCACATGGTAGGGATGCTTTACCGTTTCCGCCGCCTGCACCATCGCAAGAACCACCTCATAATGCGCCGCAGCAGGATAGCCCGCGTCAATATAGGCGCGGGTCATTCCCTCCCCGCGCACCGCGCCGGAGGCAATCACCAGATCGCCGGGATTAACGCCGTCTCCAAACCCGCCGGAACCGCCGAGGCGAATGAACGTGCTCGCGTTGGTAAACTCCATATAATCGTACAGGATCAGCTCCATCTCCGGCGCACCGCTCCCGCCGCTGACAGCCGTGATATGCGCGCCCTTATACCAGCCGGAATAGGAGGTGAACATCCCCGATTGTCCGATCAGCTCCGATCGCTCCAGACGATCGGCAACCACCTTTGCCGGGTCTTCTCCGTAGGCGCAGAGTGCGTCGCGCACGAGAACGATCACATAATCCCCGACCTTATCCGGGTCGATCTGCGTCAGCGCCGGGCGGCCGTTGATAAAAAAGCCGCGCGGAGGTATGTTGTTCTCGTATTCATACGTTTTATGTATGGATTGTATGGACGGTTTGTTCCGTATCTCATCGCTTTTGCGCATTGTCGTGATCCCTCTTCATCTGTTCCAGTTGTCGCTTTGCCTGCGCCATTACAGCAGTATCAATCACGGGCGGCCCGTACTGGCGGATGCAGAAACTCGCGCTGATGCTGCCCAAGAGTCCGCATTCATACGGCGTCATCCCCTCGCAAAAGCCATACAGCACCGCCGCGCTTGCGCTGTTTCCCGCGCCGGTCGGGTCAACGACCCGTTCCACGGGTGCAGAAGGAATCTCCTCCACGCCGCGCGGGGTGATTATCATTGCGCCACTCGCGCCCCGCCGGAGGTAGACCATCGGCAACCCCCACCGCACCAGATTCCCAATCGCGCGCTGCTCGCTGGTTGTGTCGAACAGCGCCATGGCTTCCGCGCGGTTGATCGAAAACACATCGCATTCCTCCGCGCGCCGCAGAATCTCGGCATATCGCTCCGGTCTGGCTGCGTCCGCGTTGATTTCCCACAGGAGCCGGAATCCGAGCTCCTTCTTATACGCAAGCAACCGGTCCCAGAATGTCTCGGATAAACCCTTGAAGAGATAGACGCCCTTTGCGCCCCTGGCATGCTGCGCAATCTCTTCTGGTGCCGCTTCGAGTTTGGCATAATGCGTCAGGCCGTATTCCGGTGTCTCCACGCGCTCCCCATCCTCGAAATACTGGATATTGGAAATCGCCGTGCGTGCGTCCTTTACAATCAAACCGCTCGTGTCCGCTCCGCTTTCCCGGAGCCAACCGCCAAACAGCGTAGAAAAATCCGCACCGACGCCTGTGATCAAGCGGCAGGAATCGCTCCAGAGCCGGACGCCGCTCCAGGCATAGATGCCCGCGCCGCCCAGGCGGAACCCGATGTCCTCGCCGGAGGAAAGCCGGATATGATCGGCGACCGCCGTTGAAACAATCGCGTACTTCATCTTCGTTACAGCGCGCGCACCGCAAACGTATTGGCGACAATCGCACCCTCATCGGCAACATACCCCGCGGCGCCGGTGCGAAATTCATCGTCCCGTGCCGTAACGACACATTGTCCGTCGACATACATGGCAAGCGCGCTATCCTTCACATCAAAGCGCACGGCATGCCAGTCCCCTTCACGATAGCCCGTTTCCGAAACGGCAAGCACCGTACTGTTTGCGCCTTTGCGCTTGATGAGCGCAAACTTCCCGTCCTGAAAGACGGCGGCATAATAGCGCCTGTGCCCTTTTGCGCGCGCAACCAGCCCCGCATAACGCGCGTGCACAAACTGAATTTCAGAGGCAACGGAGTAGTCGTCCCATTCGGTGGTGCCGATGGTCAAAACGCCGTTGCGCTCGGGATGCGAAATCGCAAAGGTCGCCAGATAATCCGGCCCCGTGTGCTTGGTGCTGTTCATGAAGGCCATCATCCACTTCGTGCGCGTCACAAACGGGCTGATGCCGGGGGTGAGTTCGTTTGCCTTGCCCATATAGAAGCACTTGGGCGATCCCTTCCAGTCCAGCGTACGGAGGATGATCTCTCCATCCTTGCGAACATCGGAGCATAAAAGAATGCCGAGGCGATAGATCGCGCGGCCATGCGTATCGGGAACCTCCCAACAAATCGCGTTTTCGCCTTTTTGCAGCGAGAAACTCTGCTCGCTCACAAGCGTAGCAATCTCATCGTTTGCATCATAATAATCGATGAAGAACTTGAGTTCCGGGTTGGAACGCTGGCGGCAGTCCACCTGCGCATGCACCGTCTGTCCCGCATAGAGCGCAGGGCTTGCGTAAACCTCAAAGTAGCTTGTATCCGGCGCGGCTTTCGGGCTCGGGTCGACATAGGTCTGCACGGACACGGTTGCGTGTACGCTCCCGGATACCCCCTCGTAGACGATGGACAGCCCCGGCTTCCCTTCCGAGACGAGCGTATTGTAGACGTGCTTGACCGCCTGCCCGAAGGTATGCGGCGGGTGCGGCAAAAAGCCCTGTACGCTGCCCGGATATTCAAACGCGTAACGCTCCTGCGGCTGGCGGATTGCCTCACCGTTGAGCGCGGCGGCGGCGCGGAGAATCTTTCGCGTCTCACGCACTGCGTCGAAGATGCAATCCCCGCCGTCGGTGCTGACCACATATATACGATCGGCAACAGGGCCGCGCAGATCCGTGTCGGCATTGATGCTGTCCAACCCGAGACGGATTGCGTTCAGACAGCCCACGTTTGCGCCGTTGCAGTCCGTGTCCCATCCGGCGGAAACCGCGATGGCAACGCTCCTGCGGAAATCATCCCCGCCCATCTTGAGCGCCATGATGACGGCAAGATGGTTTGGCACCATCGGGCAGTTGCCCTGGTATTTCGCGTAGTTATGGTTCTCCTCGATCCAATCGCGCACCGTTCGCCAGTCGCTGGCCGCGTCGCACTGCGCAATCACATCGTCAAGCAGGGCGTTGAGCGCTCTGCCATACGCATTGTCGCCGATATATTGACGGCATGTTTTCAGAAGGATATCCAAATCCCGCTCAACAAACGCCATGGCTTCCAGCGCCGCAAGATACACCGCGCACTCAATCGCAATACCGTCGTGGCTGACCATCGCGGCCTCCCTCGCCATCTCGGCCGCACGCGCGGGATTTCCGGGGTTCACCATCGCCCAGGTATCGATGAAGATCTGGGAACCGATCTGCTCCGCAATCGCCATGCCGTTCTGCTCGCCGGACCCGCTGGCGGGCGGCTGAATCCCCGCCTTCAGGCGAAGATAGGCCGAGTGCTCCGTAGAACGCGCAAGCCCGCCCCACCAGAGGATGGTCTTGTCCTCCACGATGTAGTTGAGCCATGCTTCGCCGATCTGTTCCGCTTTGATCTGCTGCGGATAGCCGTTGTCTTCCAGCGCACGATAGAACACAAACGTGCCGGAAATGTCGTCGTCCGGAACGATAAACGGCGCGCCCGTCTTATGCGCCACATAATAGTCGATAAAGTCGAATTGTTTTCGAATCGCATCATAGCTCCAGCCTTCTACGGGGCGTCCCATATAGACGCCGATGATTTTCCCCAGAACGCCGGCATAGATTTTGTCGCGAAATTGCATTGCACCCATATTTGTTTCACCCTCAGCTATCTTATTTTTATTATCCCTTCACCGCGCCGTTTGCCATGCCTTCGATGAAGCGTTTTTGCAGCAGCAGGAACACCAGCACCATCGGGATGACCATGATGACGGCGCCCGCCATAATCACGCTGAAATCGCGGGAAAATGTTCCGTTCAGATTCAGGAATTTCAGGGTTGCGGTAAAGTTTACCTCGTTTTTGAGCAACGTCGTCGTCAGCAGATATTCATTCCACGAAAACAGGCCGATGATGCACGCAACCGTGATAATGCCCGGCGACACGATCGGCATGATGACCTTTGTGAGCACGTGGAACGTGTTTGCCCCGTCGATCCTTGCCGCCTCTTCCAACTCAAACGGCACCTTCAAAAAATAGGTGCGCATCAGAAAGATCGGCATCGGCAGGTTCCAGGCGGCAATTGCTACACCAACCGCATAGACGTTTCCCATGAGCTTCAGGTCAACAAACGTTGAATACAGCGGCAGCATAAACATCTGCAGCGGTACCGTGGTTGCCAGCATAAAATACAACGTCAACGGCCTCCAGGTTTTGACCCGTCGGGTCGCCAGCACATAGCCCATGGTAGAGGAACCAATCACACCGGCAATGATTGCGCTTGCCGTCAACTTGATGCTGTTGATAAACCCGGAACCGAATTTTCCGATCTCCCATGTGTAAACATAGTTGTGGAAGGAAAACGAAGTCGGCCAGGAGAACGGGTTGAGCATGATCTCCGTATGCGTCTTAAAGCTGTTCAGCACGACCAGCGCAAGCGGAAAGAGTGATATGAGCGCGAGCAGGCAAAGGATCGATACGGCGATCCAGAATGCAACCGACTTCTTTTTATCACGTGAGCGCGTTAACAGGCGTTTGGTCTTCATTCAATTGCCTCCTTCCGCGACAGCCATGTATAGAAATATGCAGCGACACTTCCAATCAGTCCCATCGAGAGTGATACCGCAGCGGCTTTTCCAAACTTGAATGCGCTGAATGCGAGCGAATACGCATAGGTGCTGAGCACCTCTGTGGAATGCGCGGGCCCGCCCTGCGTCAGCAAATAGATATAGTCATAGGTCATAAAGGAGTAGATCACGATCAATACGATCATAAGAGACACGGTCGGCAAAATGTTCGGCAGATAGATATTGAAGAAAAGCTTCCAGCCGTTCGCGCCGTCGAGCTGTGCGGACTCCAGCTGGTCCAGCGGTGTCTGCCGCAGCGCGGCTAAGAATATGACCGTCAAGAAGCCCCAATAGTGCCAGATATCCACCATAGCAACGCCCAGCAGTGCCGTGCCCATGTTTCCAAGCGGTGAGGTAATCTCCCAGCCGGCCCGTTGCAAAAACCCGATCAATCCGGCGTTCGGGCTGAAGATGATATTCAGCCAGATGATTGCGTTTGTCGTAGGCGCAAGAAGATACGGGATCAGGTAGATGGCTTGAAACGTCTTATGCCCGATTCTGTAATACGCAATAAACACGGACGCAAGCATTGCGATGATGACGGGAACCGTCACGAAGATCAGCGTCCACTTGACATTGTTGGTCAGAGATTTCCAGAATACCCAGTCGTGGAAAATCTCCTGATAATTCTGCAGCCCGATCCAAACCTTTGCCTTCGAGATGCCATTCCATTTGGTGAACGAGGCAAAGATTGTTTGAATCGCCGGCAGGAGGACAATCGACCCGCTCAAGAAGATTGCCGGCAGCGACAGCAGATGATATGGCAATTTTCTTTCCCGGACGTCTCTTTTCTTTCTGGTACGAATCACGGGTATACCCCCTACTGAATGTTTCGGTACAGAACGCTCGATGCGGCGGCTGCGATTCATGCCGCAGCCGCCGCAGGAATCCTATGGGAGTGCTTGTTTAGTAAGCCGGTTTTGCGAGCGGGCAGATCAACTTTGCCGCGATCTCGGCGTCAAGTTCCTTTGCGACCGTTGCGCAATACTGTTCCGCTGTCACCACACCCTGCCAGACCGTGTCGATATCGGTGAATGCCGTCACCGTGGCCGGCGGGAAGAACGTGGAGGGATGGTATGCAAAGTTTCCTTTGTCGATGTACGGAATTGCATTCTTCACGCAATCGATGGTAAAGAGTGAAAGCCCCGTGAGAGAGGAGGTGTCAACATTTGCAAGTTCCTTGATCGGGATTGTCCAGTATCCCGGCCAACCCTTCGTCATTTCAACAACGAATTCCGGCGTGAGCATATAGTCCAGAATCTTTGCGCACTCGTCCGGATATTGCGTTGCGGCGTTGATCGCATAGTTCGACGTCATGGAGACATCATAAATCGGTTCATCCGTATAGGTGGAGGGCATCGGTACGAAGCCAACCGCTTCCGGATTGTTCGCCAGGGTGGACTGCGCAACAAACTGCGTGTAAAGCGTCGGCGCCATGACCATTGCACAGCGTTTGTCGGCCAGCAGCTGCATAACCTCCATCGAGTCGAGGTTCACATAATCCTGTCCCGCGAAATAGCCTTTGTTGTACCAGTCCGCGGAGATCTGCACTGCGTTGACCATATCGGGCGTATCAAAGCTTGTGGTGCCGGACAGCGCGTCATACATGGCAGACGGTGCCAGTGTGTGGTTGATGACCATTGAGCCAAAGTGGATGTTGCACGGTTTCCAGCCTTTGTTGCCTGCGCCGAGCGCATAGATACCGTCGGCCTGCGCCGCGTCAAACAGGGCAATCATCTCGTCCCAGGTCTTCGGGGCCTGCCAGCCCTTTTCCGTAAAGAGTTCTTTGTTGTAATAGAGTCCGCCGACTACCATCGCGCCGGGGATGGAATAGAGTTTGCTGTCGACTGTGCAGGCGTCATACATAACGCTGAGTACACGATCCTTCCAGCCGTACTGTTCGGCATAGGCGTTGAGATCGAGAACGAGACCTTCCTGCGCATAGGTGGAGGTATAGGATGGGCCGGACGCGTAGATGATGTCCGGTGCCGCACCCGCCGCGAGCGCAACGGGGATATCTGTGTCGACGGTATTGCGGAATTCCATCACGAGCTCATACTCGCTCTGGGATTTGTTATACCAACCGCACAGAACGTTCACCATGGTTTCCTGATACGGAGTAGCTGCGCCCCAGAACCAGAATGTAATTTGCTTGCGGGCAGCGTCGGTGGTGGGATTCTCGGCTGCGGGGGCTTGCGTAGCCGCGGTTTCATCGGTTGTGGCAGAATTGTCCTGCGTCGCAGGCGGTGTGCCTGTACAGGCAAACAGCCCGAGCGCCATGAAACAAACCAACAAGATTGCAAGTATCCTTTTCATTGTTCTTCCTCCGTTTATTTTGCTTTATGCTCTCAAATGGATCGCCACGCAGCGCTATGCGGCTTTCCATCCGGATACCAATTGAATGAGCTTATCCGCGTACGCTTCCAGATCAATCCGGTTCACGGTTGCAATCGTTTTCTTCCAATCCTCTGGCAGGGCGGAAACGCCCGAGTATGCCCCGGCCATCGACCCCGCCATTGCCGCGTTTGTGTCGCAGTCGCCCCCGAGATTGACACAATACTCCAACACAGGTTTTGCCGCGCCTTTGCCGAGCGCGAACATCGCGATCGCCGCGGGAATCGAATCCGCCGCAAGATCGCCGCCTCCAAAGAAGTCGTAGATATCCTGCATCGCCTGTTTGGCATCACCCGCCTTTAAGACCAGCTCATAGGCATATGCGATGCGCTTTCCGATGGAGGGCGAAACAACATCGAAGCCGTAGGAACGCCCCTGCTCCGCGGCAGCGATGGTGCCTTCAACAATTTTGCCGATATCCCGTTCGCCACGCACACACAGCGCCGTTCCCCAGGCAATCGCCGCCGCTGCAGAAATGCATACGCCGGTGTTATGCGTGGGCAAGCATGCCAGATGCACGTCTTTGAGCATCTCTTCGATCGAACTGCCCCGCAGCCCGTGTATCATGCCAAGCGGGCTGATTCGCATCGCCCCGCCGTTGGTGGTTGCATATCGTCCGCTGACCGAGAGATCCGCTCCCTTTTGAATCGCTTTGAGCGCACGCTCCGTGCTCGGTCCGAGTGGGCTTGCGTATTTATTCTTTACCCGGTTCGCCCAGTTGATGATCTCCTGAACCACATCCAGCGGAACAACCCGTTCGTTCCGTATGAACGAATTGAGCAGCGCAAGCGCCTGTTCCGAATCATCCGTATATTCACCGGCCTTCAGGCCATCGTGATAAATATGGCCTTTCTCCGCCGAATAAAAGGTGTCGATCCACCCCCATGTTTTTTGGATATACGCCGGCGTCATGAAAGATGACGGAACCCCGAGTGAGTCGCCAATCGCCATTCCGTATAATCCGCCTAAAACTCGCTCCTTTGTGTCCAATTCCTTATTCCCCTTCATTTATATTGATAGCCAAACTGGCTTTTCAGCCGTTCTTCCAGCCGTTTCCAAGATGGCAGGTTGGTCTGACCGCCAACATTTTCCAGGACAAAGCTCGCATTTGCCGCGCCGTAATAGGCAGCCATCACGGCGTCCTTGCCCATGACCATCGCGCTGACTATCCCGCTGCAGTAGGCATCCCCCGCACCTGTTGAATCAACACGGTAATCCTCTTTCACAATCGGGATTTCAACGATTTCGTCACGCATATAGACCACGCTACCGCGCGCCCCGCGCGTGACATAAAGCCGCAGATTCGGGTTGTTGTCCAGTATGCGAACCGGTCCATCGCAATCGAGGGCTTTGCAAAGCTGCCCCGCCTCATATTCGTTGATGATGAGTACGTCAATTTGTGAAATATACGGGATGATGCTCTGACTTCCAATTCCTGTAATGACTGTTGTTTTATTGTCCTGAATCGCTTTATTGAGATAGGCTTTTGTAAAATGATTGAGTACCGGCGCGATGACGACGATATCCGACAGTTCGCCGGGATCGGACGCAATTGCCGCGTCCGCAGCACCCGCATATGCGAAGCACATCGTACTGCCGTCGTTTTGCATATAGACCCAGGCACGACCGGACGGCACATCTGGAACACGTGTTAAACGCGAACAGTTGATACCCGCCGCCAGCCATCTTTCAAGGATCTTTGTCTGCGGAAAATCGGAGCCGACTGGATAAAGCAATACCGGTTCCACCACCCCGTGGGAGGCGAGCCCTGCGGCTATGTTCGGCGCGCAGCCTCCGGGTTCGAGGTCCATTGAGAACCAGTTGAGGGGTACGATCTCCCCTTTTTCCGGCAGTTTGTCGAGGCGGAAAATATAGTCTCCGATTGCAGCAGCGCCCACGACCGATACCGACTGCTTCATGCGATCCCCTCCGCTCATTTGTTTTATTGTATTACTTTTATAACATTATAAACGCTATACCTCTTATCGTCAACTCAAATATACAAAATTTATAAAAACCCCTTATAAATAGGCGCTTTCGCTTGCATTTCATGCTTTTAATTACTATAATTAGAAAAAAGTACCGAGGATTTTATGACAAAACCGATTGAAATAGACCGAACCTCTCCCATCCCTGCTTATTATCAAATCGCCAGAGATCTGAGAAACCGAATCATCCGCCATGAGTGGTTGACCAACGAGCGCGTCCCCCCCGAACTGGAGCTGGCCGAACGATACGGAGTGAGCCGTATTACGGTTCGGCAGGCCATGGCGGAGCTCGAAAAAGACGGCCTTCTCGTTCGCATGCGGGGGCGTGGTACGTTTGTATGCGGCGATCCAACGCCATATGTCAACGACCTGAGCTACTCGATTGTATCGGGGGACCGGATTACGCAGGCCTATTCTGTGACCGCAAAAATACTGGAAAAACGCGTGGTGACCGACCTCTTTCCCGCCGTGTCGGAGAACCTGAAACTCGCTCCATCCGATCATGCAGTGTATATTAAACGGTTGTTTTTTCTAAAGGGAAAGCCGTTTGCCATTGGTCAGTCGCATATCCCGGCCAAGTTGGCACCGGGGCTTGAGGACGAACCAATGGTCAATAACTCCATTTCGATCACTTTGGCACAGAATTATAATTGCCACGTCACACGTGTAGAAGACTATATCGAGGCGGTTCGTTCCACGCAGTCGGAATGCAATCTATTGAAGTGTGCTTACGATGCGCCCCTCATCCTCATCCGCGGAGTCTCCTATTTGGAAAGCGGAGAAGCGCTTGAATATTCCAGCACCTTCTGGTCGGGCGATACGGTACGTTTGCACATTACGCTGAAACACAACGAAGGCGGGTTTGCGGTCGAGCCGTAAAATGTGCCAATTGTTTGTTTGCGTTTTTATGATAAAACCGCGGCAAAGCGTTTTTGATAGCAGCCGATGTATTGAAGGATGTTTGTCGATACACCGGTGATGACTTAATCCCGATTCAAGCTGACAGTTCCCGCCGTCGGCAAAAATTTCAGATATAAGGCTTTCGACAAAAAAAAGCAGCCACGGCTGCTTTTTTGTATCGAGCGAAATTCAAAGTCTCTTCTCAATCCTGCTGTTCTCTACCACATGCGTGCATTTATAACCGACCCAGTCATGCTGTTCGTCGAGTATCGCCCCGCAATGTTTGCATTTACAACTGTTCCACTTGTGAATCAAGCACTTCGTTTTTCCTATTCTCCGAATTGTGTTTGATCTCATGTGTTGCCCGGGCCTGCGTGCATCGAATGATGCAATCTTATATTTTTTTCATTGCATCAGGAGTAAAAAATGCATCCATCCCCGTTGCCCGTTGCGCAGCAAGAAGGGAAGACGGAGAGCCGTTTAGGACGAGCACAAGAGTTTCTGATAGTTCCTTACTACTTGGCATCCGGGATTCGCGATCCGATTTCTTCCGGATCAATCTCACGATATAAAGTATAGAAGATGGAATCAGGCCAGTGAAGGAAATGCCAAAGAGGATTGCAATCAACTGGGTAAATGCACTCGCCTCAAATCGGTTAAAAATCACCGCGCCCAGCAAGGAGGCAACCGCAGTAATCAGAAAGATCAAAAACCATTTTCGCGCAGATCGGAAGCCTTTTCCCTTGTTTTCCTCATCGTATTTCCTTTTTTCGCATTCGAAGCAATAGCCGCCGCGCAACTGTACAAAATCGCCATAGGTTCTTGTTGTCCGAACGCCGTCAGCAAGCAATCCTTGTTCCTTTGATCTCCGAAAGTCAACCAATTTCCCACCGTAAAAACTGACGGGATGCAACTCTTTCCCGCAATTCGGGCATGTATCCAAAGCAGCAACGTCATAGTAATAACCCGATAGACCGATTTCCCTCGCCATGATTCTACCTCCGCATTCTTATGTTCATCCAAACTCGTGTTAAGTCCCGCACGGTCCGCATACAGCAGCCCGCGGCAACTTGTAGAACGCTTCTTGCTCGATTTCTATATCCGGTTCTTGTATGCCCTACCACCGGCAATGACTGGACAAGCCTTCTGCCGGTGGCGCTTATAGCGCACACTATGGTTAAGTTCAGCATAGCAAACCAAAATGGGCCGTTGGTGTGCGCGGTGCATACTTTGAAGTTTTTGTTCAGCGATATATTTTAATATAAAGTATGCTAACAGCACACCTTTTCCGTCCTTTACCGTATTACGATTTTGTTTATCAGAGAGGTGAAACCCCCTGATCCAACAGTTCTGTAAGCATCCTGCAGGATGCGGCTGCGCAGCGAAGCAGCTTCGAAACGCGAGAATGAGAGGAGAACAAATATGTGGACAAAGAAAGAGAAAACTCATGCGGCACTTTGGGGGATTTTCATTCTTTGCGCTCTGGTGGCGCTGTCATTCGGCCTTTATTCCTTGTTCATGAAGGCAGCCCTTGCGAATGAGAACCGCAATCTAGCAATCACGTTTGACGAATTAGGATACAGAAAAACGCACTTTGAAGGAACTGTCGTCTTCAAAAAGGACTTTTCAAACGTATCGCTTGACATGAGCTATTCAGCGGACCCGCGTTATCAGGTATATGGAAAATCCTATACGCTGCTGTTGGCAAACGAAGATGGCGAAGAGGTAACCGATGTGAAGGCCGGCGTTGCCTATCATTTTATAGCGAATGTCGAGTTTGAAAAAACGCCGGATTATCGATGGTATATCGCAGGTCAGGAAGTTCAGAGTAAATCGAAATCGAAAGCATGGTTTAAGGCGGACGGCAAAACGCTCTATACGATAAATCATGGGAGTTGAGAGTGTAAAGACGACGGCCTGTTTCGAGCAGTGCCGCCGATGCGTTAAATGGGCGCGAAAAGCAAACGATCTCCCCCCTCATCAGTATCAGAAAAAGGAGAACAAAACCATGAAGAATATCTTGCGCGGCACGTTGGCAGCCATGCTGCTGCTTGGGCTCCTGGGCTGCGGCGTACCCGCCGCGACGGAAACACCGTCGCACGCTTCCAAGGTTTCCTTGCCCTCCGAGATCGTCGTGACGTTTGCCGACCCGGCGCTGGAAGCGATGGTACGCGCGTCAATGGGTAAATCGGAGGGCGACATCACTCTGGCGGATGCCGCGGCGGTAACAAGGCTGACCCTCAGTCTGGAATGGCAGCGGTACATTCCCGACGAAACACCGATCAAGGACATCGGCGGGTTGGAAAGCTTCTCAAATCTTGCAAGCCTCGACCTGTCTTTTCACGCGATCACCGATATCACACCGCTATCGAAGCTCAAAAAGCTCACTTTGCTGTCGCTATACGGCAACCCGGTCGCCAATATCGCGCCGCTTGCAGGGCTGACGAACTTGAAGGTCTTGACGTTGTCGGGCTGTACGGCACAGGACTACAGCCCGCTTGCACAGCTGATCAACCTAGAATGTTTAACGCTTGACAATTCGTCGATCGCCGACTTATCGCCGCTGGTTTCGCTGACGCACTTGAAACGTCTGTATTTGGCAGACTGCCCGATAGACGACTATTCCCCGCTTTCGGACATCTACCCAAACCTTGACGAGAGGGATTTTACAATGACATCCACGCTTCAGGAACTGGGATTCGCCATGAATAACGACAAAAATCAAGCGTACTATGGGGATGTTCAGCGCGACGGGTTGAGCGTGAACATCAACCACGCCGAATGGGGTACTCCGCAGACGGAAGATATGACAAAATGCGTAAGAATGGACTTCATGCTGGATAGCGGATATATCTTGGTTGTCTTGTATTATCCGGAAATAAGCGCCTATGTGTTTCAAATGAATATGAATGGCGAACAGATGAACTACATCTACAACGCGACGGACGGTACAATCATGGTGGATTCCAACAACCGGGAGCGCTTCGAGCGGATGATAACGGAAGCACTGGGCGAAACGGGCGAAACGGACACGCTGCTTGCGCCTATCCCCGTTTTTGACGGCACAATCAGGGCAACATTCGGCATGACCGCCGACGCGCTCTACGCGCTGCCCTTTGAACAGACCGCGTCGCAGCCGGAGCAAACGACCGCGTCATATGCGCTGCCCTACGAGCCTTTGGGGTTTACTGCTAATGAGGACGAGGCGGCTTGCCTGTATGAGAAATCAGGCTTGCGAATTACCATACACAAACCCGAATGGGGCGCGAGCCCAGAGGAATGGAACATCGAGTTTTACGATCCCGATGTGAACGGATATAGCTTGGTCATGCAATACTATGCCGACGAGGGTAAATGGCACGTTTCTATGGAAAAGGGCGACGCATATTGCGCTTATGACGATTATCCTGCTACAGATACAAAAGGATGGGAAGACCCCGGCATTGAAGCGGTGCATCAGATGGTGGGCGACGCCTTCCATTCGCAGGGAAAAGAATTGTACTATAAGCCGTTGGAATACTTTGACCAGGTGGTTCAGGAGCGTTTCGGCATGAGCATTGACGAACTCTATGTGTTGCCCGCGGAAGAATAATCTTGTCGTCAAGCACCCGAACAAACGAGTGAAATAAATCGTGTTTCTGCACATACGCGTTTTGGGGAACTTGCGATTCATCTGATAAAGCAGCGCTCGCTGCTTTTTTTATTGGCGCAAAGATTGCCTCTTCCAAGTATGCAAGAGTGAACACAGTAACCCCAAAACTCTTGATGATATTGTAATTCGGACAAATTTATGGTAATACAGTTTTGTCATCATCGGCATCGGTCAAGACGGGTTTTCTTTCGATTGAATCCCGCGCGGCAGCAAACGTATACTTTTCCTAGGGTCAAATCAGCGTCCATCTCTTCCGAAGATTCAATTCCAAACAAATCAAATCAGGGGGTAGTCAAATGTCCAAAGGAAATGCTAGAGTTGCCGTGCAGCGGGTCGGCCGCAGCATGAGCGCAATGGTGATGCCAAACCTCGGCGCATTCATCGCGTGGGGTCTCATCACGTCACTGTTCATCTCGGTTGGCTGGTGGCCAAACGAGCGCCTTGCCACGATGGTCGGTCCGATGCTGCGCATGCTGCTGACGATGCTGATCGCTTACACGGCGGGTAAAAACGTCTACGGTACGCGCGGCGCCGTCATTGCGAGCATCGCATGCTTCGGCGTCATCATGGGCACCGAAACCGTCATGATCCTCGGCGTAATGATCTACGCGCCTCTGGCCGCATGGGTCATCAAAAAGTTTGACCAGCTCATCGACGGCAAAGTCCGCGTCGGCTTCGAGATGCTTGTGGAGTGCTTCTCCATCGGTCTGATCGGTATGCTCTTCGCCATCGTCGGCTTCTTCGTCGTAGGTCCGCTCATGTCGGGTCTTACCATGCTGCTCAAGGGCGGTGCGGAATGGATGACCAAGATGAAGCTGCTGCCGCTGATCTCCATCTTCGTCGAACCGGCAAAGATCCTCTTCCTCAATAACGCGATCAACCACGGCATCATGGACACCATTGCCGCACAGCAGGTAGCGGAAGCCGGCAAGTCCATCATGTACCTCATCGAGACCAACCCCGGCCCGGGCATGGGCATCATCCTCGCCTACTGGCTCTTCGGCAGAGGCCAGAGCAAGAGCCTCGCACCCGGAGCCGCCGTCATCCACTTCCTCGGCGGTATTCACGAGATCTATTTCCCCTATGTACTGATGAACCCCGTGCTGGTTCTGGCGGTCATCGCCGGCGGCGCGACGGGCGTTCTCACCAACGTCATCTTCCACACGGGTCTGTTCGCTTCCCCGGCGCCGGGCAGCATCATCATGATGATCGCCATGTCGCCCAAGAGCGACCTCATCTGGGTTCTCCTGAGCGCAGTCCTCTCCTGCGCAGTTGCCTTCCTCGTCGCCTCCCCGTTCGTCAAGGCCGCTTCCAAGCGTGCTGCTACCGACAGCGCGGATGAACTCGACGCAGCGCAGGAAAAGCTCGCCAACATGAAGGCTGAAAGCAAGGGCATGGGCCAGCTCAAGGCGCTCTCCTCCAAGATTGTGTTTGCTTGTGACGCAGGCATGGGCTCCTCGGCGATGGGCGCAACCACCCTCCGCAAGCAGCTCAACAAAGCAGGCTACGACGTAAAGGTGCAGCACAGCTCGATTGAAGAAATTCCCGCAGACACACAGTATGTGCTTACGCAGAGTTCTCTTGCGGAGCGTGCGCGCGCAAAAGCGCCGAACGCAAAAATCTTCACCATCGATAATTTCATGAACGCAAAAGAATACGAAAAGATCATCGCGGAACTGACCAAATAAAGCCCATTGTACCTCCGACTCAAGCAGGAGGGAGCGTCTGCCATCAGGCGCTCTCTCCTCAACTATTTCACACATGGAGGGAAAAAGTATGCTCACCACACGGCAGTATGAGATTCTCGCCTTTGTGCTGCAGGGCACGGGATTTGTCACGATGGCTTCCATCGCTTCCCGATTCCGGCTCAGCACGCGCACGGTTCAAAGGGAGTTGGACACGATCGCCGGATACCTCGAAAGGGATAAAGTCCTGATCGAGAAAAAAACCGGCTATGGTGTGCGATTCTGCGGAGACGAGGAGGCGAGGCTGCGGCTGTTTTCCAGCATGCGCGGGCTCAACCGCCTGCGTCCCGTTTTTTCGCAAAACGAGCGTGTGTTCGCGGTGCTTTTAGCGCTGCTGACCTCCAACGAACCGCGCAAGATCTACACTTTCACGCGCGATCTCGGCGCGACCGAGACCACCGTCGGGCAAGACCTCAACCTCTGCGAGAAGTGGCTTGAGGACAACGGCATCGAGCTTGTGCGCCGGCCCGGCGTCGGCGTCTACGTGCATGCGGACGAATGGCAGCGCAGGCAGGCAATGGTGCGCCTCTATTACAACATTCAGGATGAAAACACCGCAAACTGCGGCGAGCGGCTGCCGAACGCGCTGGATGTGCGGCGGCTGTTCGATCCCGACAAGATCGCACAGATCGATGCTCTTCTGGATCACGTGAGCATGCTTGACGGCCTGATTCAAAACGACCGCAGCCGAGGGGCAATCGTGGTGCATCTCTATATGATTCTCTTGCGCGTGTGTCAAGGCGCAGGCATCGTCCGCGAATCCGCTGCCATACCGGAGGGCGATAACGTAGCGCAGCGGCTTGCAGACGCGCTCATCTGCGCGCTGGAGGAGCGCTTCATGCTCCATATTCCCGAAGGGGAGCGTGCATACCTCGCGACGCTGATGCATACGGCAAAGGGTTTAGGCGGCATCTCTGACGAAGAGGCGGAGGCGCGCGCACAACGCATAGCAGAGCGCATGATCCGCATGGCAGAGGCGCGTACGGGCGCGATGATCGATCCCGGCGGCGGTTTTACCGACGCACTCAAAAAGCATCTCGTCCCAACGCTCGCGCGGCTTTCGATGGGGATGGAGATTCGAAACCCGATCCTTGAAGACGTCAAGCTGCACTATCAGGAACTCTACCAGCTCGCTAAGGAGTGCGGTGCTGCAATCGAGGAAGAACTCGGCGTTCCGGTGCCGGATCAAGAGCTTGGGTATCTCGCGGTGCATCTCGGCGTTGCGCTGGAAGACAGCCGCAGTTACTATTCTAGGCGTTGCCGCGCGGTGGTCTGCTGCCCCAGCGGAATGGTGACAGCGCAGCTTCTCGCGCTGCGCGTCAACCGCGAGTTTCCGGATATCGAAACGGCAGATGTGGTCTCGACTTCAAACCTCGATTTTGACCAGTTTGAACAGAACAACATCGAGATGATCATCTCCACCGTGCCGCTGACCTGCAAGACAATCCCGTGCGTTCAGGTGTCTCCGTTTTTGACCGATGCGGAGAAGGACGCCGTCTGGCAGGTGCTCAAGCACTGCAAGAGCGAGCCGCACCCGCAGCCGGACCACGCGTCGCTTGCCGATCTTGCCACCACGCTTGCGCGCACGCGAAGCGTGATCGACGCGATTTTGCAGATGCTCTCCAATCTCTTTCTTGAGGCGGATGCCGCATACGAATCGATGGATCAGGTGATCGACAGCGTCTCGATGCGCACCTCCGCCTCGGAAACACAAATCGACATTGTGCGAAATGATCTAATTGAACGGGAACACTTCGGCAGTACGATTACGGCAGATGCGCGCACAATGCTGCTGCATTGCCGCACGCACGGCGTCGATCATGTCTGGTTTGGCGTGATCCGCTCGCAGTCGCTGCGCTATGCCTATCTGGGCGAGGAGATTAAGCCCGATACCATACTCGTCATGCTCGCGCCAAAGAGCGCAAGTAAGCAAACGCTCGGCACGCTCGGCTCGCTCTCGCGCGAGATCGTCGAGAGCGAAGCGTTCCTCGAAACGCTGCGAACCGCGGATCATCGCCGCTGCTATGCCGCCATTGAACGTGTGCTGAACAACTACTATAACGAAATCTCGCGGCAGTAGGTTCGATTCGCCGCCTGACATATGTTTTTGATTACTGGAATATAAGGAGAACAACATGACCCGCTCAACCAACAATGCACCAGCCTGCTTTTCCCGCCTGCTCCCGGAGGATGTCCGCACAGGGCTTTCCGCTCCGGATAAGTACACCGCAATCCGTATGGCGGGCGAACAGCTCGTCGCACGCGGCTGCGTAGAAGCGTCCTATATCGACGCCATGCTCACACGCGAAGAAGTCGTCACCACCTACATCGGCGAAGGCGTCGCAATCCCGCACGGCGTCGGCGCCGCGAAGCAGTTCATCAAAAAAACCGGCCTTGCCGTGCTTCAGTTTCCCGAAGGCGTTCCGTTTGGGGACGAGAAAGCATATCTCGTTGTCGGCATCGCCGGACTGGAAGAGGAACACCTGCCCATTCTGCAGGCGCTCGCGACCATCATGCTGGACGAGGAACGCATCGAGGCCATCAAGCATTCATCCGATCCCGCGTTTATCTACGAAAGTCTGGTCAACGGCGGGTTTGAGGACTAACCGCCGCCACGTGGCAAGCCAACCGGAGGAAATGATACGATGATCATCACCGTCACCTGCAATCCTGCGCTCGACCGCTCGCTGAGCGTTCCGCAATTCTCGGCGGACACGGTCAACCGTGCGACGGGTTCGCGTCTGGACCCGGGCGGCAAGGGCGTCAATGTCTCTAAGGTGCTCAAGGCCTTGGGAACCGGGTCGATCGCGACCGGATTCCTCGGCGGGAGCGCGGGCAATGCCATCGCAAACGCGTTAGATTCCCTCGGCATCCGGCACGATTTTGTCCGCATCGCGGGTGAAACCCGCACGAATCTAAAGATATTTGACCCTGTTCGAATGACGTATACCGATATCAATGAACCGGGCGAACCCGTTTCGGCAGAGGCCGTCGCCGCACTGGAAGAAAAACTGCTCTCGCTTGCAAAGCCGAATGATATCGTGCTCTTTGCGGGCAGCGTACCAAAGGGATTGACCGAGCAGACCATCGCCGGCTGGGCAGAGGCGCTCACCGCGCGCGGGGTTCTCGTCGCGGTGGATCAGGATGGCCTTCCGCTCAAAGCCATGCTCGCGGCAAAGCCAAGCTGGATCAAACCCAACGACAAAGAGCTCAAGGAACTGCTCGGGCTCCCCGATATCGAGATTGCCACGCTGGCTTCCGCCGCCCGCAGCCTCGTTTGCGGCGGCATCGCGCATGTCGTCGTCTCGCTTGGCGAGCGCGGCGCGCTCTTTGCGGACGAACAGGGCATACTCTACGCGGAAGGTTTGCGGGTAAACGCCGTCAGCACCGTCGGCGCGGGAGACGCGCTCACGGCAGCTCTGTTGTACGCCGCAGAGCAAAATCTCCCGCGTGAAGAGACCGCAAAGCTCGCCATCGCGACCGCCACGGCAAAGGTGACTTGCCCCGGCAGCAGCCCGCCGGACATAGCGATGATCCGGCAGTATCGTGATAAGGTCAACATCACAACGCTAGAATAAGGAGAATGAATCCATGAAAACAAAAGCCGTGCGCCTCTACGGCGCAAAGGATTTAAGGCTTGAGGAATTCGACCTGCCGGAGATCAAGGACGACGAAATCCTTGTAGAAGTCATTTCGGACAGCGTCTGCATGTCCACCTATAAATGCGCAATCCTTGGGCAGGAGCACAAACGAGTCCCGCCGGACGTGGCGTATAACCCAACCATCATGGGACATGAGATGGCAGGCAATATTATAAAAGTAGGCAAGCAATATGAAGGACAGTTTCGCGAAGGCGCGAAATTCACCCTCCAGCCCGCGCTGAACTACAAGGGCACGATGTGGTCTCCGGGGTATTCCTATCGTTACTTCGGAGGCAATGCAACCTACTGCATCATCCCGCCGGAAGTCATGGAGCTCGGCTGTTTTCTGGAATATGACGGGCGCGCATATTTTGAAGCATCGCTTGCGGAACCCATGAGCTGCTGCATCGGCGCGTTCCACGCGGCCTATCACACACGAATGGGTGATTATCAGCACCTGATGGGCATTGCGGAAGGCGGCTCACTCGCGATCGTCGCGGGCGCGGGTCCAATGGGACTCGGCGCGCTGGACTACGCGATCAGTTGTGACCGCCGCCCGTCAAGTGTCGTGGTGACGGATATCGACGCCACCCGGCTCGCGCGGGGTAAAGAAATCTTCCGTGACAAGGCCGCAAAGAGCGGCATCGCGGTCGAATTCGTGGATACGTCGAAGATGAGCGATCCGGTCGCGGAGCTTCGCGCGCTCACCGGCGGTAAAGGGTTTGATGACGTATTCGTCTTTGCGCCCGTTGCGTCGGCATTCGAACTCGGCAACCAAATCCTCGGACGCGACGGCTGCCTGAACTTCTTCGCGGGACCAACCGATACGAGCTTTGGCGCGCGCATCAACCTCTACGACGTGCACTACAACTCCACACACCTGATGGGCACCACCGGCGGCAACACCGATGATTTGATCGAATCCCTCCGGCTCACGGAGACCTGCCGCATCGAGCCCGCGGTGATGATCACGCACGTCGGCGGACTCGACTCCGCCGCGGAGACGATCCTCAACCTGCCGCATATTCCGGGCGGCAAGAAGCTCGTCTACAACCATATCACTATGCCCATGACCGCGCTGAGTGACTTCGCCATACTGGGCGAAAGCGACACGCGTTACCAAAAGCTGCACGAAATCGTGTCCGCTAACCGCGGCCTCTGGTGCGCGGAAGCGGAAGAATACCTGCTGAGCCACTGGAATTAAGGAAGGAGCACTCTCATGTTCGCTAAGACGACCACGCTGAAAAACGCCTCCGGCCTGCACGCACGCCCCGCCTCGGAATTCGTCGCACAGGCCAAACTCTTTGAATCCCGCGTGTGCCTCCGCAATCTCGATAAGCCGGACGCCGCCCCCATCAACGCGAAGTCCATCGTGCGCGTACTCGCGGAGGGGATTCCCACCGGTACGAAGATGGAGATCTCCGCCGAGGGCGCGGATGAACGCGAAGCCGTCGAGAAGTTGATCGCGCTGGTCGAATCCGGCATCGGCGAGGGCTAAACGCATGAGAATCTTCCGTGGTACCCCCGTCTCTCCCGGCATCGCAGAGGGAAATGTGTATCTCTATCAGGCGTTCAGCTGCGACGTGTTTGAATCTTATGTTCCCGAAGGACGCGAGCAGGAGGCATTTCAGGCATATCAAGCGGCCGTGCACACGGCGGACGCGGAACTCGTCGCGATCATCCACTCTTTTGCGGAAACCGACGCGGACAAAGCGAAAATATTCTCCGCGCACCGCGAAATTCTCGACGATGAGGAGATCGCGGACGAAATTCGCACGGCAATTCTGGACGAAAGCAAGAGTGCGGATTTCGCGGTAGACAGTGTGTTCACGGCGTTTGCAACGCTGCTCTCAAAAGCTGGCGACGCGCTGATTGCCGCCCGCGCCGCGGATATTCGCGATGTGCGAAACAGGGTTGTGCGCATTCTGCACGGTGAAGCGGAAAAGAACCTTTCCCGCCTCGGCGCGCCCGCAATCGTTGTTGCACACGACCTGCTGCCGAGCGACACCGCCACGTTGGACAAGAAAAACGTACTTGCGATCATCACGGAGGTCGGCGGCACAACGTCGCACTCCGCCATTCTCGCGCGCAGCTACGGCATCCCCGCCATACTCGGTGTGCCGGAGGCGACTAACGCCCTGCCGGATGGAGCCTATGCCGCCGTGGATGCAATCACGGGAGAAGTGTATCTAGAGCCGGATGAATCCTCACTCCAACTCCTGCATCAAAAAAGGGATGCGTTCGCAGAGGATATGCAGGATGCCTCGCGCTATTTAGCCGCCGAGGGACGGCTTGCCGACGGCACACGCATCGAAATCGGTCTCAACATCGGCTCCGCCAATGACGCGGGCGCGCTGCGCAACTGTGATTTTATAGGACTTTTTCGCACGGAATTCCTCTATATGCAAACCGACTTTCTGCCCGATGAAGAGGACCAGTTTGAAGCATACCGCCGCGTACTGGCGGACGCCGCAGGCAAACCCGTGACGCTACGCACGCTCGATATCGGCGGCGACAAGACCCTGCCGGGGCTTTCGATGCCGCATGAAGAAAACCCCTTCCTCGGCAACCGCGCGCTACGGCTCTGCCTCACGCACCGCGACCTGTTTTATACACAATTGCGTGCCGCGCTCCGCGCCTCCGTCTACGGTAACCTCTGGCTGATGTTTCCGATGGTCGGCACTCTGGACGACATCCGCGCGGCAAAAGAAGCGGTCGGTGAGGCGCAGCGGCAGCTTGAATCCCGTGGGATTCCGTATGATCCGAAGGTACGTGTCGGCATCATGATCGAGATCCCGTCGATTGCGATCATCGCAGACCGCGCCGCGCAGGAATGCGACTTTGCGAGCGTAGGCACCAACGACCTTTGCCAATACCTGCATGCGGCGGATCGCATGAATCCCCAGACAGAAGCATATTATCAGAGTTTTTCGCCCGCGATGTTCCGCACGCTCAAGCTGATCTTTGAAGCATTTGCCGCTGCCGGAAAACCCGTCTCCGTCTGCGGGGAACTTGCGGGAAATCCGCAAGCAGCGCCGGCGCTCGCCGGGCTTGGGTTGCGAAAATTCAGCATGAACGCGAGCGCTGTCGCCTCCGTCAAGCGCGCGCTGAGCCATTTTACCCTGGAGCAGTGCCGTACTATTGCAGACCAGGTGTGCCGGCAGGACACCGAGGCGGATGTGAAGGCGCTTCTTTCCAATCCATTCCCGATCTAGCCGCTGCCGAATTGCAGAAGTTCTTTGAATGACCGCGATCGGTCTGAGCATCCGGGCTTCCTCAAGCGATTCAACCGAATCGTAGCAGGGATAGCCCGTTTTTGTTGCTCTCTACTCAAACGATTCAACTGAATTGTACAATGGACAGCTCTATTTTCTGCTACTCCGGCAACGAATCTGGGACTTTCAAACATGCTGCTTGGCCGGAGCATTTGGGGCGAACGCACAGGTAGCGGATAATGAACGAATCCTATTTACGGCTACTGCGCAGAAACGTTTGAAATCACTGCATCGATTCGATACAATGCTAGTGTTCAAAGTAGAATCGAGGAACTGCAGATGCACTTCTTTCGTAACATCTCTTTTTGGAAAAAAATGCTCATCATGGGCGCGATTCCACTCGCGCTGCTTGGTTTGGTGATCGGCGTGCTGTCCTATCAAAAAGCGGACAAGGTCGTTCGCCAGAGTGAAAAGCGCGTTCTTTCGGACACAATCAACCGCATCGACGTTAGCCTAAACGTCAAGGTACGCCAGATCGACAGCCTCATGCAAACGGTCGCAGGAAGCGACGAGGCGCAGGCGCTTGCGCAGCTGAGCGATTTTTCCGGTCCAGGCATTGTCGGCACCGTTCAGCTCTCCAGACTCTGCAAAAACCTCTTTGGTTCATTCAGTGAAATCAACGAAGTCTATATCCTGCTTGGCAAGCACATTGTCTACACCAGCCAAGCGGAGGGGGCAGCGCTCAACACCACTACGCTGGAGACGCTTTATGAGCGCGCCGGTCAATACGCCTCCAAGACAATTTGGTCCAACCTCACCAGCGGGCTATACGACACGGGCACACAGAACGCCGACCGACTTCTCGTCTATGCCGGGCTGCAAAACAGCCGCGCGGAAACCGTCGGGCTCGTGGTTGCAGAGATCAACCCGCGCACATTCGGCGGCAATATTTTAACCAAACAGAAAATCCTCGGCTACCAGACCACGTTTCTCACGGATCGGGACGGAGCGATCATCTGCGGGGACAACGCCGTGCGGGACGACTGGCGTGAAACCATTCTGCAGCGCTATAAAGCGGGCGAACGAAAATCGAACATCGAGCTGGGCGGCACGATGTACTATGTCTGTTCCCAATACAACGGCCTGACCGGCTGGGTTACGTTTACCATGATTCCGGATAACAAACTCTTTCCCGAGGCAAATTCCCTCAAGCAATACACCGTGGTGCTTGTCTTTGTCTCCATATTGCTCGCGTCGATGTTTCTGCTGATCCTCGCGCTGGCGATTACAAAACCGCTTGCTCGTCTGAAAACCGGCATGAAACAGGTACAGGACAAAAATTTTGAACTGCAATTGGAAAATGACCGTCATGACGAAATCGGTGAACTCACGGAAACCTTCAACTACATGGTCAATCGCATTCACATCCTCGTCAATCAAGTCTATCAGGAAAAAATAGCGCAAAAGACTGCGGAAATCGAAGCGCTTCAGGCGCAGATCAACCCGCATTTTCTCTACAATACGCTTGATACGATCAACTGGATGCTGATCGACCGGGACGAGATGGAGGTCAGCGCAATCGTAGTCGCGCTCGGCAAGCTCATGCAATATACCATGGACACCGCGGCTTCCATGGTGTCTTTGCTAGAGGAATGCAGGCACGTCAAGGACTATCTGCTCATTCAAAAATTTCGGCTGGAGGATCGGCTGGAGTTCACGCTCAACCTCGATCCTTCGCTGGAAACATTCAAGGTGCCAAAGCTGATCTTGCAGCCGCTGATTGAAAACGCCATTGAACACGGCATCCACCATTCCGGCCGCGCAGGCATCATCCGCGTAAACGCAATCCGCGCGGGGAATCGCGCCTACATCACCGTCAGCGACAACGGGCGCGGCATGACGCCGGAAGAGCTGTATCATTTTAAACAGTTGCTGCGCAACGATTCCATCGGGTATAAGAACATCGGTGTTCGTAATGTAGCAAGACGATTGCAGTTGCATTTTAATGACCATTGCGAATTTGTAGTAGACAACACGCTCGACGGCGGTTTTTCCTTCACCATCGTGCTGCCGCTCGATGAAGCGTCATTGCCGGAGGGTATTGTAACCTTGAGCGACGAGGAGGGTTAGGCATGAATATCGTCATCGTGGACGACGAACCGAAAATCCGCAAGGGACTAGGAAAATTGCTGGGGCAACACGAGGGTTGGATCATCGCCGGCGTGTTTGAGGAGGCACAAAGCGCGCTATCGTTTTTATATGAAAACGATGTCGATGTCATCCTTACCGATATTCAAATGCCGGGCATGCAGGGGCTTGACATGGTGCACAAGATCCGCGAGGTCAATCGCGAAATACCGGTGATCATCATCAGCGGATTCAGCCGCTTTGACTATGCGCAGCGGGCGATCGAACTCGGCGTTCGAAAATACGTGACCAAACCCACGTCACCCGAAGAGATCACGCAAACACTGGAGCAGATCGACCAGGAGCTGTCGCAGCGCGCAGAAGCACTCCGCCAAGCGGTTGTCCCGACGGAAGGGTCAAACCCCGTGCAAAATCTTTTGATTCTGCGTGCCATGGAATATATCGAGCGGAATTACCCTGAAAAGCTGTCGCTCAAAGACGCGGCAAGCGCGCTCTACATCTCGCCAAACTATCTTTCCGAACTCTTCAAAAAAACAACGGGCCAGAATTTTTCGGATTATCTCAACGATGTGCGCATGGAACGCTCACGCGTCTACCTGGCCGATGTCAGCCGAAAGATCGGGGATATCTCCGAGCTTGTCGGGTTCTCGGATGCGCGATATTTCAGCAGCGCATTCCGCAAGAAATATGGCATAACCCCGCTGGAATACCGCAATAAATTTGCAGCGGGCAACACAAAGATCTAGCTGCAACAATCGCTCCGCGCCGCCTTAACTGGCGGCGTCAGTCCGTCAAAAAACTAGTTTTTTGACGGGATAACCACTCTTTGCCTGCTGCCCTTTGGGCATCGGGCGGCAAGCGCGCAGAGAATTCGCCCCTGCGGGGCGATCCGTTGCGCCGGCAAAGCCGACACAGCCGGATTTTATGGGTTAAGGGTTACGACCCTTAACAATCCCGGAGCTTTTTTGACAGGCTGGCGCCGCCTTAACTGGCGGCGTTGCGCTATGCGGATTTAGGAAATGTGAACTTTTTGAAAGGATGTGTAATATTTTCAACAAAACCGTAATCCAACCGCATGGAAAGCGTTTTTTTGAGGCAGTACAATCGAATTGTAGCTGGACAAAGATGTTCAAGGCTATAGTTTGCAGAGAGAATTAAGGAGGATCCAAATGAAGAAGTCTATTGCGCTCGTACTTGCACTGTTCATGATCTCCGTTCTGTTCGTCGGCTGTGCGCCCGCCACAACAACCGCACCCGCCGCCGAAGCAACTCAAGCCGCTGCGGAAGCAACTCAAGCGCCCGCCACAGACGCAACAGAAGCACCCGCAACCGGAAAGACCGCTGCCGATGTGAAAATCGTCCTGCTGCTCCCCGGTCAGATCAACGATCAGGGTTGGAATGCCTCCAACTACGCCGGCGTCGTTGCCTGCAACGAAAAACTCGGCACCAATATGGAATATGTCGAAGCCGTCGCAGAAGCCGACTTTGAGTCTACCTTCCGCGAATATGCAGAACGCGGCTATGACATCATCATGGCGGCCGGTTCCCAGTTTGACGAAGCCGCCGCAACCGTTGCCGCGAGCTATCCCAACACGCTGTTCATGCTGGTCAACGGCTCCAACAATGACGGCGACAATCTCTGCCCCCTCTTCCCGAAAGAATATGAAGCATCCTATCTTGCGGCAATCATCGCGGGTTATATCACCGAGAGCGGCAAGTTTGGCATGATCGGCGGCGACCCGAACCAAGCGATGCAGGATCTCATGGCGGTCTATGGCAAAACGGCCGTATCCATCGCAAAAGAGCGTGGCATTGCGGACGCATCCTTCAACCTTGCCTATGCCAACAGCTGGAGCGATATCGCGCTGGGCAAACAGATGTCCGAAAATATGATTGACGAAGGCGCGGATGTCATGTTCGCCTATGCCAACGAGCTTGGCCTCGGCGTCATCAACGGCGCAATCGAAAAAGGCGCGAAGGTTGTTGGTTACTCCTCCGATCAAACCACGATCGACCCCAAGACCGTTGTTGCTTCCATCAACTTTGACTATGCGACCATGTATGTCTGGGCCATCAACAACTGGCTGCAGGGCAACCTGAAGGGACATCAGACCATCGAAGTCGGCGTTGCCGAGGGAATTTACTTCCCCGTCTACACCGAAAACTGCCCGAAGGAAGCCGTCGATGCCTGCAACGCAGCTGTCGAAGCACTCAAAGCCGGCACCGTCGACCTCAAGGCCCTGTTCGATTGATTGAAAACGATACTCCGATCAGACTTGCGAACCCCTGATAAATAAGACACCCAAACGCATCATCCGTCCGGGCGCCGGCTGCCAAAGCCTTCTTCACGCGAATATTCGCCAAGATCGCACGCGCACGCCGGCGTCCGGTTCATTGATAAGGAGAACTCATCATGGCTGCTCCTGTTGAAAAAAACAAAAATAGCGCAAACACTGTAGAGATTGCGTCTTCCCAACCTGTCGTCGAACTCTCTCATGTATCCAAATATTTTGCAAAAGTCGTCGCCAATAAAGACGTCTCCCTCACCGTACACGCGGGCGAGGTAGTCGCGCTTCTGGGTGAAAACGGCGCGGGTAAAAGTACGATTATGAAAATCTTGTACGGTCTGTATGGAAAAGATGAGGGCACCATTCGAATACGCGGCGAAGAGCGGCAGATCAAGTCACCGGCGGATGCCATGCAGCTTGGCATCGCAATGATTCAGCAGCACTTCTCCCTCGTGCCAACCCATACGGCAACCGAGAACATCATTCTTGGCAACGTACACGGCTATATTCCCATAACCGAATGCAACCGCCGCATTCGCACACTTGCAGAAACCTATGGCTTTGACATCCCGGTGGACCGGAAGGTCGGCGAGCTCGCCGTCGGCGTTCAGCAAAAGATCGAAATACTCAAGGCGCTCTATATCAACGCGAGCATCCTCATCATGGACGAGCCCACCGCTGTGCTCACGCCGCAGGAGTCCGAGGTACTTATGCAGTTCATCCACGACTTCACAAAGCAGGGCAACAGCGTAGTCTTCATCACCCATAAACTCAAGGAGGTTATGGAGGTTGCCGACCGTATTGTGGTCATGCGAAACGGCGTGGTGGTGGATACCGTCCGCCGCACGGAGACAAATGAGCAGCAGCTCGCGCGGCTGATGATTGGGCAGGAGATCGTTCCGTCGGAGCGCGACGAAGCACTCGATTTTGAGCAAGCGGTCAGCGTGCTGGAGCTCGACAACGTTTCTCTTGCACTAAAGGGCACATCCGCGTGTGTGGACAGCGTGAGTTTCGCTGTCCACGAGGGCGAAATCTTCGGCATCGCGGGTGTTAGCGGAAACGGGCAGGATGAACTGTGCGACATCCTCTGCGGATCAAGGCAGCCCACCTGTGGCGAGATTCGCTTTCTCGGGCGTGATATTACAAAAGATAGCATCCGTTCGCGTATTGAGGCGGGGATCGGCTACGTTCCAGTGGACCGCTACCGCGACGCGATGGTGATGGATATGACTTTGGCAGAAAACATGCTGCTCAAGAGCAGCTTCTCTCCCGTTTGGCAGAGCCGCGGCTTCATTCGGCAGAAAGCGCTCAACCGGTATACCGCGGAAAAGATCGTGGAACACCGCGTGAAGGCAACGGGGCCGAACGACACGGCGCGTAGCCTCTCTGGCGGCAACCAGCAAAAGGTGGTTCTCGCGCGCGAGGTCGATCTAGGAAAGCAATTGTTGATCTTCAATCAGCCGACGCGCGGTCTGGACATGGGCGCGGTCGACCGCATCCACAAGGTGATTCTTGAGGAAAAGGAACGCAAGAAAGCGGTTCTTCTGGTCTCAACCGAGCTGACCGAGTTGTTTGAGCTCTGCGACAGGATCGCGGTCATGTATCGCGGGCGGCTGATGGGAGTGTTCCACAACGGCGAAAAAACAACCGCTGAAATCGGTCTTTTGATGGCCGGTGTTTCGGATCAACAGGAGGTGAGAGCATGAAGAAGCGTCTCGGCGTTCCGCTCTATAATATCGGCGCGGTTCTCATCGGCCTTGTCATCAGCGCAAGCCTGCTGCTCTTTCTCAAGCTCAATCCCGTCGAAGTGATCTCCCTCGCGGTGAAGAAGATCGTATCCGACGGATATACGCTTGGCGAAATTCTGGTCAAGGCTACCCCCCTGATTTTTACCTCTCTGGCATTTGCGTTCACCTACAAAGCGAACCTCTTTAACATCGGCGCGCAAGGCCAGTTTTACGCGGGTGCCATCGTTGCGATTGCGCTTTCGCTCGCTCTGGGAAACCGCGTCCCGCAGGCGGTTCTTCTGGGAATCGTGCTGGTTTGCTCGTTTGCCGCCGGCGCTTTGGTTGGCGGGCTCATCGGTTTTGCGAAGTCCAAATTTCACGCAAATGAGTTTCTCGTGAGTATGATGTCCACCTATGTGGTCAGCGCGCTGATGGATTTTCTGCTGCGCACCAGCCTTCAGGAGAACAAGGCGGAATATCTCCAAACGGACGCAATCGCGAAAAGCGCTTATCTGCCAACCATTCTGCCCGGTACGCGTGTGCATCTCGGCTTCTTGCTCGCGCTTGTAACCGCAGTCCTCGTTTGGGTTCTGCTCTACAAAACGCCCCTTGGTTTTCGCATCCGCGCCGTTGGCTATAATCACAGCGCAGCGGAGCTCGGCGGCATCCGCTCCGGAAGAATCTATGTGACCGCTTTTCTCATCGCAGGCGGGCTTGCCGGCATGGCGGGCTTTACGGAGGTCAACGGCGTGCAGCATATGCTGCTGCAAAACTTTAACACCTCCATTGGCTCTTTTGGCATCGGCATCGCCATCCTCGCAAATGGCAACCCCATCGGCTGTATCTTCGCTTCCATCCTGTTTGGTTTCCTCAACGTAATGGGTACGACGATGGGCCGGCTGCCTGGGCTGAACATCCCCGCAAGCATCATCGACCTCATTGAAGGCGTCGTGATGATCTGCGTGATTATGTCGTACTTCGTGCGGAAAGCCGCCGAAACCCGCAGCGAGAAGCAACGCTTAAAAAAGGCAGGTGTAAAATAACATGGTCAATCTACTCACTCGAGCCATCATGATGAGTACGCCTCTGCTTCTCGGCGCGCTTGCAGAGGTATATACCGAGCGCACGGGCATGATGATCTGCGCCATCGAAGGTATTTTTCTCATCGGCGCATGGGGCGGTTTTGTCGGAACCTATCTGACTGGCAGCCTTATCATCGGTCTTTTGGCTGCAATCCTCTGCGGTATGGTGATGGCCGCGCTTTACGGAATCGTGACGGTGTATATGAAGCAGCAGCAGGTGGTAACCGGCACGGCGCTGAACATTCTGGCTGCCGGTATCTGCGCTTTTTTCCAGCGCGTGCTGTTCGGCGTGCCGACCACGCCGCTGCAGATTGCAACCCTTCCTAAGATCGCAATCCCGCTGCTCTCAAAGATTCCCGTGCTCGGCCCAATCTTTTTTCAGCAAAACATCCTCACCTATCTTGCCTATGTGCTGATTCCCGTTGCGATTTTCGTGCTGTACAAGACCTCGCTGGGGCTCACGCTCCGCTCCACAGGCGAAAACCCTGAGGCGGTGGATGTCGCAGGACTCAACGTCAACCGCATCCGTTTTCTCACCGTGCTCGTTGCGGGTGCAATCGGCGGGCTTGCCGGCTCATTTTATACCGTTGGCTATCTCGGCATGTTCACCAGCGGTATCATCGGCGGGCGCGGCTGGATCGCGTTTGCCATCTGCTTCCTGGGCAACTGGAACCCAAAGGGCGTTGTGTTCGGCACGCTTGCATTCGGTTTGGCCGATGCCGTCGCAATCTATATTCAAGCAGTCAGCGGGCACACGATCTTCCCAAACGAGTTGATCATCGCATTGCCGTATATTCTCACGATCGTGCTTACGATTGCGCGCAGCAATCTCAGCGTGCCAGCCAAACTCGGCGTGCCATACGCAAAGGAGAACTGACAACTTCGTTCCAAACCATGCCCTTAATTCAAGCACGCTAATGCAACGATCAAAAAACCGTCCTGTAAGGACGGTTTTTTGCGCGCCAATTCTCTTTTCGCTATTTGATCTATGATTGAATTGCATCCTGTCCGATGAAATACACTATGTTCCATTTTCGTTGGCTACAGTCAGGTGCAAACAGTGGCGGCTTTATCCAACCACTCTTATTCCGCTGCGCGCATGGGCCTAGGGTCCGCGCGTTTTTTGTCGTTGATTCGCAAAACAATGCTGCTTAGGTCGGTGTGCAGCTCAATTTTATCGCTTACGAATTCCGGGATATCTTCAACCAAGATCACCGTTCCGGCTGGTCGTCCATCTAGGTCGATTGCCACAGTGTCCAATAGATATTCCGGTTCTGCCGCGTGCGGAATCTGCATCTGAATCTGTTCCAGAATGCCCTGTACCTTATCTTTGTTCAAAAGCACGATATCGGCAACGCTATTGACCTTTTTCCCGCTCTGCAGCATCAAAAAACTGATGTGGACGACTTCATCAAGCAGGTTGTTGTATTCCAGATCCTTGATAAGCGTATGATAGGTTTTTCCGTCGACTTGAATATCTACCAGGCTTCCATTCCGCTTCATACGTTTCAAATGCTGAGCTGTAGCCTGATCAATTTGGATTGACAAAGACTCTTTCAACCCCGATCCATAGATCACGCACGGGATAATGCCCGATCGTCTAAGTTGCTTTGCTTTTGCGGTCGTTGTGCGCATACTGGCGCTAATACTGTTCATTTTTTCCTCCTGTTATTTTGTATGGTCCAATTTGAAAAAAAAGAAGGGCTTTTCTATAGTGCGCTCCACACGCAATAACAAAAGCCCTTCTGAAAAGACGGTTCTTTTTATTCAATTGTTTTGATCTTAGCACAGTATCCGTCAAAAAGCAAGTGCAGAGAGGGACAATCGGGCTTTGGTAAAGCTATCACGCCGTTTTAGCCCCATAGCCTTATATGTTACTTGTCAAATGGATACAAATAATAATCCGGAACACTTGATTGACTCATTTGCAATTCACTTTTGTTACAAACTCAAACCCAATGTTTACTCATTCTGACTGACGAAGTTTCGCGCGGCTCAGAAGCAATCGTATGATGCGCTTTTACACGAACCGTCAATAGGAAAGTCGCTGAAAGCAGGATAATTCTCGCGGCAACGTTCCAACACATCGTCCAGATAAATGGTATGTGTCGTTGCGCCAACATGCTCAACGCAGATCGATGCAATCGCGTTTGCAAAGCGTGCACAGTCAGAGTAATTCCCCCCATTTGATCTCGCAAAAAGAAAACCTGCCGCGAAGGTGTCTCCCGCTCCTGTGGTATCGACACAAGCCTTACTGCGGCAACCGGAAATCTCCCCAACCATTTCATCGGAATCGATATAGCAGCCGTTTGCCCCTGTTTTAATGGCAACACACTTCACGCCGTGAGCACGGAAATCTTTTGCAATATTCACTACACCAGATTGCTCCGAAAGCAAGCCCGCTTCATCGGCATTGGCAAACAACACGTCAAGATACGGCCATACGCCCGCAAGATCAGCAAGTTTTTCGCCGTTTTTCCGCTTGGTCATGTCTGCACAAATCAAGCGATCCTCCCGCTTGATCAAAGAAAACAGAGTTTCCATCGTTTGCGGGCTGAACTTTGGAAATACAAACAAACTCGCAAAGCATACCACCGGCGCAAGACAGTCCACACTGGGAAGCACATCCTCCAGCGTTAACGCGCGCAGACTGCTCTTCGGGTCCGTGATGAAGCTACGCTCACCGTTCTTGTCAATGAGTACAAGATTCATACTCGTGGCGAGTCCGGATTCTTGATTGATGTGCTTCGTATCCAACCCATTGGAGCGGCAGTAATCAAGCACCATCGCTCCACCGGAATCCTTGCCTATTTTGCTGATCAGATCAACGTCTCCGCCGAGCCTCGATAACACGACCGCTTCGTTGAACGCATCGCCGCCGAATCCCAAACGAATCTGTTCGGCTGTACAGGAACCTTCACGGAGTGCAGCTTCGTCAATCCCTTCTGCCAGCACGTCCAGATGCGCGGCTCCAATAATGCTAAAGCGCTGCATAACTCCCCCTGCAATATGTTAAAAGTTCGGCAGTCGCTCCATCGCGTAATATGCGCCTCCGATGACGCCGATGTCCACCGCATTTGACGCGCGCAGCAATGTAAAATCGTCGCCCGGATAGGGCTTGCGCGCAAACTCATGCACATACCCAAGCAGCATGTCCATTGGGAACTCTGGCATTTCAACAACACCGCCGCCGATGACCACCTGATCGGGATCAAAGATATTCACTTCTGATGCAAAAGGAATCGCCATCGCCTCGATAAAATTCCGAATCAGGTCATGATCCCTGTGCAAAATAAAAATATCACGGAAGTTTTCTGTTGAGAAATGCTCTTCCCATAAGGAATAAAGAACATGCCCGGATGCATAAGCTTCCACGCAGCCGCGATTGCCACAGGTGCAATAACGATCGCTCAAGTAGAACGGGATATGGCCGAGATCGCACGCAACGCCATGCTTACCATCCAAAAACCGATCCCCCAAATACACCATGTTTCCAAGGCCGGTCCCATAATAGATGCCAAGAGTATAGCCTTTATTCTTAAGATTCTGACGCGTAATATCATATTGCAGCAAGAATACTGCATCTTTCTCAATAAATACTGGAACACCAAAGGCCGCCTCAAGCGGTGTAACGACATCTTTGCCATCAAATCCACCATCCTCACATTGAGGCAGATTTGGACAATTGTAGACAACCTTCTTATCCTTGCTTACCGGGGAGGGAAACCCGATCGTGATTGCTGCAATCCGTTCTTGAATATTGTTCTGCGCCAGATAGGATGCTATATACGAAGCGAGCCGATCGATTGTACTGCCGGCACCACAGATCACGCTGCTTGGCGATTTTTCGAAACAACAAATTTCGCCCGACCGGTTGACTGCTCCGATTCTAAAGTTCGTTCCGCCAATATCAATTCCAATGATCAGATTCTTCATACTCTCTCCTTGGCTTCCCTACCGAACCCACATGTTGAAGTTCTCCTCCATGATAGACCATGCCTTGTGTAAATCACGATCCATACTGAACAGGCAGGTGCTCCCCATGATGATATGATCTACGCCTGTCGCGTTGACCTGCTTCATTGTCCCCTTGTGGCTTCCGCCATCGATCATCGTTTTAAATTGGTACCCCTTCTGTTCGCGCAGAACATGCGCGTCACGAATCTTATCCAGTACACAGGGGATCAGCGACTGCTTAGGAAAACCGGGTGTAACGCCCATGAACGTAATAAGGTCGACTTGATCGATGTAGTACCGCATAATATCCAACGGCACGGACGGGTTAAGCACTACGCCAAATTTCTTTCCGGCATCCTTGATCATACCGATATATTTAAACACATTACGTTGGATATCTTCCGCATGTAAGGAGATAATATCGCTGCCTGCGTCGATTGACGCTTTGATGATATCGAGCGGAAGCCCCTCGACCATGAGATGCGTATCCAGCACGGCCTTTGTCAGAGGACGGAGTTGCTCAATAAAGACCGGGGAAATAAACATGTTCTTTGCAAAGTGCCAGTCAATGATATCAAGGTGGTACATATCCGCATGTTCATTGAGCTGTTCAATCTGTTGCTGTACATTCATGAGGTCCATCCCCATCAGTGACGGTACGAATCGTTGCTCCATTATGATTTCCGGGCGGCGATGCGCTCGTCGCCCTTGCTCCTTTCCTCATGCACACGCCCAACATGCATCAAATGATCCAATCGGGCAGTGCGGTCATACATCTATTCGAATGCGCTCATTTTCTGCGAGAGATAAAGGTATCAAGCGCAACAGCAAAGATCAGCAGCAGACCGGTCGCGAGGTTTTGATAAAACGTCGGGACCGAGCACATATTCAGCCCATTGCTGATGAGGCCAAGGATCAGCGCGCCAATGATGACGCCGGGAATCGTTCCCTTGCCTCCAAAGAAGCTGGTCCCACCAATAATCGCCGCGGCAATTGCGCTGGTTTCGTATCCTGTGGCTCCATTCGGCTCCGCTGCCCCGAGGCGTGCGGTTAATACCGCGCCGCAGATGCCGGCGCAAAGTCCCGAGATCATATGCACCGCCAGAATATGACGCTTTACATTGATGCCGGAATACCAAGCGGACTCGCGGTTGCCTCCGATTACATATAGATTTCGCCCAAATGTCGTTTTACTGGTGATAAACCACATCAGCGCTGCAACCGCCAATGCCACGAAGACTGACATTGGAATTCCGTTCCAGACACCGCCAAAGAATTTTGAGAATGTCCCAGGAAACCCGAATGTTGCCTGCGCATTTGATAAAATCAGTGTCAGCGCGCGATAGACCGCCTGTGTGCCAAGTGTGATGATAAACGGGTGAACATTCGTCACGTTGATCAAAATGCCGTTGATTGCACCTAACAGCAGACCGAAGAGCACAGATCCGATCAGGAATGCGGGAAGCACGTCCATGCCGAGGTTTACCATGAGTTTTGCTGTAATCATACCTGAAAGCGCAACGACGGAACCCACGGAAAGATCGATGCCAGCAACCAATATTGCAAAGAACTCGCCGCAGGCGATCAACATTGTAGTTGAGGACTGCGTGGCGATTTGCTTGATATTGTTCCAGGTTAAGAATGTCGCCGGTGCAAATAATGAGAAAATCAACAGCATGCCGATAAAAATCGCTACAGTTCCTAATTTTCCCCAGATAACTTTAAAACTGAGTTGCCGTGTTTTCATTGTTTTCTCCTCACATTGTGGCAGTCTTCAGAATGAGTTCTTCGGACGCATCTCTAATTTTGATAGTTCCTTTTAGTTTGCCTTCATTTAAAACAACGATTCGGTCGCACACGCCAAGCAACTCTGGTAGCTCCGACGAAATCATGATAACCCCAACGCCTTTTTCCGCGAGCGAGCGCATAATCCCATACATCTCCGCTTTTGTGCCAATGTCGATTCCTTTTGTCGGCTCATCAAAGATAATCAGTTTTGCTTCGGATGCCATCCATTTCCCTACGATAACCTTCTGTTGATTCCCGCCTGAAAGCGTAGTAATCACCTGATCAAGCGTCGAGCACTTGATATTCATCTGCTTACGCTGATTTTCGGCAATTTTCTGATCTGCTTTCGGGTGAATCAGGCCGATAAAGCCCTGCCCTTTCGATAGTAGCAATCGTTTGACCAGAACGAGGTTTTCTTTGATATTGTGCAACGGAAAGATGCCCGTCTCACGACGATTTTCCGTAATCAGAGCAATTCCGTTTTGAATCGAATGATAGGGAGACCGAATTGGAAGTTCCTTGCCGTGCAAGTAGATTTTCCCTTTTTCATACTCCTGACCGGAAAAGATAGTAGTCATCAGCTCCGTACGTCCAGCTCCGACGAGTCCCGCAAAGCCGAGTACTTCCCCACGGTATACCTCGAAAGAAATATCGTTTGAGCGCAAATCCTTTCGGGTAATGTGCTCCGCTCGAAAGATCACCTCAGCAGTTTCATAATCCATCGGTTTTTCGCTGAAGAATTCTTTTTGTACTTCGCGGCCAACCATCATGGAGATGATTTCATTCTCTGAGTGAACGTCATCCATGCTCTTGGTTGCTACGGTGTTGCCATCCTTTAAAACAGTAACACGATCTCCAATCTCACGGAGTTCCTGCATTTTATGAGAAATATAAACAACGCCAATTCCGTCAGCACGGAGTTTGCGTATGATTTCGAATAGATTGTTGGTTTCTTCCGAAGTAAGAGATGATGTTGGTTCGTCCATCACGACAATCCTTGCATCGACAGCAAGCGCCTTTGCGATTTCAACCATCTGCTTTTCAGATATGGAGAGATCCCCAACAAGCGTATCAACCGGCTTAGTCAGTCCGACTTTTTTCGCCAGTTCAACGGCTCGCTGCATGTAGTATTTTTTATCGACAACCGGTAGCACCCCTATCATCCTTTTCACAGGCAGACGGCCTACAAAAAGATTTTCTGCAATGGAGAGGTTATTTACGACGCTGAGTTCCTGATAGATGATGCTGATGCCAAGCTGTGAGGATAGCTTCGGGGTGAGTTTGTCATACTCGCAGCCACGCACGCGGATGCAGCCGCTCGTCGGCGTATAGATGCCGCTAAGGATCTTCATCAAAGTAGATTTGCCCGCGCCATTCTCCCCTAGCAATAGATGTACTTCTCCGGGCATAACATCAAAACTGACATTTTCGAGCGCGACAACACCCGGAAACTCTTTTCTGATGTTTTTCATTTCGACCAATGGTTCCATACTTTTCGCCCTTCTGTTTCGATGTCGTTCCATCTACCGTCGCAAGTCACGCGACCCCATCTTTGTGCTGACTGTTCTTATCATTTCATTCGATTAAGGTTTTTATTGTTTTTAGTTACAACGATCATATACGGCTCACTTGAGGTGCCCGGTACGGATCCGGGCACCTCAAGCATCGTTACCTAGTTCAGCACTGTGATGGTTGTTGGATTAGCCAAGGAGTTCCGAGATGTTGTCCTTGGTGTAGACTTTCGCCGGAATGAGGGTATCTGTCACTGTGGCATCCAGCGAGCCGGCGTTGCCGGACTTGACAGCCGCGATAGCCTGCTCAACGCAGGAGACGGCGATTCCGGTCGGGTTCTGCACGACAGCAACGAGCTTGCCTTCGGCGACGGCCTGCTGCACTTCGGTATCAGCATCCGTGGAAACCAGCAGGATGTCCATGCGTCCGGTGTTCTCCATCGCCTGGAGTGCGCCTTTGGCCATGGTGTCATTCGCGGTGAAGATCGCCTTGAGTTCAGTGCCATATTTGTTGATCATGTTCGTGGCAACGTCCAGAGCAACCTGACGGTCCCAATTGCCGGGCTGGACATCCAGCACCGTGTAGCCGGTCTTTGCGGCAAGAGCATTGACGCAGCCATCGCGACGGAGTTCACCAGAGGTTGCACCAGCCATACCTTCGATGATGCACACACCCGCGCCGTCGGGATATGCCGCTGCGATAAGGTCAGCCGCCATTGCACCGACTGCATTGTTGTCCGAGGTGGCATAACCAACAACATAGCCGCCTGCTTCTTTCAGTGCATCCATGTCAAATTTCTCGTCGATGTCAACAACCGGCAGACCCTTCTGGTTAGCCATGACAACACCGGAAATCAGGTTGGTCGGGGTGATCGGCGCAACGCAAAGCGCGTCATACTTGCCGCTGTTGATCATGTTTTCCATCAATGCCAGCTGGCCGGAGAGGTCATCCTCAGACTCGGCACCGAAGATCTCGATTTCAACGCCGTCCATCTTGGCGACTTCCGCTTCCAAACCAGCGGCCATGTTCTGCCAATACGGAGATGCCAGCGTCTTCATCAGAACGCCAATGCGGTAGGTTGTAGCTTCCGCTGCCGGTGCTTCTGTTGCGGCTTCCGTTGCGGGGGCTTCCGTTGCGGTGGCGGGGGCAGCGGGCTCTTCGGTTGTTGCAGCAGGAGCGCTGCAGGCTACCATGGCGAGTGCCATCATAGCGACAAGCAATAAGGATAGAAACTTCTTCATAATACGGTTATTCCTCCTTTTTATTTATATCTGACGGATCTCCCCGTCGATACCAAGAGATGGTGGTGCCCTTTTTTTGCACCGGGAAAATGCTAAAAAGCAACTCGAAAGAATGTCGATTAATAAAGTTTTATGCTGTTTTTGAGGGTTTTGATTTCTAATGTTTTTTCTGAGATACTTGCGGTTATTTCTCCGCTTGTGGGATGATTCACATTGTGCTAATTGAGTTGCGTCTTCGTGCATAAGCTGTCGTTTAGTTTCGTTTGCGTGTTGAGCATAACACCATACGCTCATCTTGTCAACATCTATTAACAACTAATCGCTCAAATAATTTCGTTTCATTTCCAATTTCGTCTTTTATTGGTTCTATTATGTTTTGTTTGGTTTCTTATTGACATTTTTATTGGAAAACGCTATAGTTTCTTCGTACGGTGAGCGCTTTGCTTCCGAATGATTCACTTTGCTCAAACTTTCATATCGTTTCATATTCGTTTGCGAATCTGCTTTCAGGTAGCTTGTGCAGCAAAATAAATTGTGTTGAAATTGGGGGAATTTACTATTATGGCAAAGAACGAACAGTTTTTTGCAGTTGAACGCCAACAGCAGATCATCGAGATCGTAAATCGCAACAAGCGTATTATCGTTCCCGAGCTATCCGAACTTTTCGGAGTATCTGCAACCACAATTCGAAAAGATCTCAAGGCGCTGGAAGACGCCAATCTCATCACCCGGACGCATGGTGGTGCGCTGAGTGTCAGCAAGACCCGCTACGAATCCTCCCCCGCCGCAAAAGCTACGATCATGAGCGCACAAAAGCTTGCAATCGCCACCGCGGCGCTTGACTATATTGAAGACGGCGACACCGTCGCGCTCATGACAGGAACGACTGTTATGGAGCTGGTCAAGTTACTTCCGCAAAAAAACGACCTAACCGTCATCGTCAATGACATTCAGTTTGCTGCTTGGTTGCAGCAAAACTCCGACTTTCGGATCTACATTCTTTCAGGTGTTTTGCGTAACAACTATAATTATGTAACTTCTCCGATGAAGTGCGAATTGCTGTCGATTCTCAACATCGACAAGGTATTTATCACTTGCAACGGCTTCACCAAAGAAGCCGGCGCGACAACGCCGGATCTCGGCAACGCACTCAAGATTCAGGAAGTCATTGAGCGCAGTTGCTCCGTATTCGTGCTCTGCGACAGCAGCAAGATCGGTTCGGTTTCGTTTGCACATATCGTTGGCACCGATCAGATCAATACACTGTTTACCGACAGCGGTATCCTCGAGGATGATGCAGCAAGTATCACCGGTTCCGTCAACACCGTCATCGCTCAAGTAAACCGCGAATGAGTGGTTCAACAGGAAACGACCTTCTTTAATTTTTGGCCCGCCCAATCAGGCACACAAAGGAGAACCTATTATGAATTCCAACAAACCTCTTGCTAGTTATATAGATCACACACTCCTAAAACCAGATGCAACCAGTGAGCAAGTAAAGAAGCTCTGCGCTGAAGCACGTGAGTATCATTTTGCTTCGGTTTGCGTCAACCCCTGCCACATCGCGCTGGTTGCACACGAACTCGCAGGTACAAACGTCTTGCCCTGCAGCGTTGTTGGCTTCCCTCTTGGCGCAATCCCCTCGGAAAGCAAAGCGGCAGAAACCGCCGTCGCCATTCGCAACGGGGCAAAAGAAATCGATATGGTTATTCACATTGGCGCTGCGAAAGAGGGTAATTGGTCCTATGTAGAAAAGGACATTGCAGCTGTCGTCGCAGTGTGCGCAGGTAAAGCAGCATTAAAAGTTATTATCGAATGCTGCCTGCTGACGGATGATGAAAAAGTAAACGCCTGCCTGGCAGCAAAAGCGGCAGGAGCAGACTTTGTGAAAACTTCAACCGGATTTTCAACCGGCGGCGCAACCGAGCACGATGTCGCACTCATGCGCAAAACAGTCGGCCCGGATATGGGCGTCAAGGCCGCAGGCGGAATCCGTACAAAAGAAGACATGCTGAAAATGATCGAAGCCGGTGCAAGCCGCGTTGGCGCAAGCGCCGGTGTTGCGATCGTTCGTGCGTGACGATAAGGAGTTACGCATGACACCGCAAGAATTGAATCAACTCAAGAAATATTCCGCACATATCCGCGCGAATGTTTTAAAACTGATGAAAGCCAAAAATGGCGGCCATCTTGGCGGTTCTCTTTCAATCGTCGAGGTGCTCTCCGTTCTGTACGGTCGGCAGATGCGCTACGACGCAAAAAACCCAAGAGACCCCCACCGCGATTATTTTGTTCTTTCCAAAGGACATGCAGGCCCGGGTTTGTATTCCGCACTCAGCGTTTTTCACTTTTTCGACGAAGCCGAAATCTATACACTGAATGAGGGCGGAACCCGCTTCCCTTCGCACCCGGATCGCACAAAAACCCCGGGAGTTGATGCAACCACCGGTTCGCTCGGGCAAGGCATCTCTGTAGCTGCGGGTATCGCTTATGCGCTGAAACTGCAAGGTACGGATCAATATGTTTATTGCATCGTTGGCGACGGTGAACTCAACGAAGGGCAATGTTGGGAAGCATTTCAGTTTATCGCGAGCTATCGGCTCAACAACCTTATCGTTTTCATCGATGACAACAAACGCCAGCTCGACGGCTATACAAAAGATATCATCAACCCATTTGATATCGTCGAAAAGATGCGTGCCTTCGGTTTTTCAACCGAGCGTGTCAACGGCGGTAGTGAAGAGGCGATTTCAGCGGCGGTTGATCGCGCAAAAGCGGTAACCGACAGCGCTGTCTGCATCGTTCTGGATACGATCAAGGGTCAGGGTATCCCCTATTTCGAGAATATTGCCGATAATCACTCTGTAAAGCTAAGTCCGGCGGATACTGTCGTGATTGACGAATCCGTCGCCGCACTTTCGGCAATTTACGAGGAGGCCAAATGACGATGTGGACTGCATTAAAAGAACCATTTGCCGCAAAAGAACAACGCGCAGTATTCGTAGAAACTCTGCAAGAACTCATCGACCGCAACCCGCGTGTTGTCGCACTCGAAGCAGATCTCGGCGGCGCTTCCGGCTTTAGCAAAATCAAGGAAAGTCACCCGGCACACTTTGTACAGGTCGGCATTTCAGAAGCGAATATGATTGGTGTCGCTGCCGGTATGTCACTGCGCGGATACATCCCCTTTGTGCATACCTTCGCGCCGTTCGTTGCGCGCCGCGCCTGCGATCAGCTCTATATGGCGGGTGCATATTCGAAAAATACGATCAACGTCTTTGCTTCCGACCCCGGCGTTTGCGCCGCAACCAACGGCGGAACGCACACAACATTTGAGGATCTCGGCTTTATACGCGCGTTGCCCGATGCGCTTGTGTTTGACCCGGCAGATGGTGTTCAGCTCAACTGGCTGTTGCACGAGCTCGTCGATCGCACGGGTATCCACTATGTTCGCACAACACGCAAGGACATCCGCCCGATCTACAAGCCCGGTTCAACATTTGAAATCGGCAAGGGCAATATTCTCACGGCTGGCAAGGACGTGCTTCTACTCGCCATGGGCGAGCTGCTCGGGGAAGCCCTGGATGCCGCCGCCAGACTTCAGCAGGCTGGAATCAGCACAGAAGTGATCGATATGTTTACGATCAAACCACTGGATCGAGATTTAATCCTGCAAGAAGCTTCCGGGAAGAAACTGATTGTCACCTGTGAAAACCACAGCGTGATCAACGGTCTCGGATCAGCGGTTGCGGATGTGATCGCCGAGGCTGCGCTCAACATTCCCCTGCGAAAAGTCGGCATTCAAGACCGTTTTGGACAGGTTGGCAGCTTAAAGTATCTGAAACAAACCTATGGATTAACCGCGGAACACATCCAATCGGTCGTCCAAGATCATTTTTCTGCATAAAAGCAAATGTGCAATGCGCCCGGTGCCCAAGCCACACCGGGCGTACTCTATACCCGCTTGCTTCATAAATGACACTCAGAAGCAGACAACCCATTCGATAGGAGGTGTTTCCCATGCAATTGGGCGTTATGACGAAAGAATACGACATGGAAAGTTGGGAGCAAATTCTCGATCGCATTGCCGCGCAGGGAATGCATGCATTGCATGTAAACCCGGCAAGCGCGAGCCTCCACCCAGAAGGCCCCTTGTTAACCTTGCAGCGAGCTCACGCCCTTGCCGACGCGGTTTCAGCGCACAGACTTGAAATTGCCGCAATTTCTGGCACGTATAATATGATCCATCCCGATCTAGAAATACGCGCTTCCGGATGCAAGCGGCTTGCATGGTTGATCCGGTGCGCAGCTTTGCTTGGCGTCCCCTATGTTACGCTCTGTACCGGAACGCTCGATCCCGATAATATGTGGCGTGCACACCCCGGCAACAATGATTCCGCCTGTCTTTTATTGTTGGAGCGCGAGCTTGAACCCTCGCTTGCCCTCTGTGCGGAAACAGGCGTCAATTTACTCGTTGAGCCGGAGACTTCCAATGTGGTGAATACTCCGGAAAAGGCCGTTCAGCTTTTGCGGGATGTCGCCTCGCCAAACCTCTTTATCACAATGGATGCGGCAAACCTCTTCCATCCCGGTGAATCGGCGCCCATGCGCGAAACGCTCGCACGCGCAATTCATCTGCTGAGCCCTTATATCCGCATGGCACACGCAAAAGATATTGCGGCAGGCGGTGTTGGCTTTACGCGTCCGGGCCTCGGCGTTGTGGACTTTCCGTTCTATCTCTGGCTCTTACGTCAGGCGGGCTTTGATGGCTCAATCATCCTGCATGGATTCCCCGCACGTGAGGTGCCTGACGCAGCAGCTTATATTACTTCCATTTGGGAGGGCTGAATCATGGGTGTTTTCATTTTTCGCGGAATCGAGATTCACTATGAGTCTATCGGCACGGGAAACCCGTTTCTGTTTCTACACGGGCTCGGCGGAGAGAGCGGCGCCGTCGCTACCGCCTATTCTCCTCCCGCAGGAATTCGACTCGTTTCATTCGACTTTCCCGGGCACGGTCGATCCGGTTATTCCAACGACGATCTGTTTTCGTTTTCGTCGTTTACCGAGCTTACGTTTGCATTGCAAGAATTCCTTGATCTCGTGCCCTGCGCAATCGGAGGCATCTCTATGGGTGCGGCGGTTTCGCTCAGCGCGGCATTGCTCAAGCCGGAGAGGTTTACGCGACTCATCCTCGTGCGCCCCGCTTGGCTCAATGCACCAATGGAGCCAAATGTTCAACACGTTTATAAAGAAATTGCACTTTTCTTACGAATGGAAAACGGGCTGAACGCCTATCGCAAGAGTTCGTTGTACCAGATGCTTTCGGCAGACTATCCTGCACTCGAATCATCCATGTCGGGCCTGCTCTCCTATCCGCGCGGCGCAGAAACAGCAGGGAAGTTCCTCCGCATGCCGCTTGATCGGCCCTATAACAACACAGCGCAACTCTCCTCGCTCGGCCTAGATACCCTGGTCATCGGCACAAAGCAAGATTTTATTCACCCGCTTTCCTATGCTGAAACGCTCGCAAAGGATATTCCAGAAGCAAAGTTAGTCGAAATCCCCTCCAAGTCTGCCAATTCCGCGGAGCATCGCCATGCGTTACAATCCGCAATTGATGCATTCCTTTTCAATCTGCCGTAGACCAGCAACATCTTGCCGTATTCAAAACGGACGCATCGATTTTGGTGCGTCCGTTCTTGTATGCTTTGGTTTTTCTCTATACGCCGTGCTTGCTGCGCCGCAGCATCTCTGCATTGTGAAATGCGCGTGTGGGAACATAGTTGGGCAAGGGTTTGATCTTCTGATGATATGCATCAATAAACCAATCCGCCTGCGGGAAAAACTCCTGTTCCAATTCGTAGACAGGCGTGATCCAGTTGCGTGCACCGAGCACAACCGGCGGTGCATCCAGATAGTCAAACGCCAAAGAAACAATATTTTCCGCAAAGTCATTGAGTATGGACCCGCGCTGGCAAGCGTCGCTCGCAAGAATGATCTTGCCAGTTTTTTGAACGGACGCAAGCACTTTATCGTAATGGAAGGGGACAATGCTGCGTGCGTCTATCACCTCGGCTTGAATACCGAATTCCGCTTCAAATCGCTTCGCCGCTTCAAGCGCGCGATAGAGTGTTGCGCCAATGGTCAGGATGGTGAGGTCTGAGCCAACGCGCTTCACATCCGGCTCTCCGATCGGGATTTCATAGTACCTTTCCGGTACGCCTGTCTCACCGTGAAACTGCTCGCCGAGCCCATAGAGCGACTGGCTCTCAAAATAGATCACCGGATCACTTCCGGAAAGCGCCGCGTTGAGCAGCCCCTTGGCATCATACGGGGTTACGGGATATACAACTTTGAGTCCCGGCACATGTGCGCAAAGGGATGTCCACTCCTGCGAGTGTTGCGCGCCATATTTTGACCCCACGCCCATGCGAACTACGACAGGCATCTTGAGCTGCCCTGCCGTCATAGCCTGCCATTTGGCAAGTTGATTGAACACTTCGTCTCCCGCGCGTCCTAAAAAGTCACAGTACATCAGCTCTGGTGCCGCGCGCCCTCCGAGCATCGCATAACCCACGGCAGCGCCGATGATTGCGGACTCTGAAATCGGTGCGTTGAATAACCGCTCATATGGAACAGACTTTTCAAGGCTCTTATATGCGCCGTATGCGCTCCCCCAGTCCCGCAGATCCTCACCAAATGAAATCAGCGCAGGATCTGCATAGAATTTGTCCAGCAGCGATTCGAATATCGCATCCCTGATCTGATAGACCGCAGCAGAGGGAAGTGCTTTTCCATCCCGTATCCCTGTACGACTCTTTTTTTGGATTTGAAGATAGCGCGGGTTTTCTTCTTTTGCTCCCAGCGTGGAAGGGGTTCCCGCGGCAAGTTTCTCTATCCGTTGGTTCGAAAACAGATATCGCTCAATCGAGTCGTGTTGTTGCATCAGATTCATGCGCGGTGAAATCTCATCGTCGATTGCAAGCTTGTAAATATCAAACACAAAATCTTCTATCTGTTGACGCGTTTGCGCAATTTCCGCCTCCGAGCATATACCATTCTCGATCAGCTGAACCGCGAAATCTTCAATCGGATCCTGTGCCTCCCATGCTGCGATTTCTTCTTTTGTGCGATTCGGGTTTGCATCCGAAGTCGAGTGACCACAGAAACGATACGTTACAACATCCAGCAAGCAAGGCCCTTGTCCCGCTTCCAGCAGTGCTTTTTTGCGCTTAACCGCGTCAAGAACGGCAAACACATTGAACCCATCCACACGTTCCGCATGCAGCTGCGACGGACTGATGCCTGCGCCAATACGCGCGAGGACTTGATAGGCCATGGTTTCGCCACAGGTCTGCCCGCCCATGCCGTACCCGTTGTTATTAAAGTTAAACAGCACCGGCAATCCGCCCTTGTTTTCCCATAGGGTATTGTATTGATCCATTGCGGCAAAGTTCATTGCCTCCCAAACCGGGCCGCAGCCGACCGCGCCATCACCCGCGTTGGCGACGACTATACCGCCTTGCTTAAAAAGCTTCTTGTACAATGCGGCACCCGATGCAATCGGCGCTGACCCGCCGACGATGGCATTATTCGGATACACGCCGAATGGAATAAAGAATGCATGCATGGAGTTGCCCAGGCCTTTAGCAAAACCATTCTCTCGCCCAAAAATCTCCGTCATAATCCCGTAGAGATAAAACCGCAACGCAAGCTCACGCACCGTCCCCGTAAAGCCGCGCTGAACCACATTCAGCTGAGCGCCATCTGAGTAGGTCTGCATGATCTGCATCAGTACCGCATCTTCCAGCTTACGCAAGGTTGCAAAACCCTTTGCAATCAGCTCGCCGTGTCCGCGATGCGTTCCAAAGATAAAATCGTTTGCATCCAAGCAGAATGCCTGTCCGACAGCCGCAGCTTCTTGCCCAATGCAGAGATGCGCAGGCCCTGAGTAATCATACTTTACGCCGCGGAAGTTCCCGCTCAAGCGAAGATCCTGCAGCATGGTTTCAAACTGTCGAATGCTGAGCATATCATAAAAAATGTTGAGCAGCTGTTGGCTTGTAAACTCCTCCCTTAGGTCTCGCATTCGTTTTCTATAGGTGTTCACCGGAATATTCTGAAACGTTTCCTCCGATTGTTTTCTGCGCTGATCCGGATCGATCATGATCTGTTTTGCCATCGTGGTTCCCTCCTGTTTCCTTCCTGCTTCAGCGGCTATTTGACTTTGGCCGATTTGTACTCTGTAATGCGTCGCGTATGATTTCGCACACCGTCGGGTGCGGAAAAGTCGTCTTTAATATGCTTGCAACAGGGATTTTGTTCTGTATCATCAGCGCGAGAGCGTAGATATATTCGCTCGCATAGACGGAGAGAACCGCCGCTCCTACGATCACGCCACGTTTCTCGTCAACCAACAGTTTGCATATACCGTTTGTTACTCCATTTTCTGCTACATGCCGGCCGCTGAAATTGATCGATACCTTTCGCACCGAGACTTCTACCCCTGATGCCTTTGCCTGTTCCTCACTCATCCCAACAAACGCAGCTTCAGGCTTCGTGTAAACGATGGCACAGACTGCGGACTCGTCCATCTCATCCTTCTCTCCAAGAATCGTGTTGACGGCAACCTCCCCTTCGCGGTATGCAACGTGCGCAAGCATCTGTTTCCCGTTGATATCACCGATTGCGAATAGATTAGGAAGATTCGTTTGACAATGTTCATCCGTCACGACCGCTCCGCGTTCTATTGCTACACCCAAATCCGACAGTCCTTCTATCGCAAGATTTGGCTTTCGCCCCACGCTAAGCAACAGCGTATCGAAAGATTCTTCTTTCATCTGTCCGTTCTGCTCATAAATCAGCTTACCGCATTCCACTTTTGTAACACGCGCATTGAGCCGAATATGCATGCCGCTTTTTTCCAGCTCATGCTGGAGCAGTCTGCTGACCTCCCCATCACTTGGACCAAGGATTTTATCCGCCATCTCCATAACTGAAACCGAAACGCCCGCGCGCAAAAAATACGCTCCCATCTCTATTCCAATCACACCGCCACCAATGATAGCAAGCCGCTCCGGCAGTGTCTTTCGGGACAGTAGCGCATCGCTTGTTGCGATGTACCCTGCTTCAAGTCCCTCTTTAAGGCCAGGAATCGGCGGAATGACCGGCACGGAACCGCTCGCTAGGAGCAGATATTTCGCCTCTACTTCACCGGGGAGATTGGCTGCCCGGAACCCGGCGGCCGTTCTTTTTATCGCAGGCGCGAAGGTGTAGACATCCACCGAGCTATGCTTGAGGCTACCCGCAATCCCTTTTAACAACTGTTGGACTATAGCATCTTTCTTTTCAATCGCAGTCGCATGCGCTTTGGCTGTCTCTTCATCCGATCTACCGATTTGAAAGGAAAAGTGCTTGGCACTGTCAAGCAAGCTTTTGGTCGGAATACACCCCACATTCAGGCAGGTTCCTCCAAGCTGCTCCTTTTCAAATAACGCAACCGACAGCCCTTTTTTTGCGGCATATTCCGCAGCGTGATATCCGGCAGGGCCACCACCGACGATCATCAAATCATACGTTTTCATATACCCAACTCCTTCTATAGGATTTGCTCGATTTGCTCAAGCGTCTCGCAGAGCGCATGCAAAAACCGCGCGGCGGGCATGCCGTCAACAACGCGATGATCGATGGTTAGCGAAAGATGACAGGCTGGGTAGCATAGAATCCCTTCCGGCGTCTGCCGCACAGCGTAATCTATACATCCGACACCAAGGATTCCCGCCTGCGGCGGATTTAATACCGGTGTAAATGTTTGAATCCCCATCGCGCCAACGTTCGAAATTGTGAACGTTCCATTTTTTAGGTTTTCCGGTGCAATGCTGCCGGTACGGCAGGCATCCGCCAGCATCTTTATCTCGCGTGAGAGATCGCTCAGCGTCCGTGATTCGGCATGTTTCACGGTTGGAACCATCAGTCCTCTCTGCGTGTCGACTGCGATACCAAGATGCACCGTCTCAAATTCCGTATACGCGCCTTCGCTGACCCACCCATTGATGGAAGGATATGCAGCGAGAACCTTTGCTGTACCAAATGCAATCAAATCGCCAATTGTCACCCCCGCGCTATCTCCACCCGCGCCCTTGAGCGCGGCGCGCGCGCGCTGCAATCCCGCGGCGTTAAAAACAGCCGTCATGGTCAGTTGTGCGGAGTTTTGCAAAGATGCAAGCATGTTCTTTGCAATGATGGAGCGGATTTTCGTGAAAGGTATTTCGCGCCCCACATCCTCATGCACAACGGGTACTTGCGGCCCTTTGGCAAGGTAGCGTAAAACATCTTCCTCTAAAATGCGCCCCTCTGCTCCTGAGGCGGAGATTTCCGCTATCGCATGCACTCCATTTTTCTCCATAAGCCTCTTGGCGCGAGGTGAGGCAGCCGCCGTTTGTCTGTCAGAGCCAGATATTTGTTCGGCAAATACAGGGTCCACGCCTCGCATTGGCTGTTGCTTCTGCATAAGCGGAGGGGGCATCTGCTCCGCCACGCCCGCAGGCTCTTCTAGCGCAACCTCCCCTTCCTCGCCAATCACGCAAACAGGAGAAAGCACTGCAACAATTGCATTGTCATCATAGTATCGTTTGAGCACAATGCCGCTTTGCGGTGATTCTACATCCATGGTAGATTTGTCCGTCTCGATGCAAAACAGCTTGTCCCCCGCCGATACCACGTCGTTTTCACGCACATACCACTCAGAGAGCAAGCTTGTTTCATCGTTGAGCGATAAGCGTGGCATAGATACGATCTGCATTAATACACCATCTTTCGTTTCGTAATCTTTCAGGATCGGTTTTACATGATTTCTTTTCGTTTCGTTTGATTATAGGCGCTTTTTTATTGTTTTGTCAATGAATAGCGGCAATTTAATTACTATTCGAATATTTTATCTTTCGTTTCGTAATTGTTGATCTTTCGCAAATGATCGCGTATACTGAATTCAAATAAGACAGGCGGTGCATCAATGACATTTCAAGAACGAATCCCCATCATACTTGATCTGCTCAACGAGGAAGGCAAGGTCAGCGTGCCTCAGCTGTGCAAACGCTTTTCGGTCTCCGAAGTGACAATCCGAAAAGATCTCGCCGAAATGGAGAAGCGGAATATGCTGTTACGCACCTTTGGCGGTGCTGTGCTCGCAGCGCAGGGATCCGTCCGCCTGGAGGCGGATATTAAGGACGCGCAGGCACGCGCGTCTATCGGTCATGTTGCAGCAAGCTATGTGGAGCCTGGAGATTTCATTTTTCTTGGGCCGGGTTTGACTTGTGTGGAGATTGCAAGAAATCTCAAAGGAATCAAGCGGCTCACCATTGTGACCATGAATGTGTCTGCAGCCATGGAGCTAGTGGATATTCCGGAAACCAAGGTGATTCTAGTAACCGGAGACTTCACGCGGCGCAGTGGCACATACTATGTTACAGGCACACGCGTTCTGGAGAGTGTTGGCGGTCTTTCCTTCGATAAAGTGCTTGTAACGGTCGACGGTATTACTCTGTCCGGCGGATTCACCGTGCTTGATGACATCACAGCACAGATTTTCCACCCGTTGTTCAACCGGGCAACTGCCGTTTATATTTGTGCGGCAAGCTCAAAGTTCGGTAAAAACTCTCTCTCCGCGTTGAATGTTCCATCTAGCACCACAACGGTTGTAACGAACGGCCAACTCCCGGATGCATTCCAAACCCAAATGAACGAGGTGGGCATTAAACTTATCTGTGCCTGACCCAACCAACTCTGAACACAAAATAATACGCCAAGGCAAACCGCCTGGCGTATTTTTCATTTAGCGTCTCATTATCATTTCCGCTATGGAACCGCTTTCAATGTTGTAATGACATATTTACATATTTGTTTTAATTCGCTATAATAATGAGGGCAAATACTCCCCAAACGAATGTATCATACTCGGAGGTAGTGCATGATCGAGTTTTCTCCGGCAAGTGTTCCAACTATGTATTTCATTGGCGTGTCAACACGTCAATCATCCATCATGCGTGTGTTTCCGCTGTGGGCGGAAGCGTTGGGACACGCGGGCACCATCATTCAGGGAATCGACTGCCCGTTGCACGCCGATCCCGAGGATTATTGTGCAATCATTCGCTTTATTCAAAGCGATCCTCTCTCTCTTGGCGCGCTAATAACCACACATAAGATCGACTTATTCAATGCATGCGAAGATTTGTTCGATGAGATCGACCCCTATGCGCTACAACTGCGCGAGGTCTCCGGGATCTATAAATCCGGCGACAAACTCTGCGCTTGCGCCAAAGACCCGATCTCCAGCGGTCTTGCGCTGCAAGCATTTGTGCCACACAACTTCTGGCCGACGCATGGCGGGGAGGTGCTATTGCTTGGCGCAGGTGGCAGCAGTCTTGCTATGTCCCTCTATCTGACGAATCAAGGCCACGAAATGGATATCCCACGTATAATCACCATAACGAATCGCAGTGTCGGCCGTCTTGCTTCGGCAAAAGCAATGCTCTCAAACCTGAACCCCAATGTCGAATTTCGATTTGTCCATTGTCCAACCCCTGCTGACAACGATAGGCTCGTCAACGCGCTACCGCCTTATTCGCTTGTGGTCAACGCAACAGGCCTTGGCAAGGATGCGCCCGGCTCACCAATCACCGATTCTGCGATCTTTCCCATTAACTCACTTGTTTGGGAAATCAATTATCGAGGGGATTTGCTCTTCCGAACGCAAGCAAATGCACAGGCCATATCGCGCCAGTTGCATGTTGAAGACGGTTGGATCTATTTCATTCACGGCTGGACGCAAGTGATCGGTGAAGTTCTCCATGTTCCAATGAGCAAAGAGACTGTTTTACATCTGAGTAAGCTTGCACAAGCATAATAAGTGCAATTTGTCGCATAAATAGACCAATTTTACCCATTGATCCACCGAATAAAAACAGTGATAATAAGGAGAATACTATGACGGTCATTGAACGAATGGGCAAAACACGACTCATTCCCGTATGCGTGATCGAAAACGCGGCAACTGCCACCCCAGCTGCGCGAGCGATGTTAAGAGGCGGAGTGGATATCATGGAGATCACGCTGCGCACACCAGCCGGGTTGGATGCAATCGAGCTGGTTTCGCGAGATTGTCCGGACATGCTCGTTGGCGCGGGGACGGTGCTTACGCTCGAATCGTGTAAAACGGCGGTTGCCCGCGGCGCTCAATTCATCGTTTCGCCCGGGTATGATCCGATCATCGTATCCTATTGCATTGAGCACGGCATATTCGTTTTGCCGGGATGCGTCACGTCAACCGAGATCACCGTCGCGCGAAACGCAGGACTTGGGGCTGTCAAGTTCTTCCCAGCTGGTGTGTATGGCGGAATTCGAGCCATCCGTGCGCTTGCGGCACCATTTTCAGGAACGAAATTTGTACCAACCGGTGGTATCGATGCGAGGAATCTTGCAGAATATCTGGTTCCCGATGTGCTTGCGGTCGGGGGCGGCTGGCTCTGCGAAAGAAGCGCCTTGATCAAAGGCGATTTTGAAGCGATTACCGATGCTTGTGCTGAATCTATGCGTATTGTCGCCGCTATTTCGGGCTGCTGTCACGATTGAAAAGCATTCGATATATTCCCTTTGTGAGGCATCATCTGTACTGCCATCCTGAACAATGCAACCGTAAAGCGGCAATTCAAAATCTAGCAATCCAAATCGGAGGCAACGATCATGAAATATATCGAAGACATCCAGGTTGACAAGACAGTACCGATTCCGCTTTATTACCAGCTCAAGACGCAATTGCTCTCTCTCATCGAGAGCGGCGTCCTCAAGCCCGGCGATGCACTGCCAGCCGAAAATTCACTGGGAAACCAGTTGGACATCAGCCGCCCAACGGTACGGCAGGCGCTTTCCGATTTGGTGGATGAAGGGTATCTTGTTCGCTACAAGGGCAAAGGTACCTTTGTTGGAAAACCAAAGGTAAAGGATCGTTTTCTCAGCAAACTTCAAAGTTTCAACACCGAAGTGATCGAAAAAGGCATGCTCCCGCGCACCGATGTGCTGGCACTTAAAAAAATCCCGGGAAACCCCGTTTGTAACCTGCGACTGGAACTGCCGGAGGACGAACCACTGATCTACCTCAAGCGAATTCGATATGCGGATGATGAAAAAGTAGTGTTTCTAGAAACTTATGTGCCATTCCGCAAGTATTCTCGTCTTATGGAGATAGACTTCACGACCGCTTCCCTCTACTCCTCGCTCGAATCCCTCTATGGCGTCCGCGTGAATCGTGCGCGTCGTGAAATTGAGGCCGTCACACTCAATCAGGATGAGGCAAAACTTCTTGATATTCCAATTCATAAAGCAGTCTGCCTCGTCACCAGCGTAGCTTATGCCGAATATTCGGAAACCCCTGTCGAATACTCTATCGCGCGATATCGCGGCGATCGGACCAAGTTTGCCGTGGAGACGCTTCGATGAACATTCAATCGCAGATCCGAACCGTATGCGGCGATATATTGCCCGAAACGCTAGGATATTGCCAATGCCACGAGCATATTTTTCTTCGAGCCGGCACAACCCCCGCATTGTCTCCCGCCATCTGCTTCGAGGATCTTTCGCGCAGCGCACAGGAACTGCAATTGTATAAGTGTTGCGGCGGAAATGCGATCGTGGACGCGCAGCCAATCGGTTGCGGGCGCGATGCGCGGGCTCTCCTCGCTCTTTCCGCTCAAACGAAGGTGCATATCATCGCATCGACCGGCTTCCACAGATTGGCGTTTTATGCGCCAACGCATTGGATATTCAAACTGGATACCGAACGCCTCGCCAGCCTTTTTGAGCATGAGATTACGCAAGGAATGTTCGAATCCTGCGACAATGCACCGCCATCATCTCTTCCCCTATGCTGCCGGGCAGGGCAGATTAAAACAGCGCTTGAGCCGGAAGGCATAACCGGGCAACGGCGCACACTGCTGCTCGCCGCTGCGCAGGCGTCGGTTCGAACAGGCGCCCCCCTCATGGTGCACGTGGAGCGTGGATCCGATCCCGTTGCACTCCTTAATTTTTGGGAAGCAACCGGTGTGTCTCCGCAAAAAATGATCTTCTGTCATATGGATCGCATGGTTGACTCACTCGCAATACATCAAGAGCTATGCCGAAAAGGAGCATATCTGGAATACGATACGATTGGGCGTTTGAAATATCATACGGACGAACGCGAGGCGGAAATCATTGAACAAATCGCTTCATCCGGATATCTCAGCCAATTGTTGCTTTCACTGGATACCACTCGCGCACGCTTGAAGAGTTACGGCGGTGATATCGGAATTTGTTATCTGATCGAATCCTTTTCCCCATTTCTAAAAGCACGTGGATTTTCAGAGCAATCCCTTCAACAACTACAGCAGCAAAACCCTGCAACGGTATATGCTTTTGCATGCAACTGACTACGAGGAGAACAGCATGGAACAGATATTAATCACCCCACGTTCATTTGGTAAAACTGACCCTACGCCATTTACCTTGATCCGTGAGGCGGGATACGAAATTCTCGAAAATAAGACCGGTGGAATTCTGAGCAAAGAACAGATGATCGAGGCAATCGCGTCTGTTGCCGGTGTGATTATTGGAGTCGATCCGCTTGATCGGGAAGTGATTTCGGCAGGCAAATCCCTGCGCGCAATAGCGAAATATGGCGTGGGTACGGATAATATTGACGTGCCTTACGCAAAAGAATGCAGCATCAAGCTCTCGACTACAGCGGGCGCAAACAGCAATGCGGTTGCAGATTACGCCTTTACGCTCATGCTTGCCTGTGCGCGGCGCGTTTGTGAGATCAATGCGCGTTGTCATCAAGGCGATTGGGGGAAGGTTATCGGCACGGATCTCTACGGAAAAACACTCGGTATTCTCGGGCTCGGTGCGATTGGGAAAGGTGTTGCAAAGCGCGCGCAAGGGTTTGATATGAACATCCTCGCCTATGATGTTTTTTGGGACGAAGCATATGCCCAAGCGCACGGAATCCGGCAAGCCGACCCAAATACGATATTCTCCTGTTGCGATTTTATCAGCCTGCACCTGCCGCTGAACAATGACACGCTCGGCATTGTCAACGCAGACGCATTTCGCAGGATGAAACGTACCGCGATCCTGATCAACACCGCGCGTGGCGGGTTGATCGATGAGAGCGCATTGATCCAAGCACTCTCTACACAGCAAATACTCGCAGCTGGCATCGACGTGTTTGAAAAGGAGCCCCCCGAAAACACTGTGCTTTACTCGCTGCCGAATTTGGTTATGGGTTCTCACTGTGCGGCTTCGACGGTCGGCGCCTCAGAGGCGATGAGTCTTTTAGCGGTTCAAAACTTGCTTAGCGATCTATGATGCAACAGCGGAATGCAGACTTCTGCCACTATAATTGTCTGCTAAAAGCATGAACCCAGAGCGTCATGTTCCAATTTGAGACCTTTCTCATACGTTTCGCGTGTCCGTCTCTCTCAGCAAGGATCCATTCAGCCTCCATCGGTGTATTTATCTTCTGAATGGTCTCAGGCACGAGATGGCCTTTTTTCACATACCACCATTTTTTCATGCCCGCTCTCTGTCGCGCCAGCTTTCTGTTTCTAGCGAACTCACAGAACCGGAAAAAACAACATGTTTAAAATCAATCTGTGCACACATCCTTCAAACAGGTTTCAAGAGCGCTTAGAAAGAGCGAAAAACTTTCATTCATGAATTGATGTTTACCACGGGAACGACCCAAAAGCCATGCGTAAGAGCAAGCGATAGGCCGCATCCCAAAACAAAAAAACCGAACACACGAAGGTTTTTGGTTCAGTCTGTCAAAGAACCCTGTTCCAGCAAGCCGGAATGGGGTTCTTTTTATCGATTTGTAAGACAACAAGCAATTGCGAAAAAGGATGTGTATCCTTGTAAAACGCCCGCACGCGTGAATTATTTCCTCAGAAGATGTCAAATCCAAAGCAGATAGAACTGCGCGTAGTAGCAACCCTGAGCGAGAAAGGAGCAATCAGTCTTTCGGGGTGGAAAGAGCTTTCTTTATGATCCGGCAGATCAATAGGATTTGTCAGCCTTCTATCGCTAAACGATTACTTCCCCCAGAATTTTGTCGTGCGGAACAATCAAGCACTTTTCTATCTCTTTCCAATAAGTCTCATACAACTGTTTTTGAGCTTTACCATAGTTTTCATCTTTATCGAATTCCCAGTAAAGTGCATAGCGAACACATTTCACAACACGAGTAAGCTTGTCTGGTTGAAGTCCATCTTTAATCGTTTTCATATCCTTTATATAGTGTGTACGCTGTATCAGCCGAAGCGCTTGACAGCCCTCTGTTACTTTCATCATCTCACTAGCGTCTTTCATGATAGTTTCGAACTCGTTCGTCCTATCCAGCCTAACCTGGTAAATACTGATTTCAGAAAATGACATTCTCCTACCTCCTCAAAATTCTTGTTTGCCTGCAGGATGTGGTCCGCTCCGCATCCATAATACCACGCTTTGCTACAGAAAAAAGATAGAGCTTCCTTTTGCAGTAGATATGTCTTCTCTAGCGTGCCAACACGATTCGAACACGCGGTTTATAACGCAGGTATTTTGGCATTCGAAATACCAAATCCTTTCCGAAATCCAAATCTTTTGATTTCGATGATACGTCTAGTCGAAATCGATCCCTCGGCATCCCGTCCGTACGTTCCTCCTTGCACAATTGCCCTTGCCCTTGTTATAACAGCCCTTTTAAGTGATTATCCCTTCTGAAAAGATTCCTTTAGCAGCTATTTGAAATCCAATTGCAATCGAAAACCGTCCAGCACCTATTTATACTATATAGACAACTCCAAAAATAGCAAAACTTGAACCCGCAATTGTATTGAAATCGTCAAACATCAATACACAGGAAGGAACAAGTTTTGCATAGAAAGTGCCGACTGAGCGGCAGCGGTATCGGGATGATTCTCTTTCGCCTACCTATCGGCTGCGGCGAGAAGATGCCGGTTGGCCGAAAGGCCATGCCTAATTTGAACCGTTTTATACCTCATCGAAGCCGTCAA
>DLGD01000028.1 GCA_002482505.1 Christensenella sp. UBA7703 | reverse complement strand
CCCGCGCGGAGGTATTGCACAAATAAACCGCGTTCCGGATCGCTCCACAAGGGTCCGTCGTAATAGTTCCCCGGGCAGATCGCGTTGACCTTGATGTTGTACGGCGCCAGCTCCATCGCGAAGCTTTCCACCAGCCCGATCCCGCCGAACTTTCCGCCCGCGTAGGCGAAGTTCTTGTTGCTGCCCTCTAAGCCCGACTTGCTGTTGATCTCGATGATATCGCCCATCCAGCTTGGGTCAGACGCAAACTGCGCGCGCATGATCCGCTGGGCATACTTGACGCAGGTAAAAAACGCGGTGTAGTTAATGCTCGTGACGAACTCGAAATCCTTTTTCTCCATCTCGTCCAGCGAACCCGCCTTGAGCACGCCCGCGTTGCTAACAAACAAATCCAGCCCGCCGAATATCTCCACGCAGGTCGCGATCAATCCCGCGACGCTCTCCTCGCTCGACACGTCCGCCTTCACCGCTACTGCGCGCTCGCCCAGCGACTGAGCAACAGTCTTTGCCAGCGGTTCGTTGAGATCAGCGATCACCACGCATGCGCCCTCGCGGTAGAGTTCCTCCGCGATGCCTTTGCCAAACCCCTGCGCGCTGCCGGTCACGACCGCAATCCTGCCGCCAAGCCGTCCAGCGGTCTTCTTTCTGCTGTGAATCTCCTGGGCAGCTATCTGCTCCCATTTTGCTAGATCGATCATTGGTTATTTCATCTCCATATAGCGCAAAAGCCTGCCGTAAGCATCTTCCCAGGCCTGCGTGTGTTTCGGTTCGTAGACCACCGGTTCAACCGAACGGCGGACGACATCCCGCGCTTCCATGATATCACGGATTTCACCAAGCGCCATTGCCTGCAGGAGCGCATTGCCCATCGCGGAGCCTTCCGCAGGGCCCGCAACCACGCGGCGATCCAGCGCATCCGCCGTCATCTGGCAAAGCAGCGTGTTGCCGATGCCGCCTCCGGTGATGTTGAGGGTATCGATTCGCGCGCCTTTCATCTTCTCCAGCCATTCCAGCGCCCAGCGGTATTTTAGCGCGAGGCTTTCATAAACACAGCGGGCAATTTCGCCCGGCGTTTTCGGTGGGGTCTGTCCAGTACGTTCACAATACCGCGCGATTTTACCGCACATATCCCCAGCGGAGAAAAACGGCGCGTCGTCGGGATCGATGATCGCGGCAAACGGTTTTGCCGCTGCGGTCAGTGTATCAATCTCTTTCCATGTATAGCAGTTGCCCTGCCGCACCCATTCGCGGCGGCATTCCTGCATAATCCATTGACCCATAATGTTCTTGAGCGGACGGAACCCACCCTGCACCGTGCCTTCGTTGGAAAAATTCGCCTGAAAGATCGCGTCCCCAAGAAGCGGCTCTTCGGTCTCGATACCAAAGAGCGACCATGTACCGGAGGAGCAGAACGCGAAGCTGCCTTCACCGGGAATCGCCGCGACGGCGGACGCAGTGTCGTGCGTGCCAACCGCCGCAAATGGAACCCGCGAAACGCCGAGTTCCGCCGCGACCTGCGGCAGCAGCGCACCTCTGAGCGTGCCCGCACGGTCGATCTGCGTGAAAATTCCCGCGGGAATGCCGAGTTTCTCAATCAGCTCAAAATCCCAATTTTGCGCGCTCGCGCTGTAAAGATTCGTCGTGGTGACGTTGGTATATTCACTCTTTTGCTCGCCCGTGAGAAGATATCCCAATAGATCCGGCATCAGCAGCAGAGTCTTTGCCGCCTTGAGCGCCGGATCGCCCGCGCGCACGCGACGCACAAGCTGATAGATCGTGTTAAAGTTCATCGCGGCGATGCCGGTGCGCTGAAAAATCTCCGCCTTGGAAGCGATCTGCCAACTGGCCAGCATCTCCTCGTCCGTCGCGTCCCGATAGCAGCGCGGGTTTTCGATGAGCTTGCCCGCCTCGTCCAGCAGACCAAAATCCACGCCCCAGGTATCGATGCCAAAGCAATCGATCTGCCCCTTTGTCTCCGCCTGACAGGCGGAAAAGCCGAGTTTGAGCTGCCGCGTGAGGTAGTCCGCGTCCCAATGATGCGTTCCGCCGGACTCCAGCATCGTGTTGTCAAAGCGGTGCAGCTCGGTGAGCGTCATGCGCGCGCCGTCAAAGCGCGCAAGCATCGCGCGCCCGTTGGATGCGCCAAGATCGAACGCGAGCAGGTTGCGGTGCTTCATGCCTTTGCTCCCAGCAGCGATTTTCTGTATTTTTCACTCTCCCAGTTGGCGATGAAGCGCTTGGCCTGTTCGCCCATGGTCGAGAGGGTGTAGCCTTTTTTCTCAATTTGTTCCTGAATGAAGAGTACCGCAGCTAGCGTTTCCGTAATCACACGCGATTGCGCCACGGGAATGCCAAACGAAAGAGCGCCCGTGCTCAGGTCAAGCTGCGCGCTGCCCTCCTGTGCCGCACCCGCGCCAAAGCCGAGCGTGCCGATGAAAAATACCATCTGGTCGGGATAGAGTGGTGTGTCGATGAAGAACGACGCGTCATACCGGCGCGCGCGCAGGCGCTGCTCGATGTACGCTTCCAAATCCATCTGCAAAAACGCGTCCGCCGCCACGCCGAAGTGCGCGGCAAGGCGCGCGTTCACCGCATCGTGCAGCAAAAGCGCCGCATCCGCAGTTTCTTCGTGAACGATCAAACCATGATTTTGCATGAACAATACGGTGGGTATTTTGCCCGTTTCGCGTGCTACACGATCCATCTCGTCCCGAATCGCGAACGAGAGCCGCGCGCCGGGATCGATATACGGCACCAAGCCCCAGGAGAAGTCCGCGCCCGCAAGCGCCTCGGTCAAAACCTGCTGCATCTCCTCCGCACAGCACGCAAGATTTGCGTAGACGCTGTGACTGTGGATCACAAACGTGCCCAGCAGCGAATGAAAGCCCGCTTCGACAGAGGGACGCAGCGCGGCAAGGCCCTCCACCGCGATGGTGTTTGCCTTCGCCTGTTCGGAACCCGCCTTTTCGGCATCCTCAAAGTCGCTTGCTTCGTGCCCGCGGTAAAACGCACGGATCGCAGAATAGTCCATCACCGCATACGCGCTGTCTGGCTTCACATCGCTCAGGCAAAAGCCGGAGGCCTTGACCGCCATGAGGCGCTCATCCAGCTTGACGGAGGTGTTGCCGCCGCCGCCTTGCACATAGTCCCGCCGCGCGCCTGCGCCCTGCGAAAGCCGCGCGTAATCATTTAAAAGAGTGTTATAGTTCGACAAAAAGTCGTTCATCTGTTGTACCTCCGTTTTTGTGATCGGATCAGTCTTTGCGTTTTTTAGCGGCGGCTCAGCACGTCCCGCTCGTAGGCCTTCACTTCGTCCAGCCAGGCGCCATCGGGCGCGATTCCTTTTGTCTCACAATAATAGGCCCAGACGAGGCCAAACGGCAGCGTCTTGCGATCTTCCAGCCGTGCCAACCGCGCGGTATAGTCCCCGCTGTACTCGGCGGCGCGGATGGCATCCACGGGAGCCAGGCACGCGTTCAAAATCGCTTTTCTGGCGTTGCGCATGCCGACCGCCCAGGCCGCGATCCGGTTGATCGACGCGTCAAAATAATCCAGCCCGATGAACACGCGTTTGTCGTAGTTGTTCCAGACGATCTCGTCCATGATCCGCTGCAGCTCGTCGTCGAGCGTAATCACGTGGTCGCTGTCCCAGCGCACACCGCGGCTGACATGCAGCAGTATCTGGTCGAGAAACTGCAGCACGGCGGAAATCTTCGCGCTGATGACCTCGGTCGGATGAAAATGTCCCGCGTCCAGCGTATAGAGCACCTTCCGGCTGATGGCATACCCAAGCGAGTACTCGTGGCTTGCGACCGTGTGGCTCTCCACGCCGAGGCCGAAAAGCTTGCTCTCCATCGAGGCAAGAACCGCATGTTTGTCATAGGGAGTGGAGAAGATTTCATCCAGCGAACGGGTCATGATCTCGCGGTGCTTTACCGTATCCGCACAGGTGTCTTTGTAGCCGTCCGGCATCCAAAAATTCACCGTGCATGGTTGTCCCGTACCCGCCGCAAACGCGCCCGCGATCTCCAGGCTGCGCTTGCCGTGCTCCACCCAGAAGCGGCGCTTTGTCTCATCAAAGCTGCTCAGTGAAAAATCCCCGTCCATCATGGGGTGCGAAAAATAGGTCGGGTTAAAATCGAGACCGATCTTGCCCGTCTTTGCCCAGCTCAGCCAGTTTTCAAACTCCGCGATGGTGTACGCGTCGCGATCGACCGCTTTGCCGTTCTTCTCGGCATAGCAGGCGTGAATATTGAGCTTCGTTTTGCCGGGAATCAGCGAAATCGCCTTGTCGATGTCCGCGCGGAGTTCTTCCGGCGTGCGCGCACGCCCGGGGTAGTTGCCCGTCGTCTGGATGCCGCCGGAAAGCGAATCGGAGCCATCGAAGCCGATGACGTCATCCCCCTGCCAGCAATGCATCGACACCGGAATCGCATCCGCCCGCAAGATTGCCGCCTCTACATCGACCCCCACGGCCGCGTATGCTTCCTTTGCAATTTCAAACCCCTGCTGATTCTTCACATGGCTCACCGGACTATCCTCCATATTTCTTGCGCGCTAGCGCTCTTTTCTAGTTTGCATTCTAGTGTGTTTTGTAGATTTCTTGCGCGCCTGCGCTCTTTTCTGTTTTGCTTTAAGAGTTTTCTTGATTTAGCTGTGTGTTTTCGAAACAAAAGATGCGTGGTATTTTTACTTGCTTGCTTTTGATAACGGAAAAGTACGCAATCTTGCAGCGTGTTTTTGATGCGGTTTCTCCCGCTAATATGAGTATTGCAGATTCTTTCCGCTCTGTCATTTGTCAATATTGGCGATTCATATAACTATCTTGGCATTGCGAAATCTTGCCGCTTCGGCTCTTCACCCCATATGCGGTTTTGCGGTATACTGTTTCTAAAGCGCAATGTGTTCTTCCACCGATTTGTGCATCGGCAATCAACAACGACATGAAAAGAGGGCCCCATGACACAGCAGGAACAAACGGAGCAGATCCTCCGCAGGCGCATGCACGGGCTATACCTCTCCCGCACCTGCCGGGAGCTGGATACACTCTCGCACGAGTTGATGGGGCTGCACAGCTGGTTTTACCGCAACGTGGCGTTTTCCGCGCTGATTCGCGGCGCGGACATCGCAGGATGGAAAACGCGGCTGACAAAGACATGGCTCTATCGCGGCACGCTCCACGGCGTGGTCTACGACGACGTGCCGGAACTGCTGGCGCTGCATCCGGGGGAATCCTATCTGTCCGGCCTGTTCGGCAAGGCGGTCTTGGAAGAGATCGCCAACGATGTGGTTCGCTATATGGAGGACGGGGTAAATTCCCGCGCGGAGTTTCGGCGCATCTTCTCCGGGCAATATGGCGGCGAGATGATCGACGCGCTGTTCTCGCCCTGGGGCGGGATATTCGTCTATCTCGCGCGTCAGGGCAGGGTTGCCTTTCGCGACATGACCAGCCGGGATTTTGACCTGATCTCCGCCGAACCCACAGAGACGTTTGAAGAGGTGCTCCCGCGCCTTGTGCGCCGGTTTTTTGCGGCCTATGGCCCCGCGACGCTGGCGGATGCCGCCTGGTTCCTCGGGTTCTGGAAGGCGGAGGCAAACGTACTCAAAAAGCTCCCGCTGGATGATCTTGTGCAGTTTGAGCACAACGGCACCCGTTATTTTTGCACTGATGAGATCGAGACCGGGGATATTCCCGAACTCACTCTGCTTTCGGGGTTTGACCCTTACATCGTCTCCTATGCGGATCGCGGCGCGGTGATACCCGCCGAGCACAAGAGTAAGCTCATTCTAAAATCCGGCATCTGCAATCCATCCGTCGCGGTCAACGGGCGGGTAGCGGGTATCTGGAACATCGTGAAAAACGAGCCGGTGGTCGAGTTCTTCGAAAAACAGCCAAAGCGCATCGTCTTGGAGGCAACGGCGCGCGTGGATGCAATCCGCTGGCGGGTAAAATAAGAAGCAAACATTACGCACTTCGTGTGCGGATTTTCTCACAAAAGCCTTTTTTACGACATGCAAAGCAGGGTACAAAGAGAAAGAAAAAGCCGTCCGGTTCGCCGGACGGCTTGTGTTTTGGTGTTGTTTAATTGATAGGCATTATTTCACCTTTTCTTCCGCGCTTACGGCAGAACCGTTTGCGGGAAACGAGCCGACATGCCGCCGCAGGTTCTCTTCCAGGTGGCGGGCAAGGTCGTCCCCTTTTTTCTGTTCCAGCAAAGAGATATAGCGCCTGTGCTCTTCCTGCATCTGCTCCGGATACTTTGGATTGAACGCGGTGCGCATACGAAGATAGGCGATGCTGTCCCAAAGGGAATCGATCATTTGAATCAGGCGATCCATCCGGCAGGGACGATACATGCTCATGTGAAACTCGCGGTTGAGTTGATACATCTGTTTGCTGGTCTCCAGGCTGATCGGTTTTTGCCCGTATGCCTCCAGCTGTTCCTGCAAGGCGAGCAATTGCTTGAGCTCGTCCGGCGTAATCTGGCTCGCGGAGATGCGCCCTGCGAGCGGTTCCAGTACGCTTCTGAGCAGATAGACCTCACGAATCTCGTCGTTGGAGAGTTTTCGCACCGAGCTGCCGACGTAGGGGATGCTCTGCATCAGTCCCTTTGCGCAGAGCATACGCACCGCCTCTCGCACGGGCATGCGGCTCACGCCGAAACGCTCCGCAAGTTCGTCCTCGCTGATGCGCTGGCCTGCCTCCAGCGTACCGTCCATGATCCAGTCCGATATCTGCTCGCAGATCAGCTCGCTCATGCGCTTGTTGTTCAGTTGAATTTTCGCAACGGGCAGATCCGGTTTCTTCGGCATACTGCTTCCTCCCAAAGGATGATTACGGATTGTATTATAGCATACAATCCGTTTCCGCGTGAATCACGCAATCGATCGATTTTTTCGCAAAACAGGCCGTATCCCGCATAAACGGGCATTCGGAGGATTGCGATTCACGCTTTGTGATCCAGAATTTCGCGCAGGGAAGCAATCTGCGCGGTTTCTTCCACGAGTTCTGCGGTGTGCTCCGCTTCGATGATGTCCTTCCCGATTGCAACCACGCCGTGCCCACGCAGAATAAACGCTGTCAGCTTCGGGTTTTCTTCAAACAACTGGCGCACAAGGGGAACGTGCTCAGCAAGCAGCATCGGAGAATCGACGTTGAGAATCGGAATGTCGTGTCCGAGTTTGAGCTTGACATGCTGCGTGGTCATCGGCAGCACATCATGCCGATAGGCATAGGCAACCGCCCACGGGCTGTGGCAATGCATCACGCCGCCGATCATTGGCAAAAGCGTATAGAGCATGCCGTGGAGCACCACTTCACGGGTGGGCTTCGGGTCGGTTTCGCAGATGCGTTCTCCGCCCAGCTTGGTCACGACAAAGCCTTCGCCTTCGCTCGTGCAGTCCGCAAACGAGCCGCCGCTGGCTTTCACGATCATTTGCCCCGCCTCCACGTCCCGCGCGGAGAGGTTGCCGCCGCTGCCGGTCTGGATGCCGCGCGCATAGGCACGCTGTGCCGCCATGTTGAGGAGCGCGTAGAGTTCGCCGCGTTTTTTCGCCTGTTCCATACGTGTTTCTCTTTCCATTCTGTTCTTAGTGTCTAAAAACTCACCACATTGCCGAAGCAGCCGTACTATATGTTTGGCTTTCTATTTTCTTTTGCGGATGTCTTAAGCTTGCTTGCGCTGCCAGAGCGGCAGCACCTGCCGAATCAGCGCGTTAAAGTTTTCCGCATCCCAGGCCGCGCGCCCGGTAAACAGCCCGTCCACGTTCGGCTGGACGATCAGCTCCTCCGCGTTCTGCGGGTTTACGCTGCCGCCGTAGAGTACGGGGATTTCCGTGAGTAAAAAAAGTTCGCCGAGGATACGCCGGATGCTTGCATGTCGCTCCTTGACATAGTCCGCCGGGGCTGGCACGCCGTTGACGCCGATTGCCCAAACCGGCTCGTAAGCCACCCAAATGCGCGCCGCCTGCTCGGGCAGCACGCCGCGAAGGCCGATCTTGAGTTGCATGGCGAGCACTTCGTCCGCGATCCCCGCCGCCTTTTGCTCCGCCGTCTCGCCAACGCAGAGCAGCGCGGTAAAGCCGTGATTCAGCGCGCTGACTACCTTTTTGTTCTCCTGCTCGTCCGTTTCGCCGAAGACATGCCTGCGTTCGCTGTGCCCGATTTCCACAATGTCCAGACCAAACTCCTGTAGCATCAGCGGGGAAACCTCGCCCGTGAACTGGCCTTGCTCTTCCGGATGCATGTTTTGTGCGCCGAGGAGAATCGCTTTGTCCTTGACCGTGTTTGCCGCGCGCTCCAGCGCAGGATAGGACGGAATCACAAACAGCGTGGTTTGCGCGCGCAGATCCTGCGTGAGCGTCTGCAGCGCGCTCAAATACGCCTGCGTCTGCCCGGCGGTCTTGTACATCTTGAGATTGGTGCCCATGAGTAGGGGTTTCATCGTGTTCTCTGCCTTCCGCTCGTCGTTGTTGTGGTTACTTCCGGCTTGCGCCGTCGATGCTGCGCATGCAGTCCACCTTGGGCTGCGAGCTGCCACCGGGGATATACTCCAGCGTGAGCCATTCGCGCAAGATCTTTTTCGCAAGCTCCGGCCCAATCACACGCGCACCCATGCAGATCACGTTTCCGTTGTTGGAGAGGCGCGAACGCTCCGCCGAGAACGAATCGTGACACACGGCGGCGAAGATACCGGGGAACTTATTCGCGGTCATCGCCATGCCGATGCCTGTTCCGCAGAGGATGATGCCCTCTTTTTGATAATCGCTTGCGATGATGCTTTCGCAAACGCGCTCCGCCACTTCAGGATAGAGCGTCTGATCCGTCTCGCTTTCCACGCCGACATCCTCAAACGGAATGTTGAGCTGCTTGAGCACGCCGCAGAGCGTGTGCTTGAGTTCTACCGCCGCGTTGTCGCAGCCGATGACGATTGGTTTTGCCATAATCTGTCTCCTGCCTTTGTGCTTCGTTGTGTAAACTATTTGCTGTAGCCGCCGAGCACTGCCGCCAGCGGCGGGCAATCCTTTGCCGCTTTTTCCAGCGGCACGCCCGCATGCGCGGCATTCACCGCCGCCATGGTCGCGATTGCGCCGTTTCTTGCCCCCATCGGGTGCCCCTGAATCGCGCCGCCAACGCCGAGGACAACATCGCTGCCGAGCTCGCGAATCACAGCGGAAAGGTTGAGCGGGGTCACCCCGCCGCCAACCATCGTGAAGATCGGTTTGATCTGCCCCAGCGGTAACTTCTGTTTCTGTACGGTTTTCAAAAACTCCAGATAGCCTCGGCTGCCCGGTGCGCCGGGGTACATAGTCATCACCATGTCCGCGCCCGCAAGCCGCGCCAGCGTGCCGAGTAAAACGGGGTTCGCATAGCCAAGCCACGTGGAGCTCATCATCCCCGCACCTGCATAGTGCGCAAGAAACGCGAGCTTCTCGCCGAACTCCTGCGTCAGCTCCGCAAGCGAGTCCAACCCCGTGGTGACAAAGTTGACCATCGCCATCTTTGCGCCCTCTTCCACGAGCATCCGCGCCGTCTCGCGCATATATTTGGGTCTTCCGGTGATGTTTGGGATATAGACCGGCGCAGTCCCGCGTGCTTCCCGCACGCGATCGGCCTCTCTCGCATATGCGCGAACACGCTGCGCAACCGAAAGAATCGGAACCTCGGCCAGCACCTCGTCGTCCTTGATGAGGTCTACCCCGCCCATCGCGCTCTCGAAAAAGAGCTTTGCGCCCTCTTCGGCGCTGTAGCCGATGCAGGGTTTGATCATGTTGAGCACCAGCGGACGATCCGGCACCCCCGTAAGCCCACGCACGCCGGTCACGGACTGGATAGGTCCGCCAAAGCGCTTCAGCGCGGTTTGCGTGAGCGAAACGTCCAGCAACTTGACGCAAAGCGCGGTGGAGACGTCGTTACCGACCAGAGCTGTTTGAAGCATTGCAAAGCTCGGCAGATTATGCGCGGGGAACGCCACGCGAAGCACCGCGCAAACGGGCTCTGCGGGAATGAGCTCCAACGAGAGCACCCGCGCCTGATAGCCTTCCACCATTGCGCGCGTGATCCCCGGCAGTTCCACCCAGGTGCCGACCGTCTGCCCGATTGCAAACCGGCCTGCGCGGGCGAGCGCGTCCTCCTCGCTGATGCCGCTGACGAGGTAGGTTGCGATCACAAAATCGCCGGATTGAATGTTCTCTTCGTTGTCAAACGGAAGATCGAAAAACATGTTTCTTTTCCTTAATCATGTGTTCTGTAATTATGTGTTCTATAATCGCGTATTCTATTGATCCCGTTCTGTATTCAGAACGTTTTGATCTAAATTAATCTTGCAGCAGGCGCATCATCTCTTCAAACGCGCACACACTGAATGCCTCATCAAAGAAATGCGCGTCCAGCTCGACAAGGCGGATGTCCGTTCGCAATCCTTTGCGGATCACGTCGAAAATCGCCTGATCCACCGCGGGATCATAGAGTTTCTGCCCTTGCCGCGTGTCGCTCCGCAATCCTTGCAGCGGCAGAATGACACTCAGTTTCCCCGTGTGGCGGTTGAGCCGCTCAACGAAAATAGCCGCGCCGCGCGCTGCTTCCTCCGGCGTGAGTTTGACATGCGCAATCTCGCTGTTGTGGAGCACATATTTGCGTGCCGCCGGGTCACCGAGGATGCCCGCGAAGAAATCCTTTGCCGAAACATCGACAAAGTCCATACCTCCAGGCGCAACCACGCTCGAAATCCCCTTCTTTGCCGCGGCACAAAGCCTGTTTGCCGCACCCGCAGAAAATCCAAATCCAAACACATCCTGGGAGATGATCTCGTGCGGCGAAAGATCAAGGCTTGCCTGCATCATACCGTCCAAAACCAGTTGTTCGAGGCATCTGCCGCCAACTCCGGTGGAATGAAACGTGACCACGCTCTTGCCAGCCAGCTCCAGCAGGCGAACCGCGCCGACCACGCCGTCGTTGGTCGCGCCCATCATGCTTGCCGCAATCATTGGCTGATCGGCGGAGAGCGTTTTGCCGCCATATTGCACCATGCCCATCACAGCGGCGGCGGCGTTGGTCAAAACCGTCTCCGTCAGGGGGTTGAGCCCCGCGATGTCCGCAACAGACGGCATAACGGTGATGTCCTTGTCCCCAACCAGCAGCTCAAACGGGCGGTTGCCGCAGGCGACGGTGGAGAGAATCAGCTTTGGCACACCGACGGGCAGCGCGCGCATTGCGGCGGATGCCATGCGGGAGTTTTGTAAGCCCCCGATGCCCAGCGCGCCGTCGATATTGCCGGTGATAGAGAGGCTGCTGACGATCTTGACCACGCCCGCTTCCATCACGGAGATCGCCTCCGCACGGCCGGACAGGCGAACGTGTTCAATCGTGCTGCCGCCCGCCATCGCGATCTCGCGCGGGGTGACGTTTGCCTCATAGGTATACCCGCCTTGGGTGGAAAGATCGATTGTGAGCACGCCGAATCCCTCTCGCGCCAGAAGCGCGCGGAGAAATTCCATCTCCGCCTTCTTCGTGTCGGCACAGGCGATGATGGCGACGGTCCTTCTTTTGACGGTGGTTTTGCTATTCATGAATGCATCCTTTGCCGAGACATTCGGTTTGTTGTGAAGGGAGGAGCCGGGAGCGCAGGCGAGCCCGCGCTCCCGCTCATGAAGAATGATGGTTTGCCCCATCGTTAGGCTGATGATTCCGCCAAACGATCGGCTTTGATCCGAAGTCGCTTATTTGCCTAGGCCAAACACAGGCGTTTGTTCCATGCGGTTCATGAGGTTCGTTTCGTGCGTGAGCAGGATGTGGTCCAGGCTCTCCGCGCGCTCTTTGGTGATCTCAAGGCTTCTCCAGCATTCGATGATGTTGGCAAATCTGCCCGGAGGGGTCACGTTGTAGCCGATTTCGGGGATTGCATTGAAGTTCGCCATGCGGAAGGCGGAGTCTCCGCCGAGGATATATTTGCCATCCAGTGTATCCACCTCGATGGACATATGTCCCGGGGAATGCCCGAACGTTTCAAACGAACGAACGCCGGGGACGATTTCGGTTTCGCCTTTGCAGGTATCCACCTTGATCCCCTCAAACGGACGCTTCACGCCAAGGAAGGGATGCTCATAGCTCTTGTAATACAGCGGGATCGGATCCAGCGCAAAGGCATATTCGCGCTCATGCGCGATGAACGTCGCGTTCTTGAACTTGTCCATATAGAAGATATGGTCCCAGTGCATATGTGTGAAGAGCACGTAGTCCACCTCTTCGCATGCCACGCCAAGCTTGGCGAACTGTTCATAGATCGCTTCGCCTTCACCCTGCCAGGAACCCGGATGATGGTATTTATCCGCGCGTTCGGTCCATGCCATACCGGTATCGACGAGGATTTTCTTGCCTTCTCCTTCGATGAGGAAGGTCAGAACGGGGAGGGCTTCCTTCTCGTCCGAAATACCGGGAATGTACTTATAGACTGAGTGGTGATAATGGTATTGCTTGGGATACGTGGGCACATAGCCCGTGTTGATGGGCCGAATTGTGAAATTTGCCATGGTTTAACCTCCGAACCTTTCCGTGTTATATCGCGTTTTTGTGCCTGAAAGCGGCATTATGCGCGCGAAAGTTTTTCGCGTTTGCTTCTTGTGAAGATGTCCAGCCACACCATGAGGATAATCACGATGCCGACCGCCATCGATTGCAGATAGCTCGATACGCCGATGACGTTGATGACGTTCATGATGATCGTAAGCACCAGCGCGCCGATCACCGTGCCGAAGATTCCGCCTTCGCCGCCGAGCAGCGAGGTGCCGCCCATGACCACCGCGGCGACGATCTGCAAGCCATAGGAGTTGCCCATGTTCGCGTCCGCCGCGTTGAGCCGCGCGGTGAGCACAATGCCGCCGATGGCAGCGGTCACGCCGCAGATGGCATAGGCCGTGATGGTATCCCGGACACTCCTTGCCGCGCTGTACTTGGCTGCGTAGGCATTGCTGCCGAGCATATAGATGTTTCTGCCGAGCGTGGTCTTTTGCAGCACGAAGTAGAGAATTCCGGTCAGCACGATCGCGATGATCACCGGAATCGGCAGAATACCGATGTATCCTACACCGATCGGGGTAAAGTTGCGCGGCAGGTCGTAAATGACTTTGCCTTGCATGACGATGGTGGAGATGCCAAGCACGACCATGTTTGTGCCATAGGTTGCGACAAACGGCGGCAGCTTGAGAATGCCGACCAAGAGACCGTTGAACACGCCGATGACGATGCCGACGAGGATTCCGGCGAGGATGACCACCGGAATCGACACACCCAGCAGCAAAAGCTGCGCCACGATGCAGCCAACCAGCGCCGCACTGTTGTTGATCGAAAGATCGATCCCGCCCGTGAGTACCACGGCGGTCAGGCCGGAACTCAGGATAAACAGCACGCTCGTTTGCCGCAGCACGGTGATCAGATTATCCGCTGTCAAAAAGGAGCGGGTGATCAGGCTCGAAGCGATGACGACAAACACGAGCACAGACACGCTGATTGCGTACTTGGATTGCAGAAGATAGGTTCCGATTTTCTTCATCATAGTTTCCCCCTACTCCTCCTGCCTGCGTTTGATGTATGCGTCCAGCATGATGGCAAAGAGCACCACGATGCCGATGATGGCGGTCTGATAGATCGACGAAACGTTCATCATGACCAGCCCGTTTTTCAAAATCTGGATCAACAACACGCCGAACACCGTTCCGCCGACGCCGCCGCGCCCTTCGCGCATGCTGGTTCCGCCGAGGAGAACCGCCGCAACGGAGTTGAACTCAAACCCGTTGCCGACGATGGGGTTGCCGCTCTCCACGCGGCAGGCGAGCATAAATCCCGCAACCGCCGTCATAAAGCCGGTATAGGTAAACGCCTGAATCGTCGCAAGATCCGGGCTGTATCCCGCGACCTTCAGCGATTCGGGGTTGCCGCCCATGCTGATGACGCGCGCGCCGAAGCGCGTATATTTTAGCAAAACCATCGTGAGGAAAAAGCAGCCAATCGCGATCCAGAGGATGTACGGTACGCCGAGGAAACTGCTCTTTGCGACGATTTTATAAATCGCATGCTCGTGATAGACCGAGGAGCCGTTGGACGTTACCAGCGCGACCGAGTTGAGGATGTTTTGCATGCCGAGCGTTGCGATAAACGGTGGCAGCTTCATCTTGGCGACGATGAGGCCGTTGAGGTAGCCCGCGAAGATCGAAGCGCCCATCGCAAGCGGGAGCGCGACGCCGATCGGCAGGCTTTTCTGCATCAGCACGACCCAAACGACCGTCATCATATTCAGCGACGCACCGAGCGAGAGATCTGTGCCCTGCATGAGCACGATGATCGTCTGCCCGCAAGCGACGACAAACAGCGGAGCCGCCTGCACGAGGATCGAGATGAAGTTGCTCGCGGTGAAGTAATTCTTGGTGTTAATGCCGTAGAAGATGAGCATCACGGCGATCATCCACACGGCGGGCGGAAGAGCTGCAACCCGCTTTTTGAGCATTTGACCCGTCATGCGAGCACCTCCTTGCCGAGCACCATCGCGCGGCCGATCTCTTCCTGAGAGCACTGGTTGCGCGTCACTTCGCCCGTGATTGTGCCGTCCTTCATGATATAGATGCGATCGGACATGCCGATTACTTCCTGTAACTCCGAAGAGATCATCAGGATTGCCTTGCCTTCGGAAGCGAGGCGATCCATCAGCGCATAGATCTCCATCTTTGCGCCAACGTCGATGCCGCGCGTGGGTTCGTCGAAGATGATCACGTCCGACTTAGCGCTGAGCCATTTCGCGATGACGACCTTCTGCTGGTTTCCGCCGGAGAGTTGGGAAACCGGGCGGACGACATCCGGCGTGCTTGTTTTGAGCAGCTTGACATAGTCCTCCGCGATCTTTTTGTTCTTTCGCTCGGAGACAATTCCGCTGGGAAACACGCTCTTGAGGCTGACGGCGACGGTATTCCACGCAATCGAACTCTTGAGCGCAAGGCCATAGCGTTTGCGATCTTCCGGCAAAAGTCCGAGCCCGTTTTTGACGACATAGGAGGGCGACTTTCCGGTGACATCCTTGCCGTGGAGATAGATCTTTCCGCTTGCCGGTTTGTCGATGCCGAAGATCAACCGCGCCATCTCCGTGCGCCCCGCGCCGACGAGGCCGGCGATGCCGACGATTTCGCCGCGGTTGAGCGTGATGGAACAGCCGTTGACACGGCCTTTTTTATCGCACAGGTCCTCGATGCGCAGCGCTTCTCCGCTGTGTGCATTCTTCGTGCGCACATAGACCTGGGAGATATCTCTGCCGACCATAAGATTGACCAGCTCTTCGTCGTTGAGCTCGCCTACATCCAGCGTGCGGATGAATTTTCCGTCCCGCAGCACGGTGATACGATCCCCGATGCGGTGGTATTCCTGCATGCGGTGGGAAACATAGATAATGCCGATGCCCTGTTCCCGAAGCTTGAGCACCTGCTGAAAAAACGGCTCAATCTCGCGTTCGGACAGCGAAGCGGTCGGCTCGTCGAGCACGATAATCTGCGGCTTGAAGGAGAGCGCTTTTGCGATCTCGATCATCTGCTGCTGCGCTACGTCCAGCAGCTTGACCGGAATCCTGGTGTCGATATCTGCACAGCCGAGCGTGGCTAGAATCGCCTTTGCATCGCGCTGCATGTTTCGATGATTGATCATCCCCGTGCCGCGGATCAGCGGCTCGCGGTTGAGAAAGATATTCTGTGCGGCGTTGAGATAGGGAACCATCGTGAGTTCCTGATACACCGCGACGATGCCGTGGGCAATGCCATCCTTCGGCGAAGAGAAGCAGAGCTTTTCTCCGCGGAGCACGATTTCGCCTTCCTCCGGCTGATACATCCCCAGGATGCATTTGGCGAGCGTGGACTTTCCCGCGCCGTTTTCGCCAACGAGCACGTGCACTTCGCCTGCGCGCAGGTCAAAGTCCACATGGTCGAGCGCACGCACGCCGGGAAACGACTTGCTCAAGCCACGAACGGTCAAAATGGGTTGCTGTTCCATCCAAAAACCCCCTAAAGTGTGTGCAAACGCGTCCTCTGCGTCGCTTGCGGGACGGCGGCTGATGTCCACCGTCCCGCACAGAATCCGTTTTTTATTGCTTGGTTATTTAAACCAGGCAAAGTTGTTGATATAGTCGTCGATGTTGCTGGAGTCGATCAGCGGCTTGTGACGCTCGGACGGGAACGGAATGAAGTATTCTTCCGGCAGCGCGCCGTCGTCAAGGTATTTCACGAGCATCGTGATGGCATAGTAGGTGGAGCCGAATGGATCGGTGTTATACGTCACCGTCAGGTCGCCGTCCTTGATCGCCTGGGATGCATCGGCAGAGCCGTCGAACCCGCCGACGAGCACGTTGGTGATGCCCGCTGCTTTGAGCGCCTGGATTGCGCCGAGCGCCATCTCGTCGTTGCAGGCGATGACGACCTTGAGCTGGTCTTTCACGCCTTCACGCTGGAGCAGGTTTTCCATGACCTGCATACCCTGCGCACGGTTGAAGTTCGCGGGCTGCGAGTCGATGAGCGTGATGCCCGGGTAAGAAGCGAGCAGGTCGGTGATGCCGGCTTTGCGCTCTTCCGCATTCTGTGCGCCCGGAGGGCCCTCGAGGATGATCAGGCCGCCTTCGCCGCCGATCTTTTCAAAGAGATACTTGGCAACGACCGCGCCGGTTTCATAATAATCCACGCCGGTGCGCATCATGGAGCCAGATGCGGACGCGGTGCCGATGGAGATCACCGGGATGCCTGCCGCATTTGCTTCGTCAACCGCGGGCATGATGCCCTTGGAGTCCGAAGGATGGATGACAAATGCGCTCACGCCCTGCTGAATCTGGGCTTCCATGATCGCAATCTGCTCTTCGATGGAATCCTGCTGTGCCGGAGCCAGCGTAACAACCTTGATACCGAGGTCGGTTGCCGCTTTTTCCGCGCCCTTCCACATACCGTTCATATACGGGTTTGTGGAGTTCTTCGTCATCACGCAGATCGTGTAGTCGCCCTTGGCCTTCACGTCCGTCGTGATGGTCGAGCCGATGCCGGTCACGGGCAGTTCAATGGTGGTCTTTGCGGCTTCGGATGCGCGGGCCACGTTCTGGTTCTGGGAGAAGTCAGCCTTCGCGGGCGCTTCGGTTGCTTCCGGTGCGGCTTCGGTGGCTGCCGCTTCGGGTGCGGTGGTTGCTTCCGCAGCGGGAGCCACGGGTGCGGCTGCGGTGCAGGCCACGGCGCTAAAAGCCATGATCAGCACGAGCAGAATGGATAGAGCCTTCTTCATCTTGTTGCCTCCTTTTAATTTGGGGATATAGATAGCTGAACCATTTCAGCAGAGTTCCATACGGAGGGATTTCTTCTATTTACTTTTTCTTTCGTTTTTTCTGTTTATGCCGTGTGTTGTTTTCAAATTGTCGACCAATGACTTTTTTCGATCATTCAGTTCGTATGAGAGTTGTTTACCTGCCCTTTTGAATAGCGGCAGCACTGTTAGTGTATCTTGATCTCAGGCGGGAGAGTAATCGTTTGTGGCTGTTGTTCTGTGCGGATTTGCGGTCTGCTCTTCACATTCGTTTGCCCATTTTGCAGCAGGAATTTTTGTTCGTTTCTCAGATTGGATACAATATACCATGATACATTTTCGAAGTCAAGCAATAAAACAGATTATTGTAAGCTGGCAATCGCCTGTTGTTTCCGTCCGCATGCTGCATGTGCAAAATATGTTTATTGTGCTGAAACACATCCTCTATACCTTTTCACACAAATCAACGCCTGTCGTCTATTGACATCATCCGTGCATTGCGTTAGGCTTATTTCAGTTGTTTCACAGGAAGCAGCCCGCGCAGTTTCCCCGGCAATTTTCGTCATTTTTGATCCAAAAGTTCGAAGAGACAAAGGGCGTGCGGCTTTTTTCCGGGAAGCCACACGCCTTACTTTCTTTTCTATAGAAGAAACGATAATCTGATTCATTCTGGAGGGTATCATCATGGCATGTTTTCTTGTTTCCGCTGCCGAGGCGGTCATCGTCACCGTTGCAACGCAGGTTGTGATCGCACACGAAAATAAGCTGCTCCCGCAGTTTAAGCGCGAAACCGAAGCACAAAGCGAACACAAAGCGGAGAAAATTCCGTTTTCGCGCAAACTGCGCTGGCTTTCCAATCTGCTTTGGGGCGGTTCTTTCCTGCTCGCATTTGAGCATGTTTGGCATGGCGAAGTGACGCCGTGGTTCCCATTCCTGACGGCGGCGGGCAACCCCGCGGACACGGCAGCCATGCTGCACGAGATGTCCACCGTCGGCGTGACCATGGCGGTTCTTGTCACAGCGGTTTGGGGTGCGATGGTTCTCGTTTCCTCCTCGATGGAGAAAAAAGCGCTTCAGCCCATTCTCGCCGCAAAATAAGAGGGCGGCAGAATGACGCTATTGATTACGCTCTTTGCCGCGATACTCTGCACCGTGCTTTGGTATCGAAAAGCCCCGCAGGACGAGATGAAGATCAGCGTGCTGTGCTTCCTTTACTGGGGCGCTGCGATCATGTGGTTCGTGGACGCGATCTATGAATATGCCGATCTCGGCGCGGCGTTTTTCGCCCCCGCCCCGGCCGACATGCTCAACGACCTGTTCTTGGGGCTCTCCGTGGTCGCGCTCGGGTTGATCGTCTGGCTGGTCGTGTTGCTCATCAAAGACCCGCGCGGCGTGATCAAGGGCATGTTTCAAAAGAAGTAACATCGTTATTACAACAATTCCGCCGAGGCAAAATCCGGCGGAATTGTTTTTCTCTTTTTCAGGCACAGAAGTGTGATCGCGCCGCAAAATGGGAGGATCTATGTTTGAAACGCTGGAAGCCTGCGCCGCCGCATGGGAGCAGGCGGGAAATCACGGGGATATTCAAACGCGCATCGAACGAAACGCGCGCTGGATTCCCTACTACGCCTTTCTTGCGGATGGTCGAGATGAGGCGCAGGCATCCATCGACCCGCATGCGGCTGCGGTAGCAGACGGACTCGTTTCCCGCGGATATCTCAGCGCGGGCAGCTCGGTTCTGGACATCGGCTCCGGCACGGGCGCTTTTGCGCATGCGTTTGCGTCCCGCGGCGCAAGTGTCACCGCATTGGAAATGGATTCGACTTCCCTCGCTGTTTGCCGCACGCAGGCGCGGCAACTCGGGTTACAGAACATGTGGTTCGAGCAGCAGATGTGGGAGACGTTCGCACCCGAAGAGCAGTATGATTTTGTGTTTAGCTCCATGTGCCCCGCAATCTGCAACTACGCGGAGCTATTGCGCATGGAATCGCTTGCTAAGCACGCCTGCGGCATCATTGCGGTGACGCGTGGCTCCTACGACCTGCACCGAAAGCGGCTGATGGCGCTACTGGATGTCCACCCGACCGGCGGCATGACGACCGAAGCGCTCTGGTATTTTGAAGCGCTGTATCTGGCAGGCAAGCAACCGGAGGTGCAGTCGTTTTCGCGCAAGTTTACCTATGCGCTGCCGCTGGAGGAGACCATCGCGCGCAACGAGCGATATTTTACGATCTTTGGCATCACACCGGAGGAATCCCGCCCGAAACTCACCGCGTATTTTGCATCCGTCGCAGAAGGCGGCATGGTCGCGGACGAAACGCTACTCAACACGCAATGGATCACATGGCGGGTGTAACTACCCACCCGAATAAAACGACCCGCACGGGATTTCCCGCGCGGGTCGTTGTTTGTAAGTATCTTTCGTTTTTCGTCAATCCTGCGCTTGCTCCACGGCGGGCAGCACCTGTTCTTGAAAGAACTTGCGCGCTTCCTCAGCCGCAATCACGCTCTTTTGGCCGTTGAGTGCGACCGCGACGCCGGGTTTGTGGCACTCCTTGGTGCAAAACTTCGCCGAGAACGCGATCTTGTCGTGCAGATTGTGCGTTTCAATGAGATGCTGAAACGTGGAGATCACGTTGTATGCGCCTTTGAGATGGCAGGCGCTGCCGATGCAAACCGAGAGCTGAGTCATGCGTTGTGCCCTCCGTCCTTCACATAGTCTACATGCAGCAGCTCGTGCACGCGTCCTTTGAGCACATCTCCATAGAGCGACTGGACAAGCGAATTCTCCTCTGAGCGCTTGATGCTGGAAACGCGATCCACGGCATAGAGTCCTTCGCCGCGCTCCGCCTTGCCGATGGATGCGCTGTAGGGTTGCCCCGCGCCGCTGACGCAGCCGCCCGGGCAAGCCATCACCTCGACGAAATCATAGCGCTCTTCGCCAGAGAGAATCTTCTGAATCAGCGATTCCGCGTTGCTCAGCCCGCTGACGACTGCAATGCGTACCTCGCGATCAAGATACGGCACGCGCGCTTCCTTCACGCTTTTCATGCCGCGTACGCCGGTGAGCGCCGCGGTGTATAGCCCCCCGCGCGATTTATCGGATGCGAGCCTGCGGAGCACCGCCTCGGTCACGCCGCCTGTCACGCCGAAGATCACGCCCGCGCCGGAGGTCATGCCAAAGGGCATATCCAGCGCTTCCGGCTCCAGGTCTTCAAACACCACGCCGGATTCCTTGATCATGCGGATGAGCTCCTGCGTGGTGATCACCGCATCCACATTTGGCGCGCCTTCTACGCAGAATTCTTCCCGCGCGGCTTCAAACTTTTTCGCCGTGCAGGGCATCACCGCAACATGAAACTGTCGCCTTGACGAGGTCTTCTCCTGCTCCTTGATGACCGAGGCAAACATCTGCATCGGCGAGCGGCAGGTGGAGACATGCGGCAACAACTCCGGATGCGATTTCTCACAGAACTGCACCCACGCCGGGCAGCAGGAGGTGAACAGCGGAAGCGCAGCTCCGCTCTCCAGATGCGAAAGCAGCTCCTCGCTCTCCTCCAGCACGGTCAGGTCCGCGCCGGTGGAGGTGTCATACACCTCGTCAAAGCCCATGCGATGCAGCGCGGCGACGATCTTGCCCATGCTGTTTTCTCCTTCGCGCAGGCCCATCTCGCGACCGAGCGCCACGCGCACCGCCGGAGCAATCTGCGCCGTAACCTTCACGCCGCGATCATCCAGCGCGCGCCAGACGCGGTTTGCGTTGTCCCGTACGACGATGGCTCCCGTCGGGCAAACCGCCGCGCACTGCCCGCAGCCCACGCAGGGGGATTGCGCAATCGGCATGCCAAACGCGGTGCTGATCTCCATCTTGGAGCCGCGATAAGCAAAATCGATCGCGCCGACGGACTGCACCTCGTTGCACATGCGCACACAGTCGCCGCAGAGGATGCATTTGCTCGCGTCCCGCGCGATGCAGAGCGAAGAATCGTCCTTTTGCGGCTGCGGAGCGGTGTTCGGGAAGCGAACGCCTTCGATATTAAACCGCATCGCAAGGTCTTGCAGCTTGCATTTGCCGTTGTTGCTGCAGGTGGTGCAGTCTCGGCAGTGGTTTGCAAGCAGCAACTCCAGAATATTTTTGCGATAGCGGCGCAATCTCTCCGTATTGGTCTTGATCACCATGCCGGCTTTCGGCGGCGTGGAGCAGGCAGCTTCCAGCCCGCCGCGCTCGGTCTCCACCATGCACATGCGGCACGCGCCATAGACGGAAAGCTCGGAATGATAGCAAAATGTCGGCAGCTTGATGCCAGCTTTCCGGATGAGCTCGAGCAGGTTCTTTTCTCCGTTGAGCTCAACCGGGATGCCGTCCACCGTCATAAATTCCCGTTGTTCCATGTGTTATCCCTCCAAAATCGCGTGGAATGCGCAGGTTGCAATGCAGGACTCGCACCGGATGCACTGGGACAAATCGATGGAGAACGGCTGTTTGATCTGCCCCGTAATCGCATTCACCGGGCAGGCTTTGGCGCACTTGGAGCAGCCCTTGCAGAGCACGGGATCGATCCAGATACGCTTGAGCTTCTGGCATTCGCCTGCCGGGCAGCGCTTCTCCCGGATATGCGCCTCATATTCCGCGCGGAAGCTCCTGATCGTGCTAACCACCGGCGACGCGGCGGATTTGCCGAGGCCGCAGAGCGCGGTCGCCGTGATGGTATCCGCAAGCTCCAGCAGCAGCTCGATGTCGCCTTCCTCGCCCTTGCCCTCGACAATGCGCTCCAGAATCGCGAGCATGCGCTTGGTTCCCTCGCGGCAGGGCACGCATTTTCCGCAGGATTCGTTCTGGGTAAAGTGCATGAAGAACCGCGCGACTTCCACCATACAGGTGTCTTCGTCCATGACCACCAGCCCACCGGAGCCGATCATCGCGCCTGCTTTTTTAAGCGAATCGAAATCCAGCGGCAGGTCGAGGTCGTCCGCCGTCAGGCAGCCGCCGGAAGGGCCGCCGATCTGCACGGCCTTGAACGCCTTCCCGCCGCGCACGCCGCCGCCAATGTCGAATATGACTTCTCTTAGCGTGGTACCCATCGGCACCTCGATGAGCCCCGTATTGACGATGTTGCCCGTGAGCGCAAAGGCCTTTGTGCCGGGGCTGTTTTCGGGCCCGATGGATTTGTACCAGTCCGCGCCGCGCGTGATGATCAGCGGCACGTTGGCGAAGGTTTCGACATTGTTGAGCACGGTCGGTTTGTCAAACAGGCCGTGTTCCACGGTGCGCGGGGGTTTGACCCGCGGCATGCCGCGTTTGCCCTCGATGGAGGCGGTCAGCGCGCTGCCCTCGCCGCAGACGAATGCGCCCGCGCCGCGCGCAATGTGCAGCGTAAAGCAAAACTCCGTGCCGAGGATATTGTCGCCGAGCAAGCCCAACTCCTCCGCCTGCGCAATCGCGCGGCGAAGCCGCTTGACCGCGAGCGGATACTCCGCGCGGACGTAGATATATCCCTCCTGCGCGCCGCAAGCCAACCCCGCGATCATCATGCCCTCAAGCATGCGGTGCGGGTCGCCTTCCATCACGCTTCTGTCCATAAACGCGCCTGGGTCTCCCTCGTCGCCATTGCAGACGATGTATTTCACCGGCTCCGTCTGGCGGCGCACCTGCGCCCATTTGCGCCCGGCGGGAAATCCGCCGCCGCCGCGCCCGCGCAGATTGCTTTTTATGATCTCGTCGATCACGTCATCCGGCGTCCGGTCAAAGAGCGCGGTTTCGAGCGCCGCATAGCCGCCAAAGCCGAGATACTCGCGGATACTGGTTGCGTCAATCTGCCCGCAGTGCTCCAGCACGAGGCGGGTTTGCTTCTGATAAAACGGGATTTCGTCCTGTTTCGGATAGGCTGCGCCGTCCTTCTGGAATGCGAGGCGTTCAATCCGCTCGCCGCCCAGAACCGTGCGCCCCACGATCTCTTCGCAGTCCTCCAGCCTGGTCTTGGTGTAAAGCCAACCCTGCGGTTCGATGCGCACCAGCGGCCCCATCTCGCAAAAACCGTGGCAGCCGCATTCCTTTAGGCCGACGCTTTCACCGTGCGGCTCGTGCGCGAGTTCCACCGAAACGGGGATATTGCTCTCTTCCATCAGGGATTTCAGCCGCTCGAAAATCTGCATCGACCCGCTGGAGACACAGCCCGTGCCCGCACAGACGAGCACACGCTTCGTTTCGAGTTGCAGCGCGCCCGCGCATTCTTTTCGAAGCGCGATCAGTTCGCTTCTGTTATTTAGTTTGTTCATACGCGTTCACCCGCTTTCTCCGCCACCAGCTGCTCCCGCAGGGACGCGATGAGTTCGCTTGCCTTGTCCGGCGTCATGGCAGGATAGACCTGCTCGTTGACCGTGATGACGGGCGCCAATCCGCAAGCGCCGAGGCAGGAGACGGTCTCGACCGTGAACCCGCCGTCGGGTGTGGTCTTCTTCTCGACAGAGAGCCCCAGTTCCTTACGCAAGCGTTCCAAAATCGGGATCGATTTGCGGACGTGGCAGGCGGTTCCGTCGCAGACGCGAATCACGAACCTGCCCTTGGCTTCCAGTGAAAAATTCTCGTAAAACGTTGCAACCGAGAAGAGCCTCGCTTCGCTGACGCCAAGCGCGCTTGCGAGATAAGGGAACACCTCGCGCGGCAGATAGTGGTAGCGCTCCTGCACGTCCTGCAGGATGGCGATGATATTCGATTCCTTTTTCCCGTACAGGGAAAGGATTTCGTCCACCGCGCGGTAGTCAAAAGATGGCTGCATGTGTGTCTCGTTCCTCCAGCGTGTTTATGTGAAGCCGTTTTTCGCGCGCAACAGAATACTGCCTGCTGCACGGTTTAATCGTTAGAAATAGCTCGTTTTGACGCGCTTGCCCATCTTCATCAGGCAATCGGCGAGCTGCTCGATCAGGCGCATCTTGAGGTTGAAATTGATCGGCAGTTCCGGGTTTTGATGCGCGGGGTTGACCGCGCAGCCGACGAAGAAATTGATGTCCGTCGCTTCCTCAAACAAGAGCCGCGCAATGCGGCTGGCTCCATCACGGCCAGTGCTCCAGCGCTCATAGTCGCTGTTATCGTCGAGATAGTTTTGCGCATATTCCAGCACACGGTTGATCGTGATGACCCCCTCGGTGACCAAATCGACCCCGTCTATCGTCCCGATCGGCGGAATCTTCGGGTCGGGGAACGCCAAATCGGCAACCAGCGGGCGGTTGAGGTATTGCGCTGCGATGGTAGAGGTCGTGCCCCCGCAGATGATGTGCTTGCCCTCTTTTCCGAAGAAGAGCGACATCATCTTCTCGTTGTCGTCGCGGATGCTCGGCGGCCCGCAGAGCAGATTCATCGGCACGCGCGGTCGAATGCGCACGGCGCAGACCGTTGCGTCGTCGCCCGGCTGCCCGTCGTAGAGGCGGTTCGTCTCCTGCAGGAGGATTGTTGAGAGCGTCTTTGCCGTGAAACCCACGTGCCAGAACGTCTCCATATACCGCGCGATATCCTCCCTGCGCCAGCCGAAGTTATACACGCCTCCAACACCCGCGTGCACAACACCGTCGCTCATGGCGAGCAACAGGTCGTTTTCGCGCAGGGCGACATCCGTTCGGTAGATGTTCTTGCCGCCGATGACCTGCATGCTGGCCGGCAGCTCCATGCTCTTGCCGTCGCGCAGGAGGATCACCGCGGGGTTATCGTATTGGATGATCTCCGCGCGCTCGTTGTTGACGAGGCGGAGGATCGTAAACGTGGAATACGCAATGCCCCGGCTGCTGCAAACCGGCAGCGTCGCCGCGATGGTCTCCACACAATCTTCCAGGCGTAATCCTGCTGCAAGCATCGTGGAGATGATCTTGCTGGTCAGCGTGGAGAGGATGCTCGCCTTCACCCCGCTGCCGAGACCATCCGCGAGTACAATCACGGTGGAGTTTTCGTCCATCCCCGCGATCTCGATATGATCCCCGCAGAGCTGTTCACCCGCGTGGTTGAGGCTCATATAGCCGATATCGGCACAGAGGTGGTTATGGGAAGTCATCGGCCAAAGCCTCCTTTCGAATCTATGTTTCGCTGATCAACGCGCTTCTTCGCTGTTAATCGACTCTTTCAGCTTGGTGAGCGCAATCTTGGTCTCGGCGGTCGTCTCTCCCAGAAGAGAGGCGATCTCCTGCACGATGCGCATCTGTTTTTCCACCACGCGGTCGGCAATCTCCACCGTCTGGCGGCCGATTTCCTCTTTCTTGAGGCGTTCTTCCTCCTCGGCGGTCACGTCGCGCAAGATCGCAATCAGAATATGCGTGGTTTTGTCGTGCACCAGTGAGAGCTCTAGATATTTCGAAAACTCCGCGTAGTATGCGCGCTGTTCCTTGACCGCGCGCCCTTCCAGCGCGTTTAAAAACGGCAGCGGGTCGATGACGCGCACCAGCGGCTCGCCCAGCACATCGCTTTCGCGCGCGATATGAAGCATCTTCATCGCGGCAGCGTTGACCTGCTGCACCTCCAAATCCTCGTTGACCACGAGGATGCCGTTCGGCGTGTGGCTCAGAATATTGTTGGAAAACCGCTCCGCTTTGTCCATCAAGAACGGCAGGCACATGCTGATATCCGCCTTGCCGTGATAGACGGCAATCGCCTTCTCGCGGCAGGTGTTGTAGCCGCAGCTTCCGCAGTTGAGCTCGTCCTCCTTGCACATTTTGCCCGTCTTGGCGAGAATCTCGGCAATCTCCGCTTCGGATGGCATCGCGCTCGGCATGCCGATGTACGTATGCCGCCGGACAAGCGCCCCCGCCTCCGGCTCCGATACGGCAAAGTCCTGTTTGCCGGCAAACGTGGTCACCGCCTGATAATGCCGCACGGGCGAGTTGTTGTATTTCTCCATCACCGGCCCGCCGATGCAGCTGCCGGAGCATGCGCTCATCTCTAGGAAACACTTGTGCAGGTTGCCCGCCGCGATGTCCGCCAGCGCTGCCTTGCAGTTTTCCGTTCCGTCGACCGTCAGGCAAGTGTAGCCCGTGTCCGGGATGTCCATGGTCTTAAGAATCCCGCCGACGGTCGGAAACAACCGCGCGCGGCTTTCCTCCGCGGAATCCAGCACAGGCTCGGGTGTGATGTTTGCCGCGGCGAACATCCGCGAGAGTTCGTCAAACGTCAGCACCGCGTCCACGGGGCTGTTCTCCGCCTCGTCCTTCTTGGAAAGGCAGGGTCCAATGAACACCGTCTTCGCCTCGGGCATGCGGCGCTTGATGTCCTGGCTGTGCGCAATCATCGGTGACACGACCGGCGAGAGATACTTAATCAACTCCGGGTAATATTTGCGAATGAGCAGGTTGACCGAATGACAGCAGGAGCTGATGATCACATCCATGCTCTGCTCCCGCATCTGCTTTTCGTATTCGCGTTTGACCAGAGTCGCGCCGATCGCGGTCTCCTCCGCCGAAGCAAAGCCGAGCTGCACGAGTGCGGCTTTGAGTGAAGCGAACCCGATATGGTCAAAATACGCCGCAAACGAGGGCGCAAGGCTCGCGACCACCGGCGCGGTTCCGTCCAGCAGCACACGGACAATCTCCGTTCCGTCGGCAATCTGCTTCGCGTTCTGCGGGCACACAACAAAACATTGCCCGCAAAGGATGCACTCTTCGCCGACGATGTGCGCTTGATTGGCGGAGAAGCGGATCGACTTTACCGGGCAATGGCGAATGCACTTATAGCAATTTTTGCAGTTCGACTTTTTGAGTCGCAACACGTCAGACATGATGTTAATCCACCCAATTCGATATTACAGTTGCGGTATTTCTACCAGTTCCGGTTTTGCTTTCGCAATCTTCGGGAGTACGGCTTGAACAAAGAAACGCTCCGTACTCTCCGGCGTGAGAGAAAAATATGCATCATCCAGCAGTACGCTGACGCCCGTTTGGCATTGACCCATGCAAAACGAGCCGCAAAGCGCAATTTCATCCTTTAGTCCGCGCTCAAAGATCAGTCGCTCCAGTTTTTCAACCACAGCGCGCGACCCTTTCAGGTGGCAGGAACTTCCGATGCATACCGTGATATTCATACGCACGCCCTTTCAAAATATGAATTTCGGATAGTCATACTTTATTATCGATATTATATTACTGATTGTTTCGCTTGTCAACCGGAATCCGATTGCCGTATCTAAGCGAATCTGGAACGCGAGTTGGTACGTCACCATCTGAATTTCGCAACGAGAGACAAGAGAATATGATACAATCCATTGCGATCAGATGTGCGGCATGTTATGATGCAGGCGATTGTAACATATCATCAACAAAGGGGGAAAAGTTGATTGGAACACATCATTGAAGTATCCGGGCTGAAAAAAAGCTACGGGCAAGTGCACGCGGTCAAGGGGATCGATTTCTACGTGGAGAGCGGAAAGATCTTCGCGTTTCTCGGTCCAAACGGCGCGGGAAAATCCACCACCATCGACATCATCTGCACGTTTCTCAAATCCGACGCAGGCACCGTCGTGGTGGACGGCCATCGATTGGGAAAAGATGACAACGCGATTCGCCTGAGCATCGGCGCGGTGTTTCAGGACGGGCTACTAGACCCGCTGCTCACCGTTTCCGAAAATCTGAGCATCCGCGCGGGTTTTTACGGGCTGCGGGGGAAACAGCTCGACAAAACCATCCGCGAAATCGCCGAACGCATGGGTATTCAGGAGATTCTGAAGCGCCCGTACGGCAAGCTCTCCGGCGGACAACGCCGCAGGTGCGACATCGCCCGCGCGCTGGTCAATACGCCGAAGATTCTCTTCCTGGATGAACCCACTACGGGTCTTGACCCGCAGACGCGCAAGAGCGTATGGGAGACCATTACAAAACTCCAGCGCGATACAGGCATGACGATCTTTCTCACCACGCATTATATGGAAGAAGCGGCCGAGGCGGATTACGTCATCGTCATCGACAACGGTAGCATCGTCGCCAAAGGTACGCCTTCCGATTTGAAGGAACGCTTCACGAGCGATAAACTCACGCTGACCACGAAGGAACCGGAACAGCTCGCCCAGCGGCTCACAGTCGACGGGTTCGCGCCGGCGGTGGTTGCAAACCGCGTGACGTTACGGGTTGCCAATACCCTCGCCGCGCTGCCGATTCTGGAAACATATAAAGATGCCATCACCGGCTTTACGGTGACGACGGGCACGATGGACGATGCGTTTATCGCCATCACCGGAAAGGAGATTCGCGAATGATCAACTTTACGAAGCGCAACCTCCTCGTCTTCTTTAAAGACAAGGCTTCCGTGTTCTTCTCGCTGCTATCGGTGTTCATCATCATTGGTATGTATGCGCTCTTCCTCGGCGATGTTTGGACGAGCAGCATGACCGATATCCCCGGCGCGCGCAATCTCATGGATTGCTGGATTGTCGCGGGGTTGATCGCGGTGACTTCGGTTACCACCACAATGGGTGCTTTTGGCACGATGGTGGAGGATAAGTCCAAAAAGATCATCAAGGACATCCACTCCTCACCGCTGCCGCGCATCAGCATCGCGGGGGGCTATATCCTCAGCGCGTTTGTCATCGGGGTCATTATGTGCGTGGTCGCCCTCGTGCTGTGCCAGCTGTATCTGCTCAGCGGCGGCGGCGCGCTGTTTAGCGGCGTGCAACTGCTGAAGATTTTTGCGCTGATTTTGCTTTCCACGTTTAGCAATACCGCGCTGGTGCTGTTCGTGGTTTCGTTTTTCGAGAGCAACAACGCATATTCGATTGCAAGCACGATCATCGGCACTATCATCGGCTTCTTGACGGGTATCTACATCCCCATCGGGCAGTTGCCGGAGGGTGTGCAGACGGTCATCAAGGTGTTTCCGCCGTCGCATTCCGCGCTGCTGCTGCGGCAGGTGATTATGGAGGACGCGATCAAGACCGGGTTTGCCGGGGCGCCGACGGAAATGGTCGATGGGTTCAAGGAGCTCATGGGCGTCACCTTCAAAATTGGTGAAACGACAGTCACGCCGCTGATCAGCATCATCGTTCTGGTGCTTTCCGGGTTCCTCTTCCTCGGGCTTTCGCTGCTGAGCCTTTCCAGAAAAAAGAGATAAGTCCTAACTATAAAGAAAATGAAAATACCCCCGCTGGCGGTTGTCGGCGGGGGAATTTACTATTTCAGTAAATATAACCCTAATTGTTTCTTGTATAAACAACCCTATGCAAGTTATAATGAATACATAGCAGAATACTTCGAATAGAACCTTTCTTAGTATTACTGTATTATTGAATGGGCGGTGATTTTTATGAAGCATGTCCGAAAAGCGCTCTCCTTTGTTTCTCTATTACTTGTCCTAACTTTCATTATTACCCTCTTCCCCGTTTCCTCCCATGCAACATCGTCTCTAGCGCAATCGAAACATCAAACACAAGTGCTCTTTGCATCTAACAAAAAGCCAGGTAGCTTTAGCTCGTACGCAAGTAAAGCTACATATAGCACGAATGAGGATGTTGTAATTCAATGGAATGCATCCTCCGGGGCCACGAAATACGGTCTCACAGTGGTAAATGATTCAACAAATGAGATCGTTTTTGATAACTATATTACTGGATCAAGTATTACTATAGGCAAGCTGCCAGCCGGAAAATATCGTTTCCAGATGGCGGCGTATAATAGCTATGGCTCAAGCCCCATCACAAAGATGGCTTACTTTCTAGTTGAAGCTGCAGGTGGCCCGCCCCCTACAGCGACTGGTGGCGGCCCCGCATCTGATCCGACCCAAAGCAATACACCCAATTTCCAAGCAAAAGATAAAAACGGCAACCTCTACTACAAAGATTTCTTGAAAATGTCAAGTGGTGGGTGTGTTGTCTACGTTTTAACAAGAGCCAGAGAGAAGCTTGGATATTATATCGGATGCAAAATGCTTACTTTAAACAACAATGCTCTGAGCTCTGGAGATGGCAAAGATGTCGTTAGTAATTTTGCCCGCTCTGACCAGGCAAAAAAGGGAGTTGCATGCGCGAATTCGCAAACTGATAAGAATTACACGTTAGTTGCACACAACTATAGTGGCATGAGCAAAGATTCCATCCTTGCAGCCGCTCAGAGTGATATTCAAGACAACTCCGTTGTGTCCTTTAATTCCGCAGGCTCTGTTGATGGGAAGAAAGGGCATGTTGTCTTCGTAGAATATGTAAAGCGAGAAGGATCGCAGATAACTGTTTACTTTACGGAAGGTGGAACTTCTGATAAAACCGATGGTCAGTTAAAGAGCCTAGTCCTTTCTGATTTTGTCTCGCGCGGCGGAGGGATGAACGGAATTGCAACTTATATACCAATGTCGTAATTTTAATCGAGGAGGTCTCAGCAATGGGACTTCCTTTTTCTTCATTTTGTCACCTTTGCTTTTTATATAGGTTGACAATCATTTTCCCCTCCCTTATACTACCCCTTAAGGAGATTCTCCATGACCGTACAAGACCACCTTCGCACGCTCCTCGAATCCAACAAGAGCGTCTTCCTCTCCGGTGAGGAAATCGCCCGCCGCCTCGGTGTGAGCCGAAACGCGGTCTGGAAGGCGATCAAAGCCCTCCAAGCGGACGGCTACCCGATTCAGGCTGTGCCAAACCGCGGCTATTGCCTCGCTGCCAGTAGCGATGTCCTCTCCGAAAGCGGCATCCGGCAATATCTCGCCGGAGAATCGAAATCGCTCGATCTGCGCGTGTTCGACGCGGTGGATTCCACCAACCACGTCCTGCGCAAGCTTGCAAACGAAGGCGCGCCGGAAGGCACCGTCGTCATCGCCGCCGAACAGACCGGCGGGCGCGGGCGCAAAGGGCGCAGCTTCTTTTCCCCGCAGGGCACGGGTGTCTACGTTTCCCTCCTGCTCAAGCCAAAGATTGCGCCGGACGACGCAACCCTCATCACCACCACGGCGGCGGTCGCCGTCTGCGGCGCTGTGGAGGCGCTCTCCGGCGAACCAGCCTCGATCAAGTGGGTCAACGACGTGTTCATGCGCGGAAAGAAAATCTGCGGCATCCTCACGGAAGGCTCGTTTGACATGGAGAGCGGACAGTTTGAATACGCAATCCTCGGCACGGGTATCAATGTGTTCGCGCCGGAAGGCGGATTCCCGCCGGAGATTCGCGAGATCGCAGGCAGCGTGCTGACAAGCCCCGCGCCGGACGCGAAAAACCGCATGATCGCGGAATACCTCAACCGGTTTCTGCCGCTCTATCGCAAGCTTGGCGATGCCGCAACCAATGCGGAATACCGCAAGCGCTGCTTTGTGCTCGGGCGCATGGTGAATGTGCTCGCCGCCGATCGATCCACCCCCGCCCGCGCAATCGATGTGGACGACCACTGCCGCCTGATCGTGGAGTTTGCGAACGGGCACCGCGAGGCGCTCTCTTCCGGCGAAATCAGCGTAAAAATAATCTAGTTTTTGCCGCCGCGCGATAGCCAAAATTGTAAGAAAGAATCGATGTTAGGAGACTTGTCCAAGATGAACCCTGTTGCCAAATCCCGTACCTACAAAATGATACTCGTAGCGCTGTTTGCGGCGCTGATCGCCGTCGGCGCGTTTATCCGCGTGCCTGTCCCGCTCGTGCCGTTTACGATGCAGACGTTCTTTGTCATCCTCGCGGGCATGCTGCTGGGCAAGAAACTCGGCGCTGCCAGCGCGCTGGTCTACCTTGCGGTTGGGCTCATCGGCATCCCCGTCTTCACCCAAGGCGGCGGAATCGGCTACGTACTTAAGCCTTCGTTCGGGTATCTGATCGGTTTTGTCGTCGGCGCGTTTGTCACGGGCGCAATCGTGCGCAAGGTGGAGAACCCCTCCTTCTGGCGGTTGCTGATTGCGGCGCTGGTTGGGCTTCTCGCGGTCTATGTTCTCGGCACAACATATTTCTACTTCCTGAGCAACTACTATTTGGACAAGCAAGTCTCCGTCTGGACGGCGGTACTGTATTGCTTCCTTGTGTTCGTGCCCGGTGATTTGGCAAAGAGCCTCGTCGCCGCGCTGATTGCCAAGCGTATGATCCCCGTGCTCAAGAAGAACCATCTGTCCTGATTTTCATAAGATCCAACAAAAACAGAGTGCCGGAGCGTTTGGCCCGGCACTTTTTGCGTTCTTCGTTTTGATCTGCTCAATCAACTATGTTGTTTTAATAACTTTCGCACCCGCTTCCAATCGGGATAGTAGGCATCCATCCGGTTCCAGAATCGCTCCCCGTGCCCTGCCTCGTGCAGATGGCACAGCTCGTGTGTGAGCACATAGCGCAGGCACTCCGCAGGCTTCTCCGCGAGGCGCAGGTTGAGCGTGATCATCGCGGTTTTGATGTTGCAGGTGCCCCAGCGCGTCTTCATGTCCCGTATCTTCAGCTCACCCGCGCGCTTGCCGACCGTCCGCTCGATAGCGGGAAGCATCGCCCCCGCCGCCTCATACAGCTCCACGCGATACCACGCATCCACCATTTTCTTGCGCGCTGGTTCGTCCGCATCCGGGCGAATCGCAAGCTCCAGCACATCCCCGTGCAGCGTGATATGCGCGCGCCCGGTGCGGGGGAGCAGTCGGAGCGTGAGTGTTTTGCCGAAATACGGAACCGCATCCCCGTCCTGATAGCCGCGCGGGGTTACGGTTGCCAGTTTTGCCTCCTGCTGCGTGATCCAGTCCGTCCGGCTGAGTACAAAGCGCGAAATCTCCGCGTCGGTTGCGCGCAGCGGCGCGTTCACGCAGATGCCATCTTGCGGCAATACGCGCAGGTAGAGATTTTTAATGCGTTTGCGGGTCACTTGAACCGTATGTGCGCCGACCTGTAAACGGGTGATTTTTGCCATGCAATCCCTCTTTGATCCTCTGCCGCCGTTGTATGCGCGGTTCTTTGCAAGCGGCGGCAATTGACCTGATTTTATCACCCTTTGGAAGCACGCGTCAATCGAGCGCGACATCATAGTGTGTTGACACCTGCGCCGCTTCCTGCTCTGCTTCTGCACGGATGCCGAAAAGGCCGACCACTCCTGCCTCCATCGCGGCATATAACACAATCTCAAGAATATCCTCTCGCCATTTATAGAGCGTCGATTCCGAAACAGACAGTTCCCCGCCGAGGCGGATCATCCGCGCGCGCATGGGTTGGCTGCGCGGCAGCGGAGTCTCCAGCCCGAAAAGTCGCGTCATATAGCGCTCCTTTGCGGGATGTTGCAAGCGAAGATAGGCGCGCGCGGAGTCGATTGCGTGAATCCAGGCGAGCATGGCTCCGCCTTCCGCGCGGATTGCGCTGCCGCGGTAGATGCGGGAGTTGTTGCGACGGTAGTTCATGAGTTGACGTTTGGCCTCCGCGCGGAGCCGCGGTAACGAGATCGCTTTCATAAATTCCTCCTGTGTTCGCATAATACGAACGTTTGTACGCTTATTATACGACAGCAGGCTCCAGATTGTGGCGGGCTATCCTGTACAACTAACGCACATTTTGAGATATTTTTTAGGTAATTTTGTGTATTCTGTCGTTTTTTGTCGTGTGCCGGTTGCATCCGCAAAATCCCCCGCATTTGCGATAAAAACACGCGTTGTACATTTCCGTGTGCAATTGACAAAAACGAACCAAAATGTTGCAATCCTTTCACGCAAAGCGGCTTTGCGCGGCGTTGCCACCCGTAGAAAGTCGTGTTATCATAGGTAAAGTAAATTGAATTGCTCTAAGCCTAGGCAAGTATGCTTCGGCTGCGCGATATGATACAGGGGTTTTATGTTAGAGTTTTCAAAAATAACGATTCAAAACGCGCTTACACTCAAGCCGTATTTGGACGTTCAACCGTTTCGCAGTTGCGACTATACGCTCGGCGCGGTGTTCCAGTGGCGCGCGTATTTCCGTTCCGCTTTTACAATCGTCTCCGGCATGCTGGTCATGCTCGCGACCTATCCCGGCGAAGGAACCTGCTTTGTCTACCCGGTCGGAAATGGGGACCTCAACGCCGCGCTGGACGCAATCGAAGCCCACGCGAAAGAGAGCGGTATGCCGCTTCGTTTTTGCGCCGTACCCAAGGAGGCGCTCGCTCAGCTTTGCGAACGCTATGGTTCCCGCGCGGTGGTCTCAACCCATCGCGATTGGGCGGATTATGTCTACAATGCCTGCGATCTGATGGATTTCCCGGGGAAGAAATATCACACCCAGCGCAACCACCTCAATCGTTTTTGCAAGGACAACCCTTCCGCCGTGTTTGTTCCGGTAACAGAAGAAACCCTGCCCGCAGCGCTTGCTTTTTTGGATGAATACGAACAGCATGCGCCGCTGGACAAGGTGATTGAAGCAGAAGAGATGAAGCGCGCAAAGGAATTGCTTGCCGATTCGCTCGTGCTGGGCCAAAAGGCAGGCTATATCGACGTTGCGGGTACCATCGTCGCTCTCTCGGTTGGCGAGGTTGTTGGAGACACACTGCATTGTCACGTGGAGAAGGCGCGCGTAGACTACGCGGGCTCCTATCAGGCAATCGTTTCCTGGTTTGCCAAATACGCGGTTGAGAAGGACACGCTCTATATCAACCGCGAAGACGATTCCGGCGAGGAGAACCTGCGCTATTCCAAGCTCGCCTATCGTCCGATCTGCATGATCGATAAATATTGGGTTAACATCTCTGAGTCTTGAAGATTGCCTCTTTCCGGTAGAAGACTGTTGATTCAGTGGACGCACATAAATATAACCAAACTGGGGGGGTATGGGACTATGAAACGTGCATACGAGTATCGCGAAGCCGCGTGGAATATCCTGCGCGGACGGTATTGGTGGGCAGTGCTTGCCGGGTTGATTGCCGCGATTTTGGGCGGCTACAGCGGCAGAAACTCATTCAGCTTCAACTACAACTACGATTCAAGCGATTTTTCACGGCTTGTACAAAACCTGACAGACGGGCGCATTGATGTCGAGCGGCTTCGCGCAATCATGCATCCGTTTGCGGGAGTGCTGGCATCCGTCGCAGGATTGGTTCTCGTTTATGCCATCGCGATGTTCATCGTCGGCAGCGCGATTGAACTGGGGCATAACCGCTTCAACCTCTCGCTCTATGAAAGCACCGCCGCGCCGAAGATCGAAACTCTGTTTTCGCGCTTCTCGCACTTTGGCAATGCGGTGTCTCTTCGCCTGCTGATGTTTGTCAAGACGCTGCTCTGGGCGCTGCTGTTCGTCATTCCGGGTATCGTCGCGGCTTACCGCTACTCGATGGCGCCCTATATCATGGCGGAAAATCCGGATATCCCCGCAATGGATGCCATCGAGCAATCCAAGCAACTGATGTCCGGTAACAAATGGCGGCCTTCTGCCTGCAACTCAGCTTCATCGGCTGGGTCCTTCTTGCCGGGCTCACCGGAGGAATCGGCAACGTCTTTCTGGCTCCTTACACAAAGGCCGCCTACACAGCGTTTTATCTCGACCTCACGGGCAGGCTGTCCGTCTCGCCGTATTCCGCGTCCGGCACGCCGGTACCGCCAGCCAACCCCGTTACCCCTGCAACACCCACGCTCGGCGAAGGCGAAAGCAGTTCCAAAGAATTCATCTAAAAAACTGTTGATGCAATCAAAAGAGGCACTCGCGCGAGTGCCTCTTTGTTTGCTTTGGTTTGATTGTACTGCGTCTTACTCCGTCTTTGCTGCCGCCGTATCCGCCGTTTTGTCTTGCTTTACATCGCTAACCGCCGGAGGCAGCATCTTTTCATACAGCGTAAGATATGCCTTTGCGGGCTTGACCCAATCAAAGCGCTCCGCCATGCCACGAAGCACCAGCCTCCGCCACAGCTCCTTGTCCTCATTCCAATACTGCACCGCGCGTTCAATGGTAAAGAGCATCTCGTGCGCGTTATAGTTGGCAAACGAAAACCCGTTGCCCTCGTCGGTGTACATGTTATACGGCTTGATCGTGTCCCGCAATCCGCCTGTTTCGCGCACAATCGGTACGCTGCCATAGCGCAGCGCGATCATCTGGCTCAACCCGCACGGCTCAAACTGAGACGGCATCAGGAATAGATCGGAGCCCGCGTAGACGCGGTGCGCCAGTCCTTCGTCCAGCTCAATTCTCGCGTGGACGCGCTTTGGATAGCGCCAGTTTGCCCAGTTGAGCAGGTCTATAAATCGGCGGTCACCCTTGCCGAGGAAGACGATCTGCACATCACTGCGCATGATATCGCCCAGCACGCGCTCGACCAGATCCAGCCCTTTTTGCTGGGACAGCCGCGCGATCATGCCGATAAGCGGTACGTCCCGCTCTTCCAACCCGCATTCGCGCTGCAGATCCCGTTTGCAGGCAAGCTTTTCTTCCAGCGTATCCGCGTCAAAATGATGTTTTAAGAAACGATCGTTTGCGGGGTTAAAAATCGTATAATCAAGGCCGTTGAGTATTCCGCTGAGCGTATTTTCCCGCGCACGCAGCAGCCCATCGAGGTTTTCGCCAAAAAACGGGGTTTTGATCTCCTCCGCATACGTCGGGCTAACCGTACAGAGCCGGTCTGCAAACACAAGCCCGCCCTTCATGCAGCTGATGCAGCCGAAAAATTCCAGATACTCATAGGTAAAGTAGCGTTCTTCCAACCCTAGCCTGCCCGCGATTTCACGCCAGGAGAAGATGCCCTGATATTTGAGATTGTGAATCGAAAACACGGTTCTGATGCGCGCATAGTCCGCCTTTGCGTTGTATTGCGTCTTGAGCAGCGCCGCGATCAGCCCCGTTTGCCAGTCGTTGAGATGCAGCACATCCGGCATAAAACCGATCTGCGGCAGCGCTTCCAGCACCGCACGGCAGAAAAAGGCAAAGCGGAGCCCTTCCGAAATGCCGTCTCCATAGATTTCGGTGACGCCAAAGTGCGCCTCATTGTCCACAAAATAGTAGGTCACGCCGTTGTCGAGCACACGCTTGATACCGCAATAGAGCTTCTCCCAGCCAAAGAGCACGTTAAACGCGCAAACCTGCTCCATCCGCTCTTTCCAATAATGGTCGATCATGCGATAGTTCGGCAAGATGACGCGTACGTCGTGCCCCTCTTTGGCAAGCGCGATGGGCAGCGCGCCCGCAACATCCGCAAGTCCGCCGGTTTTGACAAACGGTACGCACTCACTTGCGCAGAACAGCACTTTCATGTGGTAACCCCTCCCGTTAAAAGCGTTTTTTGAAGCGGTTGTCGCCGCATTATGCATGCGCAAAACCAAGCGAGCCGCGCCCGCCGTGTTTGTGTTTGACACGCGGAAATCCCCGCGCAGGGCGAACCTGAATTATATCGTGGTGCCTTTTTTGAGTATGATCGGGAATCCGTCGTAGCCGTTGAGCGTGCGCCCTTCGCGAACCACAACGCCTTTATCCAGAATGACATGATCCATGATGCAGTTTTCGCCAATGCTGACGCCCTGCATGAGAATACTGTTTTTCACCACCGCGCCTTTTTTCACGCTGACGCCGCGGAACACGATGCTGTTTTCCACCGTGCCGTCAATCTGGCAGCCGTCCGCCAGCATCGCGTTTCTCACCACGGCATTTTCGCCATACTTTGCGCTGACCTCGTCCTTGACCTTTGTATAGATCGGATGCATGGGGTTGAAGAGATCGTTTCGCACCTCGGGCTGCAGGAGCGCAAGGTTATGGCGGAAGAAGTCGTTGACCGAGTCCAGCCGCGCAACATAACCGTCGTAGCGATAGCCCATGATCTTGAGCGTCTGGCACTTTTTGAGCAGGATATCGCGCGTGAGGTCATAGTCCCCGTGGGAATACGCTTCCTCCACGAGATACTCAAGCAATAGCTTGTCCATGATCATCACGTCGCAGCTGCGGTAGGCGGAACGCGGCGAAAACGGGTTGAGCTCCATCTCCGTCACGCGCTCGTTTTCGTCCATCAGCAGACGCAGATCAAGATTTTGCTCTTCGCTCGGTGCAATCTCACATTCGTTATAGAGCATGGTGATGTTCGCGCGCGTCTCAATATGCCGCGCGATCATGTCGTTAAACGTCATGTTGAAGATCGTATGGCTACCGGAAAAGATCACATATTGCTGCGGGTTTCTGCGCACATAACCGAGGCAGGAGCGGATGGCATCCACGCTGCCGCGATAGAGCCCCGTGTTCTCCTTGGTCATAAACGGCGGCAACATAAAGAGGCCCTCGCGCTTTCTGTGAAGGTCCCATTCCTTGCCCGCGCCGAGGTGATCCATCAGCGAATGATAGTTTTTCTGTGTGATGAGGCCGACGCTGGTCACACCCGTGTTCACCAGATCGGATAAAATAAAATCGATGCAGCGGTATCTGCCGCCAAACGGCACCGCAGCGACCGAGCGCGAAAGCGCAAGATCGCGCAAAAACGGGTTGGTTTCTCCTGTGTAGATGAGACCGAACGCGTTACTTGTCATAGCATCTTCCTCCGCATGCGTCTTCCGTGGCGACCGTGCCCTGCGGCAGATACGCCTCCGGTTGAATGCTGATATCGTTGCCGACCAGCGTAATCGTGCCGGTCAGCGAATTATCCACCTGGTCGCCCAGCCGCAACTCGCCGCCGATGATCGAGTTTTTCCCGATCACAGAATTCTCGCCGACAATCGCCTGATAGACCTTTGCCCCGCGCCGGATCACCGCACCGGGGAAGATCACAGAATCGTATACCTCCGCATCCGCCTCGATTAAAACGTTGGAGAACAGCACGCTGTGATGCACCTTCCCCTCCACGCGGCAGCCTTCGGTGACGAGACTCTGGGTTACCGAGGCGCGCTCGCCTACATAATGCGGCGGCATGATGGGGTTACGGCTGTAGATTCTCCATTGCGGATCGTTGAGCACGAGCTTTGGCGGGGTCGCGATGATGTCCATGTTCGCTTCCCAAAGGCTCTGGATCGTCCCGACGTCTTTCCAGTATCCCTTGAAGGGGTACGCAAACACCGGCTGCCCGCCGTTGATGATCGCGGGGATGATATCGTTGCCAAAGTCGTTGGTGGAATCCGGATTTTCGTCGTCGACGCGCATGCATTCTTTCAGTGCACGCCAATTGAAGATGTAGATGCCCATCGAAGCCTTATTGGACTTTGGTTGTTTGGGTTTTTCTTCAAACGATGTGACACGGTCCGCATCATCGGTATTCATGATGCCGAAGCGGTGCGCTTCCTCCATCGGAACCGGCAGAACCGCGATGGTCGCCACCGCATTTTTCTCGATATGAAAGCGCAGCATTGCGCCGTAGTCCATCTTATAGATATGATCGCCGGAAAGGATTAATACATAGTCGGGATCATATTGATCCACAAACTCACGGTTTTGATAGATCGCGTTCGCGGTGCCGGTGTACCATCTGCCATCCACGCCCGTCACATAGGGCGGCAGCACGAAGACGCCGCCATTCATACGGTCAAGATCCCAGTGTTGGCCGGTACCGATGTAGCTATTTAAGGCAAGCGGGCGATATTGTGTCAGCACACCGACGGTGTCGATATCCGAGTTGACGCAGTTGCTCAGCGGGAAATCGATGATACGGTATTTGCCGCCGAAAGGAACCGCAGGCTTTGCCATGCTGGATGTCAGCACGCCAAGGCGGCTTCCCTGCCCCCCCGCGAGAAGCATTGCCACAATCCGTTTTTTCATGCGTCGTCCTCCTCTTTCACCGCAACCTTTGGTAGGGGTTTGGGTGTTATGCGATAGCAAACCGCGCCAAACGGCGGGAGCCTCAATCGAATCCGGCAAGGATGTTCGCCATAGGGTTCATAGACGGACATCGTGGGTGCATTGGGATAATCTCCCGTGCCGCCGTAATATGGCGCATCGGTGGAGAACATCTCGGTATAGAGCCCATAGCGCGGTACACCGATCATATAGTCCATCCACGGCTGTGGGGTGAAGTTAAACGCCCAGAATAAGTTATTTCCGTCACGATCCGTGCGCATGAACGAGAGAATCGAGTGAATGTTATCATCCACGCCGCACCATCGAAATCCCGCCCAGCTATCGTCATTTTCAAACATCGGCGGGTTATCGAGGTAAAAGTGGTTCAAATCGTGTACATACAGCTGCATCTCAGCATGCTTGGGATAGTCGAGCAGAAACCAATCGAGTGAGTCGTCCTCTTTCCACTCGATATACTGCCCGAACTCGCAACCCATGAACATCAGTTTTTTCCCGGGATGTGCATACTGATAAGCGTACAGCAAGCGAAGCTGCGCAAACTGCTGCCAATAATCGCCCGGCATCTTACTGATCATGCTCTTTTTGCCATGCACCACCTCATCATGCGAAAACGGCAGCACATAGTGCTCCGAGAATGCATAACAAAGTGAAAATGTCAGTTTGTCGTGGTGATATTTTCGATAGATGCTATCCATACCCATGTAGGTGAGTATGTCGTTCATCCAACCCATGTTCCATTTGTAGGCAAAGCCGAGGCCGTCCTCCGCGACTGGGCGCGTGACATACGGATAGGCCGAACTTTCCTCTGCAAAAAGCATCTTGCCGCCGTCGAGATTGCTCACGGCAGAATTGAGCTTACGAAAGAACGCAACCGCGTCGAGATTATCGTGCCCGCCATAACGATTGGGCAGCCATTCACCGGGTTGCTTGCCAAAGTCGAGATAGAGCATTGCGCTCACCGCGTCCACACGAAGGCCGTCAAAATGGAACTCCCTGAGCCAATACATGGCGCTGGAGATCAAAAACGACTGCACTTGTGTCTGCTCAAAGTTGAACAGCAGCGTGCCCCATTGCGGCATCTCTCCGCGGCGGGGATCGGGATGTTCAAACAGCGGCGTACCGTCAAAGAGCCTGAGCCCGTGCGCATCTCTGGTGAAATGCGCGGGCACCCAATCCATGATGACGCCGATGCCCTCCTCATGTGCCCGGTCGACGAGATACATCAGCTCTTCCGGCTCGCCATAGCGCGCCGTCGCTGCATAGTAGCCCGTCACCTGATAGCCCCAACTCGGGTCGTATGGATATTCCATCAACGGCATGATCTCGATATGGGTGTATCCCATGTCCGCCACGTAGTCGATCAGTTCATCCGCCAGCTCGCGATAACCAAGCCCCTGTTTCCAGCTGCCGAGGTGTACCTCATAGATGTTCATCGGCTGGGCGTAACTATCCCGCGCGTCTTCGCGGCATTCGAGATACCGCTCGTCCGTCCATTCGTAATACGGCATGTCGCCAACGATCGATGCGGTTCCGTGCGCTTCTGCGCGGAAGGCAAACGGGTCCGCCTTTAAAATCACCTCGCCGGTGTAGGTTCCGATGGCATACTTATAAAGATCGCCGGGCTGCGCAACACCGATGGCAACCTCCCAAACGCCGGTTGTGCCAACACGCTCCATCGGGTCCGCCTTTGCGTTCCAGAAGTTAAACGTGCCAACCACGCTGACAGACTCCGCGTTTGGCGCCCAAACGGAAAAGCGGAACACCCGCTCTCCATATTCGCCAACGCCTTCGTGGCAACCAAGTTCCAGATAGGCCGCCGTGGAAACACCACGGTTGAAATAGTAGAGTGCTGTTTCGTCCGAAAATCTGCTCATCAATGCAACCCCCGGGTATATCGTTGCGAAATCAACGTGTTTTGTTCGGTTTCTTCCAGTCGTCGCGCTTGTCCATCTTTTTCGTTCTATCGTATGTGCGCGCGTTTGCCCTGCGCTCCTATGCTCTCTCTTTCTGTCATCATACCATCATTTTACGTCAAAAGGAACACATAGTTCGGCGATTGGGTTTACTCGGAGCGTATTTTACATGCCGTTAACGAATCCTCGCGGAAAGCTTCCGCACGCAGATGTGCCGATCTGTTTTCCTTCACGGTTCCGTCCGCGGTTGAACGCCCGCGTCAAAAACAATCCCGTTTTCTTGTCCCCGCGTGCCGCGTTCCCGCCTTGGTATGGTATAATGCATGCATTATCGCGCCGCATGGCACAAAAAACGTCTGAAAACCGGGGTTAACCATGGAAAACCTGACTCTCTCCTTCAACGTGGTCGCGCCACTGATGATCTATATGCTCATCGGCGTGCTGCTGCGCAAGAGCAACGTTGTCTCCGAGCGCTTGATGCGCGACGCAAACAACATCATCTATTACGTCACCCTCCCGCTGATGTGTTATCGCGCAATCGCGGTTGCGGACATCAACGCAATGTTCGATACGCCTTTCTTGCTGTATATGGCAATCGGCATCCTCGTGACCTACGCGCTTGCCGCCTGGCTTGTCCCCGTGTTTTGCAAGGATAACAATCGCCGTGGTGTGCTGATTCTCGGCGTGTTTCGTTCAAATGACGCAATCTTTGGTCTCGCGGTTGCCGCGGCACTGTTGGGCGAAAACAACCTTGACATGATGTCGATCGCGGTTTCGCTCTCCGTTCCGCTCTTCGGCATTCTTGCCGTGGTCGCGATGGAACGCTATCGCAATGAACGCGTGCGCTTTGGCGTCGTGCTTCTTCGGGTGATCAAGAACCCGATCCTGATTGCTTGCTATGCCGGATTTTTGGTCAATCTGCTCAACATCAACCTGCCGGGCGTGCTGCAAAAACCAATCGACTCGTTAGCCGCCGTCACCACTCCGCTGGCGTTCGTGCTGCTCGGCGGCACAATCTCCTTTGCGGCTGTGAAAAAGAACCGCGCCGCGATTTCAGTAATCACGCTGCTTCGGCTTTTCCTTATCCCGCTTGTCACCGTTGCCGCGTTCCTGCTTCTCGGTTTTCGCGGGGAGAGCATTGTGGTAACGCTGATCATCTTCGGCGCGCCCGTCGCGATGGTGACATATACCATGGCGGTTGGCATGCAGGCGGATGACGAGCTTGCGGGGACGCTGGTTGCCGTCACAAGCGTGTTTTCGATCTTATCGATGTTTCTGTTTATCTTTGTACTCAAGCAGTTTGGATTGATCTGAATCCAAAGAGAAATTTTCACTGAGGTATCGTATGACAAAGCGATTGTATGATCTGGACAGCCACCAGAGCGAAAGCAACTCCACCGTCCTTTCCTGCGTTCCCGCCGGAGAAGGGTTTGATATTGTGCTCGATCAAACCGTGTTTTTCCCGGAAGGCGGCGGGCAGCCATCCGACACCGGCACGCTGGGCGAAGCAACTGTGCTGCACGTCCGCGAAGAAGCAGGCGAAATCTATCATCGTGTGGATCACGCGCTTGCGGTTGGCAAGACTATTCCCGGCAAGGTCGACTGGGTGCGCCGTTTTGACCTGATGCAGCAGCACACGGGCGAACACCTGCTGTCGTTTTCATTCTACGAGCTGTTTGCGGCGTGCAACGTCGGCTTCCACCTTGCACTGGACTATGCGACCATCGACTTTGACAAGCCCGTCTCACGTGAACAGATTCAGGAGGCGGAGTTGCTTGCAAACCGCTTTGTTTGGAAGAACCTGCCCGTTCAGGCAACGTTTTATGAGACCGAGGAAGAGATTGCCGCGCTGCCGCTGCGCAAGCACGCGGAGGGGCTGACCCCGCCGATTCGCATCGTGCAGGTGGAGGGCGCAGATATGTGCACCTGCTGCGCGCCGCATTGCTACACGACAGGCGAGATCGGCTCCATATTTGTTGTGGATGCAAGCAGCTATAAGGGCGGCACGCGCATCACGTTTTTCTGCGGGGAGCGTGCGCTGCGGCTCCATCGTGCGCAGCACGACGACCTGGATGCGCTGGCGCGTCGCTTCTCCTGCCAACGGGAGGCGGTTGTCGGTGCGGTCAAAAAGCTTTCCGACGACTATGGCGCGCTGAAAAAAAGCGAGCGCGAGCTTGCCAAATCGCTCAACGGCTACATGGCGACGGAGTTCATCCAAGGGGCTTCCGTTGCGGGAAAATATCACGTGGTGGCGCAGCTTACCTCCGGTATCGATGCCGCGCGACTCAAGGATCTCGCGCAAGCCTGCTCCGCGGAGAAGACGCTCGCGCTGCTGCTCAGCGAAAGTGAAGGCCGGCTTCTCTACGTGCTCTCCAGCGGGACAGGGTTTCCGCTGGATGTCTCCGAACTCATGCCGGCGGTGAACGCGGCACTCGGCGGCAAAGGCGGCGGCAGAGGTACGCTTGCGCAGGGCACCGCTCCCTCCGTTTCCGGCGCAAAGGAAGCACTGGAGCAGATTCGGAGCTATTTTGTAAAGCGTCTGAGCGATTCAAAATAACGCAACAACCGATTGGAACTAAAAATGCCCGCTTTGCAGCAGGCATTTTTTGTTTGCTTACTTGAGTTGGCTTACAGCCCTTTGAACAGCGTTCCGAGCAGAAGCAGGCCGTAGGCTGCGGTCATCACCCAGAAGTCATACTGCTTGACAAAGTCGCCAACAACCGGGATTGCAACATATTTGCTCACGATCGCCAGCGCGGCGAGAATCAGCGCAAGCAGCCATACGAGAAATTTCGGTGCACTCAGTTTCATTTTTTAGTCCCTCCCTGTTGAATATACTTGAATTTTAGCACAGGCCCTGATTGATGACTGTTCGTTTGTCACATAGCGCCTTTCTTTTGTATCAAAATGCAACATCGGGGTTCCTGTGTCCGAAAAAGAAGGCTGCCTCCCGTAGAAGACAGCCTGTTTGGTGTTGCGTTACAGTGTTTTAACGAAGCAGCGGCGGCGCTTGTGTTGCACGCCCTGAAACCGCTCCCACTGCGCGAGGATATTGTCGTTGATCTCCAGCATCGGGCCGGTCTCGGCATACCGCACGCCGGCTTTGATGAGCTTGTGCTGCATGTCGTCAAGAATGATGGCATTCACACCCTGCCCTTGCAGATCCGGGCGAACGGCGATGAGCAGCAGGTCTACCGTGTCGTTTTTGCCTTTAAGTGCCTTGAGCAGGCGCACCCAGCCAAACGGCATCGTCTTGCCCTTCATCTTTTGCATGGCGCCGTCCAGCGCGGGACAGCAGATGCCGAACGCGACCATCTCGCCTTCCTCGGTATAGACGAAAGACGTTGTGCGCCGGGCTACCATCGGCCGGAACTCGCTGACGTATTTGGCAATCTGCGCTTCCGTGAGCGGAATCATGCCAAAGAGCACATATGCCCTGTTATAGAGCAGAAACATGTCGTGGATGAGTTCCTTGATGGGTTTGTCGCCCAGATTGACCACGTGCAGCTTTTTGCGTTTTTTCACATAGTCCGAAACGCGGGTGAGCGACTCGATCGGTTCGGTCGGAATCGTCAGCCGCATCTCCATCCAGTCCACCTGCTTGCCGTAGCCGCGCCGCGTGAGCTGGGTCAGATAATACGGGTGATTGTAATAGGTGTAAAACAGGCTTTTCTGATCGAACCCTTCAACCAGCATACCCTCGCGATCCATATCGGAGAATCCCAGCGGACCGTGCATCGCCGCGCAGCCGAGCTCTCTAGCCCAGCCTTCCACGGCATCAAAGAGCGCATCCACCACCTCGTCGTCGTCGATGAAATCCACCTGCGTGAAATTCATATACTTCCTGTCAAACGACGCATTGGCGCGTTCGTTGAGAATGCCCGAGATGCGGCCCACAATCTTCCCGTCGCGATAAGCAAGAAACGCCTTGGCCTGGCAGAACGCGAAGGCCGGGTTTTTCTCCTTCTGCATGTCGGCAACCTGGCTCGCCAGTACATCCGGCACGTAATAAGGATTCCCCTTATAGAGCTCGAGCGGGAACTCCATGAACTTGACCAAGTCCTTCTTGGTCACGGCTTCTTTGATTGTTACCACCTATTCCATCCCCCTGAAACAAATTTTATTCGTTCTTCTTCACGGTGTCGTCCACTTCGGGAGACTCCGTCTGTTGCGCGCGAAGCGCAGCCGCTTTTTTATGCTTGTTCTTCTTGTGCAGAATGATCGGCAATCCGATCAGCAGGAACAGCACGCCAACCGGGATGATCGCAAAGGCAAGGAAAATACCGATGGCGCCAATGGCGTTCACCACAAAGCGCGCGCTGTTTTGGAAGCCTCTGGCCATCTTGTTCCAAACGTCCGAAGCTTTCCAGATTTGAATCAGTTCGTTTTCACCCTCCACAGCCGTCTTCGGCGTGCGGTTGATGGTCACATTGAGCGTCGCATACGAGACCAGATTGTCCCAAAGGTTCATCTGCGCGGTATAACTCTCAATGTCCGCGCGCACGCTGGTCAGGCTCTGGCGAACGGCGAGGATCTCCTCCACCGTTTCACATTTGGCGAGAATCTGCAAAAGCTGCTCTTCCTCCGCCTTTGCGTTGTCAAGCCGGGCCTGCATGTCGTAATACGAAAGCGAGATGTCGTCGGAGCTCAGGCGATAGTCGTTCACCTTGCCGAGCGCGTTTGCAGCGGTGACGAGCGCCTCAAGTTGGTCGGCGGGCACTTTCAGCGTGGTATACGCGTAGTTGGTTCCCAGATCATCCGTTGTGGAATACGAGCCGGAAACATATCCGCCAAGCGATTGTGCCTTTTCCAGCAATGCTTTGAGCGCCGCCGCCGGGTCGTCCGCGGTCACAGTCATGTCCGCGGTGTAGACGATCTTTCGCACGTCAAAGTCACCGGTCGGTTCGCCGGTTTGCGGTTCGGACGCAGCTGCCTCATTGGAGGAATAACCGGCTTCCTCCGCCTGCGGAGCTGCCATGTCATACGTTCCACTGGCGGGTTTTGCATAGTCCGCAGTGCTCTCTTGTGTCGCGCTTCTTGCTGCGCAGCCGAAGGAAAACAGCAGCGCCACGCAAAGAATGAGTGCAATCAGGGTGCGTTTTGTTTTCATGATCGATCTCCCCTTTTCCGTTTCATTCGTCCGTGTTGTTCTTCTGCCGCTTCGTTGCGGCAACCCTCCCGAAAACAGCGCAGCGGGCTTTGTCTTGCAACGCGCGGTTGCGCATCTCCGGCCACAGTGCTTTCACACAGAACACTACGTTGCCTTGCGTTTGGTTGCATGTTTGGTTTACTTCTCATAACTCCATAATGGAGCCGAATCCTGCTACTATCGTGTTCAGAATTGCGTATAGGATACCACATTTTTTAAAAAAAGAACAGAAGCCGGTTCCTCATGCAGATTCACTCAATCGCGAAGCGCTTTCAGAGAGCAAAAGCCGCCCATCAGGCGGCCTTGGTTAAACATGGTTGGGTTATCCCTGCGGCGTCTCTTCCGGTGATTGCGTCGCCTCAGGCGGAGCCTGCGTCGTTTGCGCCGGCGGCTGTACCGCCGTATCGCCAATCGTCACGCCGCTGCTCTCCGTGAGTTTGCAACTCAGCAGCAACCTGCCCTCGCCGCCATCCGGCAGCACGACGCAGAAGGTGACGATCCGATCGGAAGAGGTGACCTTCACATTGCTTGTAAACGCGGAGACCGCGCGGAGTTCTTCAATAAACGAGAGAAAGTCCTGCTCGGTGGAAAACGAAATCGGCATGGCGCCCCGTGTGCCGTCCACGCGGGAGCAGGCAAAGATCGAAAGCGTCTTTTGCGTGCCGTCCGGCAAAAAGAGCTGAATCTCCGGATGTCGCATGAAATAGTTCGGGTTTTCATACTCCCAGAGGGAGCCGAACATCGACCCGCTGCTGAGCGCGTGACCATAGATAATCGTGTGCCGATCGGAAAAATCGCCAACATTGCCCGCGTCGATAAACGGCGTGCCGAGTTTGTTTTTCACCTCGTCGAAGCGATGGTCGAGATAATAGCTGTTATCCGTGGTTTTCACAATCGGAAGGTTGACCGCCGTATCCGAAAGCCGAACCCAACCGCGCACTTCCGGGTTGATCTTCGCAAGCTGGGCAAAATCCACCGTATCCGACGGGGCGGCTTTTTCTGCCAGCGTCGCATAGTAGTGGTTGCCAACCGTCTCGCCCATCAGCGCATACGCCCCGCGGCCCGCGCCATAGAGCACGCCGGCCACAAGCAACCCGAAGATGCCGTAGAGCACCGCCGTGATGATCTCCGCTTTTGTTCTCGCTCTGCGTTTTTTCCGTTTCATAAGCGCAGTATAAACCAAACGGTTTCGCTTTGCAATCAAGATGCATGGCACAAAGCCACTATGCAATCATATTTTGCACAATTTTCACAGAAAAACCAGCCGAATCGCGCGTTTTCGTTGTTTTAGCAAGATCGTGAATTAACTGTGAAGAGTATTTCATACAACGCATGTTATGCGTACAGAGTGTCAAAAAAACTCTGGGATTGTTAAGGGTCGTAACCCTTAACCCATAAAATCCGGCTGCGCTGGCTGTGCCAGCGCAACGGATCGCCCCGCAGGGGCGAATTCTCTGCACGCTTTGCCGTCCGATGCCCAAGGGGCAGCAGGCAAAACGCGATGATCCCGTCAAAAAACCCGTTTTTTGACGGACTGAACGCATGCTATGCGTATTGTATGTTCTGCTCCACTATCTGCGCCCGAGCAGATACGCCTTTGCTTTTCGCGCAACCACGATTTCTTCGTTGGTGGCGATGACGAAAACCCGCGCGCGACTCTCCTCCCCCGTGAGCTCGCAGTCCGGCTTTGCCGTCTCGTTTTTCGCAAGATCAATGGAAACGCCCATAAAGGAGAGCCCTTCGAGCGCCATTCTGCGCACAAGCGCACTGTTTTCGCCGATGCCCCCCGCAAATGAAATCGCATCCACGCCGCCCATTGCAGCGGCGTAGCTGCCGATTTGCTTTTGAATTTGGTAACAGTAGCTGTCCACGGCGTTCTTCGCGTCCTCGTTGCCCGTCTCTGCCGCCGCCTCTACGTCCCGCAGGTCGTTGGAAACGCCGCTCATGCCAAGCAGGCCGCTTTCTTTGTTGAGCATGGTTTCAATCTGCGCCAGCGTATAGCCAAAGTCCTTCATCAGATAGATCGGAATATACGGGTCGATGTCACCGCAGCGGTTGTTGTGCATGATGCCGCATTGCAACGAGAAGCCAAGGTTGGTATCGAGCGATTTTCCGTTGACGATGGCGCAGAGCGAGCCGCTGCCGCCCAGATGGCACGAGATCAATTTAAAGTCGCTGCGTCCCATCAACTCCGCCGTGCGCGTGGCAACGTACTCGTGCGACGCGCCGTGGAAGCCATATCGGCGGATGGCATGCTCTTTATGAAGCGCGATCGGCACCGAATAGAGGTATGCCTTGGGTGGCATCGTCGCGTGAAAACCGGTTTCAAACGAGCCGATCATCGGCGTATGCGGCAACGCCTGCTGAAACTGCCGGATTGCGGCGATATACGGCGGATTGTGGCTTGGAGCTACGGTATTGAACGCAGCCATCGCCGAAAGCACAGCCTCGTCGAGCAGTTGCACCCCCGTCACTCCTTTTGCATGCACAACCTTGAACGCCACGCAGTCCAGCGCCTCCATGCTCTCCAGCGCGGAAGCAAGAAGCGCCTCCTGCATGAGGCGAATCCCCGTCGCGTAATCGGGAATCGGCAGCGTCTGCTTGGTCTCCTTCATGCCCGCGTCCTTGTGCATCCAGGTGCCCGCCTGTGTGCCGACGCGCTCCATCTTTCCTTCGGAGAGGGTTTCTTCACCGGAGGAGAGATCAAACAGCCGATATTTCAATGAGGTGCTGCCAACATTGCAGACGAGAATTTTCATGCGCTTCTCCTTTGTATTTGGGTTGCGTTGATGACTGAATTTTTTCTCGCGGTTTTTTATGCTTCGAGTGTACCGCGAAACAGCATTGCGCCGAAATACGTTACCGTGTTTTTGCCGTTTAGATAGGGCAGGCCGGCGAGCTTCGCAAGCTGGACAACATCCACACCCGCCGCCTCCAGCGGAACCACCGCGCGATCTGGATGGCGGCAGGGCTCGCCTTTCTTTTTCGCGCAGGTTTTGCAACCGCCGCAAGCCCCCGCGCCGAGGAAAAGGCAATCGATGCCCTCTTTCTCCGCCGCACGGCTGAGACGAACAATCAGGTGATTGTGCCTGCGCGCCGCGTGCTGCATGCCCTCGATATCAAACGAATCCGCAATCGTATGGACGCTTTGAAATACGATTGTGCGCTCATACGCCCGCGCTCTCGCCATCCACTCCAAAACACCGCCAACATCCGGCGGGCACATCCAGCATGCGCCGTAAAACCCGCAGGCGTTTTGTTCACAGAGCGCGTGAAACGCGGGGTCGAAGCGAATCTCCCCCGTGTTCACAATCGCATGTGCTTTTGCGTATTTGTTCAGCAGTTTTTCAATGCGCATGCTCTTTCGTTCGTTCCGCGTTCAAACGCGGATCACATAGTTCTCCTTGCGCGGGGCGGGTTCCGGCGCGGGGCCGGCCGGGTAGCCCAGAATCACCTGCCCGATGCCTTCATAATCCCCTTCGACGCCCCATTTTTGCAGAAGCGCTTTGCCCTCTTCGCTTTCAAACATCTCTTTTGCGCGGTGAATCCAGCAGGAGCCAAGCCCAACCGCGTGTGCCGCGTTGACCAGCGTGGTCATCACCGCCGCGCCATCGAGCAGATAGGTTCTGCGCGAGCGCTCCGCGAGAATGACGAGCACCGTCGGCGCGCCATAATACGGGTCGCTGTCGTTGCCAATCACCTGCGCGTTCATGCGTGAAAGCTGCCTGACCGTGGCCGGGTCCTGCACAGCGACGATGAGAGGCACCTGCTTCCCGCCGCCGGTCGGGGCAAACGTCCCCGCTTCCAGCACCTGCTCCAGCAAGTCCTTTTCGACCTGCTTGGGTAGATAGGAGCGGATGCTCCGGCGTGTTTTCAGGTTATTCAGCGTTTCATTCATCGTGATTTCCTCCTAATTGCAATTTGGGTTGCGCGCTCTATTGTTACCGCTTGTTCTGCGCGAATAGTTCCGCGTGCGTTTCTTTCATAAAATACGTCCTGACGCTCTGGATGCGTTGCAGCAGCGGAAGCGGCTTTTCCAGATTCTTTGCATACGTCACTCCGAGCCGCTCGTATAAACCATAGTGCGGCATGAGCCGCTGCAAAAAGCCGGCATAGTTCCTGTTTTCCCGCGCGGTCCAGCCCGTCTCCGCCGTCGCGGCGAGGCGCGGAAGCGTATTGAAAAAGAGCTTTTCCTCGCTGTCGACCCACTCTGTCCAGATGGCCGCCTCTACGCCGAGGATATTCTTGTCTTTCTTTTGCTTGAGCCCGCGCAGTGTCGCGCGATAGTTGTATGTTTTCTTGAGTGGGGTCATACCGTAAGGGTAATCATAATACGTGTAGAGATACGGGCTCAGGATCGCAAGCCCGCCCACGTTGACGCGGCGCGCGGTGCGCCCTTGCCCCTCGAGGAACCACGGCGTCCAATACTGGCTGATGGCATCGCGCGAGAGCGTTTCACAAAGCCCGTCGTTCCAGACGATTGCCTGTCTGCCGCGCGATTTCAAATGTTCGATCACACGGTTGAGAAAATACCCCTGTAACTCGCGTTCATCCTTCAACCCCTGTTCGCGCATCACGCGCTGACAGCATTCGCATTGCTTCCATTCGCTCTTGAGTGCCTCATCCCCACCGATGTGCACATAGGGAAACGGAAATATCTCAAGAACTTCGTCCAGCAGAGCAAATAAGAACTCAAATGTCTTCTCGTTGCCCGCACAAAAGAGCTTTTTCGAGAAGTCTGTAATCCCGAAACGCGTCGCCACCTCCACCGGTTCATTGACACACGCGAGCGCGGGATATGCCGCAATCATCGAAAGCGCATGCCCGGGCATATCGATTTCAGGTACAATCTCGATTCCCCGCGCCTTTGCATAGCGAACCAGCTCGCGCAATTCCGCTTTCGTATAATATCCGCCGTGGGGAACGCCATCCGCGCCCGCATTGTCCGCGTGCTTTTTTGCCGTACTCTTGCGGAAAGAACCAATGCTGTTGAGCAGCGGAAACCGCTCGCTCTCCAAGCGAAACCCCTGATCCTCCGTCAGATGCAGATGCAGGCGGTTATATTTATAGTATGCCAACAGATTGACGACGGACTTGACCGTATGCATCGGGAAAAAATGGCGACAAACATCAAACAAAAATCCGCGCCAAGGCTTCTCCGGCGCATCGTCGATCGCGCAATAAGGCAACTGCCCGCCATGCTCCGCACAAAGCTGGGCAAGGGTTGCCGCGGCATGCACCGCGCCAGCAACATCGCTTGTCTCCGCAAAGACGCCGTTTCCATCGACAAGGATACGGTATTGCTCCGCGTCCAGCGCGGAATTCAACCGGAATGAAGCGCGAACACCATCTTTTGCTTCGCTCTCGCCAAGGGCAAACATGGCAAGCACACCTTCTCGTGCGTTCTCAAGGGCCGGATCAAACGCCGCCTCCGTACGACAGAGTGCAAGGGTTCCTTCCAGAATCTGTTGTTTTTTTACCTGCGGAATCGGCATGTTGTTTCTCCTCCCGACGTTTCTTCGCGAAACGGGTCATTTGTTCCATTCAATTTCTATTATACCCCGACGCAAGCCTTACAGCAACGCTACACAAGTGGTATACTGATTGCAATCCGTTCGCAAATGCTTGTTTATGGGAGGATTCCGCATATGTTCAACGCCATTCTTCGGCGCGTCACCCCGATTCCGAAACTCGATTCGTTTGAGCGGTATCTTTTCATCGGCCCGCATCCGGACGACATCGAGGTTGCCTGCGCGCCGAGCGTGTGCGCGCTGACGCAGGCGGGCAAGCACGTTTCGTTCCTGATCGTGACCGATGGGTGCATGGGCGCCATCGATCCTGCGCTGTATGGTGACGAGCTGGTGAAGATTCGCCAGTCGGAGGCGCTGGCTTCCGCCAAACTGCTTGGGGTCACGGACGTGACGTTTCTTCCCTTTCACGACGGCGGAATGTACCAAATGGAGGACGCGGGCTGCGCGGTCGCAAAAGCAATCGTCCGGCTAAAGCCGGATGTTGTGTTTGCGCCCGATCCAAACGTGATCAGCGAGTGCCACATCGACCATATCAAGACGGGAATGGCTGTCAAGATGAGCATGAACATGGCGCCTTTTGAGAGCGTGATGAAGAGTATTGGTTTCTCGGGCAGCCATGCAATCAAAGCGCTTGCGTTTTACTATACCGATAAACCGAACGCGTATCTGGGCGTCAAAAAGACGTTTCCCGCTCGTGCGGAGGCGCTCTCCTGCCACAAGAGCCAGTTTGACGAAAAGACGGTCGCGGATATCTGCATGTATTTTAAGCTCCGCTCGATTCGCCTCGGTTTACGAAAATGGATGGGTCTAGCCGACGGCTATCGCACCCTTTCGCCGACGCATATGCACTGCTTCCCGGAAGCAAGTGAGTGGGTGAGGTAATTTTTAGAAAATTACCTGCATATGCAAGATTTCCCGGAAGCAGGTGAGTGGGTGAGATAATATCTTTAAACCTAGAGATACAGAAATAAACGCGCCGATGTTCATCGGCGCGTTTATCGTCTCTCGTCATATTGGAGCTATGCCAGAGAGTTCTCCTCTTCTTTGCGGTTGTTGATCTCAACCATCATCTGATCATAAAAATTCTCGTCGATGATGAATTTCTTCTTCTGAATCCAGAGCGAAATCACAAGCATCAGCGCGGGCAGCAGCGTTGCCGCAAGCCGCACCCAAACGCGCATGGTCATCGTCCGCTGATCGCGGAAATGAATATTTGCCGCGCTCTCATCGCCACTCTTGAGGTCGTCAATCTTAATGGAAAACGTCCCATTTGTAGCCGAAATCATGTTCGCGTCAAACGCACCGAGTCGGCTAATCTCCTTCGCATTGCCCTGCGCATCGGTCACGATGACCATCGCGTCGCTCAGTGCAGGCACATACTCCGGATCGAGCTGGAATTTGCTGACGACATCGTCTGCCGCAATCCGCGTGCCGACAGCTTGAGCCGCCGCCTTATACTCCGGCGTGCCTGCTTTTAGCCCATCGTACTCCTTCAAATAATCCTGCACCTGCGTGATGTAGTATGCCTGATCCGCAGGGTTGTGTTTGTCGAAAAAGTCGCGTTGGGTTTCCAGCGTACTGATCGACTGGCTCAGCAGGAACGTACCCGAGATCGCGAGCACCAGCGTCACGATCAGGGTATGCATCGCCGCCGCAAACTTCGCCATAAACGGACGCAGCGTGGAGACCACGGCCTCGTTACGCTCACCATATTTATAGTCGTTGTATTCCACACAGTTTGCCATGTTGATGATGCAGCTCATATAGAACAGCGACTGCCCGGCGGATACCATCATGCAAAATGCGCACAAGAGCGCAATGTTGAACGGCAATATGGAAGTCCAACCCATCAATGCAATTAGCGCATAGCCGATCACCGCAGTAAGGATGCTCGTGTTTTGTAGCCGGTTTCTGCCGAGCTTGTTGACCAGCGCGGGATACAGCGCATTGACCGCGACCATGGTGACGCCATATGCCACAACGACGTAGAAATAGAGCGTGCCGTTGTAGCCGATCTCCATATAGAGAAGGTTTGCTGCAAGCGCGATGAGCATCGTGCTGCCGATGTTGTAGAAGAGCATCGAAAGCGTCATCCAGAGTACCTGGTCGTTTCGCGCGATGGTCTTCCACATCTTTTTGAGCGAGATGTTTTCGGAATTTTCCACCTTGCGGCGCGGCGGTTCCTTGACCGTGAAAAACAACAATAGCTGGCAGCCGATGAATGCAGCCGCAATCAGGATCGACACAAAGCGATACCCCGCACGCATGTCGCCGACCGTCACCTGCGGGATGATGCCCTGGGCAAGGATTGCGCCGACGCCCGCAAAGAGCACCGTGAGCGTCGTGATGGAGTTTCGCTCCTCCTTCACGCTCGAAAGGCTCGGCAGCATTGCCCAATAGCCGATGTCGTTCATGGTAAACGTGGATTCCCAAAGCAGGTACATGATCGTCATAAACACGACAAATCGCCAGCCGGGTATACTCTGCACGTTGAACATGACGATGATGGCAAGACCGCAGAGTATTGCGCCCAGCAGAATCCACGGGCGGAACTTGCCGTTTTTGAAGTGCGATCCTTCGATGATTGCGCCCATCAGCGGGTCGTTCATCGCGTCCCAAATGCGCCCGCCAACGCCGATGATCAGGCTCAGCGTCGTGAACTGCGCAAGCGTGAGCGAAACGCCAAACTGAATGTAGATCAGCAAGAACGAATCGATCAGGGCGTAGCTCATGTCGCGGCCGATGCCGCTGACGGAATAGAACCATTTGTTGCGGTTGAAGGTCTTTTTGCGTAGCAGCTCCACGGCGGATTTCTCGTCCGGCGCGGCAGCTTCCGTTGCTACCTTATTCTCCATGTTTTTAATTGCTCCCATTCCAAAGAATTGCACAAAAATGAACAGCTGGTTCGGTCAGGCGACCGTCTGAGTGAAAGCGTATCACACTCTGTTCACAATAACAATGGTTTGATGTGTTTCTGTATAACGTGTCCAATTCCGCCACGTTTCGCGTAAAAAAAGAGGCGGTTTCCCGCCTCAGAGTATCGACAAACCCCGCTAAAGGGGTATGGGGGATCAAAAATCCCCATCTTCCAATCAAATTCGGCGATTCATTCGCTGAATTTGCTAAAAATGGCGCGTTTAGCGGTATTTTTTACCCAAAGTAAAACCCATCGGCGAAGTCCGCAGGACTTTGTCGATGGACTAAGGCGGTTTCCCGCCTGAAATTTTGTTAAGTATGAATCTCTCCCGTAAAGACAATCTCAGCAGGGCCGGTCATATAGACATGGTTGTCTTCCGCCCAGTCGATGTGCAGCGTGCCGAGTTCGATGTTGACATCCACACTGCGGCCTGTTCTGCCGTTGAGATAGCTCGCAACCGCGGCCGAGCACGCGCCCGTGCCGCAGGCAAGCGTCGGCCCGCAGCCGCGCTCAAACGTGCGCATCACAAGCGTATGATCGTCTACCACCTTTGCGAAGTTGACGTTGCTGCGCTTGGGAAATACGCTCGCGTGTTCAATATCCCAGCCCATGTTCATCCATTTTTTATCCGTCGGGTCGTCCACATAGATCAGCGTATGCGGCACGCCCACGAGCACCGTCGTGTAACGCAGTGTTTGCCCCTGAATCGTCATCTCGCGATCGACGCAGCGGCCCGTGCCGGAGACGGGAATATCCTCGCATTCCAAGATCGGCTCACCCATGTCGACGGTCACGCCCGTGACCTCGCCGTTTTTGAGCACGAGCTTTGGCCGCATAATGCCCGCAAGCGTCTCTACGCCAAACTCTGTCCTGGGTACAATCCCTTCGCGGAAGACGTATTTCGCAAAGCAGCGAATGCCGTTTCCGCACATCTCCGCTTCGCTGCCGTCCTCATTGACGATGCGCATACGGATATCCGCCTTGTCGCTGTTTTCAATGATCAGCAGTCCGTCCGCGCCGATGCCCGTCTGTCGATGGCAAAGCTTTTTTGCAAGCGCCGCGTAATCGCGCGTTTGTGTTCTTCCATCCAGAATGATGAAGTCGTTGCCCAGTCCGTGTACTTTCGTAAACTGCATCTCTGCGTTTCTCCTTTGGTTTCACTTGGTAAAATTCGTCTTCCTAAGATACGTAAGCCAAATAAGCCCTTTTCCTAGCCGCCCATCATCTCCACGAACGCTTCGTCCGCATAGCTCCTGACCGAATCCTCAAACCTGCGAAACGCGGAAAGGAACTTCTTTGCGTCCGGTGTGAGCTCCGCCCCGCCACCGCCTTTGCCGCCCGTGACCGAAACCAGAAGCGGAAAGCCAAGGTTCTCCTCGGCGGTCTTGACAATCTTCCAGGCTTTGCTGTATGCCATGTCCATCTCGATGGCCGCCTTGCGCAGCGAGTGCAGCCGATCGACACGTTCCAAAAGATCTGCCACACCGGGGCCAAAGCATTTCTCTTCGCCGAAAATGCGGACACTGACCTGGCAGCGCAGCTGTTTGTTTGGCATAACGGCCTCCGTTTTTTATCATAGGACAGATCGACAGGTAGATGATCGGTTGATTGGCGAATCATGGTTCCACATCACTGAACTTCGGTTCGCGTTTGATCGGTCGGATGCGCCTATTATACCACACACGCTTTAGCATAGAAGCGCGCAACGTGGGAAGTTTACATTTCGCCACACCTTTTATCGCAACAACAGGTGCTATCCGGTTCGCGTTTCACATAATTTTCACGTAAAAAACGGAATTTAACATCGTATACAAGGTAAAATTCTACCGCTTGGTGCCCGCGGTCATTGACAGCGGGAATCCGCATGGATAAACTGGCTTTATGATACCGCCGTATGAAAGCGAAATCCGCTCTCAGCTTGTCCGCGTACTCGGCGGCGCGCTCCCGCAACCGCCGCAAGCCGCGCAAATCCGCCTGCCCGCGCGGGATGCGCACGCAAGTTTCCGCCCGCCGCAGGGCACGGATGCACGCAGCCTCTCCACGCTCGATTTTGGCTCGCTTTACGGTGCGCCGCTGGTGGACTCCATCCGCGTGGTCAACGGCTGGATGCTGTTCGACTTTTCGTCCGCGTTTTGTTCCGCACTGGTGGATCAGGTCAATCACACCCTGAAGGCGCCGCAGAGAGAGGACGAAACCCATGCGGAAAACCGCATGCGGGTTCTCGCGCGGCACGAGGGCAAAGGCTGCCCGGATTTACCTGCTCTGCAGCGCGCGCTTGTGCTCTCGCTCGTTGCGGGGGAAAGTCCCGCTGCCTACCGCAGAGCGGAGCGAGCGGCGCTGTCCCTCTTTCACACGCTCCCCCCGCAGGAACGCATCGGGCTATTTTCCCGCTGCGGCGCTCTGGGTGGTGCGCTCTGGCGGCTGTTATCCTATTCCCGTTGAGTCAATTGTCGTTTCTCATCTGGCATTCAACCGTATTCTGGAATTTCGCCGATGAAACCAAAGACGCTTTCTCGACGAACCTGCAACAAGACGCAGGGTTATTTTCATATAAAGGAGAAGAGTATTTTATGCAACTGACCTGGTACGGACACTCCTGCTTTCTGCTCACCAGCGAAAGCGGCTATTCCATTTTAACCGACCCGTGCGATCAGGACACGGGCTATGAACTGCACGATCTAACCTGCGATACGGTGACCATCAGCCACGAACACCACGACCACAACTGCCTCGCCATCGTCGCCGGCAAGCCGGACATTTTGCGCGCGCCGGGCGAATACCGCGCGGGAGAGATTCCCGTGACGGGTTTTTCGAGCTATCATGACGACGCAAAGGGTGCGCATCGCGGAGAGAACATCGTGTTTCTCTATCAGATCGACGATCTCAAGGTGCTGCATCTGGGCGATCTTGGGCACATGCTCTCTGACGAAGTCATCCAAAAGATCGGCGATGTCGATATTTTGCTTGCCCCCATCGGCGGCGTGTTCACCATCAACGCAAAGACCGCGACAGAGCTTGCCGACCGCCTGAACGCAAAGGTATTGATTCCGATGCACTACAAAACCCCCGCGCTGCACTTCAATATCGAGGGTCTTGAGCCGCTGCTTGCCGCAAACAAAAACCGCAGGGTGCACCACCTGAACGCAAACACCGCGTCGCTCACACACGAAACGCTCGGGGATCGCAGGCTGTTGATCCTCGACTATAAGCGCTGAAAAGTCGCGTTACCGCAACGTTACATCCGCAATCATCGTTTCCCCGGGGGAGCCTCCTCCGGGGTTTTTCTTGCGTCAGTGCGGGCGAATACGGTGTTTTTTTACGTTCCGGCGTGCAAAAAAACCAATGCTGAACCCGGAATTAAAGTCAGGGTGTAACAAGAGTAAACGATCTGTAAACTCGCAACATCTGGTAATGTCAAGTCTTGTTTGATACCAGATATGGTGCTATGCTGAGTTTGCGCCTGAATCAGGCGTCTTGTCTTCTACAAAGGACTGTGCTGTTTTTATTAACAGCCTGATCATTCAATTTTTGAAGCGATTATGATAAGGGGTGGGGTTCCTATGGCACTTGGTGGCATCAACGACAATGCGATGAAGGTACTCGAAAAGCGGTATCTGGCAAAAAATGAACACGGCGAAGTCACGGAGGACGTCTCCGGCCTTTTTTTCCGTGTTGCGCGCGCGGTAGCCGCGGCGGACGCAAACTATGACCCGAACGCAGATGTAGAAGCGGTCGCGAATCGATTTTACGAGCTCACGACCTCGCTTCGCTTTCTGCCGAATTCGCCGACGCTGATGAACGCAGGCCGCCCGCTGGGGCAGCTTTCCGCGTGCTTTGTGCTGCCCGTTGGCGACAGCATGGAGGAGATCTTTGAGGCGGTGAAAAACGCGGCACTGATCCACAAATCCGGCGGCGGCACGGGTTTTTCGTTCTCCCGCCTGCGGCAAAAAGGCGCAACCGTCCGCTCCACGGGCGGAGTAGCGAGCGGTCCCGTCAGCTTCATGCGCGTGTTCAACGTCGCAACCGAGGCCGTCAAGCAGGGCGGCACGCGACGCGGGGCAAATATGGGCATCCTGCGCGTGGATCATCCGGACATTCTGGAGTTCATCCGCTGCAAGAGCGATACCAGCGACATCAACAACTTCAACATCTCCGTCGGGTTGACGGAGGCGTTTATGCGTGCCGTCGAGGCGGGCGCGGATTATGACCTCATCGACCCGAAGACGAAGCACAGCGTCGCAAAGCTCAGCGCCCGCGCGTTGTTTGAAGAGATCGTGGACGCGGCATGGGCCACGGGCGAACCGGGCATCGTGTTCCTCGACCGCCTCAACCGGGACAATGTCGTGCCCACCGTCGGCGAAATTGAGAGCACGAACCCCTGCGGCGAGCAGCCGCTGCTGCCCTACGAAAGCTGCAACCTTGGCTCCATCGATCTTGTATCGCTGCTCAAAACCGAAGACGGCGTTGTGAAGCTGGACTTTGACCTCTTAAAAACCACGGTTGAGGAAGCGGTCCATTTCCTCGATAACGTCATCGACGTGAATAACTATCCGCTCGCGCACATTGGCGAAATGACCAGGAGCACGCGAAAGATCGGACTTGGCGTGATGGGCTTTGCCGATGCGCTGCTGGCACTCGGCATCCCCTATAACTCCGACGAAGGCGTTGCCTTTGCAGAGCGCGTGATGTCGTTCATTCAGGCGACGGGGCACAACGCAAGCCGCGCGTTGGCAAAAACACGCGGCGCTTTCCCGCTGTTTGGCGAAAGTACGCTCAAGGACGGCGAGCCCATCCGAAATGCGACGGTGACCACCATCGCACCCACGGGCACGCTCTCGATCATCGCGGGCTGCTCCTCCGGTGTGGAGCCCGTGTTTGGCTATGTCTATATCCGAAACGTCATGGATGGCACACAAATGGTCGAAGTCAACCCGCTGCTGATGGAAAAGCTCCGCTCTCTGGGGCTCGACAGCGAGGAGATGTACCAGCGCATCGCGTCTGAGGGGACCATTGCGCACATCGCGGAGATTCCCGAAGAGGTGCGCCGCGTGTTCGTCTGCGCGCACGATATTTCGCCGGAAGCGCACATCCGCATGCAGGCGGCATTCCAGCGGCACACGGACAACGCCGTCTCCAAGACGGTCAACTTCCCCAACTCCGCCACGCGAGAGGATGTTCACGCTGTCTATCTGATGGCATTCCGGGAAGGGCTCAAGGGCGTGACCATCTATCGCGACGGCAGCCGCACGGGGCAGGTGCTCAACATCGGCAAAGTCAACGACGGCAAAGCCGACTCCGACAAGCCGGAGCTGGACGCGCCGCTGCCCGAGAACTACGGCAAGATCGAGCCGCGCCCGCGCCCGCTGGTGACCCGCGGCTTTACGGAGAAGATGAACATCGGCTGCGGCACGCTGTATGTAACCGTCAACTACGACGAAAACGGCATTTGCGAGGTATTTACAAGCACCGGCAAGGCGGGCGGCTGCCCGAGCCAGAGCGAGGCCACGGCAAGGCTCGCCTCCATCGCGCTGAGAAGCGGCATCTCCATGAGCGAGGTGTATGACCAGCTCAAAGGAATTCGCTGCCCCTCCACCATCCGGCAAAAGAACATGAGCTGTACCTCCTGCCCGGACGCGATCGCCCGCGTACTGCTCAAGGTCAGCAAATACATCGACAGCGGCGCGGATTATACCACGCCGGATGCGCAGGCAAAGACGCTTGCCCCGCAGCCCGCGCCGGTTCCGCAGAGCAGCGCGCCCTTCGTTCCGGCGGATACCGTTGAGGTTCCCGCAAATGCTTCGGAAGTGCATGTTTGCCCGGAATGCGGCGGCAAGGTAGAGCACGAAGGCGGCTGTGTGATCTGCCGCGCGTGCGGATTCAGCAAGTGCGGCTGAGCCCTCGCAATCTACACAGTATCCACGATTTTTCTCACATGGGGATGGGAGGAAAACCGAAATGCGGACATTGATCCTGACCGGCTCCGAGAGTGAAGGGCAGCAGGTTGTTGTCCGTGCGCTGAAGCAGGCGTTTACTGCACGCGGGGACACGAGCCTCGCCCTCAGCGCGCGCGTGCTGCTGGGGCAGCATCCGCCGCTCTCTTACCTGAAAGCGCTGGAAAATGAGGCGCTTGCAAGCCCGCGCGGGTTTGCGTTTCTCTCTGCCGGAGCCGCGTTCTTGCGCGAAGGCAAACGAAAATCCACCGTCTATGCGGTCAACGCGCGCTATGCAGAGCATCTGGAGACGCTGCTGCGCGAAGGCGAGTTTGACGCGGTTCTGTGCCTGCACCGATATCCCGCGGAGGCGGTCAGCCACATCCGCAAAACGCTCGCATTCTCCGCACGCTGCTGCTTCCTCTCCTGTGACTATGCCTGCGTGCCTTTTTTGGAAGAAACGCGGCTGGATCACTATTTTACCGCGCATGGTAGCTTGACGACAGCTTACGAAGCGCGCGGCATCCCTGCAAAGAAGATTATACCCGCCGGAATTCCACTACCTTCCGACTGGTTTTGTGCGGAGGATCGGGTGGATGCGCGCGCAATCCTCAATCTGCCGCAGGGAATGCCCTGCTACTATATTCCCGCGGCCAGCGACCCGGAGGCGGCAACTGTTGCGCTGCTTTCCCGCATCCGCGGGGAAAACGGGCGCGTCTGCGTTGTCTCACCCGATGGCGCGCCGCCGAAAAGCCCGTTTGTTGCGCGGTTTTCCGGGGATATTCGGGTTGTGGTACTCTCCGGCGAAGATTCGCATGCGCTCTATTGCGCGGCGTGCGACGTGATGCTTTGCTCCCCCTCCGGCGCGCTCAGCACAAGGGCTGCGCTTTCCGGTATCCCGCTGGTGCATCTACCTGCCGGTGATTCCTTCGAGGCGCAAACCACACAGTTTTTTGCGGCGCAAGGCATGAGCGCGCTGGCAGGCAACTATGACGAGGCAGCGACGCTTGCCCTCTCCCTCGCAAAAGACGGCGAAAAGCAGGAACAGATGCGCAGTCGCCAGCAAAGCGAGAGTATTGCGGACGGCGCAAAACACGTTGTGCGGTTTTTGCACGAGGGCAGACTATAACAGCGCCTTACAGATTTCGACAAATTAAACTATTTTGTTTTAAATTATTGTTCTATCTCGCGTAAAAATACAATGATCTGCTATACTGGTGTCAATCGCGCGTCTGCGTGATTGACATTTTTCGTATAAGGTGTACGCGGAATGAAGCAAATCCTCCGTCGTGAACTCACCAACATCGTGTTTATCGTGTTGATCGTGTTGATCGTCGCCTCTGCCGTGGTGATCTATCTTCTTTCCCGCGCGGAAACCGGCGGGCAGGCAAAGGCCGATTCACCGGAAACCACCACCTTTCAAAATGCGCAAACCGAATCTACGACCGCCGAACCGGATGAAACCCCTGTACCCGCAAGCGCCGCCGAAGCAAAAGCTTCTTCGCGCGGCGTGCCGGAGGCGGTTTTTCAAACGCATCTTGCCACGAGCGGCTTGTTTTCTGCCAAACAAAGAGGGCAAAAAAAGCAATATGAACTCACCTATGGCGAGACGGACGAAATTACCTCAACCCTAAAGTATCAGCTTGAAAACGGCTGCATCGCCTCGTTGGAGTTCACCTTTCCGTTGCCCTACCAACCGGATAGTAAGAGCAAATCAGAAATCGACGCACAGCTTCGCGAAATCGCCGAAGAGAAAACGCTTGCGCTAACGGACGCGGTCGGCGTCCTGTTGGGCGATCTGCTGCCCGCCGCGGATGCAAAGGACGAGTTGCAGGATTCATTTATAGACTATTGGGCGGAGCAGGTGATGCTGCTCAAAAAATCAGGAGACGACTTTAAGGACACACAGGGCGGTTATCGCTTCCTCGCCTACCGCCGCGACGGGGATGTTTTCCCAGAGTTGGTCTGCGTGCTGTATCTGTCCTGACATAGCCCAGTTTCTTCCAATCAAATCACCAAAACCAAATGAAGCGCACTCTATTACGGAGCGCGCTTTTTGTTCGTCTCGCTTTATTGTTTGGAAAAGATTTTTTCAGGAAGCTACTTTTAGGATGCACGCCGCGCCTTGCCGGAGCGCCTCTTTGTTGAGCGCGACAAGGTTTGCCTTTGCGCCGGAAAACAGATGCGAAAGCATCTCTTCCACCGTTTTGGGGTGCAGGCACTGCGTAACCTCGATGTACGCACCGAGCATGACCATGTTCGCCGCGCGCGGATTGCCAAGCTCCTGCGCAATCTCCAGGCACGGCACATAATACGCCGTAATATCGTGCCGGATCGCCTGGATTTCGATGATGCTGCTGTTGATAAACGCAAGCCCGCCGCTCTTGAGCTGCGGCTCAAAGCGCAAAAGCGAGGGTTTATTCATGACGATGATCTCCGTGGGCTCCAGCACAATCGGGGAGACAATCGGCTCGCTGCTGAGCATCACCGAGCAGTTCGCGGTGCCGCCGCGCACCTCCGGCCCGTAGCTCGGCAGCCAGTTGACGCTCAAGCCCTCCTGCATGCCCGCCTCCGCGAGCATCTTGCCCATGGCCATAATGCCCTGTCCACCAAATCCTGAAAGGATGATTTCGTGCGTCATCGTACTTCCTCCTTTTGTTCCGCTCTGTCTGCAAAAACGCCCAGTGGAAAGCACGGCACAAGGTTTTCCTTGAGCCAGTGCGTCGCCTCCACAGGGGTAAGCCCCCAGTTGGTGGGACATGTGGAGAGCAGCTCCACAATCGTAAAGCCCGCGCCCGCGAGCTGCAGGGTAAACGCCTTTTTAATCGCGCGCTTGGCTTTCACGATGCTTGCGGGGTCAGCCACCATCACGCGCTCGGCATAGGCGCAGCCGTCGAGGGTTGCGAGCATCTCCGCCATGCGAATCGGCGAACCGTGCTGCTCCTTATTCCTGCCCTGCGGGGCGGTAGTCGCCTTTTGTCCCAGCAGAGTCGTGGGCGCCATCTGGCCACCGGTCATGCCGTAGATCGCGTTGTTGACGAAGATTGCGGTGATCTTTTCCCCGCGCATCGCGGCGTGGACGATCTCCGCCGTGCCGATGGCGGCGAGATCGCCGTCGCCCTGATAGGTAAACACCGCGCAATCCGGGTGCACGCGCTTGATGCCGGTTGCAACCGCGGGCGCGCGCCCGTGCGCCGCCTGCTGCATATCGCAGGCAAAGTAGTTGTATGCAAATGCGGAGCAGCCGACGGACGCAACGCCGATGGTGGAGCCGATGATATCCAGCTCCTCCAGAACCTCGGCAACCAGCTTATGCACGACGCCGTGCGTGCAGCCAGGGCAAAAATGCTGTTCCACATCGGTCAGCCCTTTGGAGCGTTGATAGACGATTGCCATAACTGCTTACACTCCTTTCAGCGCGCTTTGTGCCGCCTGCATCAGCTCCACCGGCGTGGGGAACGTTCCGCCGCCTGTGCCGAAGAAGGAGACAGGTTTGCTGCCGGCGAGCGAAATCTTCACATCGTCGATCATCTGCCCCATGCTCATCTCCGCGCAGACAACCGCCTTCACACCCGCGCGGTTGGCGCAGGCATACAGCGCCTGTTCCGGATACGGCCAGAGCGAGATCGGCCGGAACACCCCCGCCTTCACGCCCGCTTCGCGGAGTTTGAGCACCGCCGCCTGACAGATCCGCGCCGTTGTGCCATAGGCCACGAACAGCACCTCCGCGTCGTCGGTCCTGTATTCTTCATATTGAATTTCGTTTTGCGCGATCAAATCATGTTTTTCTTGAAGCTTCTTGTTGTGTTCGGTGCAATCCTTTGGGTCGATGAAAAGAGAATTGATGATGTTGTGCGTCCGTGCGTTCTTTGTGCCGCTGGTCGCCCAGTCCTTTTTGGGCAGCTTGCGCGGTTTCGGCTTCTTCCACTCCACCGCCTCCATCATCTGCCCAATCATGCCATCGGCTAAGATCAGCACAGGGATACGATAGAGGTCTGCAATCTCAAACGCCTCCTGGGTGAGGTCGGTCATCTCCTGAATCGTCGCGGGAGCAAGCACCACGGTGCGATAGTCCCCGTTCCCGCCGCCACGCGTCGCCTGAAAATAGTCCGCCTGCGCGGGCGCGATGCTGCCAAGTCCCGGGCCCCCGCGCATCATATTCACGATGACCACGGGCAACTCCGCTCCGGCGATATAGCTAATCCCCTCCTGCTTGAGACTGATTCCCGGCGACGAGGAGGAGGTCATCACCCGCGCTCCGCATCCCGACGCGCCGTATGCCATGTTTACCGCGGCAACCTCGCTCTCGGCCTGCACAAAAACGCCGTCATGCTCCGGCATATGGCGGGCAAAATACTCGGGAATTTCGTTTTGCGGGGTGATGGGATAGCCGAAGAAATAGCGGCAGCCCGCGCGGATTGCGGCCTCCGCCACCGCCTCGTTGCCCTTCCAGAGTTCCTTTGCCATTGGCTCAGCCCCTTTCCACAGTGATCACGCTGTCCGGACACATCCGCGCGCAGCTTGCGCAGCCGGTGCATTCTTCCATGCGCTCCACCGTTGCGGGATGATATCCCTTTGCGTTTGTCGCGGCGCGCATTACGATGATATGCCGCGGGCAAACGGAAAGGCACAGCTCGCAGCCCTTGCAGCGCTCTTCAAAAAATGTAACGGTTCCGGACAATCGAATCACCTCTTACTCTTCGTCATTGGGTTCCTGTTGCATCAGATAACAGTCGACTCAAACTCCCAGGGCTTTCTCATATACAGCTGCATCGGAAACTGCTTGTCCTGCGGCAGGTTGAGCCTGCCGGAAAAACGTTCCTCAAACGCGTGATAGATCACAGGCACCCCCGAAAGGGTTGAGAGTTCTTCGCTCAGCTCCGCCCCGCGCAGGATGTCCTGCGTCGTGGTTTCGTGATCCAGATGCGTGTTGTTCACGAGGCCGGTGACACTCAGACGCGCGCTGTATTCAATCTGCCGAAGATACGCCTCCGCTTTTTGCGGCGTATTCGTCTCGGGGCGGTTGAAATTTACCACGCATAGTAGCTCATAGGGAACGCACTTGATCTTCTGCGAGAATCGTCCGAGCGTCTGCGCGCCGACCGCATCCCCGCCCGCGTCGATGATGCCGCAAACACCGGGCTCAAACAGCGCGTATACTTCGGGGTTGATGGCAGGCAGGTCGGAATCCGCTCCCTTGGAGACGATCACGCGGATGCCCTGCTGCGTGAGCTCCTGCTTGCGTTCGCGGGAGCAAAAATAGGGGTTCACGATGTCGAGGTCTGCAAGCGTCACCGCGTTTCCCTCCCGCGAGAGGTGGAAGGCAAGGTTCACGGCAAACTCTGTCTTGCCGCTGCCATAGTGCCCGGTGACGATGGTCAGATGATCGTTCATTTCGTCCTCTTCCTGCGTTGCGCTCAATACTCCAGCGCCTGCTCCTGCCCCGTCAGCACGCGCCGCGCCGCTTCGCAAAGCGCCTGCTGCTCGTCCTCGCCGGGCATGACCACGATCTCGGCAATAAAGCTTGTCCGCTCGGCAATCCAGCCTGTAAACATCGCGTCCCGCGCAAAACCGCCGGTTAGGATAATCGCATTTACGTCGCCTTTGAGAACCGCCGCACAAGCGCCGATCTCTTTTGCAACCTGATACGCCATGCCCTCGTAGACAAGGCGCGCTCTCTCGTCTCCGCTCTGCGCGCGGCGGCTGATCTCTTTCCCGTCGTCGGTTCCCAGATAGCCTAATAACCCGCCTTTGGTGTTGAACTTGCGCAGCAGCGCTGTCGCATTCAGCTGCTCTTGTTCCATCAAATGAAGAACCGCGTTGGTCGGCAGCCCACCGCAGCGTTGCGCGCTGTATGGGCCCTCCCCGCCGAGACCATCGTTGACGTCGATCACACGGCCTTTTTCATGCGCGCCGATGGTGGCTCCCCCGCCGATATGCGCGATGATCAGGTTGATTTCGCTGTAGTTCAGCCCGCGCTCCGCGCAAAAACGCCGCGCTTTCGCCTTCTGGTTCAGCGCATGAAACACAGAAACCCGGCTGATCTGAGGATGACCGGATAGCCGGGCGAACGGGCAGAGTTCGTCTGTAACCACGGAGTCCGCGATAAACGCGGGAATGTTCAGATTTTTCCCGAGAATGTCCGCGAGCATACCGCCCATATTTGAGGCATGGTCGCCATATTTCCCGCTTTTGAGGTCGGCAAGCATCCGCTCGTTCACCGTGTAAACGCCGCCGGGAATCGGGCGGAGAAGTCCGCCGCGGCCAACGACCGCATCGAGCGAATCGAGTGCAACGCCATGCGCCGCAAGAGAAGCCAAAATATGCTCCATCCGAAACGCGAGCGCCCCCTGCGGGTCCTGGCTGTAGGCAATCGCGCTGCCGTTATGCTCCATCGTTTCCTCAAAGAGAGGAGTCTCGCGCTCGTAAACCGCGAGTTTCGTCGTCGAGGAACCGGGATTGATCGCGAGGATTCGAACATTCATCCCTGCGTGTTTCCTTTCGTTTGGCTGTTGCTGGCTCAATCTGTTATTGTCCTTTTATTCTGTCATTACACGAACGATGGGATATTATGAGTTGTATGATGTATGATATTTTGATACGACATCATACTACTAAATCAGTCGTATGATGTCAAGTCCAAACACCCTTCCGCGCTTGTAAGACGAAAATATATGATGTATGATGTTTGAAAACCAGATTGTTATATCAAGATGTTCTCTGCTGAAACGCGGGAATTGACAAAAAACGCAAATCAACCCAAAGAGAAGGTGTACTATTTCATGTCCGGCGACAACAGAAGCCTTTCCGAACGGACGGCAACCGAACTTTACAACATGATCGTGCTGCAAAAGAAGTTTTCCGTTGGCGAAAAGCTGCCAAACGAAAATGAACTTGCCACAAGTCTCGGCGTGAGCAGAACCACGCTGCGCGAAGCTGTGCATTATCTCATCGCACAAGGGATTCTGAGTGTACAGCGCGGACGCGGTACGTTTATCAGCGACGATCTTTCCATGTTTCACAAGTATGACATGGGCGTACTGAGCCACACGCGGCTTGCGGATATGTATGAAATCCGACTGATGTTTGAGCCACAGTGCATGATGCTCGCCTGTTTTCGTGCCACGGAGGACGAGCTGGAGGGTATCTTTACGCAGGCGCGTCTGGTGGAATCCCTCGTGCGTTCGGACGGAAACTGGCCGGACGAGGACCAGCGTTTCCATGAGATGATCGCCGCAGCCTCGCACAACGAGTTCATCATCCGCATGTTCCCGATCATCAACGCCGCCGTCAACGAAGCGATGGAGATGACGGAAAACATCGAGGATCTCAAGAATATCGTGATCTATGACAATCGGGATATGGTCAGTTTTCTCCGCCTGCGGGACGGCGCGGGCGCAAAGAGCGCGATGAGCATCCATATCCGGCATGTGATCAACACCCTCGGGCTAAACGTCCGTGCGGTCATTGGTTGATCATTGATCTGGTGTGATCTCGCTGCGCGATCCAAAGCTTCGCGTAAAAACCACAAACCGCAATAAAAACAGAGCCTGCCCCGATTGATGGGACAGGCTCTTTGCTAAAATAGCTAGTCTTGGTTTGGTTTGTCCGAAACCGTTACTTCTTCGGTGTAGCCGTAGGCAGCGGCGTTGGCGTCGTCTTCGGCGCGGGCGTTGCAGACGTTGCAGGCGAAGCGGAAGCGTCCGGCGTGGTAGAAGCAGCCGGGCTTGCGCTGGCTTCCGGCGTTGCGGTCGGGTCGGGCGCGACGAGGCCGGCGGCGATCTCAAACTCGTGATAGATCGAGGCCAGATGCCAGTCCGCCGCCAGCGGATTGGTGCCGCGCACGTTGATCGTGCATTCCGGCAGTGCTTCGGTCAGCTTGGCCAGGTCGTCTTTGGTGATCTTGTTGTTCATCATCCAGAGCATCTTGAGCTGTTTCATACCGCTGAGCGTGGTCACATCCGTCAGCCCGATGCGCGCGCAGTTCAGGTTGGTCAGCTTTGTGAGCCCCGTAATCGGCGTAAGATCCGCAATCGCGTTTGCGTAAAGATCCAGAAATTCCAGTTCGGCAAGCGAGGAGAGCGCGGAGATATCCGTGACTTTGTTGTTGCCGATGCTAAGCATACGTAGCTTGAGCAGGCTTTTCACAAACGAAAGATCAGTGATCTTGTTGTTCACCAGATCGAGATAGACCAAATCGGTGCAATACTGCAATCCCGCTGCGTCCGCGTCTTCCAGCTTGGTGTTGCCAACCTTGGTAAACGTTGCGGCATCGTTCGGAAATGCCTTCTGGTTATGGGTGGTAAAGGCTGTGATATCCGTTCGCACCTGCCAGGCGCCAATCTGCACATACCAGACGAACTTGACCTGCGGGAACTGTGTTTGCAGCTGCACCATCTGCTCGTTGGTCAGTCCCGTTCCGCACAGATCGCAGAGCGTCAGGGCGGGCATATGTACAAGCCCCGCGGCAACTTCCTCCGCGCTGGTGAACGTTTGCCCTTGCAGATTGACCTCTGTGGTCTCGGGCGTGAGCTGCTGGCCAAACAGATCAAACGAAAACGCGAATGCAACCAGCGGATAGCGCCCTTTGAGCGCGTCCATGGTTTCAAACGAGATCGTCTGCCCGGTCAGGTCGCAGCTTGTGAGCTTGCTGAGCGGCGCGAGCGCATCGGCCAGCTTTGTTTCGTCCGTGATGGTCGCTTTCGTGAGGTCAACTTCCGTGGCATTGGTGTTCACGCTCACGCCAAAGAGGTCAACCGTACGCGAAAACGCGATGTTCGGATAGCGCGCTTCCAGCGCGGCGCCGTCTTCCGCGCTGATGTTGGTATCCGTGATATCCACGGTGGTCAGCTCTGGCAGATAGTAGAGGTTTTGCATGAGCGCCTGCGCGTCCAGCGTCTTTCCCGCAAGATCGAGCGCGGTATCCGCATTGGTCAGCGTTACGCCGCCGATCTCCACCTGCCAGGCAAAGGAGATGTCCTTGCGCTCCAGACTCTTGCTCATGAGCGCGTCGTAGCACGTACAACTCATCGCGTCCACGCTGGTCAAATTCGGGAAATAGCGCAGGAGATCCAGCGCAGCAGCGTCCGTGCTTGCTGGCAGTGTCAACTGCGTGACCTGATTGTCAAAGCGCTGATCCATGATCGGCACGCTCCAGAGGATGCTACACGCAGGCAGCGCGTTTTGCAGCGAAAGATACTCCTCCACTGAAACCACGGCTTTACGGATATCGAGCTGCTGCAAGTCCTCATATTTTACGAGGTCTTCTGCGTCTATCTGTGTTGCATCGTCAATCGTCAGTGCCGTGGCGGAGCGGTCTTTGAGTAGATCGCAGCCGGAGAGTGTCAACATCAGCGCGAGCACTAGCAGCGCCGCGAGCGTTGAGAGAATGCGTTTTTTCATCTGTGCGCGTTCAGTTGACGCGCTGGTATAAACGGAATGTGTCATCTTGCCCTTCACTCCAGAATGTCTGGTCTTGTATGAGTTGATATCCGTCCGGAGAAATCTCCAGATTACGGGTTACCACAAATTCTGCGCTCTTTTCGGTCAGGTAGCTGTTCTGCCCCTCCGTCAGTTCCGGCAGCGGAACATTGACGCGCGTAAAGAAACGGTACGGCGGAATCACGTTTGCCGCGAGATAAAACCCTGCATCCGGACAGCCATAGCAAAGGAGCGTTACTTCCTCTTCCGTCTTTTTTTCGCGCATCGTGGTTGCAAAGCGCACCTGCGGCGTGTCTTCCCGCCGGATCGAGAGCATATAGCGATTATCCGAGATCAGCAGCGCAAAGCCGAGCAGTAAAACCGTTGCGCCCGCAAAGGCCGCGTGTTTGTACCACGATTTTTTCGTCAGCAGCGGCTCCGCCTTCTCCAGCAGCCGCACGAGGGGCACCATACCAAGCGCCATAAACGGCGTCAGCACGAGGCCATAGTAGCGATAACCCTGCCCGCCCATGTAGATTGCGCAAGCGAGCAACCCCGCCATGAGCAGCACGTTGATCTTCTCGATCGGTTTCACCCGATCCCTCTTTTGCAGCAGGAACCAAATGAGCCCCAGCGCGATCAGTAGCGCAATCTGCGGGTTTCGGAATGAAAACGCGCCGACGCTCTTGATGATGACAAACACCGTGCTCAAAGCCGAGGATTCATCCGTCAGCGAATAGTTAAAGATGTTGGAATAAAAATAGTAATGATAAAAGTCCTTCAGCGCGCCGTTTGCCGCAAAATAGAGCACAAACGGAATGCCGACGGAAAACATCACGACAAGGAACAATCCGCTTGCCGAAAACGCGCGCTTGACGTGCTTTGCCATGAGCTGCGAGATCGCAAGCACGCCCATCCAGACGATGTAAAACGCCAGAAGCGTAAATTTACCATAGAGCATAATGCCCGCAAAGAGCGCGTTTCGCGCGATCATTTTAAGCGGTACGGGGTTCGGATACGATTGCTTGAAATAGCGCAGGGTGTCGTAGAGCGACCAGGCAAACAGCGGCATCATCAGCTCTTCAAAACTGCCGCCATGAGAAAAGCTCAGGCTGCCGAGGATGAAAGCCGCGCAAACGGGCACCACGAGCAAAGCAAACTTCTCCGTGTACAGCGCGACGATGCGATACGCCGCAAAGAGGAAAAACGAAAACGCGATGGTTTCGATGACATAGACGCCGACAAACGATGTCCCCGAGATCAGCGAAGCCAACCCGTAGATCAGAAACGCAGTCGGCCCTTTTTGATCGTAGAGGTTGAGATACGGCACAAAACCGCGCATCATGCCTTTGCCGATGGTGAAATAGATATTTGCGTCCACCCATTCGTTGAGCGGGTACAGCGGGGAACTCTTCGTCAGAAGAAAGAGAAACGCCGCCGCAAACAGCAGACAAAGAGGATAAATCGTTTTCCAGTCCGAGGCTTTGCGCGCGCGCTCCATCGTGTGCCCTCCCGATCATTCCTGCTTGGCTTTGGCCTTTTCCAGCCAATCCGAAACATTATTATACTCATTTTCTTCTTTTGACGCAACCTTAGCCAACGATACAGAGTGTTATTGATGTAGGAAGCAAAGAAATACGCTGCTTTCGCGCCTTGTGGGGCAAGGCATCGTGCACAGTTGCTTCTCATAGAATTGGTATAGTACAATGAATGCAAGTAGATCGAATACATCTCCCTCAACAGGAACGTGTGGACTTCCCGATCGCAGCATTGTGCTCATCCCAAGGTAATTTTTGAAACGGAGGAACCTCACTATGAAAAAATTCATCATTTTAATGTCTCTCGTTGTGGCTGGCGCTCTGCTGTTGAGCGGTTGTGCCGCGGGCGGAGTGAAAGCCAACGACCTCATCTACCGCGGAGAGGTCACGAGCATTTCCGAGGACGGCAGCATCCTCGTCACGCAGGTGCCGGGGCATAATTACGGACAGGCGAGCATACTCTTCCACGTCAGCGACACGATTGCAAAGGAACTTGGCGATTCGCTCGTGGTTGGCGCATTTGTCGAGGTGCATTACGACGGCAGACTGACCCGCTCGCTCCCCGCGCAGGGCACGGCAAGCAGCGTCACCGTCATCGCCAGCTACAGCGACGGCATCGTGCAGAACGGCACCATCCTGAGCGTCACGCCGGGCAAGGATGGCTACAGCATCTCTCTGCTCCCGCTTGGCGAGGAGAAGAAGGACGACTTGAGCAACACGATCACCCTCACCGTCCACATGTTTGCGCTGGAAGGGCTCAAGGGTGAAGACCTTGTCGAAGGGCTGAAGGTCAGCGCCGTCACCTCCGGCATCGCGGCGTTGAGCCTGCCGCCGATTATGCCGGTCGTGGCTCTCCTCCCGTATACCGAGTAAAAAGAACATTTGGCGGATGGCCTCCGCCAAACAACCGCACAAAAAAAGCGCCGGAGCAGTGAACTGCACCCCTAAAGTTAG
>DLGD01000036.1 GCA_002482505.1 Christensenella sp. UBA7703 | reverse complement strand
CTTGACTTGCGACATGACGCAGCCGAGCGCCCGCTGTGCGGGAGGAAGCGAGGCGGAGGAACGGTAAGCAGCGGAGTTCAAGGAAGCCGCTTTAGCGGCAACGCAGAACGACGTCTGCGAACCGGGCGTGGAGAGTAGGTAGCCGCCGGAATCCAACAAAAAGAAACCCCTGCAAATGTGAACCTGTAAAGTAAAAGTAGACACTATCTTTTTGATAATGTCTACTTTTACTTTACAGATTCACAAAACGGGAGATTTATTGTGTTCTTTATTGCGATACGTAGGCAAGACCGCCTTCAGTCTCTGGCTTACGCGGACATCTTCCTCATATAATAAAATTTCACCGCAAGACTTGCTAACAACTGAAACAGTGTCACTCCGATAATAGTAACAAAGACCGTTTCGTTAAAGTAACCGATTACCATTCCCGCGATGATTTGTACGATCGAGAGAATCAGCACCATCGGAACGCCGGCCTTGGCGCGAATCGCCTTCATTCGCTCATCGTTCTCCTGATTAAAAAGAACGCGAAGTTTGGTTTCATCCTTAAGCGCACCGCGGTACTTCGCAAGCCAAAAGATGAGAACAAGCAGACCTGCCGCAGAAAAGCCGCACTGAAAGGAGAATCCAAGGCTCTCTTTGAGTTCTTCCGATGCGCCAAACTGATTGTAGAGCAGAATCGCGAGAAAGATCATTATCACAAGAATGAGAATAAACACGCGAACCATGAGTTTCTTTTTATAGGCTTCCATAATCAAAATCCTTTCTAAATCCGTACAATATCTCAATCAATTAGGAGAGATCACTCTCAAGATCGATCTGAGAAAAGTCGAACACTTCCTCTATGGTCAAACCAAAATAGCGCGAAATTTTATAGGCTAACGCCAGCGACGCGGTGTATTTCCCAACTTCGATGGAGGTGATTGTCTGCCGCGTGGTGCCGACCGCGAGAGCCAATTGCTCCTGCGAAATTTTTCGCTCTTTTCGCAACTCCTTAATCTTCGTATTCAAATTGCCTCCTCGACATTCTGCAAAGCTAACTTTGCAAATGTACTACAAAAAGAATTCTAAATTGTCAAGCGCGCTTTGCAAAAAACTTTCCGGTCCATAGGGTTTGTGAACAAATCTAAGAATGTGTTTTTTTTTCTTACCATTAGAAAGATTTGTTTGAAAACGAATCCTATTTACCGCGAAAGCACCAATATCTATTGAGATTTATACGCGATTGTGCTGCGTAATTGCTCCAACACGATCAGCTGGATTTGCTCTTTTTTACAAACCCGTCATATCGAAGATACAGACTGTTTACACAAAATAATAGAATCTTCATTTTCAAATAAAAATCTGTTCACATATATGTTGTATGATACGAGCATAGAAGAAACAAGATGTATGAAAAAAAGATTACAGCACGAAACAAGATGTTCGAGCAAACAAGATGTATGAAAGAGAGCGTGAGAGATATGTTGGATCGTCTATACATCGTTGCCTACCTGTTTAAGATGAAATTTCGTCATCCGGTTGCGAAAGCGAGCTGCTAAGCACCGCTGAACCATGAACCCATCCTTGCTTTCCGCCGGAGAAATCTTCCGGCGCGAACGCATGGGATTTTCCCTTTTCCTCCGAAGAAATTCGGAGGATTTTCTTTTTTGGGTTGTGAGTTACGCGTACTTATCTAGCAAATCTTGAGAAAAACGAAAGAAACAAACGAATTGCGCAAAAGTGAATTGTGAGTTTCTACAAAAAAACCGCTTGCGTATCCTTCCTGCTGTGTTAAAATGGTCGGAACGGAGCGTAAAAAGAGCATGAAAGATCGCAACATCGGGCTATGGAGCACACTTGCGTGCTATATTCTCTGGGGGCTGCTGCCTCTCTACTGGCATGTACTGGAGCACCTGAATCCGGTGTTCATCCTCGGTAATCGCATCATTTGGTCGGCTGTGTTTACGGTCGGTATTTTGCTTGCCACAAAGAAGTTTGGCGATGTCAAGGCAGTCTTTCGTGACAAGAAAAAAATGCGCTATATGATTCCCGCGGCGGTGACGATCACCATCAACTGGGGTGTGTATATCTGGGCGGTGAACTCCGGCCACATCCTCGACTCCAGCATCGGGTATTATATGAATCCGCTCGTGGTGTTCGCCATCGGTATCGCGCTGTTTCATGAGACCAGCGGGGTTATCGATTGGGTCGCGCTCGGGCTTGCGACCATCGGTGTGTTGATTGCGACGGTCGCGTACGGCGCGTTTCCGTGGATTGCGATTGTGCTCGCGCTTAGTTTCGGTCTCTATGGTACGCTCAAAAAACTCGCAGGCGTTGGCGGCCTGACCAGCATCGCGGTGGAAACGCTTTTGCTTGCGCCGTTTGCTCTGTTATTTATCGCGTTCTCCCCGGTGAGCCATGCCTCGATTGCGGCGCTCACGCCGTTGACGACGGTGCTTCTGTTGCTCACGGGTATTGTGACCGCAACACCACTGATTCTCTTCACCTTTGGCGTGAACCACCTGCCGCTGACCACGGTCGGGTTTTTGCAATATGCGAGCCCGACGTTGCAACTGCTTATCGGCGTTCTGGTGTTCCGCGAAGTGTTGACGAAGGATCGTATCATCGCGTTTGCGTTCATCGCGGTGGCGTTGGTGCTGTATACCATCGGCATGGTGCAGCGCGCGCGCAAGAACCGCCTGGAGGCATGATTGTCCGCGACAACTCCTGCGTGTGCTGGGCCAGACTGACAACACTTTGACACAACTCAACCCGCTTTGTAAAGCTCCTGTTGATTCGGGGGCTTTTTTGATGCGTTAACTAGTACGACTCAATTCATACAAGTGTTTTGTTGCAATATACCAAATAAGGCGGTATAATTGCGCAAATGACGAGTGCTATTCATTCGAATGAAATATCAGCGTGGAGGGAAAGCTATGGAACCGGAAACCTTTGGCGAAAAGGTCGCGCGTCTGAGAAAAGCAAAACAGATGACGCAGGCAAATCTTGCGCAGATCATGCAGGTGACGGACGATGCCGTCTCCAACTGGGAAAGCGACGTCGCATATCCCGAGATTACATCTTTGCCGCTTCTGGCGAAATCGCTTGGAGTTACGGCTGATGAACTCCTTTCGAAAACAACAAAAGCGAAAAAAGCGTTTCAACCTAGGAAGTTTATCGCTGCTTTTCTCACGGTGTTGATGGTGTTACTATCGGCTTTTGAAATCCTATTATCCCGTCTTAACCACGATTATTGGACAAATGACTGCATCCAGTTGCTGATACTCGGTGGGCTTGTCTGGTCGTTCCAAAAGCGTGATTGGATTGAAAGTGGGAGGGATTTTGCCTATAAAATCTTCATCATACTCGTCGGTCTTATATTGTGTTTCGGGATGATGTGGGATGGCGCAAATGACATAACATATGTGATACCGGGTGTCAGCCTTGCCATGTTTGGCGCCCGTTTGCTTTGCCTGCCTGTCAGCAAGAAAGATCAGCAGAAACAGGAGAGAGACGGCGATTGACAACACTTTGACACAACCCGACCCGCTTTGTGAAGCTCCCGTGGATTCGGGGGCTTTTTGTTGCGGTTGGGGCGGCTTTCTGCTATACTTCACAATTAGGGTATTATGCGGACGAATGCCTTTTTGAACGCGAAACCAGCGGAGGAACCCGCTCAATCGCGCGAAATCAGAGAAAATCGCAATCGCCCACGGAATTGAACACAAAGGAGTTTTCCGAATGGGATTTTTGGATACGCTGCTTGGGAACACAAGCACAAGCAGGCTGAAAAAGCTGCAGCCGTACATCCGGCAGATCAACGATATGGAGCCGAAGCTCCAGACGATGACGGACGATCAGCTCCGCGGGCAAACCGTGCTGTTTCGCGAGCGGCTGGCAAACGGCGAAACGCTGGATGATATCATGGTGGAGGCGTTTGCGACCGTCAGGGAAGCCGCGGTGCGCACCGTCGACATGCGGCATTTCGACGTGCAGCTGCTGGGCGGCATGGTGCTGCATCAAGGGCGCATCTCCGAGATGAAGACAGGCGAAGGCAAAACCCTTGTGGCGACACTGCCTGCCTATCTCAACGCCCTCTCCGGTGGCGGTGTGCATGTGGTCACGGTGAACGATTACCTCGCCAAGCGTGATGCGCAGTGGATGGGGAAGATCTACAGTTTCCTCGGCATGAGCGTGGGTTGCGTAGTCAACGGCATGGAACGTCTGGAAAAACAGGCGGCCTATAACAGTGACATCACCTACGGCACCAACAACGAGTTTGGCTTCGACTACCTGCGTGACAACATGGTGGTCTTTCGCGAGCATATGGTGCAGCGCGAGCTGACCTATGCGATCATCGACGAGGTTGACTCCATCCTCGTGGATGAAGCGCGCACACCGCTGATCATCAGCGGCGAAGGTGAAGAGTCGAGCGAGATGTATGTGGAAGCGAACCGCTTTGTGCGCGGGCTTTCGCGCGGAACGGATCTCACGGCGCAGTCGAGTTCCGACCGAATCCTTGGTGAAGAAGTGCCGGAGGATGGCGATTATCAGTGCGACATCAAAAAACGCACCGTGCAGCTCACCGCGGAAGGCATCCATAAGGCGGAAACGCGCTTTGGTCTTGAGAACCTTGGCGATCCTGCCAACATGGAGATCAACCACCACATCGTACAGGCGCTGCGTGCCAACGCCTTGTTTGTGCGCGACAAAGACTATGTCGTGCAGGATGGCGAAGTGCTCATCGTAGACGAATTCACGGGCCGCCTCATGATCGGCCGCCGCTACAGCGAAGGCTTGCATCAGGCGCTCGAAGCCAAGGAAGGCGTCAAGGTCGAAAAAGAGAACCAAACGCTCGCGACTATCACGCTACAAAACTATTTCCGTATGTATAAAAAGCTCGCCGGCATGACGGGTACCGCCAAGACCGAAGAGGGCGAGTTCATGAGTATCTATGACCTCGATGTCGTGGAGATTCCGACCAATAAGCCCCTGCGCAGAACCGACTTGGACGATGCAATCTTCCCGACCGAAAAAGGCAAGTTTGACGCGATCGTCGAAGGCATCAAGAAGATTCACGCAACCGGGCAGCCGGTGCTGGTTGGTACCATCAGCGTGGAACGCAGCGAATACCTCAGCAGCAGACTTACGCGGATCGGCATTGCGCATGAGGTGCTCAACGCAAAACAACACGCAAAAGAGGCGGAAATCGTCGCCCAGGCCGGTAAAAAAGCACAGGTTACGATTGCGACCAACATGGCAGGCCGCGGCACGGACATTCTGCTCGGCGGCAATCCGGACTTCCTCGCGCGCAGGGACATGCGCAACGAAGGAATGGAAGACTGGCTCATTGAGGAGGCGGTCGGCCACGCGGACACCGACGATGAAGAAATTCTCGCCGCGCGCGCGCGCTATCAGGAACTCTACCAGATGCACAAAGCCATCACCACCAAGGAACACGACGAGGTGGAGTCGCTTGGCGGTCTATTCATACTCGGCACTGAGCGGCATGAGAGCCGCCGCATCGACAACCAGCTCCGTGGACGCGCGGGCCGCCAGGGGGATCGGGGGTCTACGCAGTTCTTCGTTTCGTTTGAGGACGAGCTCATGCGCCGCTTTGGCGGAGAGCGTGTCACAAACCTGCTCAACCGTTTCACGAGTGAGGATGAACAGGGCGAGATTCGTCTTGAAATGCGGATGCTGACCAAACAGATTGAAACCGCACAGAAGCGCGTGGAAGCCATGAACTTTGAGACGCGCAAAAACGTGCTCAAATACGATGATGTCATGAATAAGCAGCGCGAGATCATCTATGGCCAGCGCCGCCGCGTGCTCATGGGCGAGGATGTTTCCGACAGCATCAAGACCATGATCTATGGCACAATCGAATCCATCGCGCAGCAGAAATGCAACCCGCATGCGCCAAAGGAAAGCTGGGATCTCGCCGCGCTTTCGCAGGAGATTTGCAGACTTACACTCCAGCCTGTCCGCCCGCTGATTTCGGAAGAGGAGCGCAAGAAACTCTCCTATGAAGAGATACTCAAGAAGCTTTATGCGTTTGCAGACGTGGCCTACGTGCAGACGGAAGATCGCCTGAAGCAGGCAGGGGTCGACATGCGGGAAAACGAGCGCGTGCTGCTCCTGCGTACTGTTGACGAACACTGGATGGAGCACATCGACTCCATGGATCAGCTCAAGCAGGGCATCGGCCTGCGCTCCTATGGGCAGAAAGACCCTGTCTATGCCTACACGAGCGAAGGATTTGAAATGTTTGACGCGATGGTGGACGAGATTCGCGAGCAGACTGTGCGTCGCCTGTATATGATGCAGGTCACAGGCGGCCCGCTCCAGCGCGTGCAGCTCGCCAAGCCCATCGAACCCAAAGGCGAGGGCGCAAACACCTCCTACTCGCGCAGCGAGAAGAAGGTCGGCAGAAACGATCCTTGCCCCTGCGGCAGCGGCAAAAAGTATAAGAACTGCCACGGCAAGAACGAATGACTCGACACGGCGCGCGCCGCCACATTTTCCGGCGGATAGCGCAACATTGACCGCACTGCAACCCAAAAGACTTTACAGACAGTACGATCGAGAGGAGTCAAGATCATTATGATCCCATTGGACGAATTTAAAATGAGCCTCGGAGCGTATGAGGAGCAGCTGGAGGAATGCCGCAATGCCCTCAACCCCGAGAGCTTGAAGGAAGAAGTGCAGGCGCTGGAGGATCAAATGTCCGCGCCCGACTTCTGGAATGATGTAGACAACGCAAACAAGCTTACTCAGCGTTCACGCCAGCTACAGAACAAACTCGAGCGGTATAACAAGCTGAAATCCCGTTTTGACGACCTTGGCGCGCTCATCGAGATGGCGGAGGAAGAACAGGATGACAGCCTGGTCGACGAGATCAAGACGGAGACAGCCTCCGTTGGCGAAGCCATCGAGACCATGCGCATGGAGCAGATGCTCAAAGGCCCGTATGACGGCGTGAACGCCGTTCTTTCGCTGCATGCGGGCGCAGGCGGCACAGAGGCGCAGGACTGGACACAGATGCTCTACCGCATGTATACGCGCTATTGCGAGAGCAGGGGGTGGACCGTGCGCGAGCTGGACATGCTCGACGGCGACGAGGCGGGCGTGAAATCCGTCACGTTTGAGGTGGATGGCGAGAACGCCTATGGTTACCTCAAGGCGGAGAAGGGCGTACATCGCCTGGTTCGCATCTCCCCGTTTGACAGCAGCGGCAGAAGACACACATCGTTTTCCTCGCTGGATGTCACGCCGATTTTTGATGACGACGCGGGCGACATCAAGATTGAGCCGGACGACATCCGCGTTGACACATTCCGTGCCAGCGGCGCGGGCGGCCAGCACATCAACAAGACGAGCTCTGCTATCCGCATTACGCACCTTGCGACCAATATCGTCGTGCAGTGCCAAAACGAGCGTAGCCAGCTGCAAAACAAAGAGACCGCAATGCGCATGCTGCGCGGCAAACTGCTGGAGTTGCAGGAGCGCGAGCGTGAGGAGCAGATGAGCCAGATCAAAGGCGAGATGAAGAAGATCGAGTGGGGCAGCCAAATTCGCAGCTATGTGTTCCAGCCTTATACGCTGGTGAAGGATCACCGCACCGGCGCGGAGAATGGAAATATTCAGGCGGTGATGGATGGCGAGCTGGAGCCGTTTATCCACGCTTATCTCGTACAGTCCTAAGAGCAGTTCTTTTTCTTTCTTTATCTTTCAAGAAAAAGAAAGAGAACCCCGGCAACCTCTTTTGCTTCTTTTCTTTTAAGAAAAGAAGAGCAAACCCATATGAAATTTGACTATGATCTCGTCGGAAAAATCGGCTCTATGGCGTTGATTCGCAAGGCCGACAACGACATCGATTACAACATCTTCTCCCGCCTTGGCGCGGAGCTTCGCCCGGGCATGATCTGGGTGAGCAGCGGCGCGACCGAAATCGGCCGTCTCGACTACATCCGCAGAAACGGAACAGAGCTCACGGGAGACCGCGAGGAGATCAAAGCGGACTATGCGGCGCAAGGACAGACCATCTTGATGATGGAATACCGCCGCTATATCCCGGATCGCTATAGCGTGCGCCAGCTTCTCGTGGAGCACACGCATTTCAACGACGAGGAGAAGCGCAAGCATATCCGCTCCTTCCTGCTGCGCGCGGCGAAGCAGAACGCAATCCCGATTGTGAACTACAACGACCCCGTGAGTATTGAGGAGATTCGCAAGATGGAGCTTGCAAATCTCCGCAAGCAGGGCGAGACAGTTGTGGAGTGCATCGACAACGACGAGACCGCCTCTGTGATTTGCTCGCTTGTGCATGCGAAATATCTCGTGATCTTCACGAGTGCGGACGGCATCTACCGCGACCCGAACGATCCTAGCACGATCGTCCCCGCCGTGGAAGGCAAAAATGCGGACGAGATCATCGAGCAGATCGACCTGCTCTCGAATAGCTGTGTTGGTACCAGCCGCGCCGGGTCAAACGGCGCGCGGGCGAAGCTGGACTTTATCAAGCAGCCGATTCGCGAAGGTACGACGGTGTACATTGCAAACGCGCAGCAGCGCATTGCGGATTTGCTCAATGGCACTGGAAAATGCACGGTATTTCGAACCAGATAACCGAAAAAACGATAAATATTTATTGACAAACGATAAATATAGCGATAGACTGTCGTCAGATAAACGATGGTCTATTTTTTTGCGGGTATAGGGGCGGCAGAGAATCGCCGCCATCCGTTCCAAATCATCTACCGTAAATCAACAGTTTTTGAAAGGGTACGGGATAGAATGAAAAAGAGTAGCAAATTTCTCAACCTGTTTGTCCAAACCGGCATCGTGATCGGTATGCTCGCAGGAGTTGCGCTGATTGTGGACATCTATGTGATCGAAATGCCGATCATCATAGACTTCTTTGCCCAAGAGGGGAAGCCAGTCTGGTTTCCGGTGCTCTCCGGCGTCATCGCGACGCTGTGCATCCTTGGCGGGGAATCGATCGCATTTACACTGTTTCGCATGATGTGTACACTGGATCGCGATCCGTTTGTGCAAAAAAACGCAGATGCACTTCGGCATATGGGGCTCACGGCGCTTGCTGTCGCGGTGCTTGGCCTTTCCACTCTGTTGCTTCATCCGGTTCCGCTTGCGGTGATTGCGGCGCTTCCGGTTGCCATGTGCGGGTTGTTTTCGCTGGTGCTCAGCCGCGTGTTTGCGCAGGCGGTTGCATTTAAGCAAGAGAACGACCTCACGGTTTAGCGGGGGTGGCGGTATGATTCAAGTCAATCTGGATGTGATGATGGCAAAGCGTAAGATCAGCCTGGGCGAGCTGGCAAAGCGGATGGACATCTCGCTGGCGAACCTCTCGATTCTCAAAAACAACAAATGCAAGGCGATTCGCTTTGGTACCCTCAGCAGCCTCTGCGAAATTCTCGAGTGCGAGGTGGGCGATATCCTCGTGTATGTGAAAGGAGACGAACCCGATGGAACAGAATCCGATCTTGACTGAGGCGCAATCCGCGCAAAAAAAGCCGCCGCTGACAAAATCGCAGCTTTGGCTGCTCGGCGGAGCAATTCTCATCGGCATCGCGCTGGAACTCTGGATGGAGCAGGACTTTTATCGTCTCTACTCGATCTTCTGGCTGGTCACGCTCGCGGTCTTCGTGGCGTTCAACTGGAAGCGCGTGATCGCGAACAAGACCGTACTCGCGCTGATCGTGCCGACGCTGGTGCTCTGCGGCATCCTGCTGTTTGACTATATGCACTATGAACTATTGGGGTTCACGATGCTTGTTATTCCCGCGCTGCTGCTGACCATCGGCGTGTTCACGACGCAGGAGGTCGCTTACAAGCGGGAAGGCAAGGCCGTTCTCGGCGTGCTCCGCGCGGTATTTGTGAAGCCGTTTACCGCGATTGGAACGTATTTTCGTTCTTATGCGGGTGTATTCGGCGGTAAGAAGGACGATTCCGCACGGCATGGTTGGATTGGGCTTGCGGTCGGCGTTCCGCTCGTGGTGGTCGTGCTTGCGCTGCTCTCCGGTGCGGATGCGGGCATGCAGAAGCTGCTCGGCAGCTGGATTGAGAACATCAACCTGTGGAACTGGTTCTGGCGCGTGGTCGTCGTGTTCCTGAGCAGTATGCTTTTCTATTCACTCTTTTATAACCTGACGTGGGGCAAGAAGGACGCGGATTTGGCGCCGGTGCGGCAGGATTGGAAATTCGCCGGCCCCGGCGTAGTGATTCTGCTGCTGCTGGCCGCCTATGCGCTGTTCACCTATGTGCAATTTACCTATCTCTTCGGCGGTACGCTGCCGGTGGATTTGACCTATAGCCGTTATGCGAGGGATGGCTTTGGCCAGTTTGCCGCGGTGACGCTGATCAACTTCACCTTGCTTGGAATCAGTTTGACAAAGAGCGAGTCGGGTCGCGCAATCAAGGGGCTACAATCCCTCTTGATCGCCGCGAGCCTGATCGTCCTCGCCTCCGCTGCCTGGCGCATGCTGCTGTATGTGGGCGCATACGGGCTGACCATTCGCCGCGTGCTGCCGCTTTGGCTGATGAGTTATTTCGTGTTTCTCGCGGTGGTTGGCGCGGTACGCGTCTTTCGCGAGAAGACTCCGTTTTTACGGATTGGCGCGTTTGCGCTGGTATATTGGTATGCGCTGTTCCTCTGCATCGACTGGAATACGGTGATGCATGTGTATAACCTCGCCCGTGGACTGGGGGGTTAACGCTTCACCCGCTTTCTCTAAAAAAGCAAAAGAGCTTCTCGTTTTTTATGCGGGAAGCTCTTGTTATGTCGATATTTTTCAAGAGTCAGAAGACTGGAGTGCCAACGCTTTTGCATAGGCATCCTTCTTCGGCACCCCGCAGGCCTTGGCCGCTTCGGCGGCAGCATCGCGAACGGAGAGGTCGGAGGAGAGCAGGGTTTGCAGCAGGGTTTCGAGATCGGGCGCGTCCGCGTCCTGTGCGGCGGCGCGGCAGCGGATGCAGAGCACGCATTCCCCGCGCGGCGGCTCGCTTTCATAGCGCGCGGCAAGTGTGCTGAGTGTTCCGCGGACTACTTCCTCATGCAGCTTGGTCAGCTCGCGCAGTAGAGCCGCGTCGAGGTCGCCAAGCCCTTCTAGTAGCGCGGTCACCGTCGCGTGGACGCGGTTCGGGCTTTCGTAAAAAATAACGGTATGATCGAGGCGTTTGAGCTGCTCAAGGAGTGGCTTTTGCGCCTTTTTTTCGCGCGGGAAAAAGCCGAAAAACGAAAACGGCATCGCGGGCAGCCCGCTCATTACCGCCGCCATGAGCACGGCGGATGCGCCGGGCAGCACACTATAGGGCAGATTGTGTTCGATGCACGCGGCAATCAAAACCTCGCCGGGGTCGGATACGCCGGGCATGCCCGCGTCCGACACATAGACGATCGTTTCACCCGATTGCAGCCTAGCGACCACTTCCTGCGCGCGCTGGCGTTCGTTTTCGCGATAGCAACTCACCAGCTGCTTCTTGATGCCGATATGGTTGAGGAGCGTTAGCGTCCTTCTTGTGTCCTCACAGTAGACCGCGTCGCAGGTTGTTAGCGCCTCGCGCACGCGCGGGGTGAGATCGCCGAGGTTACCGATTGGGGTTGCGCAAAGTAACAGCATAGGCGTTATCGCACCGTCCGCAGGTTTTCGCCCGTTAGGTGCAAAACCAGCGTGGTGTTCTTGTCGCAAAGTCTGCTCATAAAGCGGTCGTCATAGCGCGTTTGCAGCTGCGAGAGCGTCAGGTTTGTGCTGCAAACTGTGGCAAGCCCCGCCAGCGTGCGCTCGTTGATCACCGCGAACAGCCACTCAAAGGATACATTCGGAATCACGGGTTCGCTGCCCAGATCGTCCAGAACGAGAAGCGGCACACCCTGATAGCGCGCGGCTCTCTGTGTCTGCTCCCGAATATCCTGCAGCACGGTCTGGATGAACGCATACGCGGTGACCCGCTCCGCGTCGATCCCGCGCGAGAGCGCTTCGTAAGCAATCGCGTTGCCGAGGAATGATTTTCCAAGACCGGGCATACCAAAGAGAAGGATGCTCGGCTTCTCGGGGGCGGGAAGCGACGATGCAAACTGCTCGCAGAGCAGCTTTGCGTTGACCGTGCGTTTTTTCTGTTCGGTGGAGGGGAAAATTTCGGTCGAAAAATTGGCGAATGTTTCGCGCGCGTTCACCCCGTCCGATCCGCGCAGCGCTTCACGCTTGAGCAGGCGGCAGGAGCAGGGCTTGCTGCCCGCGCCGAGATAACCGGTATCGTTACAGAGCTTGCAGCGTACGCGCAGCTCCAGCGCGTCCTGCGGCATGCCGATGGACGCAAGCAGGCGCTTTTCCTCGTCGAAGATCTCCGCAAGGCGGGCTTTGCTCTCTTCAGAAGTAATTTTTCGCTTTCCGAGATCGATAAAAAGCCTAGCGCGCGCTTCGTCCAGTGCCTTCAGGCGCGGTTCGTGCGCGTAAGCTTCGCGGACGCGGGTTTCCCGCGCCTCGCGTTCTTCCGCGCGGATGCGCGCGTATAGGTTGTCAAGCTGGTCGTTGATCATGCGTGCCGTTGGCTCCTCATCAAGCGATTGCTTCGTGCTTTAGTCGATATCCTGATCCAAATCGACCAGCAGGTGCTGGAGTTGTTCGTCGGTCAGGTTGTTTTGCTGCGTTTGCGGCTTTTGCGGCCTGCCGGAGAATCCCTGCGGTCGGGATTCCATCCGTGCGCGCGCGGCTTCAATGGTGGAAACCCCCGCGTCGTGCCAGTCGTTCCAGAGCTTCTTCATCATGCCGAAGGGTTCGTTTGCGCCCCTGCATTGTTCCGCGCCAAAGAGCAAGAGCTCTCGCGGCATGCCGTAGTCTTTGAGATACATGCTGATCTGCGCGCGCTGGGTGCGCGTTGCGGGCTCCATCTTGCCCGCGCGTTCGAAGACGAGGCGCGCAAACGTCTGTTCCTCGGCGGTCTTGGCGTCCGCGCGTTCGATCTCCGGCTGGCTCGTCTGCCCATCCTTGCGGAGGCTGTCGAGCAGCTCGTCGAGGTAGACAAAGTTCGGCGTACCGCTGACGGCCAGCTTGGGCAGCGCGGCCAGAATTGCCTCCGGCGTGAAGCCCCATTCCGCAACCCACTTGTCGTAAAACGCGGTCTCGGCTTTTGTTGGCTTGCGCTGTTTGTTCCATTGGCGGAGGATTTCGCTTGCGCCGTGTTTCTTCAGCTCATATTTTGCAAGATATGCCCGCGCGGCATCCCGCGTCCAGACGCCCGCCTCGGACCAGGAGCGCGCAACCGCGTCGATATAGTTGACCGAGACGCGCCTGCCTTTTTGATCCATACAGTGTGAAACAAGTTCTAATACGGCTTCCTCGTCCAGACCGTAGACCTCGATCCAGTCGTAGACGTGCTTGAGCTCGCGAAAATCAAATTGCCTTGGTGCAATCAGCGAACCCAGCGCCGCGACAAGTTTTGCATATTTGCCCGGCACAACGCCGCCCGCTTCATTTGGTTCGATGTCGAGATATTCCACCACCAGCGGCGCTTCCCCGCGAATGCGCACAAGCCCTTGCTGCTGCCAGTAGACATATGCTTCCGTTACCGCAGCGTCCGAAAGCCCGAGCGCGTCGCCAAGAGAGGTTTCCGCGCCCGCGCCCGCATAGCAGAGCATCAGGCCGTAGAGATACACACGCACGCAAAGCTCGCTTGCGTGTGGCAGATAGTCGAGAATAAACCGGTTGTCCACGGGCGTGAAGTTTCTGCGCGCCGTGTCGAGTGAAAAACGAACGATCATAGTGTTTTGCGGTGTCTTTCCGGCGCAATCTTGCGCCAAGCAGGCTAGGACAAGCGGATTGTGACAGCGGAGAGCACCCGGCTAAACCAAGAATAACCGAGGTCGACCGGCGGCAGATAACCAATCCCCATCAGAAGCCCGGCGAGTACCCAGAGCAGAAAGAGATCGATGATGACAAGTATAATTTTCCAAACCAAAGCGGTCTGTGCATCTGCACTTTTTCGCTTTTTCGTTTTGTGGAACAGGGCCTTTTTCGGGCGGCGGAAGGAGCGCTCCCGCTCCAGCGCGGGCAGATTGATCAGCAACTCCGCCTGTTCGGCAAACGCGCCGCGTGCAGAGGTCAGTTCCGCTTCCAAAACCGGCTGTTCCGCAAGGGTCGAAAGGTCTTGCTGGCGGTTTATATCCCCGCTGACCAGACGGAGCAAATGGATTTCCCGCTCGGTAAGTTCGCGCAGGCGAACGGGGATGTCGAAGTCCTCCGTCTGTGTGAGAATTTCTTCATAGAGTGTGAGGAACGCTTGTTTGACCGCGTTTTTTGCGAGAGAATCGGAAATAAGCGCCTTCTTGGCTGCGGCGTAGATACCCGGACCGTATTCATGATAGATCGCGAGAAACGCTTCGCGGTCACCGAAATGAATGCGGTTTTGCAGGTCGTTCGAGATCATGCGTTCCGTTCCCTTCGCAGATGATTCCATGCCTTGTTAGGCGCATCAAACATAGCCTATATTTTATCATGGCGCAGGGAAAAAGAAAATACAAGCCCTGCAAAACAAATGCGGCATCGCGTTGATACGATTGCATGAAATGCGGTCTGAGTTCGCTGCACGCAGCCACACCGAAATATGCTATACTCTCGCTAAGGATTCATCCTAAAAAGCAGCGGAAACGGATCGAATTGATTGAATATGGAACGGCTGGACGATCTACAGCACAACGGGCTGATGCTCTTTCAGGACACGGAACTCATGCGCTTTAATGCAGACGCGCTCTGGCTTTGCTCGTTTCTGCGCGTCAGCGCAAAGGATACCGTGGTCGAGCTTGGCTCCGGCACGGGCGTTGTCTGCGTGCTTGGCGCGGATAACACCGGCGCGCGCTTTACAGGCGTGGAGCGGCAGGAGCGGCTTGTGGCGCTTTCGCAAAAGAGCGCCGCATACAACCATCAGGAGATTCGTTTTCTTTGCGCGGATGTGGCTGAGGCGCCAGCCCTTCTTGGGCACGGTTCGTTCACTGCCGCGGTGATGAATCCGCCGTATTTTACGAGCGGGGAGCGCAGCGGGGACGAATCGAGAAATCTTGCGCGGCACGGCGCGGGGCAAACGCTGCACGCGTTTCTTTCCGCGGCGTTCCTGCTGCTTAAAAATGGAGGCAGGCTGTTTGTGATCTATCCTGCGGGTGCGTTGACAGAGCTGTTTTCCGCGCTTCAGCAGGCAAGGCTGGAACCAAAGCGCATGCGGCTTGTTTACAGCAAAGCGAGTGAAAACGCCCTTCGCGTGCTGGTTGAGGCAAAGAAAGGCGCAAGGCCGGGGCTGATCATCGAACCGTCGCTGGTTGCACAGTTGTAAGCAGAAACCCGCTTGTAATTATTTCACAAAGCGGGTTAAAGGAAAAATATCCTGATCAGCCTGAATTCCGGGCTGATTTTTAACAGATCTTATTTTGAATCAGCTCAAAACAGAGGTTAAAGACGCTATCACGCATTTGGTGCATCACGCTGCCGATGCTGTCGTCGGTCACAAGGGACATCATGCCTGTTGCGTAGTTGGAGATGACCCCGATTGCCGCATATTGAATGCCGAGATCGCGCGCGAGCGGTGCCTCCGGCACCAGCGTCTGCCCGACAACCTGCGCGCCAAACATACGGAACATGCGCACCTCCGCCGCGGTTTCAAAGCGCGGGCCTTCGGTGCAGCAATAGATCGCGCGGCCGGAATACGGCAGTTTTTTCGCGAGGATCAGCTGCTCCAGCTCGTCGTTGAGTTCCGGACTGAAGACGTCCTCCATGCCGGTGTGGAGGGCGAGGCGGTGCTCCAGCTCGAACGAGGACGGGCGCTTTTTCGTCATATCGATAAAATCGTTGATCAGGCAGACGGTACCGACTTTGAAGCCGTAATCGCATGCGCCAACGGAGGATAGGCCGATGATGTGCGTGACACCCAGCATCTGCATGGCATAGATATTCGCACGGTAGTTGATGTCCGCCGGATCGCGGCGAAAGAGCACCCCGTGGCGAAAGCGGAAGATGACCTCCTGCCCGCAAGCAAGCGTCCCGCGATAGATGACCACGTCGCCATACGGCGTGCCGACGACCTCTTCACGGTAGGGGATGGGCAGCGATTCCAAGTTCGTGCCGCCGATGATCGCGTACTTCATAAACCATATCACCTCCCAAAGACTATACCATAGCGGGGTGAAAAAGTGTATACTGAAAGAACGCCAAACATTTTTTCTGAACGCAAAGCAGAAGCTAATTGCGTTCTAAAGCGCACAAACCAAGCCTAAGGAGCGAAAATATGTTAAGAGCCGATCACGATCTTGCTTTTTTATTTCTTTTTGAAAATATTGCCTGGTATGAAAACGGCGCGGTGCGCATTCTCGACCGCAGAATCTATCCCGCGCGGGAGGAGTTCGTTACCTGCCAGACCCATCAGGAAGTCGCAAAAGCAATCACCGACATGGTCACCCAAAGCTATGGCCCGTTTCACGCGGCGGCGATGGGCATGGCGCTTGCAGCCTACGAGTGCCGTGACAAGACGGCAGCGGAGCAGAAAGAGTTTTTGAAAGCCGCGGCGGATGTGATTGCAAACGCGCGCCCGACCACCGCGCGCAAAATGCGCACCTGGACGGACGACTGCGAGCGCGATGCATTTGCTGCGTTAGACGCGGGCAAAAATGCATGCGACGCCATCATGGCGGGCGCTGTTGCGAAATTTTCCCGCCGCTATGACCGGATCGACCGAGAAGCACGCTATTTCCTCGAAAAAATTCCGACAAATCCAACCATCATGACGCAGTGCTATGGTGACGCGGATGTCGGCATGCTCCTGCGCGCCCTGCGCGAGCGCGGCGACGAAGCGAAGTTTTTCACGCCGGAGACGCGGCCCTATCTGCAAGGCGCGCGCCTGACCGCGAGCGTGATTTGCGACATGGGGTATGAAGTCACGCTGATTACGGACAACATGCCCGGCTATGTGCTGGGCCACAAGCATGTGGACATCTTCACCACCTCGGCGGATGTGATCACGCTCGACGGGCACGTGGTCAACAAAGTCGGCACCTTCCAGATTGCCCTCTGTGCGAACTATTACGGCGTGCCGTATTATGTTGCGGGTTTTCCGGATCGCACGCACCCGGATGTGGACTCCGTCCGCATCGAGGAACGCAATGGAGACGAGGTGCGCCATGCGATGGGCATTCGCACCTGTAAAGATGCGGTTAAAGGGTTTTATCCCGCGTTTGACATCACCCCGCCGGAGTTGGTGACCGGGGTTGCGACGGATATCGGCGTACTCAAGCCCACGGAGCTAAAAGGCTATCAACCTGCGGAATAATCGGAAGAATTCTCAACAGAAAAAAGACCGGCGGAATCAGTCCCGTCGGCCTTTTTTGCTGTTGTGTTACCTTGCGTATCGAATTTTGATCTCCCGCGTGCTTGGCATCATCATGATCCATGTGTTGCCGGGCTCCAGGCGGAGGATTGTGCCATCATAGAGCGTATAGGATGTGGGATCGTTCAGCGTCGGCCTGCTCCAGCTGCCGAAAACCGCCCGGCCGTTGACAAAATACATACAATCGCCCTTGCCGGTGAGTGTCACGCTGCGATAGGTTCCGTCATAGGCAGAGACGCGCACAAACTGCACGATGAGGTTTTGTACAAGGATCGATTCGTTGGAATAACCCAGCACATCGTCCGTTGGGGTGAGTGATTTGCTCTCGCCCAGTACTTTCTTGGAGTTTTTGTCGCTCCGGACAAACTTATTTTTCACAGTGTCGTAGGTAAAGAGCACGCGCTCGGAGTCGGAACTCGTAAACGGAATACCAACGCTCTGCACCTCTTTGCCCTTGTCATAGGTAACGCCCTTTTCAAAGGTAAAGCGGTTCTCATGGAACGCCGTATCGAAGGGAGCGTGCTCTTCCATATATGGCAAAAGCTGGAAAAAATTGGTGTGCTCGTCGATTGCGGTGATGGTCTTGTCGTGATAAAAATACGACGCGGCTTCCCCTTTGTTTTCAATGTGGTGTGAAAGCCCGCTGTCCGCGAGAAGCGGATATCCCGGCGTTGCTTGCTCCGGGTCGCCAAGGGAAACATAGAGCCCGCCCCATTCCAGCGCGGTCTCGGCAAGATATGCGCGCGAGGTGCGCACGGGACCGACGCGCTTTGGCAACTCATCCGAAAACAGCGCGAGATAACGCGTGCTGTGGTCTTCGCGATCGAGCGGGAACTCATACACGATGTCTGCGAGCATCAGCGCCGTCTGCGGGCGCGCCTGCGCCGCGTTGTCGATTGCAACCAGTACGGGCTGATAGACAGCACCCTCCGGCAGCGGGCGGCCTGTTGTTGGCGAAATTCCTTCGTTCAACGGCGTGGGTGAGGGGGAAGCCTCCGCCTCGGCTGCCGCTTTCTCCTGCGCTGCGTCCGGCGTTGCGGAGGTCTGAGCAACGGAGATGGAGTTGCTCACCGTATCGGCGGAAATGATCACTTCCGTATCCGAGGCTGTGCTCTGCCCCTGCGGGATGCCTGTGATGGTTTGAATGACGGAGCAACCGGAGAACAGGAAAACAAGCCCTGCTGCCAGCGACAGAAGAGGCGCGCGATGGTGGATTCTGTTTTGCTTTGCTCTATTCAATGGTCACCGGAAACTCAGCCGGATGCACGGCAATCCAGGTATTGCCCGGCTCAAGCGTCACGAGAGAGCCGTCGTCCAGCTGATAGGAGGTATGGTCTTCTGCGGTCGGGCGCGACCATGTACCGGTCACGTGCTGGCCGTTGATGAAATAGTCGCACTTTCCGCTGCCGATCATGTCGCAAGTGCGGCGGTGCTTGTTGTCTCCCTCGACAGAGCCGTAGTTTGCGTACTGCACGATGAGGTTTTGCACATTCATCTGCTCGGTGTTGTAGCTGTCCCCGTGGTCGGTCAAGGTACGCGTCATGCTCGGCTCCCCGCTTTCAAAGCGGAAGAGGCGGTTTTTCTCGGCATCATACGTAAACTGAATCCAGTTCGGGTCTTTGTGGTTGTCATATGGCAGTGTCACCTTGGTAAACGGGGTACCGTTTTCATAGGTGATGCCTTCCATAAAGTTGAAGCGCTGGCTTTCTTTTGCCTGGTGGTCGCCATAATAGCGGTTGACCAGTGCGGCGACGCGATAATACAGCGCGTGCACACTGCCGCGATTGGCCTCTTCCGCACGGAACTTATAGCCGTTGGGGGTTTCAAAGTCGTCATACGCGCCTGCTTTACGGTAAAAGGTCTTATTAAAGCCTCGAAAATCACCCTTGGGCAGATACAGCGTGATGAGGTCCTTCGGAATGCGGCGATATGGCTTTTTTAGCACGACATAGCCTTCGTGGAGATACATGCAGTCCCATTCCTGCACCATGTCGATGAAATAATAGCGCGTGGAACGCAGAGGTCCCGCATAGAGCGGGTAGGTGTCGTTAAACACGGCCTGAAAGCGCGTAATCGCTTGCTCGGTCAAAAATTCATAGATGATGTCCGCTTCCATCAAGGAAGTCTGCGGTTTAGCGCCGCTTGAATTGTCGATGGACATGATGAACGGGCGCAGCGGCGTGCCTTCCGGCACCTCTCGACCGGAGGTGAGAGAGCGGTTCTTTGGCTCCGGCGTGGGGGAAGGCGAGGGTGTTGGCGTGGGAGAAGGCGTTGCAGTCGGGGCGAGCGTCACAGCGGGCGCTTCGGTGACGGCGGGGGTTGCGGCAGCGGGTGCATTGAATGGCGCACAGCCGCCCAACAGAAGCGAAAGCGCAAGCGCGCCCGCAGATATGCGGATCAAGCTCCCGCGCAGTTGGCGTTTTGTTTGTGTTTGAATCATCAAAACATCGCGTCCTTTCGTCAAAAGAGGGTCGACGGATTCCGAACGGAGAACCGTTAACCGTTTTTGTTTTTGCGAACGAGCAGAATGACAACCAGCAGTATGACCGCAAACAACAGCCCGCCGCCGACGTAATATACACCTGCGGACAAGCCGGTTGCGGACGGGGTTATAGCCTCGGGCGAGGCAGAGACTTGCTCCGGCGTTGCGGTTGCTTCCGGTGTTGCGGTCACTTCCGGCGTCGGGGAAGGCGTGGGCACCGGTGTCACCGGTATCCACGGGGTTACCGCGGGCGCAGGTAACGGCGCAGTACCGGCGGAGATACCGCCGTCCTGAATCGAGACGTAGGCCTTTGTTTGATTATAATCCGCGTCCACGCGGGTGACGATGCCGCTCGTGATGGAGACCGTGCTGCCTGTTTCGGAAAGCAGGCGGAAGCGGAGCGTCAAAAGCGTGCCGGCTTCTCCCAGCCCGAGCGCGCTGGCACAGGCGATGCGGACGCGACCGGGGACGTCTGAATTGGCGACGGTATACTGCGCGGCGAAGAGGTCCCCCGGCGTCATAGAGACAAATTGCAGTGCGGCGCTGTCATAGTTCAGGTCAAACTGAACAGAGTCTACCCCCGTGCAGTTGTCAAGCAGCAGCGGCAGGTCGACCAGCGCGCCATTTTCACCGCTGACGGTGCCAACCTGAATTGAAACGACCTCTTCCTCCGCGCGCGCGTGCACCGGAAAAACAAACACAACAGCCAACAACAAAGCGGAAAGAAGAAAAAGCGGACGTTTCATCGATTGCACCTCATGCATAAAAACGGTATGATAGTAGACGCAGAAAAACTGTATCCTATATGGTACAGCAAAACGCAGTGGAAGTCAATTTGACCACCCCTTGGGAGAGGGGGCATCCGCGCAAAACAAGGCGGTTTTACGCGCTGAAAAAGAGACGTTTTGGCAAACAATCTGCAACGGCATACTCCGGCAAACTGCGCGGGAACAAGAGATCCATCGACCGCGCGGGAAGCAGCTTTTTGCGTGATTGATCCAATAGAAAGGCACTTTATGGAGAACATCGGATACTATAATGGCACATTTGCGCCGATGGAACAGCTCATGATCCCCGCGCTTGACCGCGGGGTCTATTTTGGAGACGGGGTATACGAGGCGCTCCGCGTGGAGCGGCACCGTTTCTTTGCGCTGAAGGAACATCTCTCGCGCTTTCGCGCCAGTTTGGATTTCCTGCGCATCCCGTTTGCGATGACGGACGAAGCGCTTACAGAAATCTTGCAGGAGGCGGCGTCTCGCGTGGACAGCGACTCCCAGCAGCTCTATTTTCAGGTGACGCGTGGCACTTCGACGCGCACGCACTCGTTTCCCGAGGGCGTAGAGCCAAACCTGATGATTCTCTCGCGTGCGGTGCCGCTGGCGGATCTTGTGGAATACCGCCGCGTCGTCGTGCTGCCGGATACGCGCTGGGGGCATTGCAACATCAAGTCACTGAATCTGATTCCCGGTGTGCTCGCGGCGCAAATCGCCAAAGAGCGCGGCTGTAGCGAGGCGGTGTTTCATCGCGAAGGCGTCGTCAGCGAGTGCTCCAGCTCCAACCTGCTGATGCTGAAAGGTGGCGTTCTACGCACCGCGCCCGCGGACGAACGGATTTTGCCGGGCGTCACGCGCGGGCATTTCCTGATGTTGGCACAGCAACTGAATATCCCCGTGGACGAGACCGCATTTTCGTTGGAGGAGATGATGGCGGCGGACGAGCTGATGATCACCAGCACGAGCGCGCACGGGCTCCCCGTGGGGTTTGTGGATGACAAGCCCGTCTGCGGGCGGGACAAGACGCTTCTGCGCCGCCTGCAAATGGTGTATCGTGAGTTTTTCTGGGATAGTGTCGGCAAGGATTGATTGTTCGCAACGGTGATTTCGGAGGTTTTATGGAGCGAAGGTCAAAGGGCGAACCCGAAAAAGCCGCACTGTTTGCGCTTGCAGCAGCGGTACTGTATGCGTGCTCGGTGCCCCTCTCAAAGCGGCTGCTGCTGAGCCTGCCTCCTGTTTTGCTGGCGGGGTTTTTGTACCTTGGCGCGGGAGTTGGAGCGGGCGCGTTGCTGCTGTTTCGCGGGAAACGTGCGCAGGCGGGCGTGTGCCCTGCTGCGTTTTCGCGGCAGGAGAAACCGTATGTCGTTGCAATGGTGCTTCTGGACGTGCTTGCGCCGATTTTGCTGTTGTTTGGCTTAAAAAATGCATCCGCTGCGAGCGCATCGTTGCTGAATAACTTTGAGATTGTTGCAACCGCCCTTTTTGCGCTTTTGCTGTTTCGCGAGTCCGTGTCCCCCCGGCTTTGGGTTGCGGTGGGGTTGATTACATTGGGCAGCTGCCTGCTGACGTTTGATGCGGATGGCGTGTTTGCTTTTTCGGGTGGCGCTGTGCTTGTGTTGTTGGCTACCGTCTGCTGGGGGCTGGAGAACAACTGCACCCGTAAGCTCTCGCAGAACAATCCGATTTTGATTGTTGCGGTCAAAGGGATCGGCTCCGGTGTGTTTTCGCTTGTGATTGGGTTCCTGGTGGGTGAGAAGTTGGGTGGAATCGAGGCGGCATTGCTGGCGATGGTGGTTGGGTTCGTTACCTACGGCCTCAGCATCGCCTGCTATATTCGCGCGCAGCGTACCCTTGGCGCGGCCAAGACAAGCGCATACTACGCGGCGTCTCCGTTTATCGGCGCGGCATTCTCGTTTTTATTGCTGGGAGAGCGCCCCAACGGCCTTTTCTTTGCTGCGCTTCTGCTTTTGCTTGCGGGTGCATTTTTTACATCGTCAGACCACACAAAGCTCGCATAAGAACCGTATGATTCACTCGACGGAGAAACACAAACGGCACCCCGAAAGGGGTGCCGTTCACGCATCAATCTAAACATTAGGACTCTTCTTCGTCCGAAACCAGAATTGCCCGGCAGGGGGCACCTTCTGCGCCGGAGATCTTCAGCGGCGCGGCATAGAGCGTATACCGCCCGTCCGGCACGTTGCGCAGTTCCAGATTTTCCAGTACGGCAACGCCATAGCCAAGCAGAGCAACATGCACAGAAAGCTCGTCCGAATACGATCCGATCGACTGCTTGTTGGTGCCGATCAGCACGCAACCCTGATTGTACAGATATCCGATTGCGCTCTCCGTAAGCTGCCCTTCGCCGTGCAGCAGAATGCGCGGGGCAAACGGGCGCTTCATAAAATACATCGCGTCCAGCGGCGTTTTCGGCACCGTGAGTACCACGCAATCGCCCACGAAGTGCGTAAGCGGCATGGAGGCGATGTCTTTGCCGTTTGCGATGAAATGCAGCGGCGCATCCACGTGCGTGCCCGCGTGCATGCTCGTCTCCAGGCGGCTGAGGTTGTAGCTCTCGCCGTCCTTCATTTTATGGACGGCTCTCAGACGCGGTGGCTCGTCGCCGGGATAGGGCAACGCTTTGAGCAGGTCTCGTGAAATATCGTAAATCTTCATGTGATAACTCAATCCTCTTATCCACGGGCTTTTTGTCCGCATTGGCCGTATTTTTGCGGCAAATTACATTATACGTTGCATGGCCGCAAAACGCAAAGCGTAATTTTATGCATTTTGTCCGGCAAAAAGCTCTCTTGTTACAGCAGAATCAAAAAAATCCGGGATACGGTATCGATTCAGCGCAGGTGATCAAAGAAATAGACTCCCGCCGAAACGGGAGCCTGAGAGAGAGAACGAGGAATACTTGACTTATTCGTTTCGGATTGCGGCAAGCGGGGAGAGCTTCATGGCGCGGATGGCGGGATACATACCCGCGGCAACCGCGACGATGATGGAGAAACCCACCGCGCCAAAGACCAGATACGCGGGGATGATGCTCCTTAAGCCCGAACTTGCCAGGAATATGTTGAGGAGAGCGGAGATTCCAAAGCTCAACCCCATGCCCAGCGCGCCGCCAAAGAGGCCGATGTAGGCGGCTTCCGCGAGGAAGAGCCCCGCGATATTGTCGATCCGGCAGCCGAGCACCTTGATGATGCCGATTTCACGCGTGCGCTCAAAGATGCTCATCATCATCGTGTTCATGATGCCGATTGCGGCAACCAGCAGCGCAACGCCACCGATGGCACCGAGGAGATATTGTACGTTTTGCGTGCTCTTTTCCGCCATCTCCACCGCGTCCTGTAGGCTGTAGGTACCATAGCCCATTTCAGAGATTGCGTTCTTCACAGATTTCACGTCTGTGATGTCGGCGCATTTGACAAGTACGGTTTCATACTTTCCGGCGTTATAGTTCGTAAACGACTTGTTGGCTTTTGCAATCTTGTCCAGCTGGGTTGCGTCCATGACGCAATAGTAGGAGAAATCGTTGTTGCCCTCGTCCATGATGCCGGTGACCTTTAGTTTGTAAAAATCGCCCGGCGGTGTCGGAGGTTGGCCGCTGCCGTCGTCCGTGGTACCGATGTTCATCTGGGTATAGATGTTGCGATAATCAAAGGTGAGCTGCATACGGGAATCCTTGGTTACCTTCGGATTGCCGTTTTTGTCCAGCGCCTGCCGATAGTTATCCGGGCTGTAGAAGCCTTCCAGTGTCCAGGCACCCAGCGCGATTTCATAGGTCGTTGCGCTGCCCGTACCGGGGAGTTCGCCTTCGGCTAGCGTGATGCCGAATTGCTCTGCCTGCTCCTTGGTCACGCCAAGGATGGAAGCATCTACCACGTACCGGCCGCTTTTGATCATACCGTAGGTTTGGACGAGCGGCATGACGGCCTGTACGCCTTCGATCTTCTTGAACTCCGCAATCGCTTTTTTATTCAATTCCTTCTGGCGTGAGCCGCCACCGCCGTTCCCGTTTGAAACATAGGACCAGGAGTTGACACGGATGGTGGTAAGGCTCCCCGTTCCGGCAAAGCTCTCGATGGTTGCCTGCTTGATACCGATGCCCAGGGACACCATTACCACGATAGAGGCAACGCCGATGACCATGCCCAGAACGGTCAGAAACGCCCGCAGTTTTCGCCGCCACAGGTTTAAAAACGCTGTGGTCAGCAGATCTTTCATGCTCATTGTTCCTCCAGTTGCGCGGGTATCGCGCCGGGCGGTTACTCTTCTTCGAGCGCGCGCTCGCGCTTCTTCTTCGCTTTGATGCCGAGGAAGACGGCACCCGTTGCGACGGCAATGCCGCCGAGGGTCCAGAAGACCCAGCCGATGTTTGCGCCTGCCGGCTTGTCGCCGGGAACTTCCATGCCGCCGTTGCCCGGGGAAGCCACGTCGCCGCCCGCCGGTTCTTCGTTAACAAACATACTCATCGGCAGCAGCTCTTCGGTTGCCTTGCCGTTGACGTCTTCATATGTCACGCGAACTTTCGCGTCGAGCTGACCCGCTGCGGTCGGGGTTACGTTCAAGTCTGCGCGCATCGTGCCGCCGGCTGCGATGTTACCGCCAAAGTAGCTTTCTTCGAGGGTGACGCCGTCGCCAACCACATCCACCATGCAGTTGTAGAGCGTGGTTTTGCCGAGGTTGTAGAGCGTGACGCCAACGGCGACATTGCTGCCAACCCACGGTTCATCATAGATCTTCGGGTCGTTGATGACCACGCGGGCTTTCTGCTGCACAGGGATGCTGACGCTCGCGGTCTCGTCAAAGGCGCTGCGGTTCTTCGTGCCTTCGTAGGAAAGTTTGATGGAGAGCAGCTGCGATTTCGGGTCTGCGTCGGGCGCAACCTGCAGCTTGAGCGAGAGAACATAGGCATCGTCCTTGTCGATGGTGCCGATGTAGATGCTGTTGCTGCCACCCGGTGCGGGGAGGATCACGCCTGCTTCATTGGTGAGTTCGAGCGTGAGGTTTGTGATGGCTTCCCGCTTGGAGGTGTTTGCCACCACAAGGCGCAGGGTGATGGTGTCGCCGGCATAGATGGGGTCTTCGCTGAAGCTATACGACTCCAGAATGACTTTCGGCTTGCTGCGGTAGCTGGTGCCGCCGCCACTGGAGCTTCCTCCGCCATCGGCGGGTTTTTCGCGGACGACAATCGTGACAGGAATCGTATCAGTCAAACCCGAGCTGCTGCCATCGCTGTAAGTGATGGTGAACTTGAGGTTATATGCATCCGCAGGAGCCGCCGCATTCAGCGTGCCGGTCACTTTGAAGTAGGCACGATCGCCGATTGCCAACACGGAACCATTCCAACTATCGAGTTTGCCATCGGTGGCATTCCATGTTTTATACGGCGTGCACGCCAGGGCGGGGGTAGCTGCAAACGGATTTTGTTTCACATCGGCAGGGTCTGTGTATTGCAGCGCGCAGGTCAAGCTGGATGCGCTTGCAAGATTCTTGTTGATGATCGGAACGTAGAAGGTGATGGACTCTCCTGCATACTGGGAATACGTTTGGAGCAGGCCTTTCTCTTCTTCATCCGTCACATCGGAGAAGAGCGCAATGTGTCCAGCGTCAGTTGTCGGAGGCGATGCTGGAGCCGGAGCCGGATCTTCCGCCAGAGCCGTCGCCATCGGCAGCGCAGTCAACAACAGCGCCAGTGCGAGCATAATCGCAAAAAATTTGATTTTGTTTGAGTTACGCATTCAAAATACCCTCAGTTTCCCGAACACGCGGTTCGTTTAGTGTGGTGCTGTCCTTTGCGTTGGTGGTAATATCTGTGATTCTGCCGTCCAGCAGATGGACAACCGTATCGCCATATTCCGCAATGTGCGGATCGTGCGTGACCATGACCAACGTCTTCTTCTGTTCGCGCATGATGTTGATGATCACGTGCATGACCTCCTCGGACGTGTTGCTGTCGAGGTTACCCGTCGGCTCGTCTGCAAAGACGATGCTGGGGTTGGTGACCAGCGCGCGCGCAATGCCGACGCGCTGCTGCTGCCCGCCGGAGAGCTCGCTCGGCTTATGCTTCATGTGGGTCGAAAGCCCGACGATGTCCAGCATCTCCTTCGCGCGCTTGGTGCGCTGCGCCTGCGGCACGCCGCTGAAGGACAACGGAAGCGCCACGTTTTCCAGCGCGGTATAATACGGCATGAGATTGAAGGACTGGAAGATGAAGCCGACGCGCTTTTGGCGGAAGATGATCAACTCGCCCTGCGTCATGCGCTCAAGGTGTTTTCCCGCGATGACGATTTCGCCGCCGGAAACTTGCTCCAATCCAGCCAGTACGTTGAGCATGGTCGATTTGCCGGAGCCGCTGCGCCCGATGATGGAGCAGATGTCGCCGGACGCAATCTGCAGATCCACGCCGCGCAGAGCATGCACATCCACAGTGCCCACGTGATAGACTTTTTTGACGTTGCGCACGTCAATCAGCGGGTTTTCCTGCATCGTTCCTCCCTGATCTCTTTACGGGCAACACACCGGATGGCGCTGCTAGCATAAAAGACAGCTTCGCGCAAACGACGGTGTATTACTCGTACTAATACGCATATATCATACGCTCTGGATTCCGTCCTGTCAACGCTCTGACGCCAGAGATTGCAACGTAATTGCAAACTCCCTAAAAACGGACGGTAGACAATCGGGAGCAAGCACCATAAAAACACCGGACTTTTCTATAGTGAAATGGTGCGCGCGATCGCTTCCTTTATAAATGCTTTTGATTCGGCTTTTTGACGGAATCGGAGGTGACAGCGTATTTTTCACGGATTTTTGCTTGAAAAAACAAAAGAGTTCTGGTAGGATGATAAAAACATCGAATCGGGAGACGAAATACCCGAAAACTGGAGAAAAACCGCACCATGCAACCGAAGAACGCGACAAAAAAAGCCAGCCTTACGGCAAACCTGCGCGGAAAAAACGCAGGGGCTTTTGTGTGCAACGCGTTTGACCGCGCGCGCCACAGCTCCGCCATGCGAATGCGAATGCACGCTGAGCAAGCGGATGCGGCGGCGGCTGCCCTCTAAGCAAAGAGGGATAAATGGCTGTTCCCGCGGCCGGGCAGGGCATTTGCGCCCGCCTGCCGGGAGAATTTGCGTTTGCAGCGTGCGAAGTTCACATGAGACGGGCGCCGAAGGCGAAGCTTTTGCCGGCAACAGGATTGCGGGCAGGGGGATATGCCGAACGGTGTTTTTTTATGCCGAATTTTTGCAGTCTGCAAACGACGAGAAAACACCTCTCACATTCAGCACACAACAGTAACCAGAAAGCAGGGTTTCTATATGCCAATTAAAATTCCGGACGGATTACCAGCAGGCGACTTGCTCGCGCAGGAAAACATATTTATCATGCCGCAGCAGCGCGCGGCGCAGCAGGACATTCGCCCGCTTCGCATCGCAATTCTCAACCTTATGCCCACCAAACAGACGACGGAGACGCAGATTCTGCGCCTGCTCGCCAATACACCGTTGCAGGTGGAGGTCACGCTGCTGCGTACCGGCAGCTACCAGAGCCAGAATATCTCGCAGGATTATCTGGATTCGTTCTATCGCACGTTTGACGAGGTGAAGGACGAGCATTTTGACGGTCTCGTGATCACGGGCGCGCCCGTGGAAAACCTCGACTTTCAGGATGTGCATTATTGGGACGAGCTGGTGCGCCTGATGGATTGGGCGGATCACAACGTGTTCTCCTCGCTCTATATCTGCTGGGCGGCTCAGGCGGGGCTGTATCACTTTTATGGCGTGGAAAAGCATCCGCTGCCGAAGAAGATGTTTGGCATCTTCCCGCATGTTGTGCTGGATCGCTCCCACAAGCTCCTGCGCGGGTTTGACGAACAGTTCATGGCGCCGCATTCGCGCCACACGACGATTCTTGTTTCCGACGCGGCGAAGATTCGCGACCTCGACATTTTAGCCACCTCTCAGGAGGCGGGGCTGTATCTCGCGGCTTCGCGGGACGGGCGGCGCGTGTTTGTCACCGGACACAGCGAATATGACGCAAAGACGCTGGAGCTGGAATACCGCCGGGACAAAGCCGCGGGCAAACCCATCGAGATTCCGAAAAACTATTATCCCAACGATGACGATACCCTCCAGCCAATGATCACCTGGCGCGCGCATGGTGCGCTGCTGTTCTCCAACTGGCTGAACTATTTTGTCTATCAGGAAACGCCGTACGACCTCAGCGCAATCCCCGCGCAGCACGCGAAGGAATAAGAACGAATCAAAATGGCTCCCGTTTGGGAGCCGTTTTTCGGGTAAGCTATGATAGAATAAAGCATAGGATAGCATCGGAAACGAAAGGAACCAACGAATGGCAAATCTGCCGGAGGCATATTGCGCCCGCATGCGAGAGCAGCTAGGTCAAGCGGAGTTTGCGGACTATCTCGCCGCGATGGAACAGCAGCCGAGGCGCGCCCTGCGCGTCAACCTGCTGAAAACCACGGCGGCGGATTTTTCCGCGCAGGCAGATTTTTCGCTCATACCAACCGGCATTTTGCCGGAGAGCTTCTTTTTTGAGGATGATGTTGCGATTGGAAGACATCCGCTGCATGCGGCGGGGCTTTGCTATGTGCAGGAGCCCGCGGCGCAGGCGCCCGCCGCGCTGACAGGGGCGGGGCCGGGCATGACGGTGCTCGACCTTTGTGCCGCGCCCGGCGGGAAGACAACGCAACTCGCCGCGATGATGCAAAACACCGGACTATTGGTTGCCAACGAGCCGGTGCGCAGCCGCGCGGAGATTCTCGCGGGAAACATCGAGCGGCTGGGTGTGACAAACGCGCTGGTCACCAGCATGCGCCCGGACGCGCTGGCGGCTGCTCTCGGCGCGTGCTTTGATATCGTGCTGGTGGACGCGCCCTGCTCCGGGGAAGGGATGTTTCGCAAGGACGAAACCGCCGTTCGCGAATGGTCGCCGGAGCACGTGCTTGCCTGCGCCGCACGGCAGGAGCAAATCTTAGCGAGCGCGGCGCTGCTGCTCAAACCCGGCGGCAGGCTCGTCTATTCCACCTGCACCTTCTCACATGAGGAGAATAAGGGGACAATCGAGCGGTTTTTGTCCGCGCATGCGGATTTTTCGCTCGTCGAATCTCGCCGGATGTATCCGCATTCTTCCGTTGGCGAAGGGCAGTTTATGGCGGTGCTCGTCCGCGCGGGTGCGGGGGAATTCTCCGCCGCGCTCAGCGTGCCAGCAGACGAACGCATTCCTGCGTTTGAGGCGTTCTGGCAAGAGGTGTTTGCAGTCGACCCGCCGAAGGCCATGCTGTTGCCGGATGGGCGGGTATTGACCCCGCCGCAACTTTTGCCGCGCGACCTCAAGGGCTTGCACATCGTCCGCGCGGGCGTGCTCGCGGGCGAACTCAAAAACGGGAGATTCGCGCCGGATCACGCGCTCGCGCTGGCGTATCCCGCTTCGTCGTTTCGCCAAACTGTGCCGCTGGAAGCGGGGGCGCTTGTCCGCTTTCTCGCGGGCGAAACCGTCGCCTGCAATCCCGCTCTCTCCGGCTGGTGCCCCGCTACGGTGCTTGGGCATCCGCTCGGCTGGGGCAAGGCGGTGGACGGGGTATTGAAGAATCATATTCCGAAAGGGTTGAGGATACGGTAATCACTTTTCTTGAAAGAAAAGTAGGCAGATGAACGGATATGAGTGTTTTTAAGCGGATTCTAAGGAATTCGCTTTTTACTTTTCTTCTTTTGCAGGAAGAAAAACAGTTCCAGCCTTGCCAAAATCATACTCATGGATCGACAAACCACTTCGGGTCCTCATAGTAGAGATACGCGTCCTTTTTGCCGATGCGGCAGGTGTAGCGGATGCCGCTGCCGCCAGCCTTCAGGCTTGCCGCGCGCCGCACGTCCGAAATTGACGCAATTTCAAATTTTCGCCCGTCCTCCCAGAGGATGCGCTGCGGGTGCATAACCCCCGCTTCGTCACAGGTCAACTCCACAGCAACATAGATTTTCATAAAAATAATCCCCCTGAAAATGGCAATAATATGATTGCGACAAAAACTTTCACAACGAATTTTCCTCCCGATGCGCGATTGCGCAAAAAATAAAAAACGCTTCATCAGCCTTATCGCTTGCCGATAACGCTGTCCATCGTCGCGTTTTGCAGATATCCCACCGGATGCACAGTGTGATCCACCTTCGGCGCCATGAGCCCGATCTCGCGGTCTTTTAGAAAGATCGCCCTCCCGATGGCGCGGTAGCCAAACCGCCTGCGGATGTCGTCCACCGCGACCTCCGCCGCTTCCGCTTTTCTGCGCGGGGCCTCGTCGTCAAAGAGCGAAAGCTGGACGGGGCTGTCCATGCCGATCAGATCGGAACAGGACACCGTCAGTGAACGAATCGGCGTTTGCCAAGTGTAATGCGCGCGAAAGAGCTGCATGCACGCGCGGGAGATTTCGATGGTGATATTCGTCGGATGATCCAGCTTTGTCTGGCAGATAAAGCAGAGGAGCCCGGTATCCCGCACGCCCAGATGCGCGGTCTTTGCGCGCATGCCGTGTTCGCGCAGCCGCATGGCGACGCTTTCTGCAAGCATCGAGATCGTCAGATACACATCCTCGTCGTTGACGAGATCGCGCGGTGTGGTGAGCCCGTTGCCGACGGATTTGACCGGTTGCTGGTCGACGGTATGCAGCACGGGCGCCGCGTCCAGCCCGTTTGCAAACGCGTGCAGCATGGTGCCGCATTTGCCGAACTGCGCGCGCAAAAACGCCTCCGGCGTGGTCGCAAGATCGCCAATCGTGACGATGCCGTATTTGAGCAGCTTTGCTTCCGTCGCACGCCCCACATACAACAGCTCCCGCGCGGGCAGCGGCCAGGCGACGCGCTGATAGTTGTCCGGCGAAACCAGCGTTACCGCGTCGGGCTTCTTGATGTCCGAGCCAAGTTTTGCAAACACCTTGTTGTCCGCAACACCGATGGAAACCGTGATGCCAAGCTCCTCCCGAATGCGGCCCCGAATCACCTGAGCGAGGCGGTAGGCATCCGCCATGTCCGTCGTAGAGGCGGTGACATCGATCCAATTCTCGTCGAGTCCAAACGCCTCTACCCGATCGGAATACTCACTGTAGATCGTGCGTCCAATGGCGGAAATTTTCTGATATGCGTCGAAATCCGGCTTGACCGTGATCAGTAGCGGACACTTCTGCTTTGCCTGCCAGATGGCCTCGCCCGTCTTGACCCCAAACTTTTTCGCGAGCTCGTTTTTGGCGAGGATGATGCCGTGCCGCATCTCTGGGTTACCCGCCACGGCAACGGGATGCGGCCGGAGGGCGGGGTCTAGAAAACACGCCACGGAGGCATAGAAACTGTTGAAATCCGCGTGGAAGATTCTGCGTCCCATCCGGCGCGCCCTTTCCGCCGCACGAAAGCCGAATGGGTGCGGCAAACTCAATATGCGAACTAATGTTCGTATTTATAGTATACCCCGTTTTTTCACGGTGTCAAGAGAGGCGCTGCGCGTGCTTGCTGCGTGCACAGGGCGTGAAAAAAGCCCGCGCTTGGATGGTAAAGCGCGGGCATCTGCGTGCTCTGAAGAGGTTAATTTTGGATTCCGTATTCCTCCATTACGGGGCGTAACCATTGCATGGCATATCCTTCGTCTCTTGGATGAAACGCTGGAAAATCATCCTTTCGAATCGATGCTTCGAAAGCAAATGTCCCGATGAACGTGCGTTTCCCGTTCACCAAATCGTAGACATCCCAGGTGAAATGCAGGGTGAATGTTTCAGGCATGTCGAGGATGCTCTTAGGCGCGGCATAGGCAAATTCGTACCAAGAGAAGCGGTTTGGGTCAAGACCATAGGTTTCGATCCATTCCTCGATGTTGGTCTGAAATGGCGCGGGTGTCGTTGGGTCAATGGTTCGATAATAGGTATCGCTCAGTGGCTCTATTAATGGCACCCCGTCGATGGTTACAACGGGGTTGATTTCCCAAGGCATGACCTCACAATCGATTACCGGTATAAAAGCATGCAGGACAAATGTTCGTTTGTTAGGATAATAGATCAAGTGTTCGAGCAAGACGGTCATGCCGCCGATGGTCTGATCCTGATGGATGACATAATCCCGCGCACTGTTGCGTCCGTCGGAAGCAAGCGCGTTTTGTTCGGCAATCCAGCTTGCCTTCTCGGCATCATCCTTTGGCAAGGTGACAGCGCCGGTCGTCCGGTTGACGCGGAAGATCAAATCCAGCGGGTAGAAATATTGGGTTTCGACCAGCTTATGCTCGCTGCTGTCGTACATCTCTTTGGCTCGCGTGACATACACCAACAACTCCTGCGGCATATCCTGCGGCAAACGATAATAGGGGATTTTCAACAGACCGTACAGGAGCCGGCTGCTATATTCGCCGAATTGATCCGGCTCCGTTAGCTTTTCTTCGCTCCAACTCATGTCCATCGCTTCCGGCTCAAGCAGATAGCCGTCTAGAAAATATAGCTTGTGCCCGGCCCTAAAAACATCAAACTCCGTTCCGTCCGCTGGTTTCCATCCTCGATCATCGGTACAGCCCATCAGCAAGCCATCCTCTAAAACGGTGATATCGTCAATGGTAAAAAGATCATGCGTCAACCCCACGGGCGTCGCTTCCTTTGGCAGATCGCCAAGGGATTCCAACCTGGCGGCGTTGGAGGCAGCTTGCCATTGCGTATAGGAGTCGATGGATTTTTGCCGGATTTCCTCTGCCTGTGCGGCCGGGTATTGGTACGTAAAATCGATTGAGAAAGAACCGATGGTACCCGTACGCGCCCCCGATGCATCGCAGGAGTAGAGCGTGCCGGAGAGGTTCATTTGCGAGTCCTGCGTGATGGGGACGGGGCTGTGCCGAATCAGCAGCGAGGAGGTTCCCGCAATCACTTCGCCGGGTTCGTCCCAGCCGGAAGCAGGTTGCCGAATGCCCTGATCGTCTGACTTCGCATAGGGTGAAAATGCCTGTCCGTCGATTGAAAGTACAAAGTCACGCGCGTCGATGCCGATCTCGCAGAACGAGCTGTACTGTTGCAGGCGCTCTTGCGCTGCGCGGTCATCCTCCATCCACGTGGGGTCAAACCAGGTGATGAACCCGGTTTTCTCGCTGCGCGCGGAGAAAAAGAACACGTATTCTCCGCCTTCAAGCTCTTGAAAAACCTCCACGGAAACCAACTGGATTGTAACATCTCCAATGGTTGCGCTGCCGCTGAGCGGCGCGGTCAGCGAGGAGGCTTTCACAACGCCTTCGGCATACGACTCCGCTTCTTGCAACACGGCATCGGCAGGCTTTTCGATGTTCTCCGTCGCGTTGTCAATCGCCCGCTGTGTGCCGCTCCAGTAGATGGCATACGCCGCGCAAGCGGAGAGGAGCAGAAGAATCGCCGCAATTGCAATCAGCAGCGCCTTGCGCTTGGAAGGGATGGAAGAGCGCCGTGTCCACTCTGTGCGGGGTGCATGGGGCGTGTTGTGTTCCAGCATGAGATTCACCATGCGGCGCTTCAAGGTTTCGCTGGCATGGATTGCGTTAAACGTGCTTTGATACTGTTCCATAGCCGTCTCCTTTCAGCAGCAGTTTGAGCTTGTTGCGCGCGCGGGAGAGGCGGGAAGTGATGGTTCCCGTCCGTTCATCCAGCAGCGAAGCAATCTCCTTGATCGCCAATTCCTCGAAATAATAGAGATAGATGATATAGCGATCCCGCTCCGGCAGTTTCCAGACGGCTTCGAGCACGCCGGCGTTTTCTTCCGGCAGCGCGGCGGCAATATCGTCGTTCAGCGGAACGTTTGCGCGGCGGGACGCCGACTTATCATAATCGAGGCAGAGATTGATCGCCGTGCGGATGAGCCACGCACGCTCGTGCTCCGGCGATTGGAATTTCGGTTGGCGCGTCATGAGCCGCAGAAAAACTGCCTGCACGATGTCCTCCGCCTCCGTCTTGTTTCGCACCCGGTTGATTGCGATTCTGAGCAGCATATCGGAGTAGGTTTCAACAATCCGCTCGATTTCACGTCCGGAAAGATAGGTTTTTTGCTCCATAGCCGCCTCCTTTCGAAAGGAATACGATTGTGAGAAGAGAAATGCTGCATAGAATAGAAATAACAGTAAAATAAATTGTTTTATTACGCCTATGACTGATTATACCAAATCCGATTTTCAGTTTGCCAACGATAAAGGCGAAACAACAAAACCCGGCGAAGAGAAGCAGACAAACGCATAACGGTATATCTATATTGTGTTTGCAGGGATGAAACTTTCACGGCGGAGGTGTATTTTGATGCAATCGTTGTGTTATACTGAATAAAACCGTACAACAGTGCCGTGGTATGCATGGCGGGAATGATTTACGGCGCTATGCGCGCCGATCAGATTGAATCAACGAAAGGGACATCGGCATGAACACAAGGGATCAGATTGCAGCCTCTCTCAAATGGCGGCTGGAGGACATTTACGCAACAGAAGAGCTGTGGGAGGCGGACTTTGCGAGCTCTCAGGCGCTTGTGCGCGATTTTTCGGCGCACGCGGGCAAGCTTTCGCAAAGCGCGGACGCGCTGTATGCTGCGCTTTGCGACGACAGCAGCATCTGGCAGCTCGTCGAGCGGGTCTACACCTACGCCCATCTGCATAAGGACGAGGACAACGGCAACACACGCTATCAGGGCATGACCGACCGCGCGATGCAGCTCTATGTTTCCGCGCAGGCGGCCTCCTCCTTCCTTGATCCCGAGATCTTGACGATTCCGGAAGGAACCTTGCTTTCCTGGGCGGCCGAGGAGCGCTTTGCCCGCTTCCGTTTCCGCATTGCGGATGTGGACCGCCGCCGCGCGCATACGCTCTCTACCGAGGAGGAGCGCCTGCTGGCGATGGCGCAGGAGCCGCTCTCCGGCGCGGACAATATCTTCACCATGCTGACCGATGTCGATCTTGACTACGGCACCGTGGTCAGCGAGACCGGCGAAGCGGTCAAGCTCACCCACGGCAGCTATAATATGTTCCTCGTCAGCCCCGATCGCCGCGTGCGCAAAGATGCTTACGAGACGTTTTATAAAGCCTATCGCGGCATGAAGAACACCCTCAACGCGACCTACTCCACCTCCGTCAAGGGAGACGTGTTTCAGGCGCGGGCGCATCGGTTTGAAGGCGCGCTGGAAGCGGCGCTGCACAACAACGGCGTGCCGGTTGCGGTGTATGAACAGCTCATCGAGGCGGTACACGAAGTGCTGCCCGTGCTGAAGAAGTACCTCGGCATCCGCAAGCGCGTCATGGGGGTCGATCAACTGGAGATGTATGACCTCTATGTGCCGATCACGCCGGATGTAGACGACGACATGTCGTATGAGAAAGCAAAGGCGCTCGTCAAAGAGGCGCTCAAGCCCCTCGGCACGGAATATCAAACTCTTCTCGACAAGGCGTATTCCGAAGGCTGGATCGACGTATACGAAACCCCGGGCAAGACCAGCGGCGCGTTCTGCGCGGAGACGTATGGCACGCATCCCTATGTGCTCTTAAACTTCCAGGGTAAGATGGACGATGCGTTCACGCTGGGCCACGAACTGGGCCACGCGATGCATTCGCACTATTCCGCGGAGGCGCAGCCGTTTGAAACCTCGCATTATCGCATTCTCGCGGCGGAGGTTGCCTCAACCGTCAACGAAACGCTGATGACGCACCACCTACTCAAGGGTGAGACGGATCGCGTCAAGCGCGCCTACTATATCACGCAGTTCCTCGAATCCTTCCGCACGACGTGCTTTCGGCAGACGATGTTTGCAGAGTTTGAAATGAAGGCGCACCGCATGGCGGAGAGCGGAGAGCCGCTGACGGTCGATAGCCTGTCTGCGATGTATCGCGAACTCAACGAGCTGTATTATGACGGCGCGCATGTGGACGACAACATCGCGCTGGAGTGGATGCGCATCCCGCATTTTTACAACGCGTTCTATGTCTATCAATACGCAACCGGACTTTGCTCGGCGGTGAAGCTCGCGGACGACATTCTCCACGGAGGCGTGGTGGAGCGCTATATCAACTTCCTCAAGAGCGGCGGAAGCGACTACCCGATTGAGGAGCTCAAGGCCGCTGGCGTGGATCTCACGAAGAAGGAGAGCATCCTTGCATCGCTTCGCGTGTTCGCGCAGTATGTGGACGAACTGGACGCGCTGATGCAATAAGCACATAAAACAAAAATCAAGTAATTTAGATAAAGGAGTGTCTTTTATGGAGACCAAGGAATACAACGAGCAGGACGCAAAAACATATATCCTCAACTGTTTCCGCGAGCAGGGCGATTTTGCCGAGATTACGGACGAGAAAACGCTGGAGGAAATGGTCACCGCGGTGATGGTGCACGACGCGGCGTTCATGAAGTCGAGCGGCGCGGACGAAGGCGAAGTGTATGACGACGACGCGGCCTATGACTACATGCACGAGAAGATGAGCGCGCAGTTTGCGGACCTTAAGATGTATATGCTCCGCCTCGTCGAGGATTACATGGACTACAACGAACGCTATCTGGATAGCCTCGGTTTGATCGACTGGGAATAACACATTCGCGAAACAAACAGAGTCGAAATCCATTCATCGGGTTTCGGCTTTGTTTTTTATGTGAAAACCTGAAAAACAGGGCAGAAACAGCCGCATTTTTAAGAATTCCCCGTTGAGGGAAGCGGCGCTTCGTGCTAGAATGAACCCATCTGAAAAAAATACTTGTCGCATAACGCATTTTTTTGCGCGATTCTTTCGGGCATCCAGCACGTGGCAATGGGATTTTTCTGACAGATGCCGGCGAAAACCAATATCGATAAAATAATACCGATTCACTTTTCTTTTGTAATGTTCCGCAGTATAATAGGCAAGGTAAAAATCTGAATCATCCCGTGCGTGTTTTACGCAAGCTGGAAGCAGCATCGGAAAGGAGACCCAATGTACCGAATCGTAACAAAGCGACCGCTGCATGAAACGGTCACGCTCATGGAGGTGGAGGCGCCGTACATCGCGAAAAAAGCGAAGCCGGGGCAATTCATCATCCTGCGCGTGGACGAAAACGGAGAACGCGTTCCGCTGACCGTCGCAGGGACGGATGCCGCGCGCGGCACCGTCACCATCATCTACCAGAAGGTCGGGTACACGACCAAACGGCTGGATGTGCTGAACGAAGGCGACAGCATTCTGGATTTTGTTGGCCCGCTGGGCGTGGCAAGCCACCTCGACGGCATGAAGAAGGTCGCGGTCATCGGCGGCGGATTGGGCGTAGCCATCGCGTATCCGCAAGCAAAAGCCCTGCACGATATGGGTGCGGAGGTGGACGTCATCGTGGGCTTCCGCAATACCGACCTGATGATCCTCATGGACGAGCTGAAAGCCGCGAGTACGAACCTGTATGTCATGACGGACGACGGCAGCAACGGGCACAAGGGCTTTGTCACCAGTGCGCTGGAAGAGCAGCTCAAGGCGGGAAAAGAATATGACCACGTGATCGCGATTGGGCCGCTTGTCATGATGCGCGCGGTTTGCAACATCACAAAGCAATACAACATCCCGACCGTGATCTCGATGAACCCCATCATGATCGACGGTACGGGTATGTGCGGCTGCTGCCGCGTTACCGTTGGCGGCGAGATGAAGTTTGCCTGTGTCGACGGGCCGGACTTCGATGGATTCCAGGTCGACTGGGACGAGGCGATCGCCCGCGGCAAAATGTATCGCAAAGAAGAGGCCGAGAGCCTTGAATGCAAGGCCTGCAATCTCCAGAACGTGGAGCTTCAGGCCAAGCGGGGAGGGAACTGAACCATGCCGAATATGAGACTGACCAAGTTGCCCGCGCGTGAGCAAGACCCAAACATCCGCAATTGCAACTTTGAAGAAGTGTCGCAGGGATATGACGAAGCCATGGCGGTGGACGAGGCGAAGCGCTGCCTGAACTGCAAGCACAAACCCTGTGTCAGCGGTTGCCCGGTGAACGTCCGCATTCCGGAATTCATCCAGCTGGTCATCGAAGAAAAGTTTATGGAAGCGTATGAGGTCATCCGCTCCACCAATGCGCTGCCTGCCGTCTGCGGCAGAGTTTGCCCGCAGGAGACCCAGTGCGAGGAGAAGTGCGTCCGCGGCATCAAGGGCGAACCCGTCGGCATCGGCCGTCTGGAGCGGTTCGTGGCGGACTATGCTATGGCGCACGGCGCACAGCCCGCGAAGCCATTGCCGGACAACGGCAAGAAGGTTGCCATCGTCGGCAGCGGCCCTGCTGGCTTGACCTGCGCGGGAGATCTTAGAAAACTTGGTTATGAAGTGACCATCTTTGAAGCCCTCCATACCCCCGGCGGCGTGCTGGTCTACGGCATTCCCGAATTTCGCCTGCCCAAGCAGTTGGTTCGGGACGAGATCAAAACCCTCGAAGACATTGGCGTGAAGATTGAGACCAATATGGTCGTCGGCCGCAGCATCACGCTGGACGAGCTCTTGAATGAAGAGGGTTACAGCGCGGTCTTCGTCGGCAGCGGTGCGGGCTTGCCGCGCTTCCAGTGCATCCCCGGCGAGAACTTGAACGGCGTATATTCGGCCAACGAATTCTTAACGCGCATCAACCTGATGAAGGCGTACCATTTTCCGGAGGTGGACACCCCCGTTCAGGTCGGCAAAAACACGGCGGTCGTCGGCGGCGGAAACGTCGCGATGGACGCGGCAAGAAGCGCAAAACGTCTTGGCGCGGAGAATGTCTATATCGTTTATCGCCGCGGCGAGGCGGAGATGCCCGCCCGTGTGGAAGAGGTGCACCACGCTAAGGAAGAGGGCATCATCTTCAAGATGCTGACCAATCCAACCGAGATTCTCGGAGACGAGAACGGGCATGTAAAGGGAATGACCTGTGTGGAGATGGAGCTTGGCGAACCCGACGCAAGCGGACGCAGGCGCCCCGTCGTCAAGGCGGGCAGCGAGCATACGATCGATGTGGACACCGTGGTGATCGCCATCGGCAACAGCCCGAACCCGCTGATCAAGAACACCACGCCGGGTCTTGCCACCGAAAAGTGGGGCGGAATCATCGTGGACGAAGCGACGGGAAAGACCAGCCGCGAGCATGTCTATGCCGGCGGAGACACGGTCACCGGTGCGGCCACGGTCATCCTCGCGATGGGCGCGGGCAAAACCGCAGCGCAAGCCATTCACGAGGAATTGAGCAAGTAATTACTTTTTTTTCAAGAAACGAGTAAACAAAAAAGCGCAACGGTGGATCAAACCGCTGCGCTTTTGATTTGGAGATCGGTAGTTACGCTTTGCTGCCGTTCAGTTTTCGAACCAGATAGAAGACAGCGAGTATCATCGTGCCGATGACGAGGCTGACGAGAGCCGCTCCGACGAGTGAAGCAAGAATCACCTGAAAACTCGGCTTTAGCATGTTGAGAAAGAAAACTGCCTCCGTGATCAAAAAGATCGCGAGATACATGAATATCATATGCTTGCGTTTCATAGTAATCCTTTCAAAAACACTGTTATTAGCATAGTATTACTATTAAATGACGTTGTCAACGGCTGGTTTTACTTGTGGCAAAACGGATGGATGGACGGAATATGCTTTTCTCAACGCATAAAACGATTGTCCGAAAATCAAACTCGATTTCTCAGCAGAAAAGAAGCAAAACAACGCTTCTTTGTTGTACAATAAAAAGAACACCAAATGTGGTTTTCGAATGGAAGGACTGTTGAGACGGAATCCTCTGCGTTTGAATCGAAAGCCGCATCGGTGCATAGTCAAATGATCGGGGCAACAGCATGCAGACAAGGACAAAGCAACCCAATACAGTCAACTGGCGGGCGCTGCTTTGCCTGCTGGGGTTCGCCGTCGCGGGTGTGTTCGCAATTGAATATGGCAGGCTGATTTGGATGGATGGGTTGTTCCTTCCGCCGACGGACTTGGTTTCGGCGGCACTTCTCGTGATGCTGCCGCTGCTGTTTGCAATCTATCATGGAACACGAATGAAAAACAACGAACGCTGGAAACGCATTGTGACTTGGACGGGATTATACTTCGCGTTCGCCTACTATCTATTTGTGCTGTATTGCTTCCTCTTTGCGGGCGGACGCGCAGACTATGACTATTCCTATAATCCGATCAACTGGATTCCATTTCAGATGATTTTTGCGCACTTTGCAAATGGGGATTCCATTGGCAGTTTGGCGTATCTGGCGCTGGACTATCTCAAGAATGCGGCATTGTTTGTTCCGCTGGGGTTCTTGCTGCCATACACCAGCAAGCGCATGAAGCGTTTTGGCCTGATTATGATCGTATCGTTCTTGCTCATCATTGCGGTTGAGCTGACCCAATATTGGACGAAGACAGGTTTTTTTGACGTGGATGATGTGATCAGCAACCTGCTGGGCGTTGCGTGCGGATATGGAGTTTCGCGCCTATCCATCACCCAAGAGGTCCTTCGGTTTATAACCAATACACAACGACGCTATCTTGGCAGGCAGCGCAACGAACCGGGAAGGGATAGAGAGTAACTTGAACATCACAATCCCCCAAGCTCTCCGACCTCTTGCGGAGGCGTTTACAAAAGAGAATACCGAGGCGTTCGCCGTCGGCGGGTTGGTGCGAAACGCGCTGCTGGGCTTGCCGCCGTCGGACATCGACGTTTGCTCGCGGCTGACTCCCGAGCAGATCGTGGCGCGCATGCCGCACTATGGCATCCGCGTGATTGAAAAAGCCGCCGAGATGGGCACCGTGGAGCTGCACTTTGACAGCGTGATCGTTGAGCACACGACCTTCCGGCGGGAGGCGTATGCAGACGGCGGAGAGCACCGCCCGCGCATGGTCGCCTTTGGCGAGAGCTTGACGGATGACGCATGGCGGCGGGATTTCTCCGTCAACGCGCTGTATGCCAATCTCGCGACGGGCGGAATCAGCGATCCAACGGGCGGCATCCCCGATTTGGAGCAACAGATCATCCGCACAACCAGCGCCGACCCGGACGACATCATGCGTTCAGATGCGCTGCGCGTCCTTCGACTGGTTCGCTTTGCCTGCGAGCTGGGGTTTGCAATCGATGAAGACACCTGGCAAGCCGCGAAGCGGAACGCGCCAAAGCTAAAAGACATCGCGCAAGAGCGCAAACAGCAGGAGTTCGTGAAGATTTTGCTGACCGACGCGCGATATCCCGCCCTTGGCAGGGACGAATTGCGCTCTCCGTTGCGCGGGCTGAGGCTACTCGACGAACTGGACGTTTGGGACGTGCTCGTGCCGGAATTCAATCTTGCGCGCGGCATGGCGCAGCGGCCGGATCACCACCGCTATGATGTTCTGGAGCATAGCTTCCGCGTCTGCGCGGCAACGCCCCCAACGGAGAAACTGCGCCTCGCGGGGCTGCTGCATGACGTGGGTAAGCCGGACTGCAAGCGTGAGACGGGCGTGCAATACGCACACGATAAATACGGCGAACGCATCAGCAGACGAGTTCTGGGTGATCTGCGTTTCCCGACGAAAATGATCACCGAGGTGAGCCAGCTCGTCGAAGGGCATATGTACGACATTCAGCACACGGCAAAGGCGGATACCCTGCGCGTGAAATTCGCGAGTTGGGGCAGGGAGCGGACGCGGGATCAAATCCTCCTGCGGGAGGCGGATATTCGCGGCTGTGGGTACGATGTGGATTATGTGGCGCAAGATTGGCGAGCGCTGTATGCAACCATGCTTGTTGACGGCACGCCGTTTTCCGAGCGGGAGCTTGCGATCACGGGGCAACAACTGATGGAAGCCTCTGGACTGCCGGAAGGCAAAGAACTCGGCGAACTGAAAAAGCAGCTCTTTTTGCACTGCGTGAAGCACCCGAAAGATAATACTCTTGCGCGGCTGACGCAGTTGGCGAAAAAGAGATAGAAAAATTCTCCTGTTTTTCTTTTAGGAAAACCAGACAGTTCTATCAAAAAAATCTTTTGTTTCTTTTCTTGTAAGAAAAGAAAATCACGTTCTCTTACCCCATTAATTGACATTTCGGGGCGGTTACCCGATAATGTATGAAGTAAATTTGGAGGCAAACGGCAATGGAAGAGGTAAAACGCCCAAAGAACTTCATCGAGGAGTTCATCGAAGAGGATATGCGCACAAAAGAGCCGCGCGTGCAGACCCGGTTTCCGCCCGAACCGAACGGCTACCTGCACATCGGCCACGCGAAAGCCCTCGCCATCGATTTTGGCATGGCGGAGCGCTTCGGCGGCATCTGCAATCTGCGCTATGACGACACGAACCCCGCCAAGGAGGACGTGGAATACGTCGACGCAATCCAGGCGGACATCCAGTGGCTCGGCTTCCGCTGGAACCAGATTTTATTCGGCTCCTCTTACTTTGATCAGTGCTACGACCTCGCCGTCAAGCTCATCCAAAAAGGCGTTGCCTATGTGGACGAGCTCACGAAGGATGACATGCGCGCCTATCGCGGCACGCTGACGCAGGCGGGCAAAAACAGCCCGTACCGCGACCGCCCCGTTGCGGAAAACCTCGATCTTTTCGAGCGGATGCGAGGAGGCGAGTTTGCGGACGGAACCAAAACTCTCCGCGCCAAGATCGACATGGCGTCCCCAAACATCAACATGCGCGATCCCGCGCTGTATCGCATCAAGCATGTGAGCCATCACCAGACGGGGGACAAATGGTGCATCTACCCGATGTACGATTTTGCCCACCCGATTCAGGACGCGATCGAGGGCGTGACGCATTCGCTCTGCTCGCTGGAATACGAAGCGCACCGCCCGCTGTACGATTGGGTCATCGACCAGTGCGAGTTTTCGCCCAAGCCGCGCCAGATCGAGTTTGCGCGCCTGAACATCACGGACACCATCATGTCTAAGCGATATCTGCGCCGCCTCGTGGAGGAAGGGTTCGTCTCCGGCTGGGACGATCCGCGTATGCCGACGCTTTGCGGCATGCGGCGCCGCGGCTACACGGCCGCCGCCATTCGAGATTTTCTCGACCGCATCGGCGTCTCCAAGGCGGACAGCGTCGTGGACGCCGCCATGTTGGAGCACTGTGTGCGCGAAGACCTCAACGAGCATGCCGCACGCCGGATGGCGGTGCTCGACCCCGTTCTTGTGGAAATCGAAAACTGGGATGAAGGTAAGACCGAGGAGATCGAACTCGAAAACCACCCGAACCATCCCGAACTGGGGACGCGGAGCGTGAAGCTCGGCAAGCGGGTCTATATCGAGCGGGACGACTTCGCGGAAAACCCGCCGAACAAGTTCTTTCGCCTCAAGCCGGAAGGCGAGGTGCGCCTCAAGAGTGCGTATATCATCAAATGCACCGGCTGGGAAGCAAACGACGACGGCACGATCACCAAGATTCACTGCACCTATGACCCCACGAGCCACAGCGGAGAAGAATCCCGTAAGGTCAAGGGCACGCTGCATTGGGTCAACGCGGATGAAGCAATCGCGGCGGAGTTCCGCCTCTACGACACGCTGATGAAGAGCGAGACGGCGGCAAACGACGAAGCGGAGGACGAGGAAGAAACGGTCGAAAAGGACTTTATCGAGAAGCTCAACCCCGATTCGCTCGTGACTCTGCGCGGCTTTGTGGAGCCCTCGCTCAAAGACGCTCCGGTTGGCGAACACTATCAGTTCCTGCGCGAAGGGTATTTCTGCGCGGATCTGACCACCACGCCGGAACACCCCGTCTTCAACCGCACGGTTGGACTCAAGGATAGCTATAAAGCATAATCACGAATAAATTCTTTTGTTTACTTTTCTTTCCAGAAAAGTAAAGTTTGGAGACATTTTTATGGTTCGAACCCGATTTGCCCCGTCTCCGACGGGCTATATGCATCTGGGCAATCTGCGCAGCGCGCTGTATACCTATCTGTATGCAAAAAAACACAACGGTACGTTCATTCTCCGCATCGAGGACACCGACCAGAGCCGCTATGTTGAAGGCGCGGTAGATGTCATCTACAACACGCTCCGCGACATCGGCATGCAATGGGACGAAGGCCCGGATGTCGGCGGCGACTACGGCCCGTATGTTCAGAGCGAACGCAAGAGCATGTATCTGCCGTATGCCGAGCTGCTGGTCAAGACCGGCAAGGCGTACTATTGCTTCTGCACGAATGAAGAGCTCGACGCGCGCCGAGAGGCGGCTTCCGCGCAGGGCGAAGTCTGGAAATATGACAAGCATTGCCTCCATCTTTCGCCGGACGAGGTGCAAAAACGCATCGCAGCAGGCGAACCCTACGTGATTCGCCAGAACGTGCCGCTCACGGGCGAGGCCTCGTTTGACGACGTACTCTACGGGCATATCAGCGTGGACTGCGCGGAGCTCGACGACATGGTGCTCATCAAGGCGGACGGCATGCCGACGTATAACTTTGCAAATGTGATCGACGACCATACGATGGCGATCACCCACGTGATGCGCGGCAACGAGTACCTCTCCAGCACGCCGAAGTACAACCTGCTTTATGAGGCGTTCGGCTGGGAAAAACCAATCTACATTCACATGACGCCGATCATGCGCGACGCGAGCCACAAACTCAGTAAGCGGGACGGCGACGCGTATTTTGAGGATTATCTGAAGAAGGGCTACCTCAAGGAAGCGATTGTCAACTATGTTTCGCTGCTTGGCTGGAATCCCGGAGACGAGCGGGAGTTTTTCACGCTGGACGAGCTCAAAGAAGCGTTTGACGTAACCGGTATGTCCAAATCTCCAGCAATCTTTGATGTAAACAAGCTCACATGGATGAATGCGGAGTATGTCCGCAGGCTTTCGCCGGAGGCGTTCACGCGGCATGCGCTGCCGTACTACGCGCAGGCGGGCGTTGCGGGGATGGATCACGACATCCTCTGCCGGATTCTCCAGCCGCGCACGGAGATCTTCTCGCAGATACCCGATGTGGTGGATTTCTTAGCTAGCTTGCCGGAATACGATGCAGAACTTTTCACCAACAAGAAGAGCAAGACGGACTCCGTCGTTTCAGCAGAAGTGCTGGACTTTGTGATCCCTGCGTTGACCGCGCTGCCGGAGTGGACGGAAAGCGCATTGCACGAAACCCTGCTTGGCATGGCGGAAGCGCGCGGGATGAAGAACGGCACGCTGCTCTGGCCGGTGCGCATCGCGCTGGCGGGCAAGCTGGTGACCCCCGGCGGCGCAATCGAGATCACCGCTCTCTTAGGCCGCGAAGAATCCCTCAGAAGACTCAATTTTGGCAGAGCAAAACTATAAATAAGTTCTTTTGCTTACTTTTCTTTTAAGAAAAGCAAGAGGAAAGAAAAGGAGAATCTTTTATGAAACTTGGAGTGATTGGCCTGCCGAATGTCGGCAAGAGCACGCTCTTTAACGCAATCACACAGGCGGGCGCGCAGGCCGCGAACTATCCGTTTTGCACCATCGAGCCGAATGTCGGCGTGGTTGCGGTGCCGGATGAGCGGCTGGACGTGCTGGCCAAGATGTACAGCCCCGAAAAATACACGCCCACGACGATTGAGTTTGTCGATATCGCGGGGCTGGTGCGCGGCGCGAGCCGGGGCGAAGGGCTCGGCAACAAGTTCCTCTCGCACATTCGCGAGGTGGACGCGGTGGTGCACGTTGTGCGCTGCTTTGAGGACGAGAACATCGTTCATGTGGATGGCAGCGTCGATCCCGCGCGGGACGTGGAGACGATTTCGCTTGAGTTGATCTTTGCGGATATGGAGACGGTGGAAAAACGCCTCGACCGCACACGTAAACAGCAGAAGGCGGGGGATAAGAAGACACTCGCGGAGACGGAACTTCTAGAGCGCATCCAAAAGGCACTGGAGAGTGGCAAGCCCGCGCGCAGCCTCGATCTCACGGACGAGGAAGCGGAGCTCATGCGCGGTTTCTTCCTGCTCACCAGCAAGCCCATCATCTACGTGGCAAACGTCAGCGAGGACGAGGTCGGCGCGGAGCCGAACAAGCACGTGCGCGCGCTCTACGAAATCGCAAAGGGTGAAAAAGCGGAAGCACTGACCATCTGCTGCAAGCTGGAGGAAGAGATTGCCGAACTTGATCCAGCCGAAAAGGGCGCGTTCCTAGCGGAACTCGGCATCAAGGAATCCGGTCTCGATCAGCTCGTCAAGGCGTGCTATCGCCTGCTGGGCTTAATCAGCTATCTTACCGCAGGGCCCAAGGAAGTCCGCGCCTGGACGATCACCCGCGGCACCAAAGCGCCGCAGGCAGCGGGGAAGATTCACACGGACTTTGAACGGGGATTTATTCGCGCGGAGATCGTGCCGTTCCACACGCTCCAAGAACTCGGCTCCATGACCGCCTGCAAGGAAAAAGGCCTCGTCCGCAGCGAAGGTAAGGAATATGTCATGCAGGATGGCGACGTGACGTTGTTCCGAATCAACGTGTAAAACAAAAACGCAACCAAACAGAGAGCCGAAAAACGGCTCTCTTGTTTTTTGCGAAGCGAAGAGATTGCTGGTAAATTTGTATATTTCTATTTCTAGATCTCAGGAATTCCAAGTGATTTCAAGTAGTGATAGGTTCCATCATAAAATTCAGGCTTTCGCGTTTCATCGGCAGCATCTCCAAACGGGATGAATATGATAAAGCCTTGGCGTGCCCGTGTTAACAATACACGATAAGCATTTTTTAAATATAGTTGATCATCATTCAGGCGAACGGAATTCCAGCGAGTGCCAATGAAATTGAAGTGTTGAAAGTGACCATCAACAAAGCGATAATTTGCATCCCAAGCAACGATTGCCCAGTCGATCTCAAGACCCTGAATATCAAATTCGGTCGCGGTGTTTTCTAAAAAATTAGAAGATCGAACGTCGTCAGCCGAATTTAAGAACCATTCCTTTGCTTCAACTTCATTCTGAACCCATATTCCCGCTGCTTTTAGTCGCTTTGCGCCAGAGCTCGCGATCATTCCGTATCGTTCGCTTGCGCGTGCTTTTGAATGAATCCACTTTTTTGCTATGGAGAGATCTCGTGTGATCAGAATCGGATAATTGCATTCGAGTGTCTTTATCAATGCCGCTGCGCTTTGCCTGTCAACATCTAGCAATGCCTTGACGAATTCAGAGACATGCTCACTACGGAAAGAGCGCAAGGAAACAGCCAAATGAAGATTCTCAAAAACAGAGACTTTCAATGTTCCAAACAAATCTGATATAGATAATCCACGCGTATACTCTTGATCCGTTATTCGATTTGAAGCGTAAACATCCCAATGTGGGAAATGCTCCTTTAGTGCATCAAACCAAGCTGGAAGTCCAGCCTCGCCGGTATTGATTTCTTGTCCACCACCCACGAGACAAACAATAACGGCCCAATCCGTATGTCGGTCCATAATGCTGATTAAGAATTCCGGTTCGGACATCTCCCAAGTGAGACGTCCTCTTTTGATCATGAAGTTGGCGGTTTGCTCCTTGGTCCAGGCACGCTGTGACTCGTCGAAAACGGCAACGCGCTCAACGGGAGCTGCTTCCGCTGAAAGGGCATCATCTCGAAAATGATGGATATTCTGGATAAACGCGTTCGCTTTTTTGCGAGAGAATCCCTTTCGTATCTCGCCATTTGAACGGCGATGTTCATCTCTAGCCAACGCTTCACGCAATACATCTACCAGTGGACCATTTCCAGAAAGAAATACTGCGTGCTCATCCTCGCTAAAGTTGTGGCGCGTGTTTGCAATATTCAATCCGGCGAGCGTTTTTCCGGCGCCAGGCACGCCGGTTATAAAGCAGATAGATTTCCTGCTATGCGCTTTACTAGAGTCGATAATTTGGTTGATGATATCCGAAGTAAGGCTTAAATTATAGCTTTCTGAATCGCTGCGGGATATCTCTTTTACGTCATGGCCGCGGTAGAGTGCCTGAGCGGCTTCGATGATTGTTGGGGTAGGCATATAGGGTGATTGGGTCCACTCATCAATGGTAATAGGGGCGTCATAGAGACGTGATGATAGATATTCGAGGATCGGACGGATCATTCTGGTATTTGCGCAGATGACATGATATGTTCCGTCTTCGTCGAACTTAAACTCTGGGTATACGTCATCTGCGTGGGTACAAATAAGAATCGGAACGATCTTTCTTTTTTGACTTGCCTGATGGAAGTATTTCAAGTCAAGCGCATAATCCAGGACTTGCTGAATCGCGTGTTTGGGATAAGAATGCTCGCCAACCTTGAACTCAATGACATACACAATGCCTTTATAAACGAGAACATTGTCGATTCGAGCGCCAATTCTAGGAATGGTGTATTCAAATGCAATTCCACCATCCGGTAGCAAAGCAAGCGTCGCTTGCAGTAGGTTGATTTGATAAACCCATGCATCACGTTGTGTTTGTTCAAGTACGAAGTTGTTGTTTGCTACAATTTCGCCAAGAATCTCATCTGATGTTTGCCTTAGAAAGTCAGATAAAGAGTTTTGATAATACGATCGTTTCATACACACATCCTAATGAGGTTTTTCGCATTATACCACAGATTTTAGTGGTGATCGATTAACTTGAGATAACGATTGCTCTTTCAACCAAACAGAGAGCCGAAAAACGGCTCTCTTGTTTTATGGGCATTGCGAGGAAATTTACGACAACCCCTTTTTCTCGCACATGCGATAGATCGCGGATTCCGCCCAGGCGTAGTCGCTCATAAACCTGCCGTCAAAGCGGGAGATCGCGTCCGCCTTGCCCGACCAGAAGTCATAATAGTCGCAGGAGACAAGCTCGCGGCGGAGGCGGCAGCTCCCGCGTTCGCGCACGAAGATTTCCTCCGCGTTGCAGGCTTTTAATGTGTCGGTGAGTTCCTTGATCGTTCTGCGATAGCCGGTGTTTTCGGCGGTCTTGTTCTCGCTGCCTTCACAGAGGTGCTCAATGATGTCGTAGATGCCTACATTCCGTCCTTCATAAAACACGCAGAGCGCCATGAGCTCCTTTGCCTTGGCGGAGACGAAGCGCACGGGGTTGCCGTCCACCAGCATCTCGAAATTGCCGAAGGTGTGGAACTCCACGCGCTTTTTCTGCCGTGTGTGCAGCAGGCGCGCGCGCTCCAGCACATCCTGAATATCGTCGCGGTCAAAGGGTTTGAAGACCATATAGTCCGCCTTCATCTGGAACGCTTCCACGGCAAAGCGCGGGTGCGCCGTGATGAAAACGATGATGATATCCCGCCGGATATCACGAAGGCGCATCGCAAGCTCGATTCCGCTCATGCCCGGCATGTCGATATCCAGCATCGCAAACTCTACATCATGTGCGTTTGCATAGGCAATCGCTTCTTCGGGTTGCGTGAATTTGCCAACGATCTCAATCTCCGGCATATCCGCACATTTCAGCTCCAGAAGTTGCAGATCCAGCGCCATATCGTCAACCAGTATTGTTTTCATGCGTCCTCCTTATTCCGGCTTCCAAGCGCTCCTGCACGGTCCTTTGTCAGGCTGTCGGCGTAGAAGAGTGAGACGGTCGTCCCGCACCCCGGTTCGCTTTCCACCTGCATGCGGCAACCCGGGAACTGCTCCATGCGCGTGCGGATGTTCTGGATGCCGACCGAGTGCACGCGCGCTTCTTCGCCGGGCGTATAGCCAACGCCGTCGTCCTGTACGCGGACGATATAGCGCCCGTCCTCATGCGCGAGGCTCACACGGATCGTGCCGCCGCCGACCTTCGGCTTGATGCCGTGGATGATCGCGTTCTCCACCACGGGCTGAATCGTCAGCACCGGGATGAGAAAATCCGCATCAAACACATCGTATTCCACCCGTAAGCGATCCTGCAACTGCACCTTATTGATCTCCGCATAGGCGCGCACGGTGCGCATTTCCTCGCGAAACGGCACAAGGCCGCTTTGCGCGCTCACGCTGTCCACCTTAAAGCGCAAAAACCGCGAAAAGTCCTCGGTCATCTTATAGGCGGCGTCGGGGTCTAATACGATCAGCGCCTGAATCGCGTTGAGCGTATGATAGAAAAAGTGCGAACTGATCTGCGCGAGCAGAACATTGGTGCGGTCGAACTCCAGCTGCTTTTGCAGCGCTGTGATCCGATTTTGCGCCGCTTCCTGCTCCATACGGCGGATTGTGCCCGTGCTCACCACCGCGGTTGCGACGGAAAAGCTCAAAAGCAGGCTGACCAGCGCGGAATAGATCACGCTGTCGTTTGTATACCACGCTTGAACGGGCGAAACGGTGACGTGCCATTCGGAATTATAGATCGGGAACACATAGTCAAACGCGCGGCTCGTGATGCCGTCTCCGCTCTTGACGATGGTCTGCTCAATGCCGGAGTCGGGGTTGACGCGCCAGATGCGGCAGGCAAAACCCTGCGCCGCGACGGAGGCGGGCGCGGTAAGCCCGCTAAGCGCTTCGGGGTAGTTGAGCGTGACGGAGACGATGCCCCAGAACGTGCCGTCGAGATAGACGGGAAGCCTCCCTGCGATGCCTAAGCCGCCCTGTACAAGGCTGAACGGGCCTGCCATGATCATGGTGCCGCGCTCAATTGCCGCCTGTGCTTCTTTATCGCCCGCTTTTCGGCCGGTCAGGTCGTGACCCATCACGCTCTCGTTGCCCTTGATCGGGTAAACCGCGCTGACCACGCCTCCCGGCGCGAGCAGTACGTTTCTTACCGTGCTGTCGGTCACGAGCAGCCGCGCCACGCGGTCAAAGCCTTCGGTTCCGCCTTCGTTTTGCACGACGAAGGCTTCCAGCGTCTTTGCCTTGTTCAACTGAGTGGAGAGCACCTCATACGCCTGTGCGCTGACGGTGCCCGCGATGAATTTCATCTGGTCGTCTTCTCTGGTGCGTCTGCCGTATTCAATATAAGCACAGAGCGCCGTGCAGAGCGCGAGCGTAACGAAAAACGCGGCAACGACCGCCTTTGTGATCCGCCGTTTTCGCAATGACCGGCACCTTCTTTCAGACGAATTTTCTTTGCGGCTGACTTTATTATATGAAATGCGGCGGCAAGGCGCAATCCAAAACAAAACCGCGCCCCGTTTGACCGGAGCGCGGGTACGTTTGGCGAGGGATTATTTGGAGGACATCGATTTGATCTTTCGCCGTGTCATGGCGCGCATGAGGGCAACCTTGCTGTGCCCCATGGTGCCGAGCTGATCGCCGCGCTCCTGCTGCAGGCGCTCCTGCGCCCGCTGCTCCGCTTCGAGGGCACGCTTTTCGTCGATTTCCTCCGGCCATTCGCAGGCTTGGGAGAGAATATAGACGCACTCAGGACGAACCTCGATAAACCCTTCGGAGTGAAACGCTGTGCGGGTCGTGTGTTCGTCCGTTTGGATTTCCAGTACGCCGACATCCAGCGCCGAAACCATTGGCACATGCCCTGCCATGACGCCGAGCGTGCCCGCGATGGATTGAACGCTGACATAGACCGCTTCTCCGCTGAAAAACTCCCGCTCCGGCGTGACAACCATGAGGTTAAAGGGTTTTGCCATGATCTCTCCTCTCCGATTGCGCATGCAATCGATTTTTTTGGATGCGGTTGACTGGATTGATCGTGAAAATTGATTTTACATTGGGTTTTTACTCGGGAGCGGTCATGCTTGCTCGCTGTGCTTCATCTCGGCGTAGCGCGCGCGCACCTCGGCGATGCCACCCGCAAGCAGGAACAGAGACTCCGGAATATCGTCCACTTTGCCGTCGACAATCTCCTCAAAGCTTGCAATTGTGTCCAAGAGCGCGACGGAGCAGCCGGGCTGTCCGCTGTAGACCTCCGCCACATGCATCGGCTGGGATAGGAAGTTTTGAATCTTTCTCGCGCGGTAGACCGTCTGCCGGTCGTCGTCGGAAAGCTCGTCCATACCGAGGATGGCGATGATATCCTGCAGCTCGTGATAGCGCTGGAGTGTTTCCTGCACGCGCCGGGCAACGCTATAGTGCCGCTCGCCAACGATGGCAGGCTCCAGAATGCGGGAGGAGGAGGCAAGCGGGTCAACCGCGGGATAGATGCCGATTTCGGCAATCGCGCGGGAGAGCACCGTCGTCGCGTCTAAATGCGAGAAAATCGTTGCCGGTGCAGGGTCGGTCAGGTCGTCCGCGGGGACATAGATCGCCTGCACGGAGGTAATTGAGCCGTGCGGCGTGCTCGCGATGCGCTCCTGCAGCTCGCCCAGCTCGTTTGCCAGCGTCGGTTGGTAACCGACCGCGCTCGGCATGCGGCCAAGCAGCGCGGAGACTTCGTTGCCCGCCTGCACAAAGCGGAAGATATTGTCGATGAAGAGCAGCACGTCCTGATGCATCTCGTCGCGGATGTATTCCGCCATCGAAAGCCCGGCGAGCGCCACGCGCATGCGCGATCCCGGCGGCTCGTTCATCTGCCCGAAGGCAAGGGAGGTACGCGCGATTACGCCGCTTTCGCGCATATCCGCGATCAGATCCGTGCCCTCGCGGCTGCGTTCGCCAACGCCGGTGAAGACCGAATAACCGCCGCGGTTTTTTGCGATATTGTGGATGAGCTCCAGAATCAAGACGGTCTTGCCTACGCCGGCTCCGCCAAAGAGACCGATCTTGCCGCCGACGGGGTAGGGGGCTAACAGATCGATGACCTTGATGCCCGTTTCAAAGAGCGTGGTCGAAGGCCGCTGAAGCAGAAAAGAAGGCGGCGCCTGATGTACGTCCCGCTGGGGGGCGTCAATCGGGCCGAGCCCGTCGATCGGGCGGCCCAGGCAGTCGATCACGCGGCCAAGCACATTCTCGCCGACGGGGACGCGGATGCCGCCGTCGGTGTTTGTGACCTCAATTCCGCAGGAAAGCCCTTCCGTGGGTTCCAGCGCGATGGCGCGCACCACGCCGGGGGAGTGGTGCTGCACGACCTCGATATGGACGGGTGGCTCCGTCTTGGTGACGAGCAGTGTTTTGATCAGCGGCTCGCTGCCTTCTTTGAAGCGCACATCCAGCACGGGGCCGATGATACGGATGATGCTTCCGGTACGTTCTTGTTCCGTCATGGGCGTTTTTCCTCCGGATAATAGGCGGCGTCTGCTGACCTTGCCGCGTTTGCCGCGTTGGCGGCGCCGATGATATCGGCTAGCTCGTTGGTAATGGTGAGCTGGCGCACGGCGTGATATTGCTGCGTCAGTTTTTCAATCATCTTGTCCGCGCTACGCGTGGCGTTTTCCATCGCGGCCATGCGGGAGCAGTTTTCGCTTGCATAGGCGTGTACAATCGCACCGTAGACATAGCCGATCAAGAGCTGCGGAATCAGAGCGTTGAGCACCTCTTTCGGCGAAGGGTCATAGAGGATATAGGAGCGATCATACGCCTCGTCCTGCGTGCTGGTCGGCCTGCCGCGCTTGAAGTCGTTGAGCTCGACCGGAAGCAGCTTCTGCTCCATCGGCTCACGTGAAAGGGTATTGATAAAGCGGGTGTAGACGATTCTGAGTTCGTCGATCTCCCCGCGGTCATATTGCTCGATGAGTATAGTCATGAGTCTTCGCACCTGGTCGAGCTTCGGCTTTTCCGCGAGACGTTCAAAGTGCCGGTCCGGCGTGATGCCGCGGCGCAAGAAATGCGAGGTGCCGACGCTGCCGATGGTGTAGACCTCAATGACGTTCTTGTCCTCCATCAGGCTATCTGCAAGCGCGAGCACGGCGTGGTTATAGGAACCGGAAAGCCCTTTCTCGCCGGAGACGACGATATAGGCGACCTTGTCTCCCGCGCGGTGCTTGAGGTACGGGTGCGTGATGTCACCCGTATGGTTTCGAATGTCGACGATCACATCCAGTGCATGGTAAAAATAGGAGCGGTTTTTCGCGATGCCGTCGAGAGCCTTGCGCATGCGCGCCGCGGAGACCATGTGCATGGCATTGGTGATCTGGCGTGTTTGCTTCACGCTCTTGATATGAAAGCGAATGTCGCTGACGTTTGCCATGGGGCGGGGCCTCCTTTCGGGGTTGATCCGGTGTTTACAAAAATGCGGTTACGCCTTGCAGGTGAGCTGATAGTTTTCGATCGCGGCGCGCAGTTCGTCTGCAATTTCGTCCGTCAAGTCTCCGCTTTCTTCAATTTCATCCAGCATTGTGCTGTAGTTGCGGCGCACATATTGCAAAAGCCCTTTTTGGAAGGCGCGCACATGTGGCGAGGATACATCTTTGAGGTACCCGTTCATCACCGCGTAGAGCAGCAGCACCTGTTCGCTCATCTGGAGCGGCTCGTGCTGGTTTTGTTTAAGCGTCTCGCTGAGGCGATCGCCGTTGTCCAGAATCTCCTTGGTCACGCTGTCGATGTCGGAGCCGAACTGCGCGAAAATCTGCAGTTCGCGATATTGCGCGAGTGTGAGGCGGAGTTTTTTAACCACCTTGCGCATGGCCTTCTTCTGCGCGGCGCTGCCGACGCGGGAGACCGAGAGGCCAACGTTGACCGCAGGGCGCACGCCGGAATGGAACAACTCCGGCTCCAGATAGATCTGGCCGTCCGTAATCGAAATCACGTTGGTCGGAATATAGGCGGAGATATCGCTCGCCATGGTTTCGACGATGGGCAGCGCGGTCAGCGAGCCGCCGCCGTTTGCCTCGCTCAGATGTCCCGCACGCTCCAAAAGCCTGCTGTGCAGATAGAATACGTCGCCGGGGTATGCCTCGCGTCCCGGCGGGCGGTGCAAAAGCAGAGACATGGCGCGATACGCCACCGCATGCTTGCTTAGGTCGTCATAGATGACCAGCGCGTCTTTCCCGTCATACATAAACTGCTCCGCAATGGCGCAGCCGGCGTAAGGCGCAAGGTATTGCATCGCCGCGCAGTCGCTCGCGTTTGCAACGACGATGACGGTATAGTCCATCGCGCCTGCCGATTGCAGGATTTCATAAATCTGCGCGACGGTGGAGAGCTTCTGTCCGATTGCGACATAGACGCAGTTCACGTGCTTGCCGCGCTGGTTGATGATGGTATCGATGGCGATGGTCGTTTTGCCCGTCTGCCGGTCGCCGATGATCAGCTCGCGCTGCCCGCGCCCGATGGGAATGATGCTGTCCACCGCGAGAAGCCCGGTCATCAGCGGTTCGTTGACCGCCTGACGGTCGATGATGCGCGGCGCGGGGGATTCCACGGGGCGGTAGCGTGCGGCGCTGAGTGGTTTGTCGTCCAGCGGCATACCGATGGGGTTCACGACGCGCCCCAGCAACTCGTCGCCGACCGGCACCTCGACCACGCGGCCGGTGCCATAAACGCGCTCGCCCACGCGGACACTGTCCTGACCGTTGAGAAGCACGGCGCCGACGCCGTCCAGTTCAAGGTCCATGGTCATGCCGTACACATCGTTTTCAAAGGCGATCTGCTCGCCATATCGGGTATGCGAAAGACCCTCTATCCGCACAACGCCGTCGCCTACACTGGTGACGATGCCGTACTCATAGACTGCCGATTTGTTTTCAAATGAACGGATGCGGCGCTTGAGCGTTTTCCCAATGTCCGACGCGTTGCTGTGAAACGGCTTTTGCTCGCTCCCGCTCAGGCGGACGTTTTCCGCCGTGATCTCCGCGCCGGAGACGCTGTTGCTCACAAGCAGGTGCTGCGCTTCCTTGACGCGGTAGGCAACGCTCGCGTCATAAATCTTTCCGTCGATGATGGCGAGAAAACCGCCGATCAGCGCTTCGTTTTGCTTGACCTCAAAGGAGACCTCCTGGCCAAGCATTTCGCAGAAGTGCCGTTTGACGGACTCGATTTGTTCTTCGCCGAACGGGCCGGCGGTGTATAATTCGCCTCTTAGAGCCATACGGAGCTCACTTTCCTAAAAAGAGTTCAAGTGTCTGTGCAAATCCATGCGTGCCGGCATCCGCAAAAAAAGACGTAACGGGAAACCAGCTCAAACGGCACGCTGTTTCATGCACAGCAAAAGCCGCCTTATCCGACTTTGTCGAAAAAGCTGTCGATGATGCGCTGGTGATCCTCTTGTGTGACCTCACGCTCCAGAATCTTTCCCGCAATGTCGACGGCGAGCTCCGCCGTCTGGGTTTTGAGCTCGTTCATCATGCCCTCGCGTTCGGCAACGGCTTGATGCATCGCGTCGGAAAGGATGCCCTGCGCATCCTGCTTGGCTTTTTTGCGGAGGTCTTCCGCCTCGCGTTCGGCTGCCTTGCGGCGCTCCTCCGCGATGTGTTCCGCGTCAAGCCGCGCGTTTTTCATCGAGGTTTCATATTGTACTTTGAGCACATTTGCCTCGTTCCGGCTTGCGTCGAGCTGCTCGCGCTCGCGCGCAAAATTTGCCTCGCGCTCCGCCATGAACTTGCTGACCGGTTTATACAAAAAGTGGCGCAGCAAGAGGAAGAGAATGAGGAGGTTGAGCGCGTGCTCGATGAAATCGATCAGGTGAAATTCCATGGATACCCCTCTTTGGCTACGTTATTTGCCCATCGTAAAGATCATGACAAGTGCGGTGACAAAGCCATAGATGGCGGTCGACTCCGTTAGCGCGAGACCGAGCAGGAGCAGCGCGTTGATCTTGCTGTTGGCTTCCGGCTGGCGTGCGACCGCTTCCACGGCCTTGCCGGTGGCGATGCCCATGCCGAGGCCTGCGCCCGCACCCGTGAGCACCGCGAGGCCTGCGCCGATTGCGATCAATCCGATATCCGTCATGGTAAGAATCCTCCTAAAGTAATACTGGTACTATTGTATCCGGCCTGATCGTGTACTGTTCATCGGCCGGTATGGATTACTCGACCTCTTCTACAGCCTCGCCGATGAATGTAAGCGAAAGGTTGATGAAGATGAAAAACTGGATCAATGGGTGGAAGGCGTTGAAATAAAGCCCAAGCACCGCAGGAATGCCGACCGAGAAGGCGCCGAGCGCGAAATAGACCAGCTCGACCACGACCATGCCGCCGAGCATGTTGCCAAAGAGTCGGCAAGCCAGCGAAATCGGCACGGCAAGATCGGAGAGAAGCTTAAACGGCGCGATGATTGCCTTTGGGCGGACAAAGCTTTGGAGCCGCCCCTTGACGCCCTTTTTATAGATGCCGTAGAAATTGATGAGCACGAATGTCACCAGCGCATAGGAAAGCGTCATACTCAGGTCGGTCGTCGGCGGACGGAACCCGAACAGCTCCACGATTGCAGAGCCGACGAACAGCGCCGCCAGCGCGAAGAAATAGGATGCGAGCCCTTCATTTGCGTGCCCGTATTTTTCTTTTGTCAGATCGTTGATCGCGCTGACCGCGGTTTCCAGCACAAGCTGTATGCCGCGCGGGGTCTCCTTGAAGCGCGGAATCACGAAGACGCGAAGCAAAAGCGCGAGCAGCGCGAGCGCCGCAATCACGATCCAGGAGACAAACACGGTGGAACTCACGGAGAAACCGAGAATATTCATCCGCTCAGGGCTGATTGCAACCTGGAAAACCCGCCCTCCGAGGCCAAAGCAGCCGAGGAAGAGCCCGCTGCAAAGCCAGAGCAACAGCACGCCCGCCATCATCAGCAGGTTGCGTTTTTTCTTGGCGGGCTTGTAGCCTTCTTCCGTCTTCTCCGGCTGTGCAATGCGCGCGCGCAAAACAAGCGCGGCTATGCCGAGCAGCAGCGAGAGCAGGATCGCGATCCATTTTCCGACAGAAGGCATGTTAAATTGCATTTACCGGTCTCCTTTCCCGTTTCTGCGCATGAGCACGTTGATGATAACCGCGCCGGCGACGAGAACGGATGAGATTCCAATGCCGCACCAGAGTAGTTCACGCTGAAAGAACAGCGCAACGGGAACCAGAGCCGCGGCAAACAGAAGAATTTTCGCAAAGACGAGCGCAACGGTTTGCAGGGAACGACCCGCAGAGACTGCCTTTATCACCCGCGTGAGCAGAAAAAGCTCGCCCGCGCCGCAAACAAGGCCAATCAAGAAACCGATCATCCGTCCATACCTCCTGCAATCGATCAGAGATGCGTGATAAACATCCCAAATCAAGACAAAAATCCCGCTCAGCGAAGGTGCGCCCGGAATCTACAGAAAGGGGTTGCAGATGCGGCAGCGACGCCAAGGACAGGATATCGATACTAGCATTCTACAACTTTACATTTCGGATGTAAAGCCTTTGCAGCGGAATCATCCGGCGGCAAAACAGCGTTTTGATAACGCCAATCGCCGTGGTATCGATAACACAGTACCGTTATACACGATAAAAAAGATTTGTCAAGAATAAAACCAACACACGGGTTTGATCATAAGGAGAAAGCGCTGCGTTTTGCGTGTTTTTTTGCGAGATTGCTTTTTCTAATAAAATACAGACTGGAGAAGAGGATGTTTTTTTGACATCTGTGGAAATATGAAACACAATAAAACGGATTACGGGGGCAACCGCCCGGGGGAAATGTTATAATAACAATGTTCAATCGAAAAAGAAACAGTGATCGTGAGCGTATAGGATCAATTGAAATCGTTACTAAAGCATTTAAGCGAATATCGAAAAGAAAGCATACTAAGCCCCCTGTTCAAGCTCTTTGAAGCGGGACTGGAGCTTGCCGTGCCGCTGGTTATGGCGGCGCTGATCGACCGTGGCATCGCAGGCGGAGATAAGGGGTTTATTCTTCGCATGTGCCTGCTGCTGGCGGGGCTTGCGCTGGCGGGGCTTGTGAGCTCTATCACCGCGCAATACTACGCGGCAAAGGCGGCGGCAGGCTTCGGCAAAGAGGTCAAGCGCGCGCTGTTTGAAAAGATTCAGTCGCTCTCGTTTTCCGATCTGGACACCGTTGGTGTTTCCACGCTGGTCACGCGGCTCACAAGCGACAGCAACCAGGCGCAAACGGGGGTGAACCTCACGCTGCGCTTGCTTTTGCGCTCGCCGTTTATCGTGTTTGGCGCGGCGATACTGGCGTTCACAGTGGACGCAAAAGCCGCGCTCGTGTTCGCCGGGGCAATTCCGCTGCTCGCCATAGCCGTGTTTGCGGTGATGCTCGTGTGCATTCCGCTCTATCGCGCGGTGCAGGCGCGGCTGGATCGCATCGTCGGCGCCGTGCGGCAAAACCTCGTCGGCGTGCGCGTGGTGCGCGCCTTTGGGTTGGAGGAAAGCGAAGCGGACGCGTTCCGCCGCGAAAACGGGCTGCTGTTTTCGATGCAGCGCGCGGTCGGGCGCATCGCGTCTTTGCTCAACCCCGCGACATATGTCATCATCAACCTTGCCATCGCGCTGCTCATCTGGGTCGGCGCAATCCGCGTACAGGCGGGNNGCGAGGTGGTCGCGCTCTATAACTATATGAGCCAGATCTTGGTGGAGCTGGTCAAGCTCGCGAGCCTCATCATCACGATCAATAAATCCATCGCCAGCGGGAATCGCATCCAGCAAGTGCTGGAGATGCCACCCGCGATGCAATCCCCGGATGTGCGCACGGCCAAGCCGCAAGGCGATGCCGCCGTGGAGTTTCGCGCGGTCGGGCTTCGCTACTATGCGGGCGCGGAAGAGGCGCTTATAGACATCAACCTCACCGTGCAACGCGGGCAGACCATCGGCATCATCGGCGGCACGGGCGCGGGCAAAAGCTCTCTCGTGAACCTTATCCCGCGCTTTTACGACGCGAGTGAGGGAACGGTGCGCGTCTTCGGCATCGATGTGAAGGACTATCCGCTGGACGAGTTGCGGCAAAAGATTGGCATCGTTCCGCAGAGCGCGGCACTCTTCTCCGGTACTGTGCGTGAAAATATTCGCTGGGGTAAGCCGGAGGCAACCGATGAGGAGATCTGGCAGGCGCTTTCGCTTGCGCAGATTCAGAACAGCATCGCGGAAAAAGGCGGCCTGAACGCCGAGATTGAGCAGGGCGGAAGGAATCTCTCCGGCGGGCAAAAACAGCGGCTGACCATCGCCCGCGCGCTGGTGCGAAAGCCGGAAATTCTCATTTTGGACGACAGCGCCTCCGCGCTGGACTACGCAACCGACGCAAGGCTCCGCGCGAGCATCCGCACTATGGAAGGAAACCCGACCGTCTTCATCGTCTCCCAGCGCGCGTCCTCGGTGCTCTATGCGGATCAAATCCTCGTGCTGGAGGATGGTAGCGTGGCCGGACTCGGTACCAGTGACGAACTGCTTCAGACGTGTCCCGTCTACCGGGAAATTTACGAAACGCAGTTTCAGACGGGGGCGGCGCATGCGTAAAGAAAAGAAGCAAACCGCCGTCCGCCTGGATAAAGGCGTACTCAAAAAGATACTGTTGTCGCTCAAGGGCTATCGGCTGCTCCTCTTGCTCTCGCTCTTGCTTGCGTTGGTCTCGGTTGCGGCGGCGCTGTATGTGCCAATCCTGATCGGACGCGCGATCGACCTCATCGCCGGAAAAGGGAGGGTGCAGTTTGACGCGATCCTGCGCATTCTGGTGCAAGCCTGCGCCATCGCGGGCGGCACCGCGCTGCTGCAGTGGCTCATGGGCGCGATCAACAACCGCATGACGTTCGGCGTGGTGCGGGATCTGCGCACCCGCGCGTTTGAAACCATCGAGCGCCTACCGCTGCGCTATATCGACTCCCATGCCTACGGCGAGATCGTCAGCCGCGTGATTGCGGACGCGGACGCGTTTGCAGACGGGCTGCTGCTCGGTTTTTCGCAGTTGTTCACGGGGGTTATGACCATCCTCGGCACGCTCTTCTTCATGCTCGCCATCGATTGGAAGACGGGGCTTGTGGTGATTTTGCTCACGCCGCTTTCGTTGATCTCCGCGCGTGCAATCGCCTCGCGCACCTACCGGATGTTCCGCGCGCTTTCGGATACACGCGCCGAACAGACGGGCTATCTCGACGAGATGATTAAAAACCAGAAGGTCGTGCAGGCGTTTTCGCATACAGCACAATCGCAGGCGAAGTTTGACGAGATCAATGGTAGGCTTGCAAAGGACTATCTCAACGCAACGTTTTATTCCTCCATCACCAACCCCACGACGCGCTTTATCAACGCGCTGGTCTATGCGGGCGTTGCGCTCGTCGGTGCGCTGACGGCGATTGCAACCGGCGGCGCATTCTCCGTGGGTCAGCTTTCGGTGTTTTTGAGCTATGCCGCGCAGTACACCAAGCCGTTTAACGAGATCTCCGGCGTGGTGACAGAGCTGCAAAACGCCCTTGCCTGCGCGGGGCGCATCTTTGCGCTGATCGAGGAAACGCCGGAGCAGCCGGACGCGGCGGATGCCGCCGTGCTGGAGAACGTGCAAGGAAATATTGAACTTGATAACGTTGCGTTTTCGTATGATGAACAGCGTGCGTTTATCGAGCAACTCAACCTCTGCGTCAAGCCCGGCCAGCGTATCGCCATCGTGGGGCCGACCGGCTGCGGCAAGACGACGATCATCAACCTCTTGATGCGCTTCTATGATGTCACCGGCGGCGCGGTGCGCGTCGAGGGCACGGATATCCGCTCCATCACGCGAAAGAGCCTTCGAAGCGGCTATGGCATGGTGCTGCAGGATACATGGCTCAAGGCGGGCACGATCCGCGAGAACATCACCCTTGGCAAGCCGGACGCGACCGAGGAGGAGATCATCGCCGCCGCGAAGGCCGCGCGCGCGCACGGCTTCATCATGCGCCTGCCGAAAGGGTATGATACCGTCATCGGCGAAGACGGCAGCCTCTCGCAAGGGCAGAGGCAGCTTTTGTGCATCACGCGGGTCATGCTTCGCCTGCCGCCGGTGCTGATTCTGGACGAAGCGACGAGTTCCATCGACACCCGAACGGAGCAGCGCGTGCAGACGGCGTTTTCCCGATTGATGGAGGGCAGAACCAGTATCGTGGTTGCGCACAGGCTCTCGACCATTCGCGAAGCGGATGTGATCCTCGTGATGAAAGACGGCAAGGTGATCGAGCGCGGCAGGCACGAGGAACTGCTCGCGCAGAACGGTTTTTATGCTGAACTGTATCAAAGCCAGTTCGCCGCGCTGTAAAAAGCTAGTTTGCTTTGTTGTGAAAACGCTTGCAACCGGCGGCGGAATCACTTATAATCACACGGCTTGAGAAAATGCAACATAGTAAAGAAAGAAAAAAGCAAGGTAAGTAATGAGAGAGTTTGAAAGCCAAGTACAGTATCTAAAATACCGAACCCTATGCGAGGTTGCAAAGCGTGCCTTTGAGGGCACGTTGCAAGAGAGCCTGCTGGATATCCCCAAGACGATTGTGTCGGGCAAAAAGCCCTCTATGCGCTGCTGCGTCTACAAAGAACGGGCGATTCTGGGCGAGCGGGTCAAGCTCGCGATGGGCGGCAACAGCAAAAACCCGAATATCATCGAGACACTGGATATCGCCTGTGACGAGTGCCCCGTCTCCGGCTATGACGTGACCGCCGTCTGCCGCGGCTGCATTGCGCACCGCTGCAAGGAGGCCTGCAAGAGCGATGCAATCTATTTAGACTCGCGCCAGAAAGCGCATATTGATCAGGAGAAGTGCATCGAATGCGGACTCTGCGCAAAGGCATGCCCGTATCACGCGATCATTCAAACCAAGCGCCCGTGTGAGAGCGCCTGCCATGCACGGGCGATCACGATGGACGAGGAAAAGAGCGCCTTGATTCGCGAGAGCAAGTGTACCGCCTGCGGTGCCTGCGTGACGCAGTGCCCCTTTGGCGCGATCATGGATAAATCCGAAATCCTCCAAGCTGTTGAGCTGCTGAAAAACAAGCAACCGGGGCAGAAGCTCTATGCAATGGTTGCGCCCGCGATCCAGAGCCAGTTTACCTATGCATGGCCGGGTCAGGTGAACGCGGGTCTTCGCGCGCTGGGGTTTGACGCAGTGACGGAAGCCGCGCGCGGCGCGGACATGGTAGCCGAGGAGGAGAGCGCGGAGTTGCTCGAAAAAGGCTTTGTGATGAGCTCCTGCTGTCCCGCGTTTGTGAGCTATGTGGAACAGAATTTTCCGAAACTGACACACCATCTGTCCCATTGTCTCTCTCCGATGGCGACCCTTGGCAAATGGATCAAAGAACGGGAGCCGGAGGCGAAGATCGTGTTCGTCGGCCCGTGCACGGCGAAGAAGGCGGAGGCGCAAAAGGAGCGCGTTTCGCCGTATATCGACTGCGTGATCACGTTTGAAGAGCTTCAGGCGCTCCTTGACAGCCGGGAGATCGACATTTCTTCGCTGCCCATCGAGAGCGTGGACGAAGCGACGGCGTTTGGGCGCGGGTTTGCGCGCTCCGGCGGCGTCACCGAGGCGATCCGGCAGGCGATTAAGGCAAGCGGAAACGAGGAATTCAAACTCGTCGCCACCAAGTGCAACGGGATCGAAGAGTGTCGCGTTGCGCTGCTGAAACTCTCCAAAGGGCTGGATGTCGGCAACTTTGTCGAGGGCATGGCGTGTGTCGGCGGCTGCGTCGGCGGCGCGGGCTGCGTCAATCCCTCCAGAAAAAAATAAAAAACGGGTTGAATAGCGCAACTCGACTTTCACAATCGACAAAACCCGCATGCCGGACGGCATGCGGGTTTGCTTTTGTGCGAGATCGGGAGGATAAGAAGGGGTTACAGATCGTCCACCAGCGCGCCGCTCTTGGCATAGGCGGTGCTGCGCGCCTCGAAGAAGTCCGTCTTAATCGTGTTTGCGTTGCTGTATTGGCTCACCCAGCTGAGGTTTTCCGGCTCTGCGTCGTGACCGTCGTAGAGTTTCTCAAAGCCGAGGTTGGTGCACCGCAGGTTGCCGAGATATTGCACATAGTCGGTGATCATCTCGCAGGTCAACCCCGCGACACCGTCGCCGATGGCATAATGCCCCCAGGCGATCTCCTGTTCGCAGCCTTCGCGGATCATGTCGCGATAGAGCTCCACTTTCTCCGGCGTGAAGAGCTCGGGGTTTTCCTGCTTGAGCTCGAGCAGAATACTCCGAAACAGCCAAAGATGCGTGTTTTCGTCGCGGTTGATATAGCGAATGACCTGCACAGAACCCGGCATGAGGTTGTTTCTTCCGAGATTATAGAAGAACATAAACCCGCTGTAGAAATAGACCCCCTCGAGAATATAGTTGGCGACGATGGTGCGCATGAGATTTTCCGCCGTGCGCTCGCGGTAAAAGTGGTTATACGCGTCGCCGATAAACGTGTTCCGTTTGAGCAGGTGCTCGTCGTTTTTCCATTGATAGAGCACCTCGTCGCGCCCTTGCGGTTCGCAGATGGTGTCGAGCATGTAGCTGTAGCTCTGGCTGTGGATGGCTTCCTGATACGTTTGGATCGCGAGGCAGAGATTCACCTCGTTTGCGGTGATGTACTCGCCGACGGCGGGCAGGTTCGCGGTCTGGATGCTGTCGAGGAAGATCAAAAACGAGAGGATCTTATCGTAGGCGCGGCGTTCCGGCGCGGGCAGGTTGGGATAATCCTTCACGTCGGTGGAGAGGTTAACCTCCTCCGGCACCCAAAAATTATTCATCGCCTGACGGTACCAGTCGTGAGACCAGCCGTATTTGAGGTTGTTGAAATCGTTGAGGTTTGTGGTGTCGCCCGCGATCATCCGGCGATCGTTTAGGTCGAGGCTGCCATCGGGGTTAAAGAGCGGTTTTTGTTTTAATACTTCCATATCTGTAAACTCCCATCGTTTCTTTGGTCATCCGCAAAAAAAATTAGGACGAGCACGCCGAGCAATCCTCAACTTCAAGGCTCTTGCTCCGCACGTAGTAGACGGTCTTCACGCCCTGTTCGAAGGCAAGAATGTAAAGACCGAGCACTTTTCGGAAGGTGAACTCGTTGGTGATGTAGAGGTTCATGCTCTGGCTCTGGTCAATGTGCCGCTGCCGGATGCCCGCCGCGCGGATGCTCCAGGTTTGATCCATCAGGTGCGCGCTCTTGTAATACCAGAATGTCTCCGGCGAAAGATCCGGCGCGACGCGCGGAATCAGCCCGTTTTTCTTTTCCTCAAGGAAATAGCGGCTCATCACCGGGTCGATGCCCGCGGTCGTTCCCGCGATGATGCTCGTGCTGCTGGTCGGTGCAATCGCAAGCAGCCAGCCGTTGCGAAGGCCAGTCTTGGCCACGCGCGCGGCGAGGGCTTTCCAGCGCTCGCTGGTATAGCCGCGCTTTGCAAAATATGCGCCCGTCTGCCAGTCGCTGCCTTCAAAAAACTCGTACTTGCCCTTGTCGGCGGCGACGTCGCAGCTTGCCGAGATCGCGGCGTAGTTGATCCGCTCAAAGAGCTTGTCAACAAATTTCAGGTGCTCTTCGGTTTCCCAGCCGATGTGCTGTTTGGCGAGCATGTGGTGGTATCCGCTCACGCCGAGCCCGATCGGCCGATACTTCAGGTTGTTCACCTTGGCGTACGGCACGGGGAAGAAGTTGAGGTCGATGACATTGTCCAGCGCGCGGACGACGTGGCTTGTGATGGTTTCCAGCTCGTCGCCGCTGAGATCGATCTGCCCGAGCGACAGGCTTGCGAGGTTACAGACCACGAAATCGCCGGGCTTGGTGGTGGTGACGATGACGGTTTCTCCGTTCGTCTCTACAATCTCCTGGCTCACATCTGAAATACCGCTCATATTCTGCGCAATCTCCGTGCAGAGGTTGCTGCAATAGATCATGCCCGTGTGGTGGTTCGGGTTTGCACGGTTGACCGTGTCTCGGTTGAACACAAACGGTGTCCCCGTCTCCACCGCGCTCTTGAGGATCAGGCGGACGAGCTCCTTGATCGGGATCACGCGTTTTTCAATGCGATTGTCCGCCACGCAGTCGCGGTAGCGTTCCTCCCATTCCTCACCCCAGAAATCCTCGAGGCTATAGCCTTTTACGGCAAGAATGTCATGCGGGCACATGAGATACCAGTTCGCTTCGATGTTGTCACGCACGGTCTTCCAGAAGAGGTCGGGATAGCACACCGCGGGGAAGACATCGTGCGCCTTCATGCGATCGTCGCCATTGTTGGTGCGAATCTGTAAAAACTCCGGCAAATCCTTGTGCCAAACGTCAAGGTAGACCGCGACCGCGCCTTGACGAACGCCGAGCTGATCGACCGCGACCGCCGTGTCGTTGGCGAGGCGAATCCAGCGGATGACCCCGCCCGCCGCGCCTTCAAAGCCGCGGATGGTGCTGCCTTTGCTGCGCACCTTGCCGAAATAGAGCCCCATGCCTCCGCCGTACTTGCTCACCTGCGCAAAGTTGTTGATGCTGCGGTAGATGCCCGTCAGGCTGTCCGGCACGGTGTCGATAAAGCAGCTGGAAAGCTGGTGAAACGGTTTTCTCGCGTTGGCAAGCGTGGGGGTCGCCATGGTCACCTTCAGCGTGCTGAGCATGTCGTAAAAACGCTTGACCCAGACGAGCCGATCCTTGGTCTCCGGCAGGGCAAGGTGCAGCGCAATGCCCAGATACATCTCCTGCGGGGTCTCCAGCGGCTGACCCTTGTGGCTGCGGATGACATAGCGCCTTAGCAGCAGTTCCAGCCCCGAATAAGTGAGCTTTTCGTCGTGCGCAGGAGTTAAAAACGTCTCCGCCTCGTCGAGCTCTTCCTTTGTATAGCCTTCGAGAATGTAGGCCCCGTACAGCCCGCGCTCGCACAGATAGCGGACTTTTTCATAATAGCTGTGCAGGTTCAGCTCATCCAGCGCGCGGGAAAGATCGGCGGCAAAATCGTGCATCAGGATGCGCGCCGCGATAAACTCCCAGTGCGGCGCTTCCTGCGTGGTGAGCTCCGCCGCCGCGCGCGTGAGCGCCGCGCGCTTTGCGCTCTCGCCCATCTCGGGCTTGAGGAAGGAGCGAAATTTATCATCCAGACGGGAGAGCTCATACATCTCCTGCGGATAGTCCGTCTGCACTTTATCGAGTATTTTCTCCAGCGCTTCACCATCGGCAAAGAGAGAGCAGATGCTCTTTCGCTGGGCGCGCATGCGCGTGCGCTCGCTGCGATAGAGGATATAGCTCTTGCTCTGGGCAAAATAGCCCTTGAGCATCAGCGTCTCTTCCACGAGATCCTGAATTTGCTCCACCGAAACCGGCGGCGCCAGCAGCGGAATGCGGGATTCCACCGCGGCTGTAATCGCCTCCAGCGCGGATTCGGAAATCTTCGTCTGCGTGCTGAGAAACGCCTTCCGTACGGCGTTGGTGATCTTATCCCGGTCATATGCTTCCGCAAGCCCGCTTCGTTTGATGATCTCTATCATGATGATTTTGCCCCTTATCTGGTCCCTTCGGTGAGAATAGCCCGCGAATTGTTTTCGCAGGTAGTTTCTACGTGTGCTGTTGTTTGAAATAAAACGCTGCAAAATCGCAACGGGTAGTGTTCTGAATTCATACTAGCACAATATATGGACACCCGCAATGCCATAGAGCACCATCTTTTGCCGCACACGGCAGGCAAAAAATGAGCTTTGCAAAGAAAAAACAGCCACAGAGATGGGCTGTTTGAAGGTTCTTGCAATTAGGAGAAATACGGTTGGATTGATGAGGAAACAAAAAATTTACAAACCCATCTGAGATCACTTGCGATAAGGACAAAACGCAAATCTCTACAACAGAGAGGCTAAGTCGTCTTTCTCGCTGAGCACGGTCAATCCTTCTGCCTTGAGCAGTGCCGCCGTCATGCCGTCGCCCGGAATCAACCTGCCGCAAAAGCAGCCGTCGTAGATCTGCCCGCTGCCGCAGGAGGGGCTGTTCGACTTGAGAATTGCAATCCGGCAGGAGAAGAGCTTTGCCAAGCGTAACGTCTCCTCCGCGCCGCGCGCAAAGGCCGCGGTAACGTCCCGCTCATCCCGTGTGAGCACGCGCGTGTCGTGTCGCTCCGCCGGCGGGCGCGGGGTCGGCAGACCGCCGAGCTGTTCCGGACAGACGGGGACTAGGTGATGCGTTTCTGCGAGCGAGAGGATGCGTTTGTCCCCCGTGCCCGTGCCGTCATAGCGGCACGGCACGCCAAGCAGGCATGCGCTGATCAAGATGGGCTTGGAATCGTTCATGTTCGACCTCCTTGACTGGAAGTGTACAAAAACATTATAGCACACGGACAATTGGCGGTCAGTTGTCGAGGAACAACGATGATTCGAGCGTGCTCAAATATAAAATACCACTGGTGGTAATATTCGGACGATTGGACACCTTAAAACTCTGGTTGTTTTCCCGAAGAAACGAAAATACCACGCGGGGTAAAACGGTGAGCGCGATTTAATTTTTCGCATACAATTGCGTAAATATGAAAATACCCCGCGAAAACGGGGTAAAGATGCGTCGCGTGTCAACGCGGATTATTTCTCTTTCTTGTGCTGATAGACCTTTGTAAATTCGCCGCCGATCACTTTCCCGGTATATGCGCTGCGCGAGGTGATTCCTGCAAGACCGTCAATGCTTTCGAGCCGCCGCTTGAGACGAATACGCACAACGATTAAAACGATCAGCGCGACGACGAGAACGCCGATGATCACATTCAGCACCCAGTTCATGCACCCATCCTCCGCGCTGCCTTTTTGGCGTTGTACCACTTGAGCACCTTTAAATCGGAGGCGATGGCAAATGCCTGCGCGGCGACGAGTGCGGTCAATACGGTTGCGACTACCATCTGTGCTGTCCCTCCTGTCGGGTTACTGGTTGCCGGTGGCTGTGGGTTGTTTTGCACCGGCTCCGGCAGAGGAACCGGCTGATCCGGTGAATTCTCGGACTGGGGTGTTGCGATTGGATTCCTCGTGGCATCCGGCAATGGCGTTGCCGTTGGCGCCGGGGTAATCTGTGCCGTTGGAGGCGCGGTAACCTTGATCTTGTGCCAGCGCCATTCACCGATAAAGGTCAGGTTCCCGCCGGATATGGTTTGGCTGCTCAGGTTCCAGCCATAGAAACGCCACGTTCCCTCGGTCATATGATAGGCTCGAAAGGTATCCGGCGGTGTGATCACATCCCCATCGATCCCTGTGGTGTTCATCGGCAGCTTATCCAGAACGCCTTTTGGAAGCGTCTGTCCGCTGGTTCCGCTGACAAACTCGAAGGAGACCGTATAGACGGGCAGCGCCGTCCAGAGCCATGTGCCGCTGAAGGTCACATCAGAGTCAGCCAGCGTGATGCTGGAAGGGGACCAGCTGGAGAACGTCCACATCCCAGCACCATCGCGCACGGGGGAAAACACGGCGGACGGCGTTACGGTTGTTCCGGAAGGGAGGGTTTCGTCCGCGGGCAGCTGCGCCGTCACATCGGCGGGCAGCGCAAGCTCTGCTGTGCCGCTGCAAAAAGTATAGTGCACCGCGCATTGCTGCGGCGTATCATCCGTCACGAAGACGCGGAATTGAATGGTGGAGTTGCCCGGCATTGAGATGGCTGACAGGGAGACTGTTATGACGTAGCCGCTGCTGCTAACCGCGGCCGTGAGCGCGGAGAAATCGACCGAATAGCCGGAGGTAATTGGAACGAAGTCGCCTGTTCCGCTTACCGTGTCGCGAATGAGAAATGTAAAAGCGGAGGCGGAGAGGATGTCGCTTTCCAGCTCGGCGTGGGTCTTGCTGGAAAATTCGCTCAGTCCAACCGTAACGTCGTGCGCACGCAGGCAGTAGTCGCTGGTGTCCGTGTGGTTGTCGTTTCCCATTTTACTTGCGGCGAGGGCGGAGGAGGGCAAGACGAAACAAACCAGCAAAATCACCAGCGTCGCCGCGTATAAGAGGGGGTGCTTCGTATGTTTCATCAATCGCGTTCCTCGCGTTTTCGTCGGTTTTAAACTGCGTTCCTTGCATCGTTGGCCTTCGCTATTCTGGCGGCGAGGTGGAAAACGTTTCTTTAGCTTGCCACGCCGATGCTGGCAAGGCTTTCCGCATAATACCGCTTGCCGACGGGCAGCTCTTCGCCCGTGTCAAGCAGCACCCGCGTACTGTCGATGCTGTGGATAAAGCGCTTTCCAACCAGGAAAGACTTGTGTGTGCGCACAAAGCCTTTGTTGAAGAGCTGTTCTTCGAGGCGCATCATCGTGGAGTAAAACTCAAACCGCTCATTGCCGTAATAGACCGTTACGATTCGCTGCTGAATTTCAAAATACCGGATATCTTCAACAGGAACACAGCGGCTTTCACCGGCACAGGTGAGAACGAGCACTTCGCTTTCGCGTCGGGCTTTTCGCTCGCATGCGCGAAGGAAGATCTCCTCAAACTTTTCGGCGGAGGTTTGGTCCTTAACCACATAGTGCAGCGCGCTGACGTCGTAGCCGTCGATTGCGTGATCCGGCGTAAATGTGAAGAACACAATATCGCCCAGATAACCGATCTCGCGCAGGCGCTTTGCAGTTTCCAGCCCGTTTAAGCCCGGCATTCGGATATCCAGATAGATGAGGTCCAGCGTGGCATACGTATCCTCGGCTTCAAACAAAAGCGCTTCGCCGGAGGGAAACGTTTTTATACTCGCGTGAACGCCGTGCTGGCGTGCGAGGCAGAGGAGCTTGTCTTTGCAGAGCGAGACCTGCTCCGCGCTGTCATCACAGATGAAGATGTTCATCGTTCTCCAAACGCCGTCCTTTCCGTTTCCGGGTCGAACGGGGTTTTGCTGCCTTCCGCCCTCGTTTTTTCCAATACCCTTGTTTGCATGATACCCCTTTTTGCATCCAAACGCGGATGCATGTCATAAAACGTGTTTTTGATGTCAAGAATGTGGTTTGCGCGGCTTACGGCGCTGTCGCACACACGAAGAAAAACGGTAGCACATACCATTTAAATTTATTATACATGGGAAATAATTGAAAAATGAATGTTTTCTCGCAAAAATCATGAATTTCACCGGAATCTGATGTACTTTTTTCTAAAATATAAACAGTGAAACGATGTTTCCTCTATTTTTGAGTCATTTTATCGAGGGTTCGTTACATCAATCCGCGTTTGCTTTGATAAATGACGTATGATCCTACCATTCAAGTGTTGCTCGATCATGTCGAAGTTTTTTAGAAAATCGGACGAAGGGAAACGTGTGTATGCTGAAGCTGGATCATCTGGAAGAAGCGGTTGCGAAAGCCGCGTTTTTAAAGGAGTTTTGCTTTGGTGTTCGCATCATCCGCCTGGAAGACGGGGCAGAGCTATATTCCTCCATCCCGCTTTCGGGTGAAGATTTTTCGCATCGCCGTGTCAGCATCGAGGGGAACACGACAAGCCAGTTTTCGGGATCGCAGAGCGAGAGAAGTTACTTCTTTGGTAAAAACCATGAAGCATATGAGATCACGAGCGTTCCGGTGCTCATTGGGGATCAGCGTTGCTCGCTGGAGATGATTCAGCCGCACAGCCGCGTGATCTCCACCATCACCGGACAATCAGGCGATATGCTGGACACGGAGCGCTATCTTTCCGGTACCATTGGAAACTTGGTCTTAAAGGATACGTTGACCGGGCTGTTCAACCGCCGTTACATCGACGAGTATCTGCCGGCGGCATTGGGTGCAGCCTATGATCAAGGGCAACCGCTCTCCGTCATCTTTGCTGATATTGACCAGTTCAAGCAAGTCAACGACAAACACGGGCATCTGGCGGGGGATCTGGTGCTTCAGCATGTGGCGCAGCTGTTGCAAAAGAAGATTCGCCGGACGGATAGCTGGGTTGCGCGCTATGGCGGGGATGAGTTCGTCATCTGCCTGCCCGGGGTGGATCATGCATCGGCGCAGCGTATTGCAAACCGGCTTCGCCTGGCGATTATGAGCGAGCGCTTCCCGCTGGAAAACGGCGCCATCAACCTGACTTGCAGCTTCGGCGTGCAGAGTGTGGAGAAGAACGATTTTCAGCTTTCCGCGCTCATGCTGCTGCATCGCGCGGACGAACGGCTGTATCAAGCAAAACATGCCGGACGCAACACGGTCATGTAATCCTTTTGCTCATTTGGCAAGAACATTGCTCGAAGATATTGCTTGTGAGAATACTCTTTCCCCCTAACAATCGTATCCCCCATGGTCAAAACCGCGCTTCTGGTAGGGCGCGGTTTTGATGTTTCGGTTATGTGTATTAGGGCTTTGCCCTAATACACATAACAGGCTATGCGCTTCTGGTAGGGCGCGATTTTTGATGTTTTGGTAGTGTGGATTAGGGCTTTGCCCTAATCCACACAACAGGCTATGCGCTTCTGGTAGGGCGCGATTTTTGATGTTTTGGTTATGTGGATTAGGGCTTTGCCCTGACCCACACAACAGGCTATGCGCTTCTGGTAGGGTGCGGTTTTGATATAAAAAACCGAATTCTAATTTTTTCTTAATTTTACTTCGAAGGAACCATTATCCCGGGAAGATGACTGTCAGCAACATCTTGAAGGGCTCCACCGCCTCCAGCGCGTGCGGAACCCCCGCGGGCATAACCACCGTCTCCCCTGCGGAGAGGAAGTAGACCCCGTCGCCGATGGAGATCTTCGCCTTGCCGTCCAGCACCTGCACCATCGCGTCGCCTTTGGATTCATGGGAGCTGATCTCCTCGTTCGTGTCAAAGGCAAACAGCGTCAGGCTCACGGAGCGGTTTTGCACCAGCGTGCGGCTCACGATCTGCCCCTCTTGATAGGTCACCAGCGCGGCGAGTGAAAGCGGGGTCGCGATGTCGATATTCTTCATGATCTTGTTTGTCATTGTTGTTTCCTCCTGTTTTGTTTGTGGTCTTGGTTTGTTTAGCGTCACTTTCGTCAGTCCAATCGGTTTCTTCATGCCAGCGATACCAGCCTTTTTTCACCCTCAATCGCCTGAATCGGGGCGATGTCCTGCGTGACTTCCAGTACGCCCAGATACTTGCCCGCCTCGTCGCGAACGGCGAAATAGCGGATGTAGACGAATTTCTCTCCGAGCTTGATCCAGAAATCTTCGTGATCCTTTTTGCCGCTCTTGAAATCGTTGATAATACCCTCGACAATGTGCACACTTGCCGGTGGGTGGCAGTTTGCAACATTGCGCCCGATGATCGCCTTGGTTCGTGGGAACACGCGCTCGCTCCCTTGTGAAAAATAATGCACTGTGTCGTCCGCGCCGACAAACGTGATATCGATCGGCAGGGTGTCGAGCAGGCGGCCGAGCTCCGGAATGGAGAGGAATCCGGTCGGAAGTTGCACGGAGCCGCTCGTGACGGCGGGCACGGCGGGGGCGATTGCTTGCGCTGCGGCTTTCGCCTGCCAGACGGGCGGGGTTTCTATCATGCAATAACCAATCTCGCCGCTCTCTCTTGCCACGCTCGACCATTCTTCGGCGGAGAGTGTTTCGATCAGCATCGGGATGAGGATATTCTCTTCCTTGAAGATCATCTCCTCCACGCGGGTGAGCGCTTCGGTGAGTTTCGCTTCCGTCTCCGCGCTGCCTTTTGCCGCGAGCTTGGCCGCGTCTTTCAGGAGCGCGCGGATTTCGTCGTCCACACCCCACATCACCTTTGGCGGGGCTGTGATGCCGTGCTGCTCCAGATAGGGGAACAGCAGGTTTTCCTTGCGGGAATAGTGCAGGTCGATGGCGAGCAGTGCGCCGATCTCCGGCAGGAGCGACTGGGTCGCGAGTTTGCGTTCCTGCACGCGGGAGAGTAGCGGGCGGATGCGCTCGTTGATGTGCGCGGTGATTGCGGCATTTTCCGCCTTGAGTGTATGCGCCGGGTGCCCGGGAATCTGGCTCACATCCGCCGGCGCGTGGATCTCCTCAATGCTGCCTTTGAACACGGCGGAGTGCACATCACAAAGCCGCTGCACCTCGGAGACGGGCAGCCCTTCGGAGATGAGCGCCTGCTCCGCCGCCGAGATTTCGCTGGCGGCAACGCCGTCAAACGCATCCCGAAAGATGCTCTGCACTTCTTCTACGGTCTTTCCTTCGTGGAGCTGGCGCAGCATGTCCTTGATGGCTTCTTTGCGGCGCTCGCGGTTGTTGATTTCCTGACTCATATAACTGCCTCCTTGATTGGCTGATCGGTTTCGTTAGATCGTTGCTGAATATCCGTGTTCGGAGAGTGTTTGAATGATCTGCTCCAGCGGAATGTGCTTGAGCGCCGCTCCCTTGGCGGGTGTCATAAAGCGGCCTGCGCTCTGGAGCATGCCGGGTTTGGTGATGTCCGTAAAGCCCAGCCCGCTGAGAATCCCGATCAGATCGGGGTGCTTTGCGCACAGCGCATAGACGGTTTCGTTGAGGTCAATTGGTGTTTGCTCCATGTTCGCTTGCCTCCTTTGGCACAATGGGTCGGCTGAATGGCGAGTGATTTAGTAGTCTTTCTGATGCGAGTATAGAACGTTCCATTAGAATAATATGTTGGAATAACAACAATATAAAAATAAAAACGACAAATTCGTGTTGGAAAGAGAACGAAAAGGTGACGCGGGCGGATACTATCCGCCCCTACAGACCTCGCGTGGCAACACGGGTAGCGTTGTGCAAGAGAAAAAAAGAATAAACAAACACAAGGCTTGGTTGAGGATCAGCTCAAGCCCGCGCTTGTTGGCCGTGCGACCTACCACGTTTATGGAATGAATCGCATCCGCCTGCGCTCATGCGCAAAAAGGAACTGCCATTTCTGGTCAGTTCCTCGGCCCATCGACAAAGTCCTGCGGACTCTGCCGATGGGTTTTACTTTGGGTTAAAATGACGCAAATCGCGCCATTTTTTTACAAATTTGGCGAATGAATCGCCAAATCTGAAGGAACTTGGGGGATTCTCGAAATCCCCCAAACCCCCAGATGGGTTTGTTGATGCTCTGAGGAACTGCCATTTCTGGTCAGTTCCTATGTGTGTAATTTGGCCTGAAACGCTTCGCTTCTGTGAGCGAACGCTTTATTTTTCCGCTGCCAGTTCTCTGCTGCCGGGTTTTTCGAGCTTGAGTTTGCCTTCTTTGCAAATCGGGCAGTCGTCCGGTTCGTAGGAGTCGATGGCGAGTTTTAGCGCCGCGTAGACGGGCAGCGAAAAGTCGCAATCAGCCGCTCTGCGGTCTGCGATGCAAGCCGCGCCGATGACTTCCGCTCCCATTTCCTCCAGCGCGCGGACGGTCTCCATCGTGGATTTACCTGTGGTGATGACATCCTCCGCAATCAGGATTTTGTCGCCTTTGCCAACGGTGAAGCCGCGGCGGAGCTGCATTTCGCCGTCCTTGCGTTCGGTGAAGATGCTCTCCACGCCGAGCTGCCGTGCGAGTTCATAGGAGACGATCACGCCGCCCATCGCCGGGCCGCAAACCTTCGTAATCGGCAGGTTTTTCACCTGTTCGGTGACGGTGAAGAGAACTTCTTCCGACAGCGCGGGAAAGCGGAGGAGCTTTGCGCACTGGCAATAGCCGCCGCTGTGCCGACCGGAGGAGAGGAGGAAGTGCCCTTCTAAAAATGCCTCGCAGCTTTTCATGATCGTGAGGTTGTCTTTCATATCGATACTCCTTAACGTTACTTTTTATTCAAATGATCCCGACGATCTCTTGCAGGTTCTGCAAGCCTTCGCTTGTGCAGTAGTCCGCCAGACCGTCGATGATGGCAAGCATCGCGTTGGGGTTTGCAAACGTCATGGTGCCGACCTGCACCGCGACAGCCCCCGCCATCAGAAACTTCAGCGCGTCCTCGGCGGAGGTGATGCCACCCATGCCGACCACGGGAATCTGCACCGCGTGCGCCACCTGATGCACCATCCGTAGCGCGATGGGCAGTATCGCAGGGCCTGAAAGACCCGCGTAGACGTTTTCAAACACCGCGCGCTTCTTTTTCACATCAATTGCCATGCCGAGGAATGTGTTGACCAAGCTCAGCGCATCTGCGCCCGCGTGTTCGCAGGCGCGCGCAACGGCGACGAGATCCGGCGCGTTGGGCGAAAGCTTGACCATCACAGGGTGCTTGGAGATCGCCTTGACCTTCTTCGTAATGTCCGCCGCCGTGTCCGGCAGCATGCCAAACGCCATCCCGCCCGCTTTGACGTTCGGGCAGGAGATGTTGAGTTCGAGGATGTCGATGTCCGCGCCATTGAGCAAACGCGCGCCTTCCAGATAGTCCTCCTCGCAGTGTCCGCCGAGGTTGGCGATCACCGCGGGGCCAAGCGTGCGCATGTAACTTGCTTCGTGCTCCACAAAATGCTTCACGCCGGGGTTTTCCAGCCCGATGCTGTTGAGCATGCCGGACGGGGTTTCATAGACGCGCATGCCGCGATTGCCCGCGCTGCCGGAGAGCGTCAGCCCTTTTCCGCAGATAGCTCCGAGGCGCGAAACGTCCATGATTTGGGCATATTCGTGCCCGAAGCCGAACGTGCCGGAAGCAGCGATCACGGGATTGTTGAGCGCCACGCCGCAGAGCGTGAGCGCAAGCGGATTAGATGGCATCCTGCACCTCCCGGTAGTCAAACACCGGCCCGTCTTTGCAGACGCGCTTTCTGCCGTTTGTCGTCTGGCAGGTGCAGCCGAGGCACGCGCCAACGCCGCACGCCATGTGCTTTTCAAGCGAGACGAACAGGCTCGCGTTCGCCTGCTCTGCCGCGATAACCGCCGCGCGGAGCATGGGCGATGGCCCGCAGGCGTAGAAGGTGGCTTTGCGGGAGAAATTCACGTCGCTGACCACATAGCCGCCGATGTTGAGCGTCACGCTGTCGGCGTACCGCGTGAATGCTTCCTCCAGATACGCTTCCTCGCGAAAACCCAGATACACGTCGATCCGGCGCGAGGGGGCGTCTGCGCGGAGCTCCTTTGCAAGCTGGAGCATAGGCGCGGTTCCGATTCCGCCGCCGATGAGTACGGCATTGCCCGCTATGAGCGGGAAACCGTTTCCGTATGCGCCCTGCGCCTCAATCTCCTGCCCCGGCAACAACCGGGCAAACTGCGCCGTGCCGCGCCCGACGGTTTGGTAGACAAACGTCGTCTCGCCGGTTTTCGCATCGGCTTCACAGATGCTGATGGGGCGGCCAAGCAGCGGATCGAGCGTGCCCGGCATACGGAGCATGTGAAACTGCCCCGCGCGGCCCAGCGGCGCGCCGGAGACCACCATGCGATAGATGCCGTTTGCGATCGGCTCGTTTTGGATTACTTCAGCCATTGCAGGATATCCTGTTTCATGTCGAGCGTGGCTTTGCGGATATGGTCGGTGAAGCGCACATCCTCGCTCTTCCCCTTGTGCGCCGTGATGATCCCGCGTGAGGAGTTGACCACGCCGCGCACGCCCCCCTCGAAAAAGCCCGCGATGTCCTTGCCCGTCCCGCCCTGCGCGCCGTAGCCGGGGATCAGCAGGAAAGTGTGCGGCAGCAGCGGGCGAATGTGCTCAAACTCCTCAGGATAGGTCAGCCCCGTGACAGCGCCGATGGCGGAGAAACCGCTGTTTCCGAGGAAGCGCTCGCCCCAGGCGGAGACCTTCCGCGCCATGCGCTCATAGAGGGTTTCGCCGTCTACGATCAGATCCTGAAAATCTTTCCCGCTGGGGTTGCTGGTCTTCACCAGCGCGAAGACCCCCTTGCCTTTTTCTAAGTAGGGATAATACGGAGAGACAGCATCCTCTCCCATAAAGACGTTGATGGTCATCACGTCGGTTTCAAAATCGCCGGAAAAGTGGGCTTGCGCGTATTGCGCGGCGGTGGAGGCGATATCCCCGCGCTTTGCGTCGGTGATGGTCACGTTGCCGCGGTGTCTCGCATACTGTAGCGTCTTGGCAAAGGCCATCATGCCGTCGAGACCCAGCGCCTCGTAGCAGGCGATCTGGAGCTTGAAGCATCCCGCAATGTCTTCCGTCGCGTCGATGATCGCGCGGTTGAATTCGAGAATCTTTTCACCCTCGGTGCCGCTTTTTTGCTTGATATAGTCCGGCAGGAAGGAATATTGTGTGTCCAGACCCACGCAGACAGGGCCTTTTTTTTGTACGGCTTCGATTAGTTGCTGCATGCTATTCTCCTAAAACTTCTTATATTCAGTTGCTTTGGGCTTGTTCTGTCATTTTAAATCGCTGTGCTGTATTCGTATTTCGTCTCGCCGTCGATGATGGTGCTCAGCACCCGACCCATCACCTTTCTTCCGTGAAAGGGCGTGTTGTGGGAGCGGGAGATCATGCTCATGGCGTCGATTTCGCTCTCTTCTTCCACTGAGAGCGCGGTAACGCTCGCGGCATATCCCGGCAGGAAGAGCCCGGCTTTCAGCCCGAGCCGCTTTGCGGGGTTGAGCGAGAGCATCTCGGAGAGCCGGGTCAGCGGAATTCCGTTTTCCTGAAACACCTTCAGGCAGATTTGAAACGCGTGCTCAATGTTGCTGATGCCTGCCATGCCGTTTGCCTTGTCTGCGGGCGTGTGCGGCGCGTGGTCGGTGGAGAGGCAATCGATCGTTCCGTCCTGTATGCCCGCAATCAGCGCGGCTACATCCGCGCGCGTGCGCAGCGGGGGATTCACCTTGTAGTCGCTGTCCCAGCCGAAGAGGTGGTGCGGCGTGACCTCACAGGTAAGCCGGAGCCCTTCCGCCTTTGCGGTTCGCACCATCTCGACGGTTTCCGCGCGGCTGATATGGCCGATGTGCAGATTGCCCCCGACTTCGCGCAGGAGGTTGATGTCCCGTTCGACAATTTTGCGCTCCGGCTGGCAGTGCGTGCTGATCACAAAGCCGTATTTGCTCGAATCCAGCAGCAGATTTCGCATGAAGTCGTCCGAGAAGATCGTCTTTCCGTCGTTGGAGAGTACCTTGGTCACCCGGCTTAAGCCCGCACGGTCGGTGGGGCTTTCGTCTGAGAGGGATTTGCCCGCGGCGGCTGCCTGCGTCAGGTGGCAGAGGTTGAGTCGCTTCGCTTTTTCGTGGTTTTCGCTTACGAGTGCGGGCGTTTCCATCACGGGGCTGGTGTTTGCCATCGCGATGAGGTGCGCATAGCCGCCCTTGAGTGCCGCGCGCATGCCCGTCTCCATGGTCTCCTTCTCCGGATAGCCGGGGTCGCGCAGGTGGCAGTGCAGGTCGATAAACGCCGGCATAAGCGCGTTTCGCCGCATGTCGATGACACGGTCTGCCTTTTGCCAGCTCAGCGGTGCGCAGGCGGTGATGATGCCGTCCTGTGTGCAGAGGTCTCCGTAGCGATCACCGTTGACGTCGATGAGGCGGGCATTTCGATAAAGCGTGATCATACCGTTTCTCCTTTCGTGATGGCGGGGATGTTCGTTTTTTGCGTCACAGGCGCGTGCGCGCGTCGCAGTATTCGCAGGCGTATTGATTCGAGCCCGCATCCACGAGATGAAACTTGACGTGTGAAATGCGCTCCTGATTCGTGATGCAGCGCGGATTTTTGCAGGAGAGGATCCCTGTGACCGTCTCCGGCGGTGTGAGGCTGACTTTTTTGACCCGAATCCCGTCCTTGACGTAGTTGATGGTCACGTTCGGGTCGATGAGACCGAGCACGTTGAGGTCCAGGTCGAGGTTGGATTCGATCTTGATGAGGTCCTTGTGGCCCATTTTCTCGCTCTCCACATTGCGCATGAGCACGACTACCTCTTCGAGGCGGTCGAGCCCCAGTTGCTGAAAGATCTTATACCCGTGGCCTGCGCGGATGTGGTCGATCACGATGCCTTCTTTGAGTTTGGAAACGTTGATCATATTACTTTCCTCCGTCTTTCGTCTTGCGTTATGCCGGCTCTTCTGCGCCGAGCAGTTTCATGATCAACGCCATGCGCACGAACATGCCGTAGCGCACCTGCTCAAAGTAGGCGGCGCGCGGGTCGTCGTCCACCTCGGTGGCGATCTCGTTGATGCGCGGCAGAGGATGCATGACGATCATGTCCGGCTTGGCCGTCGCCATCTTGTCCGCGGTGAGGATGAAGTAGTCCTTGAGGCGGAGATATTCCTCCTCGCTGATGAAGCGCTCGCGCTGCACGCGGGACATGTAGAGCACGTCGAGTTCCGAGATTGTACCTTCCAGATCGGTTGTTTCCGTGTACGGCACGCCCTTTGCGCCCAGTTCTTCTTTCACGAATGCGGGCATGCTTAGTTCCTCCGGCGAGATGAAGCGGAAGCGGACGTTTTTGTACCGCGCAAGGCAGGTGACAAGGGAGTGGATCGTGCGCCCGAACTTCAGGTCTCCGCAAACACCGACCGTCAACCCGTTGAAATCGCCTTTGTAGTGGCGGATGGTCAGCAGGTCGGTGAGCGTCTGCGTCGGGTGGTGGTGCCCGCCATCGCCCGCGTTGATTACGGGGACGCCGGCATAGCGGCTCATGAGCTTCGCCGTGCCTTCTTTCGGGTGGCGGACTACGATCAGGTCGGCGTATTTTCCGATGGTGCGCGCGCTGTCCGCGATGGTCTCCCCCTTAGCTGTGCTGCTGGTGTTCGGGTCCGAAAAGCCCAGCGTGTTGCCGCCGAGACGGAACATCGCCGCGTCGAAGGAAAACTTGGTGCGGGTGGAGGGTTCGTAAAACAGGCTTGCCATGAGTTTGCCGCGGCAGACGGTTGCGTAGCGCTCCGGTGATTGGAGGATGCGTTCGCTGAGGGAAAGCAGTTCTTCGATTTCATCAAGGGTGAAGTCACTCGGCGCAATCAGGCTCTTGTTTGTTAGCATTGGTTTTCTCTCCTTCTTTCGCTCCTCCGCGCGCGGGCGGGGCAGGCCATAAAAAAACACCGGTTAGAAAACCGATGTTGGAAAACAACTATAACATTGAGGAAAAACAAATTTGAAAAGAAAATGTTTCAACGGGAAAACTCGAATAAAAAAGCTTTGATCGAAAAGGAAAACCCTCTTCATCAAAGCCGAAATGCGGGAGCCGTTATTGGAAATAAAAAAGCTTTGATCGAAAAGAGAAATTCTCTTCGAAATCAAAGCCGAAACGGGGAGGCTGCCTCTGGTAATAAAAAAGCTTTGATCGAAAAAGAAAAATCTTTTCGTCAAAGCCTTACCTTTATAATTAAAACAGGAAAGAAGAAAAGGAATACGGGGAGTGCGGAAGCGTTTTTGAATCATTTTTGCTTGCACCCGCGGGCTCATTCGTTTTCCTGCCTCTCCTTTAGGATTTTACTCATTTTGAGTAGTATATAAGGATTCAAACCTCTTGTCAATCATTTTTCGCGCATCGCATCCGCTGCTTGAAACATGCAAAATCGCATTACGAAATCCACATTTATTCATGCTGCCAAACACTTTTTCTTGCGCAGGACAAGCTGCACAAATACGCGAAACAACACGAAAAAAGCAGTTAAAATAGCTGAGATCACTCGATATGAAGGCGTTCCTGCAAAAACGCCGACGATAAGACAATTCGAACGCAATCAGGATTATATATTGCATAAAGAATGTATACAGAGGGTTGCGCTGTAAGTGTTTCAAGTTTATAATTTTTGCTAGATGCCGGGTCAAAGAATGAACCGGCATCGAAGCCCTATCTCGAGGATCAAATCAAAAAAATATGGAGGAAAGAGTAAAATGAAGAAGAAGATCGTAGCGATCGTACTGGCGCTCGTTCTCGTCGCGTCCTTTGCTGCCTGCGCAGCGCCCGCCGCGACCACGCCCGCTGCTGCGGAAAAGCCCGCTTCCGGCAACCCTGTCGTGAAGATTGGCGTCTATGAACCCGCATCCGGCGACAATGGCGCGGGCGGCAAGCAGGAGACCCTTGGCGTCGAGTATGCAAACTCCGTCAGCCCGACCGTTGAAATCAACGGTAAGACGTATGATGTGCAGCTCGTCAAGGTCGACAACGAGAGCTCCAACGACAAGGCTGCTTCCGCCGCGTCCACGCTGGTTTCAGCGGGCGTTTCGGTCGTGCTTGGTTCCTACGGCTCCGGTGTGTCCATCGCGGCTTCTCCGACGTTTGAAGCGGCTGGCATCCCGGCAATCGGCATCACCTGCACCAACCCGCAGGTCACCGAAGGAAACAAGCATTATTTCCGCATCTGCTTCCTCGATCCGTTCCAGGGCACAGTTCTGGCGAACTATGCCTTTAGCACCCTCGGCGTGAAGACGGCATACTGCCTCTCCAAGCTGGGCGACGATTATTCCGGCGGTCTTGTGAACTACTTCGTCAAGGCGTTTGAAGCCCTCGGCGGCACCTGCGTGCAGGACACCTTCCCCGATGGCAACAGCGACTTCACGAGCTACATCAACAACGCCAAGAACAGCGGCGCGCAAGTCTTCTTCTCGCCGGTGTCCACAGAAGCCGCGCAGCTCATCATCGACCAGGCAGAATCTCAATCCCTTGGCATGCCGATTCTTGCGGGCGACACGTGGGACAGCAACGTTATTCTCCAGGCCGCGAAGGGCAAGAGCGTTAGCGTAACCGTCACCACGTTCTATCCCGAGGGCGCAAATGCCGAGTTCGACGCGGGCTTTAAAGCCTGGGTCAAAGCGGATGCAACGCAGCTCGCCAACAACGGCGGCGACGACACCGTTGCCGCGGTTACCGCAATGGGTTATGACGCGTACTTCTTTGCCCTTGAAGCAATGAAGAAGGCCGGCAGTATCGATCCTGCCGCCGTCATGGCAGCCATTTGGGGCACCACGTATGAAGGCGTTTCCGGCCCGATCGCGCTCGATCAGGTCAACGGCGACGCCATCCGCAACACCGCGTATGTCAAGCACGCGAACAACGAAACCGGCGCATGGGATGCACTACCCCCGGTTACGATTGGCTAATTGACGCACAATCCAATGCGGCGGGGGGACAAATACCCCCGCCGCACTTTATAGCAGTAAAAGAACCATTGGTTTTATCCGGCTCAAGCGGCGCATTGCCGTAGAAGCCCAACACAGTCTTGCTGCTGTATAGAGAGCATTCAGACGAAAAAGGGTTTTCAGCTTTTCAGAAAAAGCGCGCCGCTCCTGCCCGGATGCGGCATGGATGGAGGCTAATCAATGCTCGATTTCTTACACGCCAACCTCTCGTATATCCTTTCGGGTATTTCGGTCGGTGGGCAATATGCGCTGATAGCCATCGGATATACGATGGTCTACGGCATCCTTCGGTTGATCAATTTTGCCCATGGCGATGTGTTCATGTGCGCGGGGTTGATGATGGTATACCTATCGGCCACGTTGCCGGTCGCCATCGCGATTCCGCTCGTGCTCGTCATGACCGTCGTGCTGGGCTTTCTCATTGAGCGCGCTGCGTATAAGCCGCTGCGCACGGCTCCCCGCATGTCCGTCATGATCAGCGCAATCGGCGTTTCTTATTTATTGCAAAACGCCGCGCTCTATTTCACCGGTGGCCTTGCCAAGGTGTATCCCGCCATTCCGTGGCTGAGCCAGACGATCACGATCTGGGGTTCGACCACGAAGATGGTCACGGTTGTGACGCCGATTTTGACCATTGTGCTTGTTGTGCTCTTAACTCTGCTCATCAAGTACACCAAGGTCGGTATGGCGATGCGCGCCGTCTCCAAAGATTTTGAAACCAGCCGCTTGATGGGAATCCGCATCAACACCGTCATTTCGGTGACGTTTATAATCGGTTCCTTTCTTGCTGCGGTGGGTTCCATGCTCTATTTTACCAACTACGCGTCGGTCACGCCGGTTTCGGGCAGTATGCCGGGGCTCAAGTGCTTCGTGGCTGCCGTGTTCGGCGGCATCGGGAGCATCCCGGGGGCGGTCATCGGCGCGTTTATTATCGGCATCGCGGAAAACGTCATCAAAGGCGGCAGTTCGATCTTCGGATTCGGCGGCAGTGGCTGGACGACGTTTTCGGATGCATTCACGTTTGCGCTGCTCATCATCATCCTCGTGGTGAAACCCACGGGCTTGTTTGGCGAGAAATCCACGGACAAGGCATAAGGGAGGCGATTGCATGAAACAAAAAAGCAAAGCGGAACTTTGGATCGCGTTTGCGGCAATCGCGCTGATCTATGTGATTGTCACCGTGCTGGAGCAAACGATGGACCCGAACCACATCATCTTCACCGTGCTGAAAAAAGGCGCAATCTATTCGCTGGTTGCGGTCAGCATGAACCTGCTCAACGGCTTTACGGGATTATTCTCTCTTGGACAGGCTGGGTTTATGCTCATCGGCGCATATACCTACTCCATCTTCACGATGCCCACGGCGGTGAAGCTTTCCGAGTCGGTCTATAAATACTACGATGCCGCGCTCAAGTTTGACACGGGCATCTTCGTCGGCCTCGTCTGCGCGGGGCTTGCCGCCGCCGTGTTCGCGGCGCTGATCGGGCTGCCTGTCCTTCGGCTCAAGTCGGATTATCTGGCAATCGCGACCATCGGCTTTGCCGAGATCATCCGCGCGATCTTCCAGTGGGACGTGCTTGGCCCCGTGACCAACGGCGCAAACGTGATGCGCAACTATCTCGACCTCACCGACGTGAAGATTCCCTTTACGGATATTCCGTTTCCGCCGACGCTGTATGTCTTTCTGGCAAGCGGCGTTTGCATCGCGTTGATCGTACTGCTGATCAACTCCTCCTACGGCCGCGCATTCAAGGCAATTCGGGATGACGAGATCGCGGCGGAAGCCATGGGCATCAATCTCTTTAAGCATAAGGAGATGAGCTTCATCATCAGTTCGTTCTTTGCCGGCGTTTCCGGCGCGCTGCTGGCGATGTATCAATACACCGTGCAGGCCGCGCAGTTTAAGAGTGCGATGACGTATGAAATCCTGCTCATCGTGGTTATCGGCGGTATTGGTTCCATCTCCGGCAGCCTGATTGCAAGCTTCTTGTACATCGCGGCTTCCGAGTGGTGGCTCCGCGGGCTGGACATGGGCAAATTCCTCGGCATTGAAGCGCCGAACCTCTTCCGCTCCGGCTTCCGTCGGTTTGTGTTCTCGATCATCATCATGCTGATCGTGCTGTTCTTCTCCAAAGGATTGATGGGAGATCGTGAGATTTCGTTTGCCGGGCTGATCCGGCGGTTCAACAAGCGCGCAAAAGCGGCGAAGGGAGGCGGTATCGATGGCTGAGAACGTGCTAAAACTCGAAAACGTAACCATGCAGTTCGGCGGCGTCGTCGCCGTCAACAACCTCTCGCTGGAGGTTGATAAGGGTGAGATCGTCGCCCTCATCGGGCCCAACGGCGCGGGCAAGACCACCGCGTTCAACTGCATTACGGGAATCTACGATCCCACGAACGGGCAGATTTCTTTCAATGGGAAGACCATCGTGGCGAATCATCCGCGCGGGAAGATGAAGAAGCTCTACGCGGGCGAAAACGCCAAGCAATATCTGAATGTGCATACCGTAGACCCCACGCCGGATCAAGTCACCAAGCTCGGCATCGCGCGTACGTTCCAGAACATCCGGCTCTGGAAGAGCATGACGGTGTTTGACAATGTCCTCACCGCAAAGCATATGCGCGCCAAGCAAAACGTGCTTTCCGCGACGCTGCGCCTCACCTACAAGGAAGAAAAGCGCATGCGTGAGGAGACGACCGCCCTACTGGAGGAGCAAAACCTCTTACAATATGCAAACGACCGCGCGGTGAGCCTGCCTTACGGCTTGCAGCGCCGCCTGGAGATTGCGCGCGCACTCGCGACAGAGCCGAAGCTATTGCTTCTGGACGAACCGGCCGCCGGTATGAACCCGCAGGAGACGCAAGAGCTTGGCGAATTTATCGTACAGATCAAGAACAAATACGCTTTGACGGTCTTCATGATCGAGCACCACATGGATCTGGTCATGCAGTTCAGCGATCGCATCTATGTCATCGACTTTGGCCGGCTCATCAGCAACGGCACGCCTGCCGTCGTGCAGGCGGACCCGAAGGTCATCAACGCGTATCTGGGGGTGGCGGAATGAGCGACATCATTTTGAGTATTAAGGATCTCAAGGTCAACTACGGCGGCATCGAGGCGGTCAAGGGGATCAGTTTCGATGTGCCTAAGGGCGACATCGTAACGCTCATCGGCGCAAACGGTGCGGGTAAAAGCTCCACCCTTCGCGCCATTGCAGGCTTGGTCAAGCTTAAGAGCGGGAGCATCGAGTTTGAAGGCGAAAGCCTTGCCGGCAAGGATACGACGACCATTGTCAGCCGCGGCATCACGCTCGTTCCCGAAGGGCGGCGGATTTTTCCCGACCTGACAGTGCTGGAAAACCTCCGCGTCGGCGCCTACATGCGAAAGGACGACATCACGCCGGACATCAACTGGGTCTATGAGTTGTTTCCGCGCCTGAAAGAACGCTGCTGGCAGGCGGGCGGCACGCTCTCCGGCGGAGAGCAGCAGATGCTCGCGGTCGGGCGCGCACTCATGAGCCGCCCGAAGCTGATGATGATGGACGAGCCCTCGCTGGGTTTAGCGCCCTTGATCGTGCGGGATATCTTCTCGATCATCAAGGAAATCAACAAGCGCGGGGTGACCATCCTGCTCATCGAGCAAAACGCGAACATGGCGCTCTCAACGGCGGACACGGGCTATGTCATGGAGACCGGACGCATTACGATGACCGGTCCCGGTAAAGAACTGCTCACCAACGAGGCGGTCAAGGCGGCATACCTCGGAACCTGATTCTCCGGATAATTCTTAAAAAAAGCGGCTGTGATCAAACACAGTCGCTTTTTTGTGCATCTACGCTGAGAAATCAGGCCTGTTCCCTTGACAACCAAATCATATATGATAAACTATCTTTGACAATTTCATAGGTCTGATGAGAGAGGCGCGGTTGTCAAGAGTAGCGCGAGTTGCGTGAAAGGGGCTGCCGCCGAAGCATCCAAACCGCCGTACAAGCGGGGGCGAGGTTGCTGGGCTGCGGGAGAATATGTCGCAGACTGTCACGAAAGTGGAGCGCTGTCATCGGTCAGGGGCGGAATAATGAGATTCCGCACCGCATCAAAAGCATGCAAGACCGCGCGTTTTCCATTTTTTTCGGAACGCGCGTTTTATTATTTTTCATGTAAGACGCGCAGACCGAATGCGAAAATCGGAAAGCGCGTTTTTTATTTCCTCATCACTCTGAAATTGTGAAGCAATCCCTAAAACAAACAAAAGTAAGAGAGGAAATCAAACCAAATGAAGAAGATCATTGCCCTATTGTTTGCGCTGATGCTGTGCGTTGGCAGCGTTGCCTGCACCGCAAAGCCTGCCGCAACCGAAGCCGTCTCCGGTGTGGAAGATGGCATCCTGACCGTCGCGATGGAGTGCGCCTATGCACCCTACAACTGGACGCAGCCGACCGACGCAAACGGCGCGGTGCCGATCAAGGATTCCAACGAATTTGCCAACGGCTATGATGTCATGATGGCGAAAAAGCTCTGTGAAGCAAACGGCTGGCAGCTCGAAGTCGTCCGTCTCGACTGGGATTCGTTGATTCCCGCCGTGCAGACCGGACAGATTGACGCAGTCATCGCGGGACAAAGCATGACGCCGGAGCGCATGGAAGTCGTCGACTTCGCAGGCCCGTATCTCTACGCTTCCATCGTTTGCGTCACGCTGAACACCAGCAGCTTTGCTTCCGCAAAAGGCATCTCCGACCTTGCGGGCGGCACCTGCACAAGCCAGCTCGGCACCATCTGGTATGACACGTGCCTGCCGCAGATCAAGGACGCAAAAGTCCAGCCTGCCGCCGAGACCGCGCCCGCAATGCTCATGGCGCTCGAGACCGGCACGGTCGACTTTGTCTGCACCGATATGCCCACCGCGCAGGGTGCGCTTGCCGCCTATCCCGACATGACGATTCTCAATTTCGCCGGCAGCGGGGATGATTTTACCGTTTTGGATAGCGATGTCAACATCGGCATCTCCGTGCGAAAGGGCAACACCGTGCTCAAAGATGCGCTCAACAAGGTGCTGCTCGGTATGACGGCGGATGATTTTAACGCGATTATGGCGGATGCCATTGCCGTACAGCCCATCGGCTGATCGCACGGCAAACGACGATTTGATTGCACAAACGTTGGGTCAAGGCGTGCCGTTTTTCGCGGCTCGCCTTGACTTGCCGTTGATCCAACCCTAACTTTCGATAAAAGGAGCGTGCTCTTATGAGCAATCTCGCGCAGCTTGGCAGCGACATCGTCAAGCTCTGGAACAACTACGCAAGCGTCTATCTGAACGGAATGTGGAAGACGGTGTCGCTCGCGGTGATCTGTACGCTGGTTGGGTGTCTAATCGGCTTTCTTTGCGGCGTGCTGCAAACCATCCCCGTCGCGAAGAAGGATAACCCGGTTAAAAAAGGGCTGCTCGGCCTCCTGCGCGGGCTGATTCGCGCCTATGTCGAGGTGTTTCGCGGTACGCCGATGATTCTCCAGGCGGTGTTTGTCTATTACGGGCTGCCGTATTTTACGAACAACGCCGTGCAATGGAAAAGCGTCTGGCTTGCTGCGTTCGTCGTCGTCGCGGTCAACACGGGCGCCTACATGGCAGAGACCGTGCGCGGCGGTATCCTCTCGGTCGATCCGGGGCAAACCGAGGGCGCAAAGGCAATCGGCATGACGCACTGGCAGACCATGACGAGCGTGATTTTGCCGCAGGCGCTCAGGAGCATTATGCCGCAGATCGGCAACAACTTCATCATCAATCTCAAGGACACGTCTGTGATGTTCATCATCGGATACACCGACTTTTTTGCAACGCATAAGGCAGTCGTCGGCGCAACGTTCCTTTATTTTCCCTCCGCAACCATCGAGATGGCGGGCTATCTGTTCATGACGCTGGTGAGTTCCATTCTCCTGCGTTGGCTTGAAAAGCGGATGGATGGCGACGCGAGTTATGATCTTGCGACGACCGATACGCTCGCGCATACGAGCGGTATGGTTCGCTTCCCGCACAAGGCGAACAAGGGCATGCAGAAAGAGGGAGGGCGTTGACGATGAGCGAACAGATACTATCCATCCAGCATCTTTCCAAGTCCTTTGGCGCAAACGTCGTGCTGCGGGACATCGATTTTTCCGTGCAAAAAGGGGACGTGACGAGCATTATCGGCGCCTCCGGTTCCGGCAAGAGCACGCTGCTTCGCTGCATCAATTTATTGGAGACGCCGACCGCCGGGCAGATTCTCTTCCACGGGGACGACATCACGAAGCGGGGATATAACGTACCCGCCTATCGCGCGAAGGTCGGCATGGTGTTCCAGAGCTTCAATCTCTTTAACAACATGACCGTGCTCGACAACTGCATGGCCGGGCTTAAAAAGGTGATGCATCAAGACCGCGATACCGCGGAGCAGACCGCCAAACGGTATCTCGACAAAGTCGGCATGCTGCCGTATATCCACGCAAAACCGCGCCAGATCTCCGGCGGGCAGAAGCAGCGTGTTGCAATCGCCCGTGCGCTTGCAATGGAGCCGGAGGTGCTGCTCTTTGACGAACCGACGTCCGCACTCGACCCGCAGATGGTGGGCGAGGTGTTGGACGTCATGAAAACCCTCGTGAAAGAAGGGCTGACCATGCTGGTTGTCACGCACGAGATGGCGTTTGCGCGGGATGTTTCGAGCAGAACCGTCTTCATGAAGGACGGTATTATCTGGGAGGAAGGCGCGCCAAAACAGATCTTCGGCCAGCCGGAGCGTGCCGAAACCAAGGAGTTTCTCTCGCGCTTCTTCGACCGCTGAGAGAAGAGAAAAACGCAAATAGCAAAGCCACCCGCTTTCGGGTGGTCAGCCCATCGACAAAGTCCTGCGGACTCTGCCGATGGGTTTTACTTTGGGTTAAAATGACGCAAATCGCGTCATTTTTTCACAAATTCGGCGAATGAATCGCCAAATCTGAAGGAACATGGGGGATTTTCGAAATCCCCCAAACCCCCAGATGTGTTTGTTGATGCTCTGGCCACCAGCTTTCGGGTGGTTTTTTTCTTTGCAAAACGGTGTAAAATTACCACGTACCGCTTCTAGCATAAGCTTTATTGTAATCCGCCTTTCAATACAGGGCAGGACGGTGAAAGGTGTTTAAAAACGTGATCAAAACGGACGATGTCGATGTTTTTTCAACAGAAAAGAATATGTTGACGCGTTATACACGACCGAATACAATGAAACTAACAACGCGTATCTCACAGTGTAACAGTGTCATATCTTGATTTAGCGATTCGCATTTTGTAGTCTCCAATGAAAGGCAGAGGCGGTGAACCGAGCTTGAAAAAGAAACCAGCTATCTTTTTGTTGACTATACTGATTGTAACATTGCTTGTGGTTGCGGGGGTTATTCTGCTTCGCTTGCCCCGCCAACCGGGAAAGCAGCAACTGGAAGGCAAAAAGACGATTTCTGTTGTACTCGATGATAATTATCCGCCCTATGTCTTTCGCGATGCGGAGGGCAAATTACAAGGAATTCTGGTCGACCAGTGGATGCTCTGGAGCAAGAAGACCGGTATAATAGCAGAGCTGAACGCAATGGACTGGGCGGATGCACTCGAGGGCATGCGCGCGGGAACGTATGATGTGATCGATACCACATTTCAAAACGAAGAGCGCAATAGCTGGCTGGATTTTTCCGAGCCGTATGTGACCATCGACGTTCCGATTTTTCACGATAACAAAATCGGCGGAATTACGGACGCAGCATCACTCAGGGAGTTCACCGTCGCGGTCAAGGCGGGGGATGCGTGCATCCCGATTTTGCAATCCGCAGGCGTCGACAAGATTGTAGAATATCCAAGCTATGAGGCGGTTGTTGAAGCCGCAAAACGCGGGGATGTGTCCATTTTTGTCGTAGACGAACCTGCCGCGCTGTACTATCTCTACCAAAAAGGCATTGTGAACGGATTCAGCAGGAGCCAAACGCTGTATTCCGGGCAATTTCATCGCGCGGTGAAAAAGGGCGATGCAAAGATGCTTGCGCTGGTTGAACAGGGTTTTGCGAAGATTTCGTCTGACGAACTGCATCAGCTTGATGACCGCTGGTTTGGCAGGGAGAGCACGTGGATCTACATCACCTATTATTTGGGATATCTGCTGATCGGCGTGGTTGTGGTGGGCGCAATCATCCTCTGGGTTTCACTCTGGAATCAGCGCCTGAGAAAAGAAGTGCGCAAGAAGACGCAGGAGCTTGTGTGTGAAAAAGAGCTGCTCGATATCACGCTGCAATCGATTGGCGACGGTGTCGTGGCAACGGATGTAAACGGGAAGATCACGCTGCTCAACCCCACCGCGCGATCCATGACCGGATGGGATGACGATGCGATTGGCGAATCGTTTACCACCGTTCTGCGGTTGATCAACGAGGAGACGGAGGAGCCGGTGAGCTCCCCGATTGAAAAGGTGCTCGAAACGGGCGAGATCGTCGGCCTTGCCAACCACACGGCTCTGATCAATCGACGGGGCGAAAAAACACCGATTGCGGACGGCGCTTCGCCAATCCGCGACCTGAACGGGCAAATCTATGGCGTCGTGATGGTGTTCCGGGATGTGACGCAGGAGAAGCGGCAACGCGAAAAGATTGAGCATATCATGTCGCATGACTCCATGACGGGGCTATATAACCGCTGGTATATGGAGGAACTGCTCAATCGATACGATCAGGAGAAGCAAGAAAACTGCGCGGTCATCATGGGCGATCTCAACGGGCTCAAACTCGTCAACGACGCGTTCGGACACTTTGAAGGAGACCGCTTTATCCGCAAGATTGCGGGTATTTTACGCGTATGCAGCGGGAATCGAGATATTGTTTGCCGCTGGGGCGGAGATGAATTTTTGATTTTGATGCCAAACGCTGGCGAAAAAGAGGCGGAGCGGTTGATTGAGCGCGTGCTCGCGCGCTGTGAAGCGGAGAGCGACGAGAAGCTGCAGCTCAGCATCGCGCTTGGCTATGCGCTGCGCACCGGCGCGGGGGAGGAGATTCACGAGGTGCTGCGCGCGGCGGAGCAACTCACCTACCGCCGCAAGCTGATGATTGAAAAGAGCTTTCGCAGCAGCGTGATCAATGCGCTTCTTGCAACGCTTGCGGCAAAGAGCGAGGAGACGGAGGAGCACGCGGAACGATTGCAGCATTATTGCGGAGCGCTTGGCAAAATTCTAGGCATCTCCAATAAGGAGCTGGACGAGATGTCGCTCTTTGCAATGCTGCATGATATCGGAAAGGTTGGCATCAACGACGCGATCCTGCAAAAGCCCAGCGCATTGACGGATGCGGAGTGGCTGGAGATGCGGAAACATCCGGAGATCGGTTTCCGCATTGCGCAAAACAATATTGATCTCGCGCCGATTTCGGAGTATATTCTCGCGCATCATGAGCGTTGGGACGGCAAGGGCTATCCGCGCGGGTTGAAAGGCGAGGAAATACCGATTCTCGCGCGTATTCTCGCGGTTGTGGACGCGTTTGACGCGATGACCAACGAGCGCATCTATAGTAAACCCAGGAGCCACGAGGCGGCGGCGGAGGAGATCTTGCGCTGCGCCGGCTCGCAGTTTGACCCGCAGATCGCGCAAATCTTTGTTTCGCGGGTATTGGGGATGTAAAAAACGAATGAAATAACAAGAACCCCGCCAATTAATGGGCGGGGTTCTTGTGTGTTGCTTGTGTGTTATTCGAGCTCGAACGCGCCCGTATAGAGCTGGTAGTATTTGCCGCCTTCGGCGATCAGGTGCGCGTGGCTGCCGCGCTCGATGATGCGGCCGCTTTCCAGCACCATGATCACGTCGGAATTCTGCACTGTCGAGAGTCTGTGCGCGATGACAAACACCGTTCTGTCCTTCATCAGTGCATCCATACCGCGCTGGACAATCGCCTCCGTACGCGTGTCGATCGACGAAGTCGCCTCGTCCAGAATCATCACCGGCGGGTCGGCAACCGCCGCGCGCGCAATCGCGATCAACTGCCGCTGCCCTTGTGAAAGATTGGTGCCGTTGCCGGTCAGCGGGGTATCATACCCTTGCGGCAGGCGTGTGATAAAGTCGTCCGCACCCGCGAGCTTCGCCGCCGAGATGCATTCTTCGTTCGTGGCGTCCAGCCTGCCATAGCGGATGTTTTCCATCACCGTGCCGGTAAAGAGGTTGGTATCCTGGAGCACCATGCCGATGGCGCGTCTGAGATCGGACTTTTTGATCTTGTTGATGTTGATGCCGTCATAGCGGATCTTTCCGTCCGCAATGTCATAGAAGCGGTTGAGCAGGTTGGTGATGGTCGTCTTGCCCGCGCCGGTTGCGCCAACAAACGCGACCTTTTGCCCCGGCTCTGCAAAGAGCGAAATGTTATGCAGCACTGTTTTGTCGGACTCATAGCCGAAGTCTACATCCTGCAAGCGTACATCGCCACAGAGGCGTGTATAGCGAACGCTCCCGTCCGCCAGCGGTTGCTTCCAAGCCCAAATTCCCGTTCGTTCCGCTCTCTCTGTGAGGACGCCGTCCGCTTCCGTCACGTTCACGAGCGTGACGCTGCCTTCGTCCGCCTCCTGCGCCTCGTCCAGCATGGCAAACATCCGGCTTGCTCCGGCGAGGCCCATGATGACCGCGTTGAGCTGTTGGGAAACCTGGTTGATGTTGCCGGAAAACTGCCGCGTCATATTGAGAAACGGCACGACGATGCTGATGCTGAACGCAAGCCCTGAGATGCTCAGGTTCGTTGCATGGGACAGCAGAAATGCGCCGCCCGCCATCGCAACCAGCACGTAGATGAGGTTGCCAATGTTCATGATGATGGGGGGAAGGATGTTTGCAAACGTGTTTGCTTGCTCCGAATCGTGAAAGAGTTCGTCGTTGACCGTGTCAAAGTCGGCCTTTGCTTCTTCCTCGTGGCAGAACACCTTGATGACTTTTTGCCCTGCCATCATCTCCTCGATGAAGCCCTCGGTCTTACCGATGGAAACCTGCTGCCGCTGAAAATATTTCGCGGAGTTGCCGCCGATCTTTTTGACTGCGAGGAGCAGGAAAGAGACACCGAAGAGCACCACAAGCGCCATCCAGACACTGTAGTACAGCATGATTGAAAACAGTGTGAACACCATCACACCGGAGGCGAGCAGTTGCGGCAGGCTCTGGGAAATGAGCTGGCGCAGGGTATCGATGTCGTTGGTGTAGTGGCTCATGATGTCGCCACGCTCGTGCGTGTCAAAATACTGCACGGGCAGACTCTGCATATGCCCAAAGAGCCGCTCTCGCATTTTCTTGAGCGCGCCCTGCGAAAGAATCGCCATCGCGCGCGTATAGGTGAAAGAGAGGATGAGCGAGACGAGGTACAGCCCGGCGAGAATCATCGTAAAGCGGATGACCTGCGGGCCGATCACGGCCCAGCCTGCGCCCGCGTTCTGCTCCAGAACGGCGATGATGTTCTGCGTGAAGATGGCAGGCATCGCGGAGACCGCGGAGGAGAGGATGATGCAAACGATCACCGCGGGTAGCGCCACGGGATAGAACGAAAACAACATGCGAAACAGCCGCTTGAGCGTTCCTTTTTGAAATTGTCCTTTTGGCTTCATTCCTCGTCACCTGCCTTATTCTGGGACTCGTATACTTCGCGGTAGACCGCGTCTGTCTTCAAGAGCTGTTCGTGCGTACCGATGGAGGAGATGCCGCCTTTGTCCATGAGCACGATGTGGTCCGCATCCATCACAGATGCCACGCGCTGCGCAATGATAATCTTTGTCGTCTCCGGCAAAAACTCCTTGAGTGCCTTTCGAATCTTTGCGTCCGTGTGGGTGTCCACCGCGCTGGTAGAATCATCCAAAATCAGAATGCGCGGTTTTTTGAGCAGCGCGCGGGCGATGCAGAGGCGCTGCTTCTGTCCGCCGGAGACGTTGGTACCGCCTTGCTCAATCCGCGTCTCATAGCCCTGCGGAAACGAGCGGATGAAATCGTCCGCCTGCGCTAGTACACAAGCGTGCTGCAGTTCGTCGTCGGTTGCCTGCGGGTTGCCCCAGCGGAGATTCTCCGCGATGGTGCCGGAAAAGAGCAGGTTGTTTTGCAGCACAACGGAGACAGAATCGCGCAGAACGCTCAAATCATAGTCCTTTACGTTTTTGCCGCCGACAGATACCGTACCGTTGGTCGCGTCATAGAGCCGCGGAATCAACTGCACGAGAGAGGTTTTGGACGAACCGGTCGTGCCGAGGATACCGACGACTTCGCCGGAGCGAATGTGCAGGTCGATGTTCGAAAGCGCCATGCGTTCCGCCTTTTCCGAATAGCGGAAGCTGACGTGGTCAAAGTCGACCGAGCCGTCTGCAACCGTCTGCACCGGATGTTCGGGGCTGGTAAGCGTGCTCTGCTCGCCCAGAACTTCGATGATACGCCGACCGGATTCGTCTGCAATCGTGACCATGACAAACACCATGGAGAGCATCATCAGGCTCATCAGTGTTTGAAAGCTGTAGATCATCAGCGACGAGAGCTGGCCAACGTTGAAGTTTGCCCCGCCGCCGCCCGTTGCGATGGTATATGCGCCAAAGGTGAGGATGAACACCATGTTGACATACAGGCAAAACTGCATCAAGGGGCTGTTGAACGCGAGAATTTTCTCCGCCTTGGTGAACTCCGCGCGGAGTTCTTCGGCAGCCGTGCCGAACTTCTGCTTTTCATAGTCCTCGCGAACGAAGGACTTCACAACGCGGATACCCTGAACGTTTTCCTGAATCGACTGATTCAGCGCGTCATATTTGCGGAACACGCGGCGGAAGATCGGGAACGCTTTACGAATGACGAAAAACAGCCCGAGACCAAGGATCGGAATCACCACAACGAAAATCAGCGCGAGCCTTCCGCCCATGATGAAGGCCATGACTACCGCAAAGATGAGCATCAAGGGGCTACGGATCGCGACGCGGATGAGCATCATAAACGCATTTTGCACATTGCTCACGTCCGTGGTCAGCCGCGTGACCAGAGAGGAGGATGAGAAACGGTCAATGTTTTCAAACGAAAAGGACTGAATATTGTAAAACAAGTCCTTGCGCAGGTTGCGTGAAAACCCGCTTGCCGCGGTTGCCGCCGATTTGCCGGAAAGCCAGCCAAATATGAGCGACATCGATGCAAGCACAATCAAAACCAACCCGTAGCGCACAACGACGCCAAAGGTGCAGCCCGCCTTGATCTGGTTGACCAACAGCGCTGTGATAAAGGGAATAATGCATTCGATGATGACCTCCAGCGTCACGTAGACGGGCGCGAGAATGGTCGGTTTCTTGTATTCCCGAATGCTCTGAATCAGTGTTTTCCACATTCGTGTGTGCTCTCCTTACTGCCCGGACAAAGCGGGCAAGGGTATTGTAAAACTCTTTGGCGAAGCGTCATTTGAAGCAGGAATGCTCCAAAGACTGTGCAAACGCCGGATCAGATTTGATCTCTTCCAGATGCGCGGTGAGGATGCCAAGGGCCTCCTCAAGCTGGTTCTTTTGTGCGGGGTTGAGGCATTCGAACATGCGCTCCAGTGTTTGATGATAGTGCTCTTCTACCGAGCGCGCGGTTTCGCGCCCCAACTGCGTGAGCGAAAGATCAATCTGCCGCTTGTCTTCCGCGCTCTTCGTGCGAACGATGAACCCGCTGTCCTCCATCTTTTGCAGGATTTCGCTCAACGCGCCGGAACTGATCTCCAACACATCCTGCAGCTCCTTTTGCGTGGTTTGCCCGTGGGAGTTGAGGCGCATTAAAATGCGCTGCTGCCCTGCTTTTCCGCCGACTTGGTAGTATAAAAATCGCCCGCAGGTCTTCAACCGGATGGCGAGGGTGTGTTCTTGAAGGTGCTTCATACAGCTCTGCTCCTTTGCTGCAAAAATGATCTCGCACTGAGTCGAAATAAATGCTCTGTACCGAGTAACTTGGTACAGAGCAATAGTTTACACCGATTTTTTCCAATTTGCAACCAGATATTGGCAACGGAAATCTACGCTTAGTAGAACGAAATACAAAAAGCACCGCCCGAAGGCGGTGCATGACGTTGCGTTGCGGAAAAGGTAACAATCAGCCTTTTTCAATTTTCGAAAAATAACCGGACAGGATCGCGATGGCTTCATCCCGCAGGATACCACCTGTTACCTGAGGCTTGTGCACAGAGTGGGAAAAGACGATGTCGCAGCAGTCGCTGCCCGCTTTGCCGATGATATCGCACAGGTCGATGTCGCTTGCGCCGAAGACAAGCCTGCCGAGCTTTGCCCAAACCATCGCGCCGCAGCACATGAAACACGGTTCACAGCTGGAATAGAGCGTATAGTCGGTCAGGTCGGTGATGCGCTCAGCCGCGCAGAAGTTTCTAAGCAAGCCAGCTTCCGCGTGATAGGTCGGATCGGAACACGTGTAGATCTGGTTTTCGTTGGTGAATACGATCTCACCGTCCTTGACCAACACCGCGCCAAAGGGCTCGTTACCATGGGCAACTGCCTGCGCAGAGAGGCGGATGGCCTCCTTCATAAACCGTTCGTCTTGTGTCATGGTTTGTGTTCTCCTTACATATTGCGCAGAGCTGCGCGATAAAGAATTGCTGCCTCTTCATCTTATGTGGATAGGGCACGAAATGCAAGGGAGTAAACGCGAAAAAATGCTCAAAACAGGCATTATTCCAAAATAGCATACCCCGCGCCGGAGAGCACCGCACAAGCATGCGAAAAATCAGTCCCCTTCGTGAGCAGATAGTCCGTATTATAGGTGGAGACAGCGAAGATGCTGATGCCCGCCTGTGCGAGAATTGTGGAAAGAGAGGCGAGGATGCCGACCAGAGAAAACTCAAGTACTCCCTGCACGCGCAGCGCGCGCCAACCATCCTCGCGCGCGAGGGTGGCTTGGGGGACGGCGCCCGTTTCACAGACGAGGGAAAGCTCCTCGTCGGTTTTTGATAAAAAGACGTAGGGACGGGTGAAATCGACTTGGGAGAGATCTGGAATCTGGCAGACGGAGAACGCCTGCGGCAACGTTTGTAAATTCATAGAGCACCTCGAAACGAATGGAGTCTCATTTGCGTAAAAAGGCTGCCATTTTCAGGCAGCCTTTGCAAGACAGAATCGGTTGCCGCCTTATCCTTTGGTAAAGATCGGCAGTGCTTGGATGATGCGCTCGACACAACCGTCCTCGCCAAGCGCTGCGGAGTCGAGACTGATGTCAAAATGGCTCGCGTCACGCCAGCTTTCGCCGGTGTAAAAGCGATAGTACTCCGCGCGGTTTTCGTCCTGATCGCAGATGTACTTTTTGACCTCCGCCTCCGTCCAGGCGAGGGAATAGTGCGCAACCCGCGCAATGCGTGCCTCTAGGGGTGCGTGGATGAACGTGCGCAGCAGATACGGCTTGCCTTTGAGAATTTGGTCCGCGCAGCGGCCAAGGATGATGCAGCTGCTGATTTCGGCAAGCTCCGTAATGATCTTTGCCTGAAACTGGAAGAGGTTTTGCTGGCTCGTGTAATTGTCGCTATCCGGCGGCAAAACTTCGCCCGTGTACACCTTCTGCGCGGCACGCATCATCTCGTGCTTGCCAAGCCGCTCGTCCACCTCGCCAAAGAGCCGCTCGTTGATGCCGCTCACGTCGGAGGCGATGCGCAAAAGCTTGCGGTCGTAGAACGGAATGTTCAGTCTGTCGGAGAGCTTTTGTGCGATGTCGTACCCGCCGCTGCCTTTTTCGCGCGCAATCGTGATCACATAGTGTGCCATCGAAATCCAGTCTCCTTTCCGGTTGGCGCGTTATGCGCCAAGGTATGCCTTGCGAACCCTATCGTCCTCAGCCAATTCTTTTGCCGAGCCGCTCATCGAGATTTTACCCGTTTCGAGCACATAGGCGCGGTCTGCAACGGCAAGCGCCTTCTTCGCGTTTTGCTCGACGAGCAAAATCGTGATTCCGCTGTTGTGGAGTTGCTCGATGATGGTGAAAATCTCGTTGACAAGAATCGGCGAAAGTCCCATGGAGGGTTCATCCATGAGCAGGATCTTGGGGTCTGTCATCAGCGCGCGGCCGGTTGCGAGCATTTGCTGTTCGCCGCCGGAGAGCGTGCCGCCGAGTTGGCGGCAGCGTTCCTTGAGCCGCGGAAAATGGTGAAACACCTTTTCCATGTTATCACTGATGCGTTTCGTATCATTAATAATATACGCCCCCATGCGTAGGTTTTCCTCTACCGTCATGCGAGAAAAAATATGGCGCCCTTCCGGAACATGCGCTAGTCCCATATTGATGATGCTGTTTGCGGGTACTTTCTGCAGGCTTTTGCCGTCGAGCAGAATATCGCCGGAGGTTGCGCGCAGCAGCCCCGAGATGGTGTGCAAAATCGTCGTCTTGCCCGCACCGTTTGCGCCGACGAGGGAGACCAGCTCGCCGTCGTTGACGGTGATCGTGATACCTTTGATGGCGTGGATTGCGCCGTAGTAAACGTGGATGTCTTTAATCTCTAGCATGCTCCGCCTCCTACTGTCCAAGATAGGCCGCGATGACCTTGGGATTTTTCGCGATCTCTTCGGGCAATCCTTCGGCAATTGTCACGCCGTAGTCGATGACCTGAATGCGCTCGCAGATGTTCATGACGAGCGACATATCGTGTTCGATGAGCAAAATCGCGATGCCGAAGCGGTTGCGAATCGCGTTGATGCAATCCAGAAGTTCGGCGGTCTCCGTCGGGTTCATGCCGGCCGCGGGTTCATCCAGCAGCAGCAGTTTCATATCCGTTGCCAGAGCGCGGGCAATCTCCAGCTTCCGCTGCTGCCCGTATGGCAGGTTTGCCGCGATATAGTCCGCCTTGTCTTCCAGATGGAAGATCGAGAGTAGATCGAGCGCTTTGGCGGCGAGCTCTTTCTCCGTTTTCCAGAAACGCGGTGTGCGAAAGAGGGAATCGATCATGTTATACTTGATGTCCTTCGTGAACGCGGCGAGCACGTTTTCCAACACCGTCATCTGCTTAAAGAGGCGGATGTTTTGGAATGTCCGCGCAACGCCAGCCGCAACGAACTGATGCGTCTTTTTGCCATTGAGCACATGGCCATCGAGTAGCACCGAGCCTTCGGTTGGCTTATATACGCCCGTGAGCATGTTGAACACCGTAGTTTTGCCCGCGCCGTTCGGGCCGATGAGCCCCACCAGTTCGCCTTTGAAGATCTTGATGTTAAAATCGGAAACCGCGACCAGCCCGCCGAAGGTGATGCCGAGCTTTCGGGTTTCGAGGATGGGCTTGCGTTCTTCACTCATGGTTCAGCGCCTCCTTGCTTTCCTGTTTTTGAGCCAGCCGGTTCTGGCGCTGCTTCTTCATGTCCGAGAAGAAATTTCGAAGCGAGAGCTCATAGGTGCCGAAGATGCCTTTCGGGCGGAACATGATCACGATGACGAGCACGACAGCGTACACGAGCATCGGGAAAGCGAAGATGTTTTGCATCCACATCGGAAGCAGCTTCACCCAAAGGCCGTTCTTGATCTGATAGTTGACGAAGAACATGATGATTGCGGCGACGATTGAGCCGGTCAGCGATCCCATGCCACCGAGGACGACCATGACGACTACGAATGTGGAGTTGAGGATGCCGCCGTTGGAAAACGCGAACGATGCGGTGGAGAGCGTCGCGTTTGCGCAAGCATACAGCGCGCCCGCAACACCGGCGAAAAATGCGGAATAGGCGAAAGTAAATACCTTATAAAATGATGTGTTGATGCCGGAGGCGGAGGATGCAATCTCGTCATCCCGGATGGCACGGATGGCTCTGCCATACTTGGAACGGACGAACATGAACATCATCGCCACGCAGATCAGCGTGACCGCAATTGCCACCCAGACGTAGGTGACCTTCAGCGCGGTGCCGAAGCCAAGCCCGTTTTTATACAACGACGCGGAGGCGGACCCAATCGCGAGGCCTTCCTGCCCGGCAAACGGCAGGTTGTTGATGATGTTGACGATGATCATACCAAAGCCCAGCGTGATGATGGCGAGGTAATCGCCCTTGAGACGCAACGCCGGAATACCGACGAGCAGGCCAACCAGCGCGGCTAGCACGCCGGCTGCAAGGATGCATCCCACCAGCACGAGAATAAACGCGGCACCGCTCTTTTCCGTAAACACGCCCCCGCGTTCTGCGGCAAGCGAGATGAGCGCCGCGGAATAGGCGCCGATCGCCATAAAGCCGCAGTGGCCCAGCGAGAGCTGCCCCAGAAATCCGAGCGTGAGGTTGAGAGAGGCCGCAAGAATGATCAGGTAGCAGCACTGCCAAATGCTCGGCGCGATGATGAGCTTGAAATCGCCCGCCTTGCCAAAGCTCTCCTTGATGAACGAAAATCCGATCAGAAGGATGGCGATGACCAACGTGTTGAGGAGATACCCCTGTGTTGTTCTGCTTTTGATCATACTTTCTCACCCATGTTCTTTCCAAGGATTCCGGCAGGTTTGATGATCAGCACGACGATGAGAATGAGAAACACGAACGCATCCGCCATGCTTGAGCTGACATAGCTGGTGGTGAAGGATTCGACAAGGCCGATGACAAATCCCCCGAGCATTGCGCCGGGGATGATGCCGATGCCGCCGAGCACGGCGGAGACGAAGGCCTTGAGGCCCAGCATGGAACCCATGGTCGTGTAGACCTTGGGATACTGGGCAATATACATGAGAGCGGCAATCGCGGCGAGGCCGGAACCGATGGCAAACGTCGTCACGATCGTGCGGTTGACGTTGATGCCCATGAGGATCGACGCGGGTTTATCCTCGGAGACGCAACGCATCGCGCGGCCGATCTTTGTTTTCTGTGTAAACTGGTAGAGGGCAACCATGACGACAATGCTGATAAAGATGGTGAGCATCGTCGTCCAGTCCAGCGTGACATCGGCAATGCGAATGCCGCCCGCTGTGAAAATCTGGCTCGCAACCTTCGGGTTCGGGCCGATCTGAGGAATTGCCTGCGCAAGGTTTTCCAGTAAGAGACTGACCGCGATTGCCGTAATGAGCGCCGTCATCGAGGTGCCTTTCTTGCGGACGGGACGGTAGGCAATCAGCTCTGTGGACATACCGACGAGCGCGCAAACCAAAATCGCGAGAAAAACGGAGACCCAGACCGGAAGGCCAAGTGATACCATCACCGGAATGGTGAAGATCATCGTATAGCCGCCGACCATGATGAAGTCGCCATGGGCAAAGTTGATCAAACGGATGATGCCGTAGACCATGGTGTAGCCGAGTGCGACGAGTGCATAGATGCTCCCGAGTCGAAGCCCGACAAACAGTGTTTGCAAAAATGTGCTCACTTGTTCGTTCCGCCTTTCGAAATTAACGGAAAAGGAGGCGCGGCGTGAGCCTCGCCTCCTTTTGCCAATATAGCTGCTTGCGAATGCTTCGTTATTTGAGTTCCTTGATGACGTCGACCAGCTTCGTGGTGACGGTGGTGCCGTCAGAAGCGAAGGAGAGGATGGCGGCGCCCTTCGTCGGGGTGCCGGTCGCATCGAGCGAGAAGGTTCCGGTCACGCCGGAGTACACGGCGGAGGTATCGGCGAGGGCGTCGCGGACGGCTGCCGGGTCGGCGGAGCCAGCCTTTTCGATGGCCGCTTTGTACATATAGACCGCGTCATATGCTAGCGCGGAGATCGCGTTCGGCGTGGAGTTGAACATTGCCTTGTATGCCGCAACGAACTTCTGAACGGCGGGGTCCGTATCGGACGGATCATAGTGGTTGGTCCAGTAGACGTTGTTGAAGGCGGTCAGATCCGCGCCTTCGACGACGTAATCCGGCGTGCCGTCATAACCGTCAGCGCCCATGATGATGCCGGTGTAACCGGCGGCGCGCGCCTGGGTAACGATGTATGGGCCGATGACGTCATAGTAGTACGGCGCATAGACGAACTGCACGCCAGAGCTGACCATGGAGGCAAACTGGTTGGTGTAATCCTGGACATCCAGGGAGGCGGTGGATTCGACGGCTTTGATGTTCAGGCCGTAGGTCGCCGCTGCCGCTGCAAAGGAATCGTACAGACCCTTGGAATAGGTGTCCGCTGCGCAGTAGACGACGCCGACATCGGTGTAGCCCGCGCTCTTTGCATAGTAGGCTGCGATTGCGCCCTGGAAACCGTCTGCATAGCAGGCACGGAACACGTAGTCATCTTCGGTCGTGATGCTGTCAGCCGTTGCGGACGGCGTGAGCAGAACGACGCCTTCCTCGTTGGCAGCCCCGGTGATCGCGGAGGTGCAGCCCGAGGTAACGGAGCCGAGGATGAGACCAACGCCCTGAGACACGAGGGAGTTGAACGCGTTGAGCGTCTCTGCCGGGTCAAACTGGTCGTCGGTGTTGATGACGGAGACCTGCTGGCCGAGGATGCCGCCCGCAGCGTTGATTTCGCTGACCGCGAGATCGACGGCGGTGGTCACGGCTGCGCCGTAAACCGCAAGGGCACCGGTGTTCGGCGAGATGACACCGAGGGTGATGCCGTCGCCAGCCGGCGCCGCCGCTTCTTCGGCTGCGGGGGCTTCGGTGGCTTCAGCCGCGGGGGCTTCGGTCGCCTCGGTGGCTGCCGGGGCGGGCGCTGCGCAGGCGATCACGCTGAACGCGAGGGCCAGGACGAGCAGCAAACTGAGAAGTTTCCTCATTTTAATTTCCTCCTTCGATAATAAACAAAAATGGCTATGATTACCCTACTAATAATCACGCCAATGTGTTATGCATGATTATAAAGAACGCAGATCGCATTGTCAATATATTATATATGTTTAATTTTATATAATATATGATGCATTTTCGAATATCCGCCGATATTGTGCAACAATCAAGCTGCAAATCGTATTAAAACAAACAGAAAGTGCTTTTATGCATGGCTGTTACGCATGGAATACATGAATTGATGCGATCCCTTATCTATGTGCGTTCGGTTACGTCGACACAAAATCCAGATTGAAGCGTCGTTTCGGGGCTACTTTTTGAGAAAAATAAACGAAAATTAAGTGCATAAGTTCGTAAATCAGGTATATTTACTCATATGAGAAGATGTTATACGCCGTTTCATGCTCCGCGGAGCGGATATTTCAAGAAGCGCGCATGAGGATAGGGCGATCTGATATAATAGGAACAAGTAGAAGAAAAGGAGATTGCTCTCTATGTTTCGATTTGATCATTTCAACTTCAACGTGCGCGACCTGAATACGAGTCTCGACTTTTACAAGAAGGCGCTTGGACTCAACCCGGTTCGCACGGTGGATACGGACGACTTCACGCTAGTGTTCCTTGGCGATGGCAGCGGCACGTTTTCGCTTGAGCTTACCTATATAAAAGGGCGCACGGGAGCGTATGACATCGGCGAGGCTGAGTTTCACCTCGCGCTGACGGCGCAGGATATGGCAGCCGCGCGCAAACTGCACGAAGAGATGGGCTGCGTTGTGTTCGTCAACGAGCATATGGGCATCTATTTCATCGAAGACCCGGATGGCTATTGGATCGAGATCATCCCCGCAAAAGAGCACTAAGTAGAAACCAAAAATCAACGAGATAAAAAAACGCCGTAAGCTGCGATGCTTACGGCGTTTTTGTATCGAGCGCTGCTATTTACTCAAATGAACGGTAGTAGGTTCTGTCCTTAAGCATGACGTCGTGTGCGCCACCTTCTGCCAAGGTAGAAGCGGAAACCAGCGTGAGCCGCGCTTTTTCGCGGAGTTCCGCGATGCTCAGCGCGCCGCAATTGCACATCGTCGAGCGCACTTTGCTCAGCGTCTGCTCCACGTTGTGGTGCAGACTGCCCGCGTAGGGGACATAGCTGTCCACGCCCTCTTCAAATGTGAGCTTTGCCTCGCCGCCGCTGTCATAGCGTTGCCAGTTGCGCGCGCGGGCGCTGCCTTCTCCCCAATATTCCTTCATGTAGCTGCCGTTGATGAAGACCTTGCTCGTCGGGCTCTCGTCGCAGCGGGCAAAATAGCGGCCCAGCATGCAGAAATCCGCGCCCATTGCGAGCGCGAGCGTGATGTGATAGTCCAGCACGATGCCACCATCCGAGCACACGGGCACATAGATCCCCGTCTCTTTGGCGTATTGATCGCGCGCGGCAGCCACATCCTGTACGGCGGTCGCCTGCCCGCGACCGATTCCCTTTGCCTCGCGCGTGATGCAGATGCTGCCTCCGCCGATGCCGACCTTTACGAAATCTGCGCCCGCATCCGCAAGATAGCGGAACCCATCCGCGTCCACGACGTTGCCTGCGCCGACCTTGACCTTGTCGCCATAGCGGGAACGAATGAACGCAATTGTGCGCGCCTGCCATTCGGTGAAACCTTCGGAAGAATCGATGCAGAGCACATCCGCGCCCGCCTCGACCAGCGCGGGGACGCGCTCCTCATAATCCTTTGTGTTGATGCCCGCGCCGACGATATATCGCTTCTGGCTGTCCAGAAGCTCGCCGGGATTCTCTTTGTGGGAATCATAGTCCTTGCGGAAGACGAAGCAGACCATGCTGCCATCCCGCGAGACGATGGGCAGCGCGTTGAGCTTGTGCTCCCAGATGATGTCGTTGGCCTCGGTGAGGGAGATGCCTTCTGTGCCGAACACGAGGCGGTCGACCGGGGTCATAAAATCACGAACCGGCGTGCCCGGTTCCATGCGGCTCGGGCGATAGTCCCGGCTGGTGACAATGCCGAGGAGCTTGCCATACGGCGTGCCGTCTTCGGTCACCGCAACGGTGGAATGTCCGGTTTTCGCTTTCAGCGCCATGATGTCCGCCATCGTGTGCTGCGGGGTAACGTTGCTGTCGCTCTTCACAAAGCCGGACTTGGATTTTTTAACCGTCCGCACCATGGCGGCCTGCGACTCGATGGATTGGGATACAAAGAGGAAGGAGATGCCGCCTTCACGCGCGAGAGCGGAGGCGAGTTTTTCGCCGGAAACGGATTGCATCACGGCGGAGACGAGCGGGATGCTCATGTTCAGCGGGCTTTGTTCGCCGACGCGGAACTTGCAGATCGGCGTCTTGAGGGACACGTTTTGCGGCGTACACGCGGCGGAGGAATAGCTCGGCACCAGCAGGTATTCGGAAAACGTGTGCGACGGTTCGTCAAAATAATAGGCCATGGCATATCCTTTCGGTCTGGATTGCGAAAACTGTGCGCGCTCTTTGTTATGATTCGTTTCGTAAGAGTATACGCCGGAACGCGACACAGAGAAACCCCTGAACAATTTGTTCGGTAGAACGGAATGACGATTCAGCGATGCGCAACACAATATGTGGGTTGCCGGCTGCTGAATCCATTATAATATGATACAATCAAAAAGACAAACACCCGGTCAGCATCGCGCAACGAAAGCGTGCGCGAAAGATAACACCTACTACAAAAATAAATGCGACCATCCGCCACACAACGGAAGATACAGGAGGAAGACAACATGCCCGATACCAGCCACAAGGTCCACGCGGTGGAAAAAGCGATTGCGCTATTGGACTGTTTCTGGCGCGAAAAGCGGCCGATGTCGCTCACGGAGCTGAGCCGGATGACCGGCTGGCCCAAGAGCACGGTGCACAACCTGCTTTCCTCCATGATGGATTCTTCCGTCGTGGAGCAAAGCCCGGCGGATGGGAAATATCGGCTGGGGCTGCATTTATTTGAATACGGCTGCGCGATCTCCGAGCATTGGAACGTTGTGAAGCTCGCCCGGCCGCATCTCAACGCGCTGGTGGCAAAGACGGGGGAATCCGCCTATCTTGCCTCGCTGAACGCGGACACGCTGCTCATCGTCGACAGCGCAGAGCCGAACAATGTGTTTCGCGTTGCATCCACGGTCGGCAACCGCCTTCCGGTTCACTGCACCTCTCAGGGTAAGGCGATCCTTGCCTATCAGGATGCGGCAAATGTCCGCAGAATCCTCAAGCGCGCGGGCATGAAGAGCTACACCGTGGATACGATCAAGAGTGCAGAGGCATATCTTGAGCAACTCAAGCTCGTGCGGCAGATGGGGATCGCTTCGGAATATGAGGAGTATCACAACGGCATGTGCTCGTTTGCCGCGCCGGTTTTTGACTATGAGGGGGTTTGCATCTCAGCGATCGGCATCGTCTGCTTCCTGCATTCCGGTGATCGGAAAACCGCGGTCTCGTCGGAGACGCTTGAAGCGTTGAAAAACACAGCGGAAGCGATCTCTACCGAGCTCGGCTGGCACGGCTGAGCGATTCAACCGCTCTAAAAATAAAGCGTACAAAAAAAGCTCCCGAACCTCCGCTTTGGTTCGGGAGCTTTCCTATACGGCGCGCGCTGCCCTGTTGCGCATAAAACCCGATGATCGGTCATGATTTCGTAGGAGGAAAATGGTGCCTGTCGCTTGGGTTTGCGCCGCGTTTGCCTATCATAACGCAATTCCGGCAAAAACGGGAGTGATTATCGGTAGATTTGGCAATGCGCGATGATTGTTCCGCAATACGCAACAAAACCCGAGATCAGACAGAAAAAACGCTGTTTGCTCTGGCACAGCCACATGCTTTTTGATCAAACCGCCGGAAAGCGCAGCCAGAACAACAGGCGTTTGATGCGCTTCATCCGCGCGGGCAGGGTTGTGACAAGCGCGGTTGCATAGGAGATGACCTCCTCGCGTTCCCGCCTGCCGCAGGTTCTGCCGGAGAAGCGCGCCCGCTGCGCAATCAGGAGCACCGACTCCAGAGTTGCGCGATCGATGAGCGGATTTTGCCGTGCGATGGCATAGGCATATTGCTCCGGCGAATCAAACGGTTCCATCTCTGGCGCACCCGCAAAGCGAAGCATCCGGAGGATGTGCCGCACGGCAAAGAGCACGGCGGTGTTTGTGTCCTTCTGGCGGAAGGCGCGGATGAGCCGCTCCTGGGCAAACTTACGATAGCCAAACACGCTTAGGGGGATGGCGGCTGCGCCAAACAGCGCAAACACCGGCCAGAGCGGCGGGCGGCTGCCGCCCGTGTCTGCGGTTGCGTCGTTGTCCTCCGGCGTGGCGTCGCTGTCCTGCGTGCCGTCGCCCGGCGCGGGCGTTGGGGTAATCTGCGCCGCTGCCGCCTGAGATTCGTCCGGCGTTTGATTCGGATCGGGAGTCACGTTCGGGTCCGGCGTGCTGCCGTCCGGCGGCGCGGTAGGCTCCGGTGTGGGCTCCGGCGTTGGGGTCGGGGTCGGTTCCGGCGTGATTTCCGGCGTGTTTTCACTCAGGGATTCTGTCGTCTCTCCAGACGGTTCGCCGGACTGAGACGGAGTTTGCTGGGTGTTTCGCGTGGCGCTCTTGGTCATTTCGACCGGCACCCATTCTAATAGCGAAGGATCAAACACTTCAACCCACGCGTGCGCGTGCGTGTCCTCAATGTTGATATACCCTTCTGCATCCGGCTCCTTTTCGTAATCCTTCTGGATCACGATGTAGCCTTCCGCATAGCGCGCGGGGATGCCAAGAGCACGCAGAAGCACAGTGGCGGTCGTTGCAAAGTGGACGCAATAACCGCTTTGCGCATCCTGTAAAAACCAGGTTGCGAAATCTACACCCTCCGGCATCTCCGGCGGGGAATAATCATACGAGCAACGTTCGGATAACAGCAAGCGGATCGACTGGCACGTTTCGGCAAGGTTTAGCGCGCCGTTTTCATAGATCATGCCGATGTCATAGGTTTTTAGCAGCGCTTCTGCCGCGGCCCGGGTGTCGTCCGGCAGTTGTGTGTATACGTCAAAGAGATAGTCGATATAACGCTTTGCGGCATCGCGGACGTTCTTTGCGTCGTCGCCTTCCACGTGGCTGAGGTTGTAGGCGGTGCCTGCGGTCTTTTGATAGGCGGCCTGTAGCCCGCTGCTTTTCGCATTCGGGACGGAATACAGCGCCATGTCGACCGGAATTGCATCGATTGCATATTCCGAGGAAGAGGCGGAGGAGGCAAACGCGAGCGCGGTATCCTGCACATAGCCCGCGTTGGTGATTTCATCCGCATGGGTGACGAGCCCCGGCGGTGTCCAGATGGAGAGCGGTGTAGACGCGATGTTGCGCACGGCGAGGTTAAATGTCTCCGGCGTGTTTTCGCCGAGCATCGCGGCGGAGGCAAGCAGGTTTTGCGGCGCGATATCCACGCTGTTTGCCAACGTTGAGAAGTCCTGAGCAGAGATGTTGTCCCAGCCGCTGTCGGAATAGACCGCGCCGGCATAGTCCCGCAGATATAATGAGGACTGATTGGAAACGCGCACCTTCAGTGCAGTTGCGCCGGAGAAGCGAATTGAGGAAAGGCTCTTCAGGTCGCCGCGCGTGAGACCGTCGTTGCTGCGCCAGAACGCATCCTTGCCGATCTCCAGTGAAAAGATCTTCTGCTGAAGTGCCTCGATATATTCCGGGCGCTGATACCCTTCCTGCGGGAGGGCGAGCCCTGCCAGAAGCGCGGCGAGCACGATCAGCGGCAGCGCCAGCAGCGAGAGCGAATGCTGCGCCGCGCGCTGGGCCTGCTGGTTTGCCTTGCGCCTGCTCTGCGGCACATAGACCCCCGCGCGAAACGTGGTCTGCGCGCGCTTTGCGTTATTGAAGGCAAAGACCATCATATGCGCTGCAAACAGCATGAAAAACGGCACCCGCCCGGGCGAGAGCAGATAGAACGGCGCAGGCAACAGCAGCGGCAGTGTGGAGAGCGCAAGCCCCGGCACGCTGGGCTGGTCGATGATGAAAAACGCGGAAAGGAACGATACAACAAACAGAATCGCCTGCATTGCTTGCGTCATGAGCAGCATCGCTTCATCCGTCATCGCGGGTTTGAGTAGAAGCTGAATTCCATCCGGCAACTGCAAGCCCAACGGGACGATTACGCGCTCAATGAGCAGGAGGATTCCCTGCAGGAGATCGGTTGCGTTCATCGCCACATAAATCAACCCGCCTGCCAACGCAATCAACGATAGCAGCCCGCTTCTGGGCAGCGAGTAGATTGCGAGAAACAGCAGAGAAAACACGAGCGCGGTCAGGACGAGTTTTGCGGTCGGCAAATCAAGCGAGTAGCTCGTGAGCAGGCAATATAGAAATCCAAGCACGGCTAAAAGCAGCACCATGAGCTGTTGGCAAAGCCGCAACAGAAGAGCGGGTATGCCTTCGGACGGGAGTGTTAGTACGGAGGACTGCTTGCGCTCTTGTTCGCTCATGCGTCTGCCTCCGTCTCCGCGCCGGGCACGCTGCCATCGAGTCGTTGCACCTCGCAGCCAAGCTCACGCAGGGCAGCGGCAGTTGCGTCGTCGCAAGCATCCGGCATCAGCGTCAGCCGTCTGCAAACGCCGAGTTCGGTGAGCGTCGCGAGTAATCGCGCGCCGCTTTCGTCACCCGCCGTTCCCCAAACACTGCCGGCAACAAGGTAGATCAGGTGCGTGTCCGCGCGGGCTACTCCTTCCGCCGCGAAGCGTTCCAGCGTGCTCCAGCGTGCCTGTCCCGGCAGCGCGAGCAGGTCATGCAGCACGCTCGCCAGCGCTTCCGGCCCTGTGACGGGCATGGTGCGCAGGCCGCCTTCCTCGCTGATCCAGCTGACGGAGTGCGTTACATCCCGCGCCATGAGATATTCGGAGAACGCGAGCATGGTTCCGAGCATGGATTCCGCAGCGTCCGGTGAGGAATCATCTCTCAGTTCCAGTAAAAAGTGGAGCGAAGGGTTCAACGGGAGCCCGAATTCGCGGACGATCAGGCGGTTCATACGGCTGCTGAGCTTCCAGTGCACGCTGTGACGCGGGTCGCCCTCGCGGTAGTCGCGCAGCTGAAAGATTTCGGAGGGGTCGCCGCCCGCTTTTTCGGTGGAATAGCTCGCGCTGTCAAGGCCAAGATCAGCCGCTTCGTCGGTCTGGATGCTGCGGCTTTGCAGCTCCGGCAAAACATAGACGCTGCCCGCCGGGTTCGCGCCGTTTTTCGGGGAAACGTTCAGCGCAAACAATCCCAGCGTGTCGAGCACCTGCACGCGGCGGATATTTAAATCAACCCTGCCGCAGTGCGCCATCTTGACAGAGGGCGACATCGCGTGCGTGCGCATGGGCCCGAGCGGGAACTGCACGATGTCCTCCGCGGACTCGGTATAGCGCTCTCCCACGCGCCCCAGCGCGTTGTGCCGCTCCAGCGTGAAGCGAACGCCCGCGCAGGGGAAGGGGCTGTTGTTGCGCGCGGAGAGCCGGATGCCGCAAACGCCTTTGGGCATGATGTCGTCGTCAATCTCCAGCGCGTAACGTAGATTTTTGCGCATAGGAAGAGCCGCCAGCAGCGAAACCACCGGCAGTATGATCAAAAAGATCAGCAGCATGTGGAACAGATATAGATCAAACAGGACGAATAAAATAAACGCAAAGAAAAGCGCGTATGTGTAAAGAATCCGGTTTCCGGCCATGAGGTTATACCGCGACGGGCGCCTGCACCTGCGTGAGAGCGCGCTTGGCGAGCTGCTGCTCGCTCACGCCGCTGACCAGCGCGCGGGGGCTGAGCTGGATGCGGTGCGCGCTCACGCTCTCAAACACCAGCTGCACGTCCTGCGGAATCAGGTAGTCGCGTCCGGAAAGATATGCCGCGGCCTTGCTCATGCGCAAAAGCGCAATCGTGCCGCGGGGGCTCACGCCGATGCGGATGGCTGGCTGCGTGCGCGTCCAGCCCGTCAGTTCGGTGATATACGCAAACAGCGCGTCGGAAACATAGATGCTTTCGACCTCGCGCTGCATGAGCGTCAGATCGCCTGGTGTAATCACGCGGTTGACGGAGTCTAGGGACACCGCGTTCTGATGGCGGCGGAGCATCTCCACCTCGCTTCTGCGGTCGGGATAGCCCATCGAAAGCCGCACCATGAACCGATCCAGCTGGGAATCCGGCAGCGGCTGCGTGCCGGAGGAGCCCGCCGGGTTTTGGGTTGCGATGACGAGAAACGGAGACGGTACCGCGCGGGTGATGCCGTCCACCGTGATGCTGTTCTCTTCCATCACTTCCAGGAGGGCGGACTGGGTCTTGCTGGATGCGCGGTTGATCTCGTCCGCCAGAAAGAGGTTGCACATGGCAGCGCCCGGCACATAAACGCCCGCGGCTCCGCCAGTTTGGATCGTTGTGTAGCCTGTGATGTCGGAAGGCATCACGTCCGGCGTAAACTGCATGCGTTTATAGGAAAGATCCATCGTCCGCGAAAAGGCGAGCGCCAGCGTGGTTTTGCCCACGCCCGGCACATCCTCCAGAAGAACGTGCCCCTGCGCGAGCATCGCCATGAGTATGCTGGCGATGACGGGGTCTTTGCCCACGACGACTTTTCGAACCTGACCGATGATCTCCTGCACTTGCTGCATCAAAATCGTATTCCTCGTAACATCACAAAAATCCGCGTTCACGCGGTAATAACCATATTATAGCAGTCTAGCGGAGGAGAAGGGCAAGAGTATTGCGAGAATGTATACAAAAATGAAACAATGCTGCTTGAAAAAACGGATGTTTTCTCTAAAAATCGAATAAAGTAATGGTGTGCGGCCGGATTGACGCCGCACAGGTGATAGAACGACAATTCAGGAAATTCAGAATGTTTTACCGCAAACGATTTCTGGTGCTATAATCATAGTCGCTCCGCCGCGCAGGCAACTGCCGCGCGAGACCGTGCGGAGGAAGAAAGGCGCGCGCTTTGGCTACCGAATCCCCTCGCAAAGCGGGACTGAACAATCCGTTTCTTTCACTCAGACACGCAAACTATCGCTACTATTTTGCTGGCATGTGCGTCTCCACCATCGGCACATGGATGCAGAATACCGCGCAGCCTTGGCTTGCGTATTCGCTGACGAAGTCCGCGCTGCTCTTGAGTGTGGTGAGTGCACTGCAATTTCTGCCGGCTCTCTTGTTTTCGCTCTTTGCCGGGGTGTTGATCGACCGCCTGCCCAAAAAACGGATGCTCATCATCACCCAATCGCTCTCGCTCATCATTACGTTTGTGCTCTGGCTGCTTGTCCACTCCGGCGGGATTCAATATTGGCATCTTCTCGTGACGGCGACCCTGCTTGGGTTTGTCAATACGCTCGATATGCCGCTGCGCCAGTCGTTCGTGGTCGAGATGGTCGGGCATGACGACCTGATGAACGCGATTGCGCTCAATTCGCTTACCTTCAACGTCGCGCGTATGATCGGGCCTTCGCTCGCGGGCATCCTGATGGGTACCCTCGGCGTTTCCGCGTGCTTCCTGATCAATGCGCTGAGCTTTGGCGCGGTGCTCATCAGCCTCTTTTTCATCCATCCGATCACGTGCGCCGTGCCGGAGAAAAAAGAACCACAGGGCGTGTTTGCTTGCATCGGGGAAGGGCTGAAATACATCTTTCACGATGAAACGCTGTTCACCACACTCTTGTTTATGACCGTTGTCTCCGTCTTTGCGCTCAACTATGGCGTGACCATCCCGGTGTTTGCGAGCGAGATTTTGGGGCTTTCGGAGACGGGATATGGATTTTTGATGTCCACGCTGGGTGCAGGTGCGCTGCTGGGCGCACTGCTCGTTGCGGCGCTGAGCAAAAACGGGCCGAAACGGTTTATCCTGTTTCTTTTTCCGGCGCTGTCAGGGCTGATTTTGATTCTCATCGGCAACACAAACCGGTTTCTTTCGACTGCGCTATCGCTCGCCCTCGGCGGGTTCTTGTTTGTGACCTATCTTTCGTCCGCAAACTCAAACCTGCAGATTCACACGCAGGATCGTTTCCGCGGGCGCGTGATGAGCGTATATTCGCTGGTTGTCGCGGGCTCCACTCCGATCGGCAACCTCTTTGTCGGGGCCATGGACAATTGGCTCGGCGCACGGATGGGCTTTATCGCCAGCGGTATCGCGGTGATGGTGTTCATCGTGCCAATTTTTGTCTATATGCTCGCCCGGCGGAATCGGGTCTAGAGATTGAATAAAGACGCGCCTGTTTGCGCGTCGGGTGCGGGAACGTATTATGTGTTCGCCAGAAACGGCAACATCCAGAGATATGGGGTTGTGATCATATGTCCGACTTCCGGCAGCAGGTGGATCACCGCTTGGGGAACAGCCCGGAGTGCGGCTTCGCCTGCGGTGGAGTCCAGCAGATCGTCCCGAAGGCCTGCAACATATAACACGGGCATGGTCAACCGCGCAAGTTCTTCTGTGGAAAACAATGGCATGGGGAGATTCAGCGGGTTATAGCTGTCCAAGATCAGGTTGATGAAGTCGAGGATTTCTTTGGGCAATGCGTCACCGCCCGCGACGCCGTCTTCCATTGTCAGCGATTCGTTCGCCTCCTCCGCGGCCTGCGCCCGCTCCAGAAAATCCGCCCGAATCGGCGCAAGCCCGCCGCTGGCAAACAGCAGCAGCTTCTCCACGCGCGCGGGATACGCCGTTGCGAACTTCAGCGCCATCCAGCCGCCAAGGGAGTTGCCCGCGATGCTCGCACGTGGCAGATCCAGCGTGTCCAGAACGGAGCGGAGCCAATCGGCATAGTCTGCGCCGCCGAGGTTTAATCGAAACTCGCTGCTGTTGCCTGCCTCGCCGGGGATGTCCGGGGCAAAGACGTGATAGCGCTCCTGAAGCGCCAGCATATCGTTGAACCAAAACGCGCTGTTGCTGCAACTGCCGTGGAGAAGCACGACGGCAGGGTTCGTTTTATCTCCCGCTTCGAGCAGGAACGTTTCGCCAAAGGGCGTACTGATGGTGCGTTTTTGAAACGGCATCGTGCGCAGGATATCGTTGTATACGGCGCGAAAGGCTTCTTTCTTCTCAGGACTCTGAAACACACTGATCTTCATTCGATTGTTATCCTTTCAAAACAGAAGATTGCTCGCTTTCCTCTTCCGTCAGCATCGCGATTGCGTCCAGCATGGCGGCGGTTGTGCGCGCGCTGCCGTAAAGCGTGATGCGCAGTTTCCGCTCTTGGGGGATATACTGCGTTTGCATGCTGGTTTGCCCGGCGCTGGCGGGCTTGCTGTTGAGTGCGGCGGTGAGAGTATTCGTCAAGCGGATCGCGTTGTTTTGATCCGCCAGGTAGACGTCTGCAACACAAGAGACGACCGCCGTCGGAACTTCGCCGCTTTGTTCCGGCACGTTCTCGGTGAAAACGCTCAGGTCGTGCCCGCTGACACGCCAACCTTTGCCGACCTTGACCGCGCGCAGCTTTCCTTCGCGGATGTATCGCTGCACGGTCTTCGGGTGCATTTGCAGCATCTGCGCGATCTGCTCCACCGTGTAATAGGATTCTTGCATGAGAGTTTCCTCCGTTTCGTCTATCTGGCATATTCATCCGAAATATTCCCAATAAAGGAATAATAGGGAATAATAAGTAACTTGTCAAGCAATATTTAGGAACAAAAACGCTCCCGCGTGTTTGCGGGAGCGTTGGATTCCGTTTTCTTATGCTTTCTTTCGGGAGTCGCCCCAGAAGAACAGCGCAACTGTGCCGGGGCCGGTGTGGGCGCCGACTACGGTGCCGACGCTGTTGATGAGCACTTTGCCGTTGAGCTTCGGGAACGTTGATTCCACGAGCGCTGCGACGGTTTTTGCGTCATCCAGACAGGCGGAGTTGGAGATGAAGCACTTTTTGTTGTAGTCCAGCCCGTCGTCGGCGTGTAGCTCCATCTGCTTGACAATTTCACGCATCACGCGTTTTTTGCCGTTGATCTTGAAGCGCGGGGTCAGATGGCCCAGATCGTCCATATTCATCAGCGGATTGATGCCAAGGATGGAACCAACCACGAATGCGGTCGGCGAAATGCGCCCGCCGCGCTTATAATGCGTCAGGTCTGTAGAGAAAAACCAGTGGTGCAGATTGAGCTTATGTTCCTCAATCCAAGCCGCTGCTTCCTGCAAGGAAACACCGTTGTCACGCATGTCTGCAAGGGTGTCCACCATCAAGCCGTAGCCGGAAGAAGCGCCGAGGGAGTCGACAACCGTCAGCGTCCGCTCGGGGTAGCGCTCCTTGAGCTCGGCCTGCGCCAGCAGCGCGCTGGCATAGGTGCCGGAGAGTCCGGAGGAAAACGAAAGATGCAGGATATCCTTGCCTTCTTTGAGGAATGGCTCAAAGAACGCGATGAACTGCTCGGTGTTGACCAGCGACGTGGTAGGCATAGCGCCTTTGTCGATTCGGGCATAGAACTCTTCAAATGACATGCTCTGGCCCAAATCGTCCAAATACTCTATGCCGTCAATCGTAAAATGAAAGCAGACATAGGGAATGTTTCTCGATTCAAAGTATTCCTTTGAAAGATCGGCAGTGGAACAGCAGGTCAGGACATACGGTTGCATGGATTACCTCCGGATATATAGATGATGTTGTGTCAGCGCCTCGTTAGAAAGCGATGATGATACCCTTTTCGTTTGCGTAAAGGGAACTAACCCCGCGGGTAGGCAGCATGAGGATTTCGGAGAAGTGGTATCTGCGCTCGATTTCCGCCTTGAGTTCATCGGCAAACGTGATGTTGTTGCAATGCGTAATCACGATGCTTTGACCCGTGGTGTCGCGTCCGGTATTCTCAATCGTGTCCGCAAGCTTTTTGACTACCTGCTTCCAGCCCTGCACATGCGAGACAAGAGAGATGTTGCCGTCCCGGTCGGCGCCCATGATGGGGCGGATGTGCAGCGTGGAGATCAGGGTTGCGGTGATGCGGCCGAGCCTCCCGTTTTTATAGAGGTTGTCGATGTTGTCCAGCACGAAGAACGTGCTCATCTCCTTGATGAAGTTTTCGATCTTCTGAATGATTTCGGACTTTTGCAGGCCTTCCTGAATGAGCTTTCGAATCTTAAGCAGAATCAATACCTCGCCTGCCGCCGCACTGCGGGAGTCAAACACGTGCACATTTGCGCCCGCTTCTTCCGCGATCTCTTTGCCGGACATCGCGCTGGCATAGGAGCCGGAGAGGCTGCTGGAAAGCGTGACGGCAAACGCGTCGTCCTTGCCAAAGGCGTCCGCATACTGTCCCGGCGCGGGGGCAGCGGAGCCAACGCGTGCTTTGCAGGCGTGCATGCGCGCCATGAAATCCGGCAGATCCAGCGTGTCGTCGTCGATATACGATTCTTCGCCAAGGGTCAGCGTCAGCGGAACGCTCTTGACACCCCATTCGGCGCGCATTTCGCGGGTCAGGTCGCAACAGCTATCGGCAACAAGGGTATAGTTCATTAATTTTTTGTCTCCCAATTTCTGTTTCGCTCGATGCGAATACAAACTTATACTAACAGCTATCCTTCAAACGATTCTCAATAGAACTTCAACAATTCTTCAACTCAAATTTGAGTTTGTGTTGCATTTCAACCGATTAGATGGCAGATTTAGTGAAAAACGCATCGTTTTTTGGCGCGTCTAGATAGAAAAAGAGGCTGCCCTTCGGGGCGACCTCAAAATCTGTGATCTTGGTTGTATGCGTTAAGAAACACTTTGTTGTTCATTTTTGAGTGACACGGTAATCTCCGTGCCCTTGCCCTCTTTGCTCTGCAGGTCAATCGTGCCGCTGCTGAGTGAGATGATCCGGCGGACCAACGCAAGGCCGAGGCCGCTGCCCTGGCCGGTATGCGAACGTTCCCCCTGATAAAACTTATCAAACGCATGCGCCCGCACATCCTCGGTCATGCCGATTCCGTTGTCCCGAATGCGCACGACAACCTTTCCGTCGAACACGCCGCAGGAGATGAAGAGCGTGCCACCTTTGCGCGAAAACTTGATTGCGTTGTCGATGAGGTTGCTCCAAACCTGCGCAAGCAGGGACTTGCTGCCGTAAACCGGAGTTGCAGCCAGCGCGAGGTCGATATTCAGCTCTTTTTCCTCCCAGAGTGGTTCATAGCTGAGCAGAACGCGGCGAATTTGCTCATCCAGCATGTAGGTTTCCTGCTGGAGTACGATCTCCTGATTTTCGAGCTGTGAAAGCGAGAGGATGCTTTGGGTGAGCTTGGAAAGCCTGCTCGTGTTTTCGAGGATACGGGACACATAGGTCGCCTGCTCTTCATTGCTCAGGCTTTCATCCTGCAGGAGCGTTGCATACCCTTCGATTGCCGAGAGCGGGGTTTTGAACTCGTGTGAGACGTTGCTCACGAAATCGTTGCGGAGTGTTTCGGTGTTGGAGAGCTCCTTGACCATGATATTGAAACTCGTTGCAATTTCTTCAATCTCTTTTGCAATGCTCTTTTCTTCGAGCCGGACGGTGAAGTCCCCGCGCGAGACCTTCTTTGCCGCGTCGTTGATCTTGACGATCGGCGAAAGCATCTTTGTGCTCGTGTAGGCGGCGATGCCGACGCCGACGACGGTGGTAAAGATGCTCATATAGGTAGTGGACGTGACAACCGCGGTAATCGTGCCGATCCTGAGCTTGAGCAGCACATAGATTACACCCAGCGTGAGCGCCATCGAAACCGCGATGATGCCCGCGATGATGGCGGCAAAAATCTGCGCCGCGCGCGGACGGGCTTTGATCTCCGGCAGTTTAGGCATGTTTTTTTACCGCCTTGTAGCCAAGGCCGCGGATGGTGACAATCTCAAACTGCGCGTTGTCCTTGAAGCGTTCGCGAAGCCTGCTGATATGCACATCCAGCGTGTGCGGGTCGCTTTCGGTGTCCATCCCCCAGATTTCGTCCATGATCTGCTGCTTGGTAAATACTCGGTTGGGGTTTGAAAGCAGCTTGTAGAGAATGTAAAACTCCTTTTGCGGCAGCACACTGCAATCCCCGCCGATGCAGACGGTGAGGTCGTCATACCTTAGCTCTGCGTTTTCAAAGCGAATCTTTTTTTCGTTGACAATCTGCGCGCGCTTTAGGAGCGCATTGATGCGCAAAATCATCTCGTTGACGTTGACGGGCTTGACCATGTAGTCGTCCGTCCCTGCGAGAAAACCGCTCTGCATGTCCTCAAATGTATCCTTAGCGGTAATCATGAGCACGGGCATATTCAGCGCGTTTTGGCGCAGGCTTTTCACGAACTCAAAGCCGTTCATATTCGGCATCATGATGTCCGTCACAACGAGGTCGATATACTGTTTTTCGAGCACGTCCCAGGCGTCCGCACCGTCCCGCGCTTCGTGGTAGACGAAGCCGTTTTTCGAAAGCACGGTGCAAAAGAGCTCGCGTAGCGCCCGGTCATCCTCCACGACAAGAATGTGAAACATCGTATCCTCCTGATACCAATCCAAACAGGTGTTGTTACACGCCAACATGACGTGCAACTATAAAAATAGCAGTGTACATTCAATTTTGATTCAAATAGAAGGTGATTTTGCCGTGATAAACAACATTTGGGGTTTGACCGTGTAAAAAGTTCGCTCTACCAATGTGACGAAAACAGATCGCTGTTCTCCGGCAACCCCGCGTACAGGACGACGAGTCGGCCTTCCCGAACACTCACCTCGGCGGCTTCGCCGGTGAAAGCATTGCTTACCCCAAGCGGGTTCGTATCTCTCAGCGTTGCGTCGTTGAGCGCATAGGCAAGCCCCCACTCATAAACACCCTTGGCAAGCGCGCCATAGGAAAACACCGAGACGATGCCGGAAAGCCCCGCTCGAAAACGCAGGGATTCATCCTGAATCAGCGTGATCGTCTCCGCCTCGCCGAGCAGTGCAGCGCGTGCGCCGTTTTCCCGCAGGAACGCGAGCGTTTGTATGTTTGCCAGCGTGTGGTCCAGGCGCCCGCCAACGCCGCCAAGCAGCACGAATGCGCGATACCCGCGCGCAAGGCCGATCCGCGCGGCAAGCATCGTGTCCGTGTCGTCTTTTTCCGCCGGATGGCGCACGATTTGTTCGCCCGCGGGGACATAGCCCAGCGAGTCAAAATCGCCTACCACAAGATCGGGATGGATGCCGCATAGCTGTGCATAGCCGCCATCCGCGGCGATGACGAGATCGCCGGAATTGGGCGTGAGCGCATGGCTCTGCGGTAGGGCACAGACGATATAGCAGATTGGATTTTGTGCGGGTCGTTTCATCGAATTCCTCGAATTCATTTTCTTGGACGAGGTGCTGCAAAAACGGAAGGATGCAGCCCGTCCCTTTATCCGTATTTATACCATGTTTCTATGCGAAAGAAAAGCGAGCGGACGGCGGCAACCAGCGCAAACACGCAAAAAGTTGGCTCAAAATCGGCGTTTTTTTGCCCGCAGGTATGGTATAATACCTTTTAAGGTTTATTTTGGCCGTACCGTCTGCGAAAGGGGAATACGTTTTGCCGGGATTGTTTTTGCGGGATGAGCTGGACGTGTTCACCGCGGTGGACGTGGAAACGCCGAACCGGTTTTCCCGCTCGATCTGTTCCATCGGTATCGTGCGTGTGGACGGAGAAGGCGAGCCGGAGCGGCTGCATTATCTTGTGAACCCCTGCGACGAGTTTGACGCGGCGAATATCGCGATCCACGGAATCCGCCCGCGAGATGTAGAAAACGAACCTTCGCTCTATGAGCTTTGGCCGAAGATTGAGCCATATTTTACGGGATGTCTGCTCGTTGCGCACAATGCGCTCTTCGACCTGCCCGTGATGCGAAAGGCGCTTCTGCGCGAAGATCTGCACGCCGAAAACTGGAAATACATCTGCACGCTGGAGACTTCAAGAAAGCATATTCCAAAGGCGATGTTTGGTAGCCACCGGCTCAACGACCTCTGCGCGGGGCTGAACATTCCGCTGGAACACCACCACAATGCGCTGGACGACGCGCTTGCCTGTGCAAGCCTGTATGAACACCTACGCATGCGCTACAACATAAGCGAAAGAGATATTAAAATTTACCGATAGGTTCGGTGAAGCAAAAATAAAAATAATTTCAGGAGGATTCATTTCTCAATGGACGACCCCGGGCGACCTAATACGGACACGATTCCCAGTATTGCGCTGGAGGACATCGACCCCGACAAATGCTACTTTAACCCCGGCTGTGCGATGAGCCTGTATAAGCCGGAGGCGGTGGAGGAGATTCTCCACCTGCTCAACCGTCGCTTTTTGCCGACCAAGCTGCACACAACCTGCTGCCAGCATGAACCGAACTTGCCGGCGGGCGCGACAATTATCAACTGCTGCGCGGGATGCGACCGGAGATTTCGCTCGCTCTATAAAGGCATTCAGACCATCTCGCTCTGGGAGGTGCTGGACGCAATTCCTGCCCTGCCGCTGCCGACCTATGACGGCATGCAGCTCTCCGTACACGATTCCTGCTCGTTTCGCAAGAAACCGCAGGTGCACGCGGCGGTAAGAAGCCTCCTGGACAAAATGCACATCGAAGTGGTCGAGAGTCAGTTTTCGGGAACGAAATCCATCTGCTGTGGAGATCATTTTTACGGGCGCATTCCGTTGGAGGAAGTATACGCGTTCCAGAAAAAACGCGCCGCGCAGATGCCGTGTCAGGAGGTTGCGGTCTATTGCGCTTCTTGTATCAACTCCATGGAGATCGGCGGAAAAACGCCGCATCACGTGCTGGATCTTGTGATGGGGGAACCGACGGGGGGACAGGAAAGAGACCTCGATGTCTATCATGAGAATATGGCCCGTTATATCGAGGAACACTAAGTTTGAATGGAGTATGAGCGCCGTATGAGACGGAGCCCACAACAAGCAATTACCATCACCCGCTGCACAGCACAGGATGCGGACTTTCGCGCGCTGATTGCTGCGCTGGACGAGGAGCTAAACGAACGCTACGGCGCGCAGATGGATTTTTTCGGCCAGCACAACAAATCGGGCGACGTGCAGCACGCTGTGGTTGTCTCGCTCGATGGGATTCCGGCGGGGTGCGGCTGCTTCAAACCGTTTTCACACGATTCGGTTGAGATGAAGCGTATCTTCGTACACAAAGCGTTTCGCGGACAGCGGCTTGCGCGCGTGGTGCTTGCGGAGCTGGAAGCCTGGGCGCATGAAAGCGGCTTTTTATTTGCCGTGCTGGAAACGGGGACCCTTCAGCCGGAGGCAATTCGCCTCTACGAGGCGGCGGGATACCAACGTATCCCGAACTATGAGCCGTATATCGGCGTGAAAGAAAGCGTTTGTTTCCGAAAAATGCTATAACCTGACAAAGACAACGCATCAAAAACAAAACACCGTTTCCGGGTTTCCGGCGGCGGTGTTTTTGCGTTTCTATCATTTCTTTTTTAGTGTTTCTTGGGATAGAAGAGCGTTAAATCATCCAGCTTGCTTCGAAATCTCACCAAATCCTCCACTCCAAACGGGTTCCCGTGGCTGGGATAGATGCATCTGGGATCGAGCGAGATGATCTTGTCCCAAGAGGCGGCAAATGCCGGCACATCCTCGATTACGATTGCTTGCCTTGCTGGCGCGATGATTGCGTTGCCCGCCGCGTCGCCGCAGAGCAGTTCCCGCGTTTCCTCGAGATAGAGCCCGATTGAGTCCGCCGTGTGCCCAGGCAGGAACACGACGCGGATGGGCAACCCCGCGGCAAGAAACGGCTGATCTACTTCGCTCCTGAGAATGACGGTGGTTTCATCCGGCAGGACGGGCGGGAAGGAGGAGCGCTTCATCAGCGCGGAGAGCATGACGCCCGCACGCGTGGTAAACCCCGTTCCCTCCGGCATCACGTTTTCGCCGCGGGCAAGGCGGGGCAGGCTCTGCTCGTTGAGTATGAGCTGTGCGCCGCTTTTTTGCACAAGTTCGGTCAAGAATCCCGCGTGGTCGTTGTGGGAATGGGTCAGGAAGACGTATTTCACCTGACCGATCGAGGTTCGTTTTTCGAGTTTATGGCGGTACGCTGAAAACCCGCCCGCATAGCCGGAATCAAGCGCGATCCAACCCTGCGGTGTTTCAAGCAGGTATTGCCGAAGCATATAGTTGCCGATCTCGTGGATGCGAATGGATTGCGTCATTTCGGATACCTCGATTGACGGAGGATGTGCGAGAAACCGCTGCTTTTTGCGCGATTTCCTATGTGACAAGGATAGCACAAGGATGTTCTGCCGTATAGGAAATCATCTTCCGTTTTACCTTGTTTTGCGCGCAAATGAATTCGTTCACAAAAAGTTCATAAATTTTCCTGTCATCAAGCCCCTCTCTCAAACGTCTTATTAGCAGAACAAGTTTCCACACGCGTTTTGATTGCTCGGGCGGATCTGGTACATCTGCCCTGGCAAGCGGGCGATATCGTGTGGAGAACGGCAGATGATGCCGCAATTCGAATTCGCCGACCGTCTGCTTTTTGCCTCGCGTGAGACCTCTCTCCTCACGGGGCAAGAAGGAGCAACACCCGATTACGGTTTGGGTTGTCGGCGGCGATGCGCGTCGCAAGACGCGGCATCCGGCGCTTGCGTAAAGGCGGGACCCCTTTGCGTTGCCGGATGCCGCGCTTGCGCGATTTTTGCAGATGACAAATAGCAAGGCTTCTTTTTTTCGTTCGCTCCAATCAATATGCGCTTTCTACAAAACCCCTTCCAGCACTGCGGACGGATCATCGGTGCGGCGGAAGAGGCTTTTTTTTCTTTCCTAGTCAAATGCAACGCGGAAGACACGTTTGAAACGTAATTGTGAACACTAAAACACGTGTATTGACAAATGAAAAATGTTCTTATATCTTTAAGAAAACAATTCTTATAACGATAAGAATACACGCAACGATACAGCCGACCAGCGAAAAATCCGTTTTCATGCGACTCCGGCAATGAATGAAAACCTTTTGGAGGGAACCCATATGGATGCACGACTAAAAGAATCGGAATGGATCATCCTGCAAGCGCTCTGGCAGGAGGCCCCGCTGGATCTGAAGGGAATTATCGCGAGTGTCCAGCAGCAAAACCCGGCGGTGAGCTGGGATTATAAAACCTACCATAGCTTTCTGCGCATCCTGTTGGAAAAGGGCTACATCAGTGCCGAGCGGCACAAGCAGAGCAATCTCTATCGGCCGTTGATCACGCGGGATGAGGCACTCTCCTGTGAAGCGGAAAGCCTGATTTCCCGGCGCGGCTATTTTGGCTCGGTTTCGAGCATCCTTGTGCATATGGCGCAGCAAGGGCAGCTCACCCAGAAAGAAAAGCAGGAACTGCGAGAACTTGCCCGGCAGCTTTCGGAAGAAGACGAGGAGTAAGCGTACGAGCGCAGTTCTCACACGAGGGTAAAACGAAAATCCCACGGGAGGATATATGGAACAGACCATTCTCACGCGATTGCTCGAACTATCCGTCTACAGCACAGCGATCTTTCTGATCGTTTGGCTGTTTCGAATCGTGTTTTCCAAGCTGCTTTCGCCACGGTTGAAGTACGCGCTTTGGTTTCTCGTCGTGCTCCGGCTTTGTATTCCTTTCACGTTCGAGAGCGGGCTGCACCTCTTTATGCTGCCCGCGCAAAACGCACCCGCTTTGGCAACGGCAGCCCCGACAAATAGTAACACGGCACCGCAGATCGTGCTCCCGCAGGATGGCGAGCCGGTGCTGGATGGAGGCACCGTACAGCCGGAGCTCCAATCCGATGACGCGCAAAATCCTATTATGACGAAGCCCGTCCAACGTTTGAGCTGGCAGCAGTGGCTGCTGATCGTCTGGGGAACAGGGTTTCTTGCCGTACTCGGCGGGAGCATCGTGTTAATGGTGCAACTACGGATACGCCTCAAGCGCTTTGGATGCGAACCGGGCGAGAAGACACTCTCGCTCTACGAGGAAAACAAGCGGCAGATGCAGATTCGCGGTAAGGTTCCGCTGCTGCTGATGCCGGATATTACAAGCCCCGCGCTGACGGTGGAGCCGTTTCCGCGGCTGTTGTTGCCGGATCGGCTGATCTTCGCGGCAAATGCGGAGAGCATGGCCTTTGCCATGGCGCACGAGCTGATGCACTATAAGCGGCGGGACTATCTCGTGTGTTTGCTGCTGCTGTTGCTACGGGCGGTGTATTGGTTTCATCCCGTGGCGTGGGGGCTTTTGCATCTGATGCGGCTGGATATGGAGACCGCGTGCGATTCGATGGTCGTCGCCCGCTTTGACAAGGAGCGCAAGCTGAGCTATGTCAATCTACTCCTCGCGCTTGGCGAAGAGGCATCGCCATTTTCGCTCCAGCGCAAGATTGTCAGCATTGAGCAGGCGGAGTGATTCCTATTCGGGCAACGCTGGGTTGTTTCTCATACGACACAACAGGAAGCGAACGATTGCTTTGGATCGTTCTGAAAGGCAGGGAGAAATCGATGCAGATCAAGACCGATAAAATTTTAACGCTCGGCATGGCGTTGACCACCGATAAAAAAGCGATGGAGCGGCGCGTGCGCGGCGTGTTTGCGCGCAAAACGAGCGCGAAGAGCGTAATCGCGCTTTCGCTGGTGCTCGCGTTGGTGCTTGGTTTTGCGGCGTTCACAACCGCATGCCAGCCGGGACAACCCGTCGTGAGCGATTCCAACGCGCAGCTCGCCTCCGGCGGCAACGCGGTTGCCTCCGAATCAAATGCGGAAGCAGCCGTTTACCAGTTGACCAAGCAGCAGGCGATGGAGCGGCTCAAGCAAACGCTTGAACGGGCACGCAAATTCCCCGTTCCGCGCATGGAGGATATCGTCTTCACCGAACGTGGCACATGGGAGATATTGACCAGCCCCGACGATGCAGAGCGACTCAAAGCCGCCGATCGGTTTCTGGAGACCGCCAACGCGATCTTTTCGACCAAGTATACAGCAAGCGATCTGACGGCGACGTATTATACGGACAAAACGGGTCATCGCGCGGATGTCTGGCGGTTTGACTCCAAGGATGGCGTCCTCTCCGGCGCACTGGAGGCAAAGTCTCTCGCGTTTCTCTCGGCGGACTGTCTGAATGAGCCGGCGGACGCGCTGCATGCCTCCGTGGCGAACGGCGGCAAGCTGGATGTCAGCGAGGCGGTCGAGCGGATCGCGACGCTCCTTGGCGGAACGGTTGGCGAGATCGACGGGCGCAGCGGATACAGCAGCAAAGAGCCAACGAACGGCTGGATGGTCAAGCGCGACGTGCTCGTTTCTCTCGGCGAAGGCAGATATGGCATGATCTGTATGTTCGGAGACGAAAAGCTGACACCAACGACGGTCTGCGTCTATCCCGACGAGGACTGTGGAAATGAAAACGTGTTCTGGCGTGCCGATTTGGAGCAGGTTGAGAATGTTGCAAAACTGCTTTACCCGCAGGATTTCCGCACAGGCGAACCGGGTACAGGAGATATGGCGCGTGCGGATGCGATCGAATTCTACAACAAACTCGTGGACGCTGCCGGATACTCCGGCCTTGCGGCAAACAAAACATTAGCAGAACCTGAAGCGACGTTTTATGTGGATCATTCCGGCGCGCGAGAGAACTACTGGCACGTCGAAGGCAATGGAATCGTACTGGAGCTGACAAGCAAAACAGGGCGCATGCTCAGCCTGATCGCAGATGGAATGCTCGGCAGCAAACTCGGCTTGGACGACATTACGTATGAAAAGATGGGCGAAAAGGAATATGAGGACGCAACGATGGCGCTCTTTGCCGCGCTGTTTGGCAAGGACGCGGTCAAGGCGGTTGATGTCAACGCGGTCTATGACGAGCACTACTGCACGATGGACCCCAAGATGGCGGACGGAAGCGAATATGAGATTCAATATCGTGACGGAATGATCGTGGATGTGGCGAGCTTTTTCAAGACCGACCCGAACACCTGGACAAGCGTGCCGGACTGGCTGAAGGAGTATGCGACAGTGGATGCCGCGACGGGTAAAGTCTCAATCGAAGGATTCCCGAACGATGCAGGCAAGATCGTACCCAATTGGCTTGCGGACTGGGTCTATAAAAACAGCGAAACGGGTGAAATCTTCGCGATGGAATGGTGAGCTCTTTCGGGCAACTGAAAATGACGGCAATCATTCGCCGGATGTGAAGACTTTGCGGAGGAAGAAACATGAAAAAACGCTCCACCGACCAACTCCTGACCCTCGGCATGGCGCTGACCACCGATAAAAAAGCGATGGAGCGGCGCGTGCGCGGCGTGTTCGCGCGCAAAACGAGCGCGAAGAGCGTAATCGCGCTTTCGCTGGTTCTCGCGCTGGCTCTCGGCTTTGCGGCGTTCACGACCGCCTGCCAGCCTGGGCAACCTACTGTGAGCGATTCCACCGCACAACTCGCCTCCGGCGGGAACGCGCTGGCCTCCGGCGGGGATGCCGCGGTTATCGCAACCGATGCGACAGAGCCAGAGGAAGAATACACAAAAGAGAAGGCGATGGAATGGCTCGGCTTCATGCTCGACCAGGCAAGAAAGTTTCCCGCTCCGCGCATGGAGGGTATCGTATTTACCGAGCGCGGCAAGTGGAGCATTCTCGAAAACACGGATGATGCAACGCGGCTTGCGGCCGCCAACCGGTTTCTGGAGACCGCGAATGCAGTCTTTTCGACAAAGTATGTTTCCAGCGATCTGATGGCGATGTATTACACCGACCAGACAGGCCATCGCGCGGACGTTTGGCGGTTTGACTCCAAGGACGGCAATCTTTCCGGTGCGCTGGAGGCGAAATCTCTCGCGTTTCTCTCGGCGGACTGTCTGAGTGAACCGGCGGACGCGCTGCATCCGTCTCTGGCCGACCCCGCAAAGTACTCCCAAACATATGACTACTGGAGCACGCTCGATCCCACAGCGGCGGCGGACCGGATCGCGAATATATTCGGCGGGACCGCGCACGATGTGAAGGATAATGGCGGAAGCGGGTGGGGTAACGAGACAGCCGGATGGATGATTCAGCCGCGGGCGCTCTTCCAACTGGACGATGGACGGTATTGCGCAATCAGCATCTTTGCGGACGAAGCGCTCACGCCGACGACGGTGTGCGTCTATCCCGATAGCGATTGCGCTGAAGAAAGCGTGTTCTGGCGTGCGGATATTGAGCAAAACTCAAATATCGTTCGACAGCTCTACCCGGAAGATTTTCGGGAAGGCGAGCCGACGGTACAGGACATGACGCGGGGAGAGGCAATCGCGTTCTTCTATAAATTCTTTGAGATGGCGGGTTCGGAAGATTTTGCCGTGGGCGAACATCCGCCGGAACCGATCGCGACATTTTATGTGGACTACTCCGGCGCGCGGGAGAACTATTGGCATCTGGAGGGCAGCGGCGTGACGCTTGAACTCGCCAGCCGGACGGGGCGGTTGCTCTATCTCACCACAAACGGCAAAGTCGGAAACAATCTTGGCTTGGACGATATCCCGGGCGCGAAGATGGGCGAAAAAGAGTATCAGGATGCGACAACGGCGCTTTACACCGAATTATTCGGCGAGAATGCGGTGGAGTCGGTTTCAATCTGCAACAAAGACAACAACTTGACTTGCACGATGGATCTCTACTTGACGGACGGAACGCTGCATGAAGTTACATATATCAAGGGAAGAATCACTGCGGACGCCGTTTCGTTCAGACTCGATCCAAGCACTTGGCCGAGCGTGCCGGCGTGGCTGGAAAAATGGGCAAGCGAGGATGAAACGACAGGCAAGATTTCGATTCCCGGTTTTGACAATTGCGATTGGATGATTACGCCCAAATGGCTTGCAACTGGCGTTTATATTCATAACGAAACGGGAGAAATCTTCGCACGAGAAGGATGACACGGAGGCAAAGATGAAGAATCGTTCCACCGACCAACTCCTGACCCTCGGCATGGCGCTGACCACCGATAAAAAAGCGATGGAGCGGCGTGTGCGCGGCGTGTTTGCACGCAAAACGAGCACAAAGAGCGTAATCGTGCTCTCGCTGGTGCTCGCGCTGGCTCTCGGCTTTGCGGCGTTCACGACGGCGTGCCAGCCGGGCAAAAGCGCGCAAACGCTCACGCCGATTCCGCTGGAGCAGGAGAAAAGCAGTGCGCCACAGGGCGGGAATACGAAGACCACATCTGCCGCAGCAGAGCAAGCGGATACGGAACCGTTACAAAATTACGCAAAAGAACTGCTCGACAGTGTTTCTACTTTGCCGGGCGCTGCCACGGCTGCGGTGTCGCATGTCGCGCAACCGCTGGAGACGTTACCCGCGGGGATAAAGGTGCTTGTCGATGCGGACGTGGTCATTCCGCAGACGGCGGGCTATCGCATTCGGGAATGCAACCAAACTGCGTTCACGCTCGACGAGTATCGAAAGATGATCGACTATTTTTTCCCGAACGAGAAAGGGAAGCCGAATCAGGAAGTAAAAGGGGTTCAAGCCGATGGTACATTCGACCTGAACGATCTCGATCTGGAAACAGGGACACCGCTCTATATGCAGAAGGGCAGTGATGTGTTTTCACTCAATTTGGGCAGCAAGAACTCGATATTTTCGTTTCATCGCGACGAGGAGCTCTCCTATTACGAAGGGGATCTCATTGGCGATTACGAGTTGGAACAAGATTTCGGCGAGATCATGCGCGCACCGATTTCGCTGTCGCGGGATGCAGCATTGGTGCAGGCACAGAAGGTGATCTCTGATCTTGCTATTCAGGGTTGGCAGATTGAGAGCGTACAGCGGGCTGTTACTTTTGACTGGAACCATCCGGGTACCGTTCTTGGCCGTGGCTGGGCGTTTGTCTACGGCTTGTCGGACGCGGGGTTAACGATGCATCAGGACAGCGGTTTCTCAAGCAGCAAAAACGATCAATTGTCCTACTGGAAAGTCGATGCCGGCGAGCTGACCATCTATGTGGACGAGCGCGGTGTATCGGGCTTTCATTGGGAGAAGCGCTATCAACCGAGCAACGTCATATATTCCAGCCAATCGATTATCAGCGCAGAGAATGCGCTCAAGTTGGCAAAGGAACGAATCGCGCGCATTTATGGCGAGTTGGGTTATGAAAACACAAAGATCGAAATCTATGATATTCGCCTTTCCACGATTCTGATCGGCTATTCGGACCGATTGACCGGGCAACCTTTTCCTGATCCGTATGAGGATGTTGCTCTGTTGATTCCGACGTGGAACTTTTCCTTCCGTTTGGTCTTCAGCGCTGGCGATGCAGAGTATTACACGATGCCGTTTAGCGCAATCGACGGCGGCGCGGTCTCGATGTTGAAACGATAATTGGATGCTTCCCAAATGAAAGAGGTGCAACGATGAGAAACGTGAAATCCACCGACCAACTCCTGACCCTCGGCATGGCGCTGACCACCGATAAAAAAACAATGGAGCGGCGTGTGCGCGGCGTGTTTGCACGCAAAACGAGCGCAAAGGGCGTGATTGCGCTTTCGCTGGTTCTCACGCTGGTGCTTGGTTTTGCGGCGTTCACGACCGCGTGCCAGCCGGGAAACGGCTTGGGAAGGCAGCGCGAAGCAACATTTTCGGTTGCATCACCATTGCATCAATTATTGAATGTACCAAACCGCTTCTCGTGGGAGCAGGAAAGCATTGATGAGATGTTCCACTATAAGGCGGATCTCGATATCACCCTGCCGGATGTTTCCAGTGTGCCGATTGCCCGCGCTACGATGCGCGAGTTTACCCAAGTGGAGTTGGAGAATATTTCGCGTGTGATCTTTGGAAAGGGTGCCGTCTATACCTATCCGAAGAACCGAACGAAGGAATATATCGAAGACTATCTGCCGCGCGTTCAAAAGTCGCTGGAGAGTTTACAGTCAGAGACGGAACCGCGGATTCGCGAGATTGGAATTCATCAACGGATCGTAGCCTATTATGAGAGCATTTTGCCTGGTGCGCCTTCCGAAACAGAACAGCGCGAGATGCCGCTGCTGCTAACAAAGACACTCAGCGAAATCGCAAACGATGCAACCGGATTTGCCGGAGTTACCGTGAAGGATGGTTACCGGTTTCACTTGATTGTGGAAAACGATAAGGCAAGTGAAGACGGATATATCGGCGCGAGCAGCTATGTCTATGCATCGATGGGGAACGAGGGGTATTGCCCCTACTTTGGCACGATAAAAGAAGCGCCGGATGGAGTTGTCATCACACAACAGCAGGCGGAACAGCAGGCGAAAGTCCTTGCTTTGCAGCTTACGCCTGAATTGCAGCTTTGCTACTCGGCACCTGTTCATGGAAACGACGTAAACGACCGAAAGGAAGGCTGGGCATGTGTATTCATGCGCGCGATCGACGGGTTCCCGACTGCGTTTGTATCCGCTGAAGTCAACGATGACATCATGCTGGACGTACCCTATGCGCAGGCCTACGAGACCATGACCATCATCATGGACGATCAAGGACTTGCCGATTTCAAATGGGTGAATCCCATGACGGTGACGAGCGTGGAGCATCAAACGACGGGGTTTCTGCCGTTTCAGCAGGTGATCAATCGTGTGCCATATGAAATTCGCATGCGATATTTGAAAACCATGACGGATACCAACGAGGAGAAGGATGTCACGATCACGGCAATCACGCTTGGGCTGATGCGCATTGGTGCTTCCGGCACGGGATCGTTCTCCTATGAACCTGTTTGGAATATCTTTTATGAGTTCGAGGACAGCTCAAAACTCAGCCGGACGATTTCGGAGAGGAATACCGAGTATTCTGGCTATCCATATAGGACGAACGCGCTGACGCTCAGCGCCATCGACGGTAGGCTGATCGACCGCAACACGGGTTATTGAGGTGCAACGATGAGAAATGTGAAATCCACCGACCAACTCCTGACCCTCGGCATGGCGTTGACCACCGACAAGAGGGCGATGGAGCGGCGCGTGCGCAGCGTGTTTGCGCGCAAAACGAGCGCAAAGGGCGTGGTTGCGCTCTCGCTGGTGCTCGCGCTGGCGCTGGGGTTTGCGGCGTTTACGACCGCGTGCCAGCCGGGGAAAACAGGGGCACTGAACCCGCCGGAAACGACCGAAGTACCGCTCTATCTTCAAGAGGAGATATTGACGAGCTTGGAGAATACTTTTCGGGCACGCGTGCTGCGGGCAAGAGATGCGGAGCTGGATTTCAATGGCACATTTCCCGCGCCAAGGGTCGGAGATTATGATTATCATGAACGGGGTAGTTGGAGCATTGTTCAGAGAGTCCATGCAGAGGATAAAAACCAAGCAAAGAAGGTATTTTTAGATATCGCGAATGCAATTTTCTATCAAAACTATCAAATGACGGAAGTTACGGCTACCTACTACCGTGACGATTCGAAAGTTCGAGCAGATATTTGGCGAATTGATTCATCAGACGGGAGTTTAAGCGGAGCACTGGATGCAGATACGCTTCAGTTCATCTCCGCACAGTGCAAAACGATACCGCGTGCATCGCAGCATGAAAGCATTGTCGCAGCAGGCAAATCCTTTGATGCTCAAACGCAGCGAAGCCTGCTGGACAGCAGTTCGGTCGTTTCCCGGATTGCGACAGTGCTGGGTGCGACTGTCAATCAGAAGGATTACAATTCCTATCAAACATCCAATAATAGAACCTACGGTTGGGATGTCACCGAAACGGTCCAGTTTTACCTAGACAATGGCAAATTCTGCTCCGTACTTCTCTTTGGGGATGAACGACTTACGCCATATGCGGTTGCAGTCTACCCAGATGTAGAATGTTTCCTCGGGGGTGTCTTTTGGTATGCGGATCGCGCTTGGAAAAAGCAAACCGTCATGCTCAAAGATCCAATCGATTTTCGTGCCGGTGAGCCGAATCAAGATGATATGACATATGAACGCGCGATGGAGCTCTATACCGCATTCTTGAGCGTAACCGGTGATTCGGAGACATATGCAAATCCTGTTGCTACATTTTACAAAGATTATTCCGGCGCGCGGGAGAGTTTTTGGCACATGAACTCCGATCGATTGCGCATGAACATCGCATCGAAATCCGAACATATATTTGATGTGATTGCCATGGATGGCATCGGTCTATCGCTGCATCTTCCTGCGGTGGCATTTACGGACACGGTCAAAGCGCAATATGAAAACGCGACAAAGAGAATCCTTGAAACGGTGGTGGGTGCAAACACAATTACAAATGTTTCGCTTGAGTCGATATCGGATGATATTGCCTGCACGGTTGCTTGTGAAACGAAGGAGGGCGCGAGGTATTCCGTGTATTATTCTGACCGGACACTCCACAGTATTAGCTATTACATGCGTAATGACGAAAAAGAGCTTGGGTTCTATAAAAACTGGCTTGCCGACTACCTCTATATCGATGTTGAAACGGGGGAGACCTTTTTTGACAATTAATATGATAAAGGAGAATGCGATGAACCGCCATACCACCGACCAACTCCTGACCCTCGGCATGGCGTTGACAACCGACAAAAAAACGATGGAGCGGCGCGTGCGCGGTGTGTTTGCGCGGAAGAAGAGCGCAAAGGGCGTGGTTGCGCTCTCGCTGGTGCTCGCCCTGGCGCTGGGCTTTGCGGCGTTTACGACCGCTTGTCAACCGGGTGAAAGCGTGCAGACCCTCACGCCGATTCCGGTGGAGCACCAGGATAGCAGTGCGCTGCAGAGCAAACCTGCTGCGCGTGCAACAGATGAACCGGACTCGAATGTTGTGCCGGTGCAATGGAAAACGGAGCGGAACCTGCTGGACTCCATGGTGGAGAGACCGTTTCAATACCCGGATGCGCCTGCGCATGTCGATGAACCGGCGTATGAGCTTGCAAACGGCGTATCCGTGCGTGTGAACGCGGATGTAGTCATCCCGCAGACGACTGGATACGGTGTGCGCCAATGCAGCGGGATTGGGTTTACTCTGGACGACTATCGCAGGATGATCGATTACTTTCTCCCGAACGCAAAATGGGTGCCGAACCAGACCGAGCCGGGGTTCCAAACCAACGGCGCATATGATCTCTCGGATATCGATTTTACCAAGAGGACCACGCTTTCTGTGGAGCAGGATGGCGCGCTGTATTCGGCCGTCATAGGGGCAGGACAACAAATATTCGGGTTTCAGCGCGCGGGCGGCATGGTCTATCGCGAAAGCTACCTGCTCGGTGATGTCGAGATGGAGCAGCTGTATGGCGAGGAGATTCGCACGCCGATCGACCTCACGCGGGAAGCGGCGGGGACGCAGGCGGATAAGGTATTGGTTGACCTCGGAATTCAAAACTGGCAGCTTGACAATACGGAACGTGCCTGCATGTTTGCGTCCGGCGATTCTCAAAACGTACTCTCGCGGGGCTGGAACTTTACCTATGTGCTCAGCAATGCAGGACTTCCGGTTCACTATAACAATGGGATGACCGGTATGGAGCAAGACGCGCCCGACTATGGCGGCGTTTACACTGGCGTATTGTCGATCTATGTGGACGAATCCGGTGTTTCATTCCTGTATTGGTACAACTATTACAATGCGGGACAACCGCTCTTTACCAATGTGGAGATCATCGGCGCAAAAAAGGCGCTGGCGCTCGCAAAAGCGCGGGTGGAACGATCCTTTGGGCAACAGGACATCGGAGTCAAAGAAGTCGAGGTCTATGCCATCCGGCTCTCTTCGATGTTGATTGGTTACCCCGACGAGACGGATTTTGATTCGACTAGGGACGCGCCGTTGGACACGGCGTACATGATTCCGTCCTGGGATGTCTCATGTTGCGTCAGTTTTCGGGATGGACGGGTCGAGTACACGGTGATTCCCTTCTGCGCGACGGATGGCGGCAGCATTGTTATGCAATAGTGCAGACGGTGGTCCAATCATGAAAACAAGAGGTGCCTAGCGCACCTCTTTTTTACAACAATGCGATACTAAATATAATGCAAAAATATTATTAAAATGATATTGACAATAGTGCGTGATACACATTATAATGCAACCGAGGTGATACCAATGCCGGAAAATGACACGATGCAAAACTTCCTGACAGAGCTTCGCCGCGGGAGCCTGACGCTTGCCGTGCTGGGGAGCCTGCAGGAGCCGAGATACGGCTATGCACTCCTGCAAATTCTGCAAGAGCAGCAGATCGACATCGAGGCAAACACGCTCTATCCGCTGCTTCGCCGGCTGGAGAGCCAGGAGCTCTTGACCAGCGACTGGGACACGAGCGAGAGCAGACCGAGAAAATACTACACCGTCAGCGCAAAGGGCAAGGGGGTCCTGCGCCAGCTTTTGTCGGAATGGGGGAACATGCAGAGGAGCATTGAGGCCATCTGCGGAAAGGGAGAGGACAATGGAAAGTAAAACGAGCAATCTAATTGAACGCTATGTTCACGACGTTGCGCGCCGCCTGCCGGAGAAAGAGCGGGAGGACGTGAAGAAGGAACTGCGCGCCAATATTTATGACATGCTGCCGGAGGGGGCAGGCGAAGATGCCGTGAAAAAGGTGCTGTATGAGTTGGGTTCGCCCGCGTCTCTTGCGGAAAAATATCGTACACGCCCGCGCTATTTGATTTCGCCTGCGTTTTTTGACGAGTATGTGAGTGTACTTCGCTGGATTCTACCGCTCGTCGGCGTGCTGGTGATGCTCATCGGCTTCGCGGTCGGCGCGGTGGACGCGGCAAAAGAAGCCGCAACTAGCATACCGTTTGCCGTGAGTGGAATTATCTCCAAGGGCGTGAGCATGGGCGTTTCCGCCGCATTTCAGGCGCTGATCTGGACAACGATCGGTTTTGTGATCGCCGAACACAGCGGACAGAAGAAGGAAACGGTTGGCGAACACGGCTGGCGGGTGGAAGACCTGCCGGAGGTGCAGAGCCCGAAGGCGAGCATACCGCTCTCCGAGGGGATTGCGGAACTGGTGCTCTCCGTCGTGTTTTCGATCCTTGGGATTCTCTTCTGTCTCGGGTATCTGCCGTTTATGATGATGTTCTCGCATGGCGGAACGGTGTTTTTTAACATCTTCAGCCAGAGCTTCCTAAACACGCTGATTCCCTTCATCCTCATCTCGCTGCTGCTTGCCATCCTGGAGAGCGTTGCAAAGATCAAGGACCGCCGCTGGTCGGTGTTTGTCTGCGCTTCGTCCGTGGTCAAGAAGCTTGTCGATATGGCGCTGACGCTGTATTTGATCAATCAGCCAAACATCCTAAGCACGGAGTTTCATAGCTTTCTTGCGGAAACGGGCGTGCTCCGGGTACTGCCGAGCGTGAACGGCACAAACGTGATCGTCCTTGCATTCTGCGTGCTGCTGATCATTGGCACGCTGGCGGATGTCGTCACAACGATTACAAAGACCGTCAAGGCGCACGTGAGATAACAGATAATTTGGTTCAAAAGTCGCATATGCGAGTAATGCAAAACAAACAAAAAAGGCCGTGTGGCCTTTTTTGTTTGCGCGCTGGCGCAATCCAGCTGGCTTGCTATGCTTCGATTTGAGCAGCATCTTGCTCTTTCTTTGCGCCGCGAATCATGCCAAGCACGGGCAGCAGCGCGATGAGCGTGACGATTGCCGCGGCGATGAAGATCAGGTAGGTCGGCAGGAAGCCTGCTTTTCCATCCACCACGACGGGTTGACCGAAGAAGGTGATGATCCGCTCGCCGATGAAGGGGCCGATCACCATCGGCAGCAGCACCCAGAAGATCATCCGGATGCCCTGAAACTGCCCCGCGCTCGCGGGCGGGGTGAGGTCTTTGATCCACGCGCCGGTGGTGATGAGCTTGGCGACCATGCCAAACGACATCACGAAAATCGCAACGCAAAGGAACACCATATCCCGCGCGAATGACACGAGCAGGAAGCCCAGCGCGGAGACAAACAGCGCAACAAGCAGTAGCTTGGGCTTGCCGAGACGATCGACCAGCCTGCCGAAGAACACGCCGCAGATGCCGGCCAGCAGCACCATCAGCCCGAGGTTTACGCCGATGACGTCATAGCTGTAGCCCAGCGTCTTGGTGAAATAGATAATCTGGTATGGCATGCAGATCTGCTCCGCAATGGCGAACACCAGCACGCAGAAATAGAGCGAAAAAAGTTTTTTGTTTTCGCGTACGGCGCGGACGGAGAAACCGGAGAATACCTGCTTCCAAAAACTCGTGCGCTCGCCTTCCATCTTCGGAATCGGCGCTTCCTTCATCAAAAGGCCACCGACAAGGCCGCAGACAACCACAAGCAGCCCCATCGACGTAAAGAACAGCGTATAGCCAAAGTATTCAATCAGCATGCCGGAGACGATGGTGGTCACCACCATTGCCAGCAGGGGAAAGAGTTCCGTAATTCCGCTGACCGTGCCGCGGTTGGTTTCGTCCGTGACGTTGGTGAGCCATGCGTTGAAGCTCGCGTCGTTGGCGGTAGAGCCAAAGAACGTCATCAGGCAGTCCAGCGAGAGCACAGCAACAACCGCAAGCGTTGCGGACTTCACCGCGCCCGCCGCGGGGAACACCATCGTCGAGATGCCCCAGAGGATGTAGCTTACGAGAATCATGATCTTGCGCTTGCCGAGGCGGTCGCTCAGCGTGCCCATGATGAGCGTGGTGAGCGTCGCGGTGATGGCGCTAAGCGCAACCATCAGCGAGATGACCTTCGGGTCGGGCGAGATCACGTCGTTGACAAATGTGTTGAACCACGAGTTTTCGATGACCCAGGCAATCTGGCCCGAAAACGCGAGCAGAATGATGGCGATCCAGTTGTTTGCGCCGAGTTTGGTTTTGGTCTTGGGTGTCATGTGTGTTCCTCCTCGATTGTTGCGATGGGAAACTGGGCGATGCGAAGCTGTGTACAGCCATAGGGAATCAAGGTTTTAATGACAAGATTTTGTTCGCTGGTCGAATACGGCGCGGGCACATCTCCCGCGCTGTTTTGCCGCGCTCTCCAGTGCGGCGCGGGGGCAAGCGGAAGCAAAACGGTAAGCGGCGGCTCGTTTGTGTCAAACGGCAGCACGCCCGGTTCGCGTGCCGTGATGGTTGCGTGCGAAAGGGCGGCTTGGCAAACGCCGTATCGCCACTCTTCACACGGAAGAAATTCATAGTCCGCAAACGGCGGGGTTCTGCGCACAATCCGCGTTTTGGCCGCAAGCGGCAGCGCGAGTTGCAGTGCGCCATAGTGAACCGTCGCACTGTCAGCCGCCTCCGGCACAAGGCGCAGCCGGAGCGGGAGTATCAGCCTAATCCGGTCGTTTGCCAAGAAGATTCTGTTCAAGACGAGATAGCCGCTTTCCGGCGCAAGAGCGATCTGCTCTCCATTATAGTACAACGCAAACGATTCTGCCCAACTTGGCAGCCGCAGCCGCAGAGAAAAATCAAGCGCCTGCGACTCGTTTGCAATCTGATTGATGATGACCAAAATCTCTCCGGCAAAGGGATAGTTTGTCTCCTCCGTAAGCTGAATTTGCGTGCCGCCGATCTCTACCGTCGCTGTACAGGGTGCGAAGACGGGCAGCGTGACGCCGCCTGCGTGCGGCATGACGAGCGCGCTGAGCAATTTTGGCCAGCCTTGGTGCATGTTCGCCGCGCAGCAGCCGAAATTCGGCGCAAGTCCGAAGAGGTTCGCCTCCGAATAGGCGTCATACCAGCCGCGCTTTTTGCGCGAGACTTCGATTTGATTCACCTGCTGCACATATTGGTGCGCGCACATGTCCGGCGTGAAGGTCGCTGGCCAGGCGTTGTAAACAATCTGCTCTATCCGTTCGGCATACAGTGCGTCGCCCGTTGCGGCAAGCAATGTTTGTAGGGAGAAGAGCAGCTCGGCGGCGAGGCAAAGCTCCGCGCCGACAGCGGGGGAGCGACCGTTGAGGTGCTCATCGCCGGAAAACAGCCCGTTGGCCAACCCGTGGTAGCGGGTTATGGCATCCAATCCTGCCTTTGCCGCCGCGGTTCCTGCCGCATCGCCGCCGAAGAACGCATCCAGTGCGGGCATCTTGAGCGCCATCGCGAGATTGACGGAATGCGTCTTGTGAAACGCTTGCAAAAACGGCGAGGCATTGCCTTTCTCGATTTCTTCTTTCGTTTTCGGTTTGGGCGGGACAATCGGCTTGCCTTGCCGGATGCGCGCACGCTTTTGCCGCTTTGCTGTCCAGTCCTGCATCAGCGTGACGCGCTTTGCCGCCAGAAACAGCGGGCGGTTCAAGTACGCGTGTGTCGTTTTTTCGTATGGAAAATGCGTAAAGAAGGCGGACCAGTCATAGCTTTGCTGTCGCAGAATGTTCGCAAGTTCGAGCAGATACGCCTCTCCCGTTTTGCGATAGAGCCAGAGCATGGGTAATAGCTGCTCCTGCCCGCGCGCCGCCGCCCACATGGAGAGCGGCTGATTAGGCAACTCGTGTAGTTGAAAGCGAAAATATCGATCCAGAAACGGTACGACGCGGGGATCGCGAGTCGCTTCGGCGTATTGCGTGAGCACCTTGAGCGCGACCATGCGCGGCCACCAGTCGAGGTTGTCGTGTGGCCCAAAGAAGCCGTCTTCGCGCTGGCTGGCGAGCATCCATTCGATCCACGGTTGTGCCTTTGCCTTGAGCGCGTCGTCGTCCAGCGCATAGGCCAGCGGCACGAGTCCGTCGAGATAATACGGCCCGCGCTCCCAGTTTTCGCCCATGCCGCCGAGCCAGCCGGATTGCTTGCCTAGGTCTTCCCAAATCTCGTCGATGTGCCCCGTCAGCCCGCTTTTCTGTACGGTGAACTCGCGCCTAAGCCAGCCGCGCGGGGACACGCTGCCGAGAGGAGCGGGGGTTAGGGGGAAGGGAGGTGGCAGTTTTTTTAGCATAATGATACCCTTAATCGAAATGCTTTTTTCAAGTGTTTTTTATTTATGTGTTCAGCAAAGGCTTCTCATAAATCCGATACGTCTTAATCTTCTTCATCCCAAGCCGCTCCAGCGCATTCTTAATATGGAGATTGTCCTCCAAAATGTAGTTTGCCTCCATGCGGATGTTCTTTTTGCGCAGGTTTTGGTAGAGGTGGATGTACATCAGCGCGTCCAGCGCGCGCTTGTGCCAGGCGGGATCGACCGCGAGGCCAAAGAGGCGATAGTCCCGCAGCTTCTTGACCCCAAGCAGCAGCCGCGCCCAGCCAAACGGCAGCAGCTTGCCGCGCATGCGTTTGAGCAGGATGTTGATATCCGGAAAACCGAGGCAGAAGCCAACGGGCTTGCCCTCGTGTTCCACCATCCATACCGCGTTGGGGTCGACGATGAGTTTGAGCTTTTTGAGCATATCCTCCATCACGGGCAACTCCAGCGGTACATAGCCCCAGTTGTCCGCCAGCGCCGTGTTGGAGATTTCCCAGATGGCGCGCGCGTCCTCCCGCAGATGCCGCATGTCCAGCCTTCGAATTGTGATGCCCGGATAGCGCACTAAAAACCGCTCGGCAAAATCTTCGTGTCGCTTGGGAATCTCATATCCTTTTGCCATGTCCGCCTCATACACCAGCAAATCTTTGACCTTCTCATAGCCGGCCGAGGTGAAAAACGCGTGATAGTACGGTGGGTTCCAAGGCGAAAGATAGACCGGCGGCGTGTTATATCCCTCCAGCACAAACCCCCAGTTTTCTGCAACGGGGTGAATCGGTCCGCGAATCGTCTCCATCCCGCGCTGGGAGAGCCATTCTTCCGCCACGCGGACGAGAAGCGAAGCCGCCTCCGCGTTGTCGATGCACTCAAACGCGCCAAAGAAACCGATCTTCGCGTGATAAAACGAATTAAACGTATGATCGATGTACGCAATCGTCCTACCGATGGGTTTTTGATCTTCATCCAGCGCCAGAAACAACACAAAATCGGAATTGCGCAGGATCGGGTTCGCTTTTTTCGTATAGGCTTGTGCCTCGTCCAGCCAAATGGGCGGCACATAGCACGGGTGCGCGCCGAAAATCGTCTGCGGCACGCGAATAAAATCGCGCATCTCTCGCCTGGTTTCAACCGCGATGACCCGCATGCTTCGATCCCCCATAATAATGTTGGAAAACAGATTGGATAGCCTGTAGGCAGTATATCAAGCGCGTGGGCAAAACACAATGTGAATGCGTGCCGCGCAGGATGATTTCCTTCCCGCCGGTCTTTCTTGCGGGTGTTGAGCGTGAATGTACAACGAATATAGGATATATTTTGCTGTGTTTCCTTTCTTTTTTTACATATGACGGATATAATCAACTCATAACACACTCTTTATACAATGGAGGCAGTGTCATTTGCGCCCGCTGTGTGGCGTTGAGGAGAAAAAGCATGTTTCAGCGCACGCGGGCTTATGCAGACGACTACGAACGCATCGGCAGCACGGTTCGATACAAAGGCAAGTATTATCGCTTCACGATGGAGCAACCTGCGCTCAATCGGCGTAAGGCTGTCTATGCGCTCTCGCTGCTGTTTGCGCTTGTGCTGTTTGTGGCAATCGGCTTTTCCGGCTCTTTGGCGCTCGGCGGGGGCGGCCTTCCAACACCGGCCTATGTGGTGCTGCCGTATGTGGTGCTCCTGTTGCCGCTCGGTTTGGGCTTTGCGCGCGCGCTGCTGTTCGTGTTCAAAACCCGGCCATTGGAGTTTGCGGAATACGACAAAAACCTCGTGCAGCAAAAGGGTATTTTGCTCGTGGCGCTCGGACTTTGCGGAGCTCTGCTGCTTGGGCTTTTTCTCTTTCTGTTCTTCGGCGGAGCGGACAAAGGCGGGCAATGGCTGGCCATCGCGGAAACCGCCGTCTGCGGCGGCTGTATATTTTTAGCATTTCGTCAATATCATGCACTATTTGGGGCGATTTCCATTGACGAAGCCAAGCGTGTCCGATATGATATATGATAATAGCTACTAGTCGGCTATCTCGTCTTTTTATGCAACACCCATAAAAAAACTAAGGAGGAAGTACGATGAACAAAAGAAGCAGCAAAGTCCTGGCGGCGCTGTTGGCACTGATCATGTGCCTCGGCGTTCTGACGGCTTGCCAGCCGGAGACGACCACGCCCGAAGCGACCGAGGCGACGAAAGCCCCGGAAGCGACAGCAGAGGTTAACTCGGTTCCGCTCGTGGTAGCGGAGGGCGAGTTTTCCGAGAAGTTCTCTCCGTTCTTTTCCGACACGGTCATGGACACCAACGTCCAGGAAATGACCCAGCTTGTTATGATGACCACGGATCGCGTGGGCGGTATCGTCTATAAGGCCATCGAAGGCGAAACGATTCCGTACAATGGAACGGACTACACCTACACAGGGCCTTGCGATATCTCCGTCAATTATGACGAAGCGGCGGATGTCACCACCTACACCGTCAAGCTCAAAGAGGGCATCAAGTTCTCCGACGGCGTGGAAGCAACGGCAGATGACATCATCTTCACGTACTATGTGTATGCCGACCCGTCCTATGTCGGCTCGACAACCCTCAGTTCCTATAACATCGTTGGCCTGAAGAACTATCAGACGCAGACCTCCGATGAAATCTACACCAAGTATGACGCGCTGTTTGACGCGATCTTTGCGGCGGGCGCGGATCATGTCTGGGCCTCCACCGATGCCTGGACCCAGGAACAGCAGACCGCTCTGTGGACTGCCCTGACAGCAGAATGGAAAGCCGACCTCCAGGCAATCGTCGATTACGTAATCGCCAACTACCTGGTGGATGATTATGTTCCCAGCGTGTTCGCGGACAAGAAAGCCGCGGACGTGACCGAGGACATGTATTATGCCTACGCGCTTGCCATGTGGAACTTCGCGAAAGTGAACGAAGACGGCACCCTGACCGGCAACGGCACGGGCACGGTCTATGACATCAACAAAGCGATGCCCACCATCGACGACGTCTATAACGAAGCATACGCCATCTATGGCGGCGACCCCGCCGCTTATTGGGCAACGGAGAACGCGGGCAGCGTTGACGGCACCGATGTTGTCGGCACCGTAAAAGCAGCCTTTATCTCCGAGCAGGGCTCTCAGGACCCGGCAATGGCAGGCGGCGTGCCCAACATCTCCGGCATCAAGAAGATTGACCAGTACACCGTAGAAGTCAAGACCAACGGCTATGAAGCGCCCGCGATCTACTCTCTGTTCGGCGTATACGTCACGCCGATGCATTACTATGGCGATGCGGCGCAGTATGACTACGAAAAGAATATGTTCGGCCATCCGTTCAACGACCTCACAATCGTGAAGGAAAAGACGACCCAGCCGATGGGCGCCGGTGCCTACAAGTTTGTGAAGTATGAAAACCGCGTCGTCTATTTTGAGGCGAACGAGAACTACTTCAAGGGCGAACCGCTCACGAAGTACGTGCAGTTCAAAGAGACCGTCGATTCCGAGATCGTTGCCGGTGTTGCAGCCGGTACCGTCGATGTCGGCGATGTGAACGGCTCCAAGAAGAACTACGAAGAAATCGCAAGCTACAACAGCAACGGCGAAATCTCCGGCGACGCGATCCTCACCGCCAAGGTGGACTATCTTGGTTACGGTTATATCGGCTTGAACGCGGACAACGTCCTCGTTGGCACCGATCCGGCGAGCCAGCAGTCCAAAGACCTCCGCAAAGCGATTGCCACGGTTCTCGCGGTCTATCGTGACGCGGCGTATGACAGCTACTACGGCGAGGCTGCCTCTGTCATCAACTACCCGATCTCCAACACCTCGTGGGCTGCTCCGCAGCCGACAGACGAGGGTTACAAGGTCGCCTTCTCCACCGACGTGGATGGCAACCCGATCTATACCTCCTCGATGACGGCGGACGAGAAGTACGCTGCGGCGATTAAAGCGGCAGTCGGTTACTTCAAAGCGGCTGGCTTTACCTATGACGAAGCAACTGGCAAACTCACGGCGGCACCTGCCGGCGCGAAGCTGAGCTATGAAGCGGTCATCGGCGCGGACGGCACAGGCAACCACCCCTCGTTTGCGGTCCTCACGGACGCAGCCGCGGCGCTTGCCACCATCGGCTTCGAACTCAAGATCAACGACCTCACCGACACCTCGGTCCTCTGGGATATGCTTGATGCGAACTCTCAGGAACTCTGGTGCGCAGCGTGGCAGGCAACCATCGATCCGGATATGTATCAGGTTTACCACAGCTCCGGCATCGTGGGCAGAAACGGTTCTGACTCCAACCACTACCACATTGACGATGCAACGCTGGATCAGCTGATCGTCGACGCCCGCAAGAGCGACGACCAGGCTTACCGCAAGGCGATCTATCGCCAGGCGCTCGACCTTATCGCTGATTGGGCGGTCGAGATTCCGGCCTATCAGCGCCAGAACAGCACGGTCTTCTCCGCGAGCCGTATCAACACCGATACGATCACGCCGGATATCACCACCTTCTGGAGCTGGCTCAAAGAGATCGAGAAAGTTGCAATGCGGTAATAACTGCATAAAAAATCAAACTGAACTTTGCGCCCGCTGCGTATGTGCGGCGGGCGCAAAGTTCCTGTCGTTATTGAGGGGTGGCCATGACAAAGTTTATTGTTCGAAGGCTGATTCTAGGATTATTTATCGTATTTTTCGGTGCGATGGTGGCATATGCGGTCGTGCGTAGTTTGCCGACCTCATTTGTTGAGCGCATGGCGCGGCAATTGAGCGCGCTGCCCGGCGCAAAGAGCTACAGCGAGCTGATCAGTCAGCTCAACAAGATGTACGGCCTCGACAGTTCGGTGCTCGAAGGATTTTTTAAATGGTTCGGGTATGCGATTCGCGGGGATTTCGGATATTCTTGGAAATTCAACCAGCCCGTTATTGAAAAGTTTAACAGCGTGATCTGGTACTCCGTGATAATCAACATGTTCACGTTTGTTTTGCAGGCTGTGATCTGCATCCCGCTTGGTATTCTCGCCGCACGCAAACAGTACAGCGCGACGGATTATACGGTCACCGTCGTCGCGTTGATGGGCATATCGCTGCCCACGTTCTTCCTTGCGACGCTGCTCAAATATATCTTTTCCATCAAGCTTGGTTGGTTTGACCTCTACGGCATCGTAGGTCGAATGCACGAGCAGATGACGAGCTGGCAGCAGGTGCTCGATATTGCGCATCATATGGTGCTGCCCGTCGTCACGCTGATGATCCTTTCCATCGGAGGATTGATGCGCTATACGCGCACCAATATGCTGGAAGTGCTCAATGCGGACTATATCCGCACAGCGCGCGCAAAGGGTCTCTCCGAAAAGGTGGTTATCAACAAGCACGCGTTCCGGAATACCTTGATCCCTCTGATCTCGTACGCAAGCTATTTGCTGCCGAGTATGTTCAGCGGCTCGATGATTACGGAAACGCTGTTTCAGGTGCCGGGCATCGGCTATATCTCCTATCAGGCGATTACGCAGGGGGATATTCCGTTTACCATGTTCTATATTGTGTTTATCGAAGTTCTGACGCAGTTCAGTCTGATCATCGCGGATATCTCATACGCGGTGGCTGACCCGCGCGTCCGGGCAAACTGAAAGGAGGCGCGGCATGGAAACAAAAAACAAGAAATCCTTTGGTACACAAAAGCTGGACGACGAACGCCGCGTCCGCGTTCTTTCCCCGGGCATGCTGGTGTTCAAACGCTTTGTGCGTAACCGCCTGGCGATCACGGGTCTTATCATCCTTGTGGTGATGTTTGCGTTTTCGTTCCTCGGCGGTATCCTAACGCCTTACGGCCAAAGCCAGGTGTTCAAGCACGACGAAGCGATCATGAAAGAATATGCAACCTGTGTGCAGAGCACGGATTACCGCTTCACGGTGCGTCCGGGTGCGGATTTTCCGGATGCGGCACATCCGCAGGCAATGCTCGCAATTTCAAAAAACAGCAACTCGTTTACCTTTGGCGATAAGACATACTCTCTCCTCAAAGATGGAGACGATCTCTATTCCGTCGGCGACGCGCTGAAGATTGCAAGCGCGACGACGCTTGCGGGGAAGTTCTCGCTCAACCCTGTTGCTGAGACGGGCTTCGTCCCGTCCGCGTCCTTCTCCGCCGCGGCGCAGGCCGCCATTGAGGCGAAACAGACGCAGTTTAGCGCAGACGGTACGATCTATACGATCGCAAACGAAGGGAAAGCAAGTTCGATTTTCCATGTGGAGTCTATCGCGCTTGCTACCAAGCGTGTGTTTGACCCGTATACGGAAGGGGATCAGCAACTGACGGCAAGTTTTGCGTTTCGATATTCGGTAGAGCAGGCGCGCGTCAAGGGCGAACAGACGTTTACGCTCGACGGCGTGGAGTATGCCATCTCCGGTGAATCAAACGACCTGATCATCTCGGCAAAAGAAGGCAGCGCGCAAACACCGGTCTGCTCGGTTTCGGATATCCTCGTTTCCCCGAACGCAAATGACATCTTCCTCACCGGCGCATTCAAAACGGCAGCGCGTGAAGCGCTCCGCGCAAAGGAAGCAAAGTTTTCATTCGCGGATGAAACAGGAACAAATGTGGACTATCGCATCGATCGCGTCAACACCACCTATACCGTGCGCACGCTCAAAGAATCCCGCGTGATCACGATGTTCTCCTTCCCGTCGTTTACGCACCCGCTGGGGACGGACAGCAACGGCATGGACGTCATGACCCGGCTGATGTATGGCGGGCGGATTTCGTTGATGGTCGGCTTCGTGGTCGTCATTTTAGAGACGCTCATCGGCATCGTGCTCGGCGGTATCTCCGGCTATTTCGGCGGCTGGATCGACACGGCGATCATGCGTTTTGTCGATCTGTTCAACTGTATCCCATTCTATCCGATCGTTATGATCATCGGTACCGTCATGGACAAGATGGAGATCGATCCGATCAAGCGAATATTCATCCTCATGGCGGTGCTGGGCTTGCTTGGCTGGACAAGCATCGCGCGCGTTGTGCGCGGTCAGATTCTCTCGCTCCGCGAGCAGGATTTTATGATCGCGACAGAAGCCACGGGCATCCGTGTTTCGCGCAGAATCTTTAAGCACCTGGTGCCAAACGTCATGCCGCTCCTCATTGTTCAGGCGACCATGAGCCTTGGCGGCATCATCATCACGGAGGCGACGCTCTCCTTCCTCGGCCTTGGCGTCAAGTACCCGTTGGCCTCCTGGGGCAGCATCATCAACGCGGCGACCGACGTGCACATCATGACGAACTATTGGTTCATCTGGATTCCGGCCGGTTTGCTCATCGTGCTGACGGTGCTTGGCTTTAACTTCGTCGGTGACGGACTGCGGGATGCGTTTGATCCCAAGATGAAGAGGTAGGGCAAGGATATGGCAATTTTTGGAAAAAAATCAAAAGAACGCGCTCAGGACTACATCTCTGCCGCGGAATCGCGCAAGATTTCGCGCGATAACAGGCGCATTACCGACCGCATAGAAAAACAGCGCAACCGCAAGCATGTTCCGCCGGAAGAGTATATGACCACGATGCGGGACCCGAAAAACGTTGCGGAGTTTGATAACCTGCATACCTACTTTTTTACGGACATCGGCACGGTTAAAGCCGTCGACGGCGTAACGTTTGACATTCCGCAGGGCAAGACCGTCGGCGTCGTCGGCGAAAGCGGCTGCGGCAAGAGCGTGACAAGCCTTTCGCTCATGCAACTTGTGCAGCGCCCGCAGGGGCAAATCGTCGAAGGCGCGATTCGCGTCAACACAGGAGATGCGGTATACGACATCGCGAAAACGCCAACTGAGGCGATGCAGCGCATCCGCGGCAACTATGTCTCCATGATCTTTCAGGAGCCGATGACGAGCCTGAACCCTGTGTTTCGTACCGGCGCGCAGATCGACGAAGTCATCAAGCTCCACAACCCGGAGATGTCGGACGAGCAGGTGAAGGCAAGAACGCTGGAGATGCTGGAACTGGTCAACATCGCAAACTGCGAGGGCGTTTACCAGATGTTCCCGCACGAACTCTCCGGCGGCATGCGCCAGCGCATCATGATCGCAATGGCGCTGAGCTGCAACCCGCGCCTGATCATCGCAGACGAACCGACGACCGCGCTGGATGTGACCATCCAGGCGCAGATTCTCGATCTTTTGCGCAACCTGAAGGACAAAATCAATTCCTCGATCATGCTGATCACCCACGATCTCGGCGTTGTTGCTGAGATGGCGGATCTTGTCGTGGTTATGTATGCCGGGCGAATCGTGGAAAAAGGCACGACGGAGGAGGTCTTCCTCCATCCCGCGCATCCATATACGATCGGACTGATGGAATCCAAGCCGGTGGTCGGGCGCGAGAGGGATCGCCTATACAGCATCCCCGGCTCCGTGCCAAACCCCATCAACATGCCGGACTATTGCTATTTCCGCGACCGCTGCGAGCAATGCTGCGAGTGCTGCAGCGGACAATACCCCGGTGAGATAAAGCTGTCTCAAACACATTCGGTGAGCTGCTATCTCTACGCGGGCCAGGGGGTGAACGCATGAACGACGATATCATCATGGAGGTCAGAAACCTCAAGAAGTATTATCCGATCAAGGCTGGTATGTTCGGCCGCGTAGTGGGCCAGGTTCGGGCTGTGGATGGCGTGAGTTTCCGCATCCGCCGCGGCACGACGATGGGTCTCGTGGGCGAGAGCGGCTGCGGCAAGACCACGGTCGGCAAAACGCTCCTCCGCCTCAACGACAAAACCTCCGGCGATGTGCTCTTCAAAGGCAAAGAACTGTTCGACCTGACCAAGCACGAACTTCGGAAGATTCGGCCTCAGCTGCAGATCATCTTCCAGGATCCGTATTCGAGCCTGTCCCCGCGTATGCCGGTCGGTGAAATCATCGGTGAGGCGGTGCGCGAGCACAAGCTTGTGCCGGACGCGGAGTTTGACGATTACATCACGAAGATCATGCGTGCCTGCGGGCTCCAGCCGTATCACAAGGATCGTTATCCGCATGAGTTTTCCGGCGGACAGAGGCAGAGAATCTGCATCGCGCGCGCGTTGGCGCTCAACCCGGATTTCATCGTTTGTGATGAGCCGGTCTCCGCGCTGGATGTGTCGATTCAGGCGCAGATCATTAACCTGCTGGAAGACCTGCAAAAGCAGTTTTCGCTGACCTATTTGTTTATTTCGCACGATCTTTCGGTCGTGGAGCACATTTCCGATACGGTCGGGGTCATGTATTTGGGCGACATGGTGGAATACGGCACAAAGAAGGACATCTTTGCAAAGCCGATGCATCCGTATACGCAGGCGCTGTTTTCGGCGATTCCGATGCCGGACCCGACGGTGAAGATGAACCGCATCATCCTCGAAGGCAGCATTCCTTCTCCGGCAAACCCGCCCAAGGGTTGCAAGTTCCATACCCGCTGCCGTCAGTGCATGGAGATCTGCAAAACCGAGGGGCCCAAGCGCTATGAGGCGGGCAACGACCACTTTGTCGTGTGCCACCTCTATGGTAAATAGGCCATGACACGGCGGGAGGAGCGCGAAGGCGCCTGGGAAGACGACGGGCGCACCATCGTGAACATGAACGTCGAGGGTATGCCGGGCTATCGGCGTACGTTTGGCGAGCAATCGGACGCGCCGGAGCCTGCGCGCAAGCGGGAGATGGTGTCCCCGCGCGAAACGCGGATGATCATGCTGGCCAGCATGAAATGGGCGTTTCTCTATTCGATGGGCTTTGCGCTGATCATCGTGCTGTTCATCCTGTTTTGCGTCAAGGTTTGGCTAATTTAGACTCTCAAAAGAATATGTCTAGACAGTGCGCGGGAACAATCTTGCGCACTGTTTTTTATATTTGAACACGATCCTTATCTGATTCACCGGCAATCGGTTTTTTTGATGGTTTATTCGTTCAAAACTCTGGTACAATAGAACATATTTTGAACATCTGAGCTTCAAATCAGAACGAGTACTGCTTTTGCGGAGAAAAATGTTGGAGTGACCATGAAAAAGATTGCCGTTGTGTCCGATTCGTTTAAGGGTTCCGTTTCTTCTAGTGAGATCTGCGCGATCGTGGCGCAGGAGGCGGCGCGTTTCTTTCCCTGCTGCGCCGTCGTCGGCCTTCCGGTTGCGGATGGCGGCGAGGGCACGGTGGATAGCTTCCTCGAGTGCATGGCAGGAGAGAAAGTTGCGTTAACTGTCGCGGGACCGTATTTTTCCCGCGTGCAATCGTTTTACGGCAGCTTTGGAAAAACTGCGATCGTTGAGATGGCGGCCGCAGCCGGGCTGCCGATGGTCGGGGACGAAAAAGACCCGGCGCGGACGACGACCTATGGCGTTGGCGAACTCATGCGGCACGCGCTGGAGCACGGCGCAAACAAGATCATCCTCGCGCTTGGCGGCAGCGCCACCAACGACGGCGGCTGCGGGGCGGCCGCTGCGATGGGCACGCGCTTTTTCGACGCGGAGGGAAACGAGTTTGTGCCCGTCGGCGGAACACTCTCGAAGATCGCGCGGATCGACACCGCCGAGACGAAACGACTGCTGGACGGGGTGGAGGTGGTCGCGATGTGCGACATCGACAACCCCATGCATGGCGTGCGCGGTGCGGCATACGTTTTTTCCCCGCAAAAAGGCGCGGATGAGCAAACGGTGCGCCTGCTGGACGCGCAGCTGATAGCGCTGGATCAAACCCTTGCGCGGGAGCTGGATACGCGCGTGGCTCAACTGCCGGGCGCGGGTGCCGCGGGCGCGATGGGCGCGGGCGCGGTTGCGTTCTTTGGCGCGCGGCTGAACCCCGGAATCGAAACGGTTCTGGATACCGTCCGCTTTGAGGAACGGGTTGCGGGCGCAGACTTTGTGATCACCGGTGAGGGAAAACTGGACAGCCAGAGCCTGCGAGGCAAGGTGGTCATCGGCGTTTCCCGCAGGGCAAAGCGAATGGGAGTGCCCGTGTTTGCCGTGGTGGGCGATGTCGGGGATGACATCGATGAGGCATATCGCGTGGGGGTAAGCGCGATCTTCAGCACAAACCGTCTCGCAATTCCCTTTTCGGAGGCCAAGCACCGCAGCAAACAAGACTATCGACTGACGATTGAAAATCTCTTCCGCGCATTGGCGGCGCTGGAGCAAAAATAAGCATCAAAACACAAGCGCGGAAGCAAGACAGCCTCCGCGCTTTTTCGTCAGCAATTGCAATAAAAGCAGGCTAGCTCCGCAAAATCTTTTCCATGCTCTTGCCCTTTGCAAGCTCGTCAATCAGCTTGTCCAGATAGCGAATCTGCCTCATCAGCGGGTCTTCAATCTCCTCCACGCGATAGCCGCAGACCACGCCCGTAATCTGCGTGCGATTGGGGTTCATCTTTGGTGCGGCGGAAAAGAATGCCTCAAACGTTGCGTTGCTTTCGAGCTGCGCTTGCAGCCCTGCTACGTCATATCCGGTGAGCCAGAAAATGATCTGATCCACCTCGGCTTTCGTGCGTCCCTTCTTTTCGGCTTTTGCGATATAGAGCGGATAAACATCCGAAAACGGCATTTGAAAAATGCGAGTGTTGGCTGGCATACGTAATTCCCCCCTTAATGGAAACTAGATTCAGCATACAGGATGTTTTTGCATATAGGAAGAGACAAAATCACGCAGATTTAAGGCGATTCCTCTCAACATAGGTCGACCGACTGTAAGCGCTGCTAAATATGACGGGTATAGACGCAAAACCTCCCGCCGACACTTGTTCGGCAGGAGGCTTCTTGCGTGCTGTTTTTCATTTCGCCCCAGCCGCATTCTGCTGGCAACGGTTCGTCGCCTGCTGTCGGAGCGGGTTGTATCAATCAGTGCGTGCCCGTTCAGACGGTTTATGGCTTGCCGCCTGAACGGAACACGCGGAAGGAGAACAGGGGATAGTACTTATTTCACACCCGCAAGGATATCGTCGATGCTCTTGATCGGGATGATGAGCGTCCAGCCGGAAGCCGCAGTGTCGTCCATCTTGGAGAGGTTCATCTCCGTGGTGCCCTTGCGCTGGCCGCCCGAGAAATCGACCGAGCCGCCGAAGGGGTTCGCGATGGGTGCGGATTCCATGGCGTCCATGAAGCTTGCCCAGGTGAGGTCTTTGCCCGCGCGCTCCAGACCCTGGCAGAACACGCTGCCTGCGATCCAGCCCGTCATTGCAAAAGCGTTCATGTCCGCTTCTGTTGCGCCGACTTCCGGCATGTACTTGTAGAAGTTGACAAAGCTTTCGGTGGTGAGGTCGGTGGTGTCCACCCAACCCAAGCCGTAGATGCCAGCGCCTTCGGTCTTCATGAGTTTCTGCACGTGCTCGGCGTTCGCGTCGGTCAGCGTCTTGGAGACGTTGACGTAGGTGGTCAGCACGGGCTTCATGATGTCCTGCTTTTCCATTTCTTTGATGAGCACGGGGAAGGTTGCCTGGATCATCGCGGCGATGACCATGTCGCAATCCTTGACCTTGGCAACCTGCGCAGAGGCGTCGGTTGCGCCGGCCTGGATGGACTCGGACACCAGTGTCACGCCGTATTTCTCGGCGGCGATGGAGATGCCTTCAAAGAGGGACTTGCCCGCGTCGTCATTGGTGTAGACAACGCCGATGGTCTTGGCGTTGAAATAGCCCTTTGCATAGGCGACCATAACCTGGCCTTCGGTGGTGTAGATCGGCTGAATCGGGAAGGAGGAGCGGTTGGTGCCCTCGGCCTTTTCCTGATAAAGCTGGCCGATGCCGGTTGCATAATAGACGGTCGGGATGCCAAGCTCTTTCATCTCATCCAGCGTGGCGGCGACGACAGGCGTGCCGAAGTGTCCGACGATGGCGAAGACTTTGTCGTCATAGAAGAACTTTTCAAAGGCTGCGATGCCCTTTTCCGGAGAGAATTCGTCGTCAGTGTGGATGTATTTGATGGTTCTGCCGGCGATGCCACCGTTGTCGTTGACCATCTTGAAGTAAGCTTCCATGCCGTATTTAAACGGCACGCCGACGGGCGCATATGCCCCGGAAACGGCGATGCTGTTCGCGATGAGCACTTCGGTGTCCGTCACGCCCTGCTGCGGTTCGGCGGGGGTTGCTTCTTCTGCGGGAGCCGCTTCCTGCGCGGCTTCGGTGGCGGCGGGCTGCTCTGCCGCGGGCGCCGACGTCTGCGGAGCACAGGCAACGAGCGAGCCCAACATCAGAACCACCAGCAGCAATGATACGATTTTCTTCATAATCTTCCTCCTTTTAATTGTTCGGTTTATGAATGGCAAAACTGCCATGTCAATCAGATTAAAATGCTTCAACAGACTGTTTGCCTGGCTCATCTCGCTAAATCAGCTCTTGCCCAAGTAGGCTTCGATGACGCGATCGTCCTTCAACAGCTCTTCCGCCGGGCCTTCGATGGAAATTGTCCCAACTTCCAGCACATAGGCATAGTCCGCGATTTTGAGCGATTGCTTTGCGTTTTGTTCCACGAGCACGACGGTTACGCCCTGCTCGTTGAGTTGTTCGATGATGTTCAAGATATCGCGTACGATCAGCGGAGCAAGCCCCAGAGAGGGCTCGTCCAGCAGCAATATCTTCGGGTTTGCCATCAGGGCGCGCCCGATGGCGAGCATCTGCTGTTCGCCGCCGGAGAGCGTGCCCGCAACCTGCTTTGCGCGCTTGCCAAGAATCGGGAACCGCTCATAGACCATCGCAAGGTTTGCCTTGCGTTCGGAAGCGGAGACGGTGAAGCCGCCCGCGATTAGGTTATCCTCCACCGTCAGGTCGGAAAAGATTTGCCTGCCTTCGGGGGATTGCACAATCCCGCGCGAGACGAGCTTTTCCGCGGGCAGCGTGTGGATCGGCTTGCCATGGGAGAGGATTTCGCCGCCGGAGACGGGGACAAGGGCAGAGATCGCGCGCAGCAGGCTGGACTTTCCTGCGCCGTTTGCGCCGAGAATGGCGACGATTTCGCCCTCGCGAATCTCTAGATTGACGTGCTTTAGCGCGTCGATGCGGCCATAGGATACGCTTAGGTCGCGAATAGCCAGCGCTGCACTCTGGGAATCGGTTTCTTGCCTCATGCGTCGTCCTCCTTGCCCAGATATGCGTCCTGAACCAGCGGGTTTTGCTGAATTTCTGCGGCGGTTCCTTCCGCGAGTTTTTTACCAAACGAGATCGCGCAGATTCGGTCACACAATGCCATGACAAGCTTCATATCGTGCTCAACGAGCAGGATGGCGCAGTGCCGGTCCCGCGCGATGCCGCGGATGAGCTCGGTCAGGCGTTCGGTCTCGCTGTCGTTGAGTCCGCCTGCCGGTTCGTCAAGGATGATCAGGCTTGGGTCACACATCAGCGTGCGCCCCAGCTCGATGAGCTTGAGTACGCCGTAGGGTTGCGCGCCTGCATATTCGTTTGCGATCTTGTCGAGCCCGACATAGGTCAGCACGTCCATTGCTTTTTTGCGCAGCTCGCGCTCCTGCTTGCGTGCCCAGGGCATGGCAAACATGTTTGCAAGCGTTCCCGCGCGAAACTCGGTATGCGCGCCGAGGAGCACGTTGTCGATGATCGGCAGTTCGCGGATGATCTCGGTATTCTGGAACGTACGAACCAATCCAAGCCCGATGATCTTATGCGCTGGCATGCCGTTGAGCAGGTGCTCCTTGCCTTTTTGGTCGGTGAAACGGATTTCACCCGCATCCGGTTTATAGAACTGCGTGATGCAGTTGAACACCGTGGTTTTGCCCGCGCCGTTCGGACCGATAAGCCCGTAGATCTCGTGGCGGTCGATATGGAAGGAGAGATCGTCCACCGCGCGAAGGCCGCCGAAGCTGATGGAGAGATGGTCGACCGATAATACCTGTGCCATGGGTTATACCTCTCCTTTCTTGGCGTGAGACGCGCGCTTTTGGAAAAAGTTTGCGATGTCGCGCGGGATATGGATCAACCCGCGCGGATAGAAGATCAGCATGATGACCATCAGGATGCCGACGATGAGCAGCGGCACGCCGGGGATTTCGCCCACGATGGGCATGCCTTTCATGAGTTCCGGCAGACCGTGCATGACCACCGCGCCGACGACAGCGCCGCCGACGGTTGCCGCGCCGCCGATGACCACGATTGCGATCAGGTTGAGGGAGAGCGCCGCCGTCCAGACGGTTGGATCGACATGGCGGAAGAAGTGCACATAGCAAACCCCGGCAAGACCGGCAAACACGGAGCTGATGGCGAAGCTGATGAGCTTGTACTGAAAGACGTTGACGCCCATCGCCATCGCCGCCGTTTTACTGCTCTTCATGGCGATCATCGCGCGACCTGTGGAGGAGCGCACAAGGTTATACACCAGCATCATCAGCGCCACAAGCAGGCAGACCATGAAGATATACATCTCGACTTTGGTGAACTGGTGCCCAAACATCTTGGGGTATGTGGCGGAAGCGCCGGAAAAGCCACCTGTGAACCAGTCCATCTCGATGAAGAGTTGGCGCAGAATTTCGCCGAAGCCCAGCGTCGCAATCGCCAGATAAAACCCTTCGAGCCGCACCGCGATGGCCCCCAGGATGAGCCCGATGAGCATCGGCACGAGAACCGCGATCAACACGGAGAGCAGGAACGGAAGCTCCATCTGTTTGGTCAGATATGCGCTCAGGTAGGCGGAAAGCCCCATAAACGCCGCGTGGCCCAGCGAGATCTGGCCGGAATAGCCGAGCAGAACATTGATGCCGAGAGCTGCGATTGCGGTATACACCATGCTGGCGGCGAGCGTGACCGTCGCCGTTGGCACACCGCGGATAATCACCGGCAGCAGAAACGCCACGCCGACGAGGAGATATTGCAAATACTTGTTTCGAATCAGCCGCATGCGGTTCTCCTATACTTTTTTGACGATTTTTTTGCCGAAAAGCCCGTTCGGGCGCAGCACGATAAACAGCAGAATCAGCGCATACAGCAGCGGCAGAGACCACTTGGTGGAGACATAGTAGCCAAGCAGATTGTTGGCGATACCGATGATAAAACTCGCGACCACCGGCCCGTAGAAGGTAGAGAACCCGCCGAGCACGGAGGCGATGAAGGAGTTGAGATGGATACTGTCCATCATGGAGACGGTCACGTTTTTCAGCGGGGCGACCATGACCGCGGCAAGGCAGCCGAGCGCAGTTGCAACCGCCCATGCGCCGATGGTGACCAGTTTCACCGGAATGCCCTGCAGGCGCGCAACCTGCGGATTGGAGGCGGTTGCGCGGACGGCAACGCCCAGCGTCGTCTTCTCCAGAACAAAGAAGAGGACCGCCATGATGAGACATGTAATACCGATGATGAGCAGCGAGTTGGGCAAGACCTTCACACCGCCGAGATCCAACGCAGAGGCAGAGATAAACTTGCTAAACGGTGTTTCGTTTGCGCCAAAGAGCATCGGCGCGAGACCCTGGAAGATCATGATGATCGCAAGCGTGATCATCTCGCGGCTGAGGTTGGTGATGTTGCGCTTGCCGTTCATTAAGAAGCGGTCGATAAGCCCGCCGAGCACCATCGCGACGATCATCGCAACCGGAACGGCGACCCACATCGGAAGCCCGAGATCCAGAATCAGCCCTGTGCACACATACGCCATGAACATGCCGAGAGTGCCCTGAGAAAAGTTGATGATCTTTGCGGTTTGATAGATGAGCACAAGGCCCATCGCCGCCAGCGCATACATGCTGCCGGTTTCGATGCCGCCGACCACTTGCTGGAAGAATTCGACCATAGAATTGAACTCCTTACGGGTGGTTGTATAGAGAGAATGGCTGTTGTATTGCGCGTGTTTTTGCGCCGGGTTACTTTGATGATTCACACGGGATTTTTGCGATGGACATTCTTTAAATGACATTAATGTCATTGAATTGCGTTTCGTGCTAGATATAATTGAATATTGTGCGATTTGTCGCCTGGCTAACCGGCTTACTTGCATGATAACCTGTCGATATACGGCTTGTCAATAGCCTATATTTCTGGCGAAATTCCTGAAAATCCAGATGAAAAAGTCAAAAAGACGGAAAAAGACCATTGAAATTCAATTCTGCGTCTGCTATACTCGCAGTGAAATGACGAGGTTGTCATATTGTAGGGCGGACAAGCCAACGCAGCAAATCTTTCCGAAATCGGCACTCCAATTCGTAAACGAAAAACATCAAAAAAACGCAGCTTAACACACTTGGAAACAAAAAAATAACCAGCGCGATTCCGCTGGAAAGGGGTAACAACGTATGCCAGATCACAGTATTGGTATATGGAGCTATGGTCTCTATCTGCCGCAGCGCGTTATGACAGCGCGTGAAATCTCCGAGGCGACCAAAGGCGTCTGGAGCGAGGACGCGGTCAAGCAAAAACTCGGTATTGTACAAAAGCGCGTCCCGGGTGAGGGCGACGGAACGCAGGAGATGGCGGTTCGCGCGGCAAAAGACGCGCTCTCGCGCGGCGATGTCGATCCGCTGAGCATCGATTTGATCCTCTGCGTCGGAGAAGAGTGGAAGGAATATCCGCTGACCACCTCCGCGCTGTATGTGCAGGGCGAAATCGGCGCAAAGAACGCCTGGGGGATCGATGTGCAAAACCGCTGCTGCACCACCTGCTCCGCCCTCAAGATCGCAAAAGACATGATGATTGCGGATGAAGACATCAACACAGTGATGATCGTCGGCGGCTATCGCAACGGGGACTTTGTGGACTTTACCGACAAGGATATGTCCATGATGTATAACCTCGGCGCAGGCGCAGGCGCGCTGATCCTCAAAAAAGGCATGGATAAAAACCTCGTTCTCGGCACGCATATCGTTGCCGACGGCAGCCTTTCGCGAGATGCGGGCGTGGAGATCGGCGGCATTGCGCATCCGTTTACACCGGAAAATGTAGAGGAGGGCTACCGATCGCTTCGCCTCCTGAATCCGGCGCATATGAAAGCGCGACTCAACGAGGTCTCGATTGCCAACTGGTATCACTGTATCGACGAGTCGCTCAGAAAATCCGGCAACCTGACGCGAAAAGACATCGGCTATCTTGCCATTCTGCACTTCAAGCGCTCGCAGCACGAGGGCATGGTTGCGGAGCTGGGGCTCACGCCCGAGCAGACGGTCTATCTGGAGGATTACGGTCATATCGGCCAGATTGATCAGATTCTCTCCCTCGCGCTCGGCATTGAGCAGGGAAAGATCAAAGACGGTACGCTGGTGACCATGATTGCCGCCGGTATCGGTTATGTTTGGGCCTCCACCTGCGTCCGCTGGGGCGCGGCAAAGTGAGAGCCGCACAACCAACACAAACAGAAAGGGATTTCGTTCATGTTTGATTTCCGCACTCAATATCCGCAAAAGTGCATTACGGCAGAGCAGGCGCTCGAACTGGTGAAGAGCAACGATGTCATCACCGTCGGCATGGCAAGCGCGGAGCCGAATGAGTTTCTCATGAAGCTGCATACCATTGCAGACCGCGTGAAGGACGTTACGATCACGAGCAGCCTCTCGACCGTTCAGGCGCCGTATCTGACGGATTTTCTGCGCTATCAGAACGCCTTTCGGATCGATTCGTGGTTCTATTCGGGTCAGCTGCGCGCCTTGCAGCACACGGGGCGCATCTCGTTTATTCCGAACCATCTGCACCTTGCCGGACACAAGCGAAACGCGGCGGTGCACACAAACATCTTCGTCTGTTCGGCTTCAATGCCGACGGGGGAAGGCATCGCGCTCTCCTGCTCCAACGTCTACGAGATGGAGATGGTCAAGCGCGCGGATCTCGTAATCCTCGAAGTCAGCCCGAACATTCCGCACACAACGGGGGATCATTTGGTTTCGTATGATGATGTGGATTACATCATCGAATCGGACTATTTTCTGCCCGCGATTGCGGACGTTGCGCCAAACGAAAAAGACCGCGAGATCGGACGGCACATCGCCGACCTCGTCAACGACGGGGACTGCATCCAGATCGGCATCGGCGGGATCCCCAACGCGGTTTGCGAATTTCTTTCGGAGAAAAAGGATCTAGGCGTGCATACGGAGATGATGACGACGGGCATCATGCGCCTGATGAAAAAAGGCGTTGTCACAAACCGCAAAAAGCAGCTTTATCCGGGCGTTTCCGTCTGCTGCTTCGGCATGGGTACGCAAGAATTGTATGACTTCATGCACAACAACCCGGAGGTTTGCATCCGGTCCGGCGCGTGGACAAACGATCCGCACATCATCGGACTCAATGACAACCAGGTTTCGATCAATACCTCCATCGAAGTGGATCTCACCGGACAGTGCTGCTCCGAAAGCCTTGGCCCCACACAGTTTTCCGGCACGGGCGGACAGGCGGATACGGCGATTGGCGCGCAGATTTCGAAAAACGGGCGTTCGTTCATTGCGCTGTATTCCACCGCGATGGTGAAAAACCCGAATACGGGCGAGCGCGAGGAAATCTCCAAAATCGTACCGCTGCTCAAGCACGGCGCTGTTGTTTCGCTGAGCCGGAACGATGTGGACTATGTGGTAACCGAGTACGGCGCGGTGCGCCTGCGCGGGCTGAATGTGGAGGAGCGCGCAAGGCGGCTGGTCTCCATTGCGCATCCGAAATTTCGCGCGGAACTCTCCGTTGCGGCGCGCGAATACATGATGATGCCGTAGCACGGCATCACAGTCCGTCAAAAAACGAGTTTTTTGACGGGATCATCGCGTTTTGCCTGCTGCCCTTTGGGCATCGGACGGCAAAGCGCGCAGAGAATTCGCCCCTGCGGGGCGATCCGTTGCACCGGCGCAGCCAGCACAGCCGGATTTTATGGGTTAAGGGTTACGACCCTTAACAATCCCAGAGTTTTTTTGACACTCTGTGATGCCGTAACACGGCATCACCCAAGCCGATCGATCACACAAAATGGAGGGACTGTATGGCAACGTTTTTGCTGGAAGGCAGAGAGATCTATTACGAGGATCACGGCGCGGGGAAGCCGCTTCTGGTGCTCAACGGAATCTTCATGAGCTGCGCTTCGTGGGAAAAATTCATCCCTGCGTTCTCGAAAAAATGCAGGCTGCTCTTGCTGGATTTTTACGATCAGGGGCGCACGGTCAAGCGCGAGGCGGACTATACGCAGGCGGAGCAAGTCGCGCTGGTGGATGCGTTTCTGAGGCATATGGGGCTTTCCAGCTGCAGCATCATCGGCATCTCCTATGGCGGCGAAGTCGCGATGCAGTTTGCAAGCGCCTATCCTGAGAAGGTGGTCAAACTCATCCTCTCCAACACGGCGGCAAACACATCCGACTGGCTCCGGGACATCGGGCATAGCTGGGAATACGCCTGCAACAGCCACGACGGCAAGCAGTTCTTCAAAACCTGTATCCCGATTGTCTATTCTCCGCAGTTCTATGTGAAGAACTATGCATGGGCAAGCGCGCGGGAGGCGCTCTTTGAGCGCGTGTTTACCCCGGCGATCTATGACGCGTTCTCACGCCTGATTCGCTCGGCGGAGACGCACGATGTGCGGCAAGCGCTGCATCAAATCACGGCGCAGACGCTTGTGATCTCAGCGGAGCACGACTTTGTTACCCCGTTGTATCAGCAAAAGGAGATCGTCGCGGCAATCCCGAACGCGGCGCACGCGATGATCGTTGACGCCGGGCATGCGGTGATGTATGAAAAGCCCGCGGAGTTTATCTCGCTCGTGTTGGGGTTTGTCAATAGTGACACGGATCTAACGCTCGTCTAAAAGCGTAAATCAATCAAGAAACAGAATCCACCCCTATATAAACATTAAATAATTCAAACGGAGGAAAAGAACATGTCGAAACGGCTGGAAGGAAAAGTTGCGCTCGTCACAGGCGGCGCGGCAGGAATCGGCGCAGAGTGCGCAAAGCGTTTTGCGCAGGAGGGCGCAATCGTCTATGCGGGCGATCTAAGGCCGCTGACGTTTGAGGCGGAGAACGTTCGCTTTGTTTCGCTGAACGTGACCGACACGACAAGCTGCCAGGCAGCGGTGGACGAGATCATCGCCAAGGAAGGCAAGATCGATATCCTCGTGAACAACGCGGGCATCACGCGGGACGCGCTGATTCAAAAGATGACGGACGAAATGTGGGATGCGGTCATCTCGGTCAACCTCAAAGGCGTGTTTAACCTCACCCGTATCGTCGGGCCTGCGATGGCGGAGGCGGGGTATGGTTCGATCATCAACATCTCTTCTGTCGTCGGGGTTTACGGTAACATCGGGCAAACGAACTATGCCGCAACCAAGGCGGGCGTGATCGGTATGACGAAAACCTGGGCAAAAGAGTTCGCAAGAAAAGGCGCAAATGTGCGTTGCAACGCCATTGCGCCCGGATATTGCATGACCGATATTTTAAAGACCGTTCCGCAGGATTTGCTGGATAAGTTTGCGAAGATGACGATGCTTGGCCGCCTTGGCCAGCCGGAAGAGATTGCGGATGCCGCGCTGTACCTCGGCAGCAGTGAATCAAGCTATGTGACAGGGCACGTGCTGGAAGTCAACGGCGGCATGCGTCTATAAGAAACAGGTCTATTGGCGCGGCTTGGTTCCGTTTTCGAGCAGGAAGAGCGTCTGCTGGCAGTGCAGCCGGATGTTTTGCATGGTGAGCTGGGAGTAGACGCTCTGGAAGATGAAGATATCCGTGACGAAATGCACGCAAAGATCGGCAAGAATCGCGGATTCCACGTTTGCGTCGATCAAGCCGCGCTGCTTGTCATACTCGATTCCGATGAGAAACATATCCCGATAGCGGTTTTGCTGCTGGCGAATCAGTCCCTGCGAAACCGGATGAGAGCAGCCGTAGAGCTGCTGACCCAGATCGATATGATCCGGGTGCATCAAAAGAAACTCACTGTCTCGTAAATAGAACGCCTGAAAAAACTCTAGAAACGGTGCTTTTTTGTAGAGCTCATAGGCGGGGAAAACAAACTCCGCACGCTGGGCGCGCAGGGTGTCGAAGATATAGATATACAAATCCTCTTTGGAAGGGAAATATTGGTAGATGCTGCCGCGGGCAATCTTTGCGTCCTTGACGATATTGGAAAGATTTCCCTCTCGCACATTGCGCACCCGAAACTCCTTGATTGCGGCGTTCAGAATGCGTTCCTTTTTTTCTTCCGATAGGTTGTGAAACGTTGGATTCGGCATAACGGCCTCCTGTGGGTTTGACACGGTTTTAACGATACTAATCAGAACACAATTTGCGGCATGAAGTCAAGGAGATTTTGCTTCGGGCTTGCATGCGCAACAGAAAAAGGAGAATCATATGCAAAAGGTCTACATTGTTGCGGCAAAGCGGAGCGCAATCGGCGCGTTTGCAGGCGGGTTATCCACCGTAACCGCCCCGGCCCTGGGTGCGGCTGTTGCGCGGGATGTACTCAAAACAGCCGGTGTGTCCGCGGATAAACTCGACGAGGTCATCGTCGGCAACATCCTACCCGCGGGTTGCGGACAGGGCGTCGCCAGACAGGTTGCAGTCCTTGCGGGCGTGCCCGTCGAGGTGCCCGCCTGGGGCATCTCCATGGCGTGCGGCTCCGGTATGAAGGCCGTGATGAGCGCGGCTGCCAACATCGCCTCCGGTACGGGAGACCTCTATCTTGCGGGCGGCACGGAGAGCATGAGCCTCGCGCCCTATCTGCTTCCCGGTGCGCGGCAGGGGTTGCGCATGGGGAATAAGGAGATCGTCGATCATATGGTGTACGATGCGCTGACGGATGCGTTTGAAAACATCCACATGGGCATCACCGCCGAAAACATCGCAAAAAAATATGGCATCACGCGCGCAGAGCAGGATGCGTTTGCCATCGCGTCCCAGGAAAAGGCGATTCGCGCGGTGGACGCGGGGGCGTTTCGCGCGGAGATTACGCCGATCACGGTCAAAGTGCGCAAGGAAGAAGTCGTGTTTGATACAGACGAATATCCGAACCGCAAAACGAGCCTTGAGAAGCTTTCCGCGCTCAAACCCGCTTTTTTAGCGGACGGCACCGTGACGGCGGGCAACGCTTCCGGCATCAACGACGGCGCGGCATTTCTACTAATCGCTTCCGAACGCGCGATAAAGGAACACAATCTGACCCCGCTGGCGGAGTTGACCGCTTGGGGGCAAGGCGGTGTTGAGCCGAGCGTGATGGGGCTTGGCCCGGTGCCCGCCGTGCGCGCGGCGTTGAAGATGGGCAACCTTGCGCTTGCGGATATGCAGCGCATCGAGCTCAACGAGGCGTTTGCCGCGCAGTCGCTCGGCGTCATCAAGCTTCTTTCGGAAGAGCACGGCGTGGACAAAGAAACACTGCTTGCGCGCACAAATCCCAACGGCGGCGCGATCGCACTCGGACATCCGGTTGGCGCCTCCGGCGCGCGCATCATCGTCACCCTGCTTGCCGGCATGCACGCAGCGGGCGAAGAGATGGGGCTTGCCTCGCTCTGCATCGGCGGCGGAATGGGCACGGCTGTCGTATTGACCGCCTGCTAGGATGAAAACGAATGGCATTGTGCGCGCGAAGACATGGTGCGGCAAATAAAAAAGATCGGAATCAACGTTTTGCCTGCTGAACCTGCTTAATCATTATAGTATACTGGTTTTGCTGTCCGTCAAGCGAAGCAGAGGCTTTTTCCTGCTTCATTCAAGCGCAAGAACCCACAGATATCTACTCAATTCTGAATCAAATATGAGAGGATTACGAGCATGAAACAGTACGAAGTGAAACAAATCTCCATCGGCAACGAAACGCTTGCCTATCGCGCCGGTGGCGCGGGCGAAACGGTGGTGCTCATTCACGGCAATATGTCCTCTTCCGTGCACTGGCAGACCACGATGGCATATCTGGAAGGACGCTATCACGTCGTCGCACCCGATCTGCGCGGCTTTGGCGAGAGCACATACAACAGCCGTTTTGACTCCCTCCGCGAACTGGCGCAAGATTTAGAGCGTTTTCTCGACGAGGCGGGCATCGACACCTGCACGCTCGTTGGCTGGTCGACAGGCGGCGGAGTTGCGCTCGAGATGGCGGCGGATCTGCCCAAGCGTATCAAGAAAGCGATCCTCGTGGAGTCGGTTCCGCCGACGGGGTACCCGATGTTCCAAAAAGATGCGACCGGACAGCCGATTTTGAGCGAGCTGCTCAAGACCAAAGAGGAGATTGAAAACGATCCGGTGCAGGTGGCGCCCGTACTCGCGGCGTATGCTTCAGGCGATCGCGAGATGATGCGCGCCATTTGGAACGCCGTAATCTACAACATGGCGCAGCCGCCGGTTGCGGATTATGAACAGTATCTCGACGCCATGCTCAGACAAAAGAACCTCGTGGATATCGACTATTCGCTCTTGACGTTTAACATGACGGATGAGCCGACCGGTTCTGCGGAAGGCAGTGGAAGGCTCAAGCAGATTCAATGCCCGGTCACGCTGATTCACGGCAAGCTCGACCTCGTTGTTCCCTATGCCTGGGCGGAGGGTGCGGTTGCCGCGATTCCCGGCGCGAAGCTCGTCACGCTCGAAACAACAGGGCATTCGCCGATTACGGACGACCCTGAGCTGTTCTTCGCCACGCTGGAACAGGCGATTGCGGAGTAAGAAAAGCAGGCTCATGCTTGCGTCGCATCAACGGAGTGATCGGCACGAGCGGCACGAGTAAAAAAGCCTGGATCAACGGAACCAATCAGTCATGAAAAAAGCGGACAGCATCGTTAGGATGCTGTCTGCTTTTTGGTCGCTTCTTCTGGTTCGGACGGGGGTTATGGCTGCGCGAGAGTGTCGATCCTGATGCGGATCATCGTCCAGGAAAATGCTGGCAAATTGACATGGAGCGTACCGTCTCGCGAGGCATAATGATGGAATTCTGCCGGATGAACGGGGGCGGTATCCGCGGTATTTCTGCTGCCTGCGGAAAAGCCGCAAAGCGTAACGCATTCAATCACGCGCATTGCGCACAGATTTGCCAGAGAGATCTCGCAATCCTGTTCCTGCGTAAGGCTTCGGTTGACCAGAAACAGTGCAATCTCGTTTTCATCCTTGGAGAGTGTGGCCGCCCCGTCGACAGAGGGGATTGCGTCTCCAACGCTGCAGGCATAACCCGGAGAATCGATTAGGATGTTGAGTGAAGTACCGCGTCCAAACCTTGACGCGTAAAGAAACGGGTAATAGATGGTCTGCACCCATGCTTTTCCGCCGGGTTCGGTCATGATCGGTGCGATGGTGTTGACGAGCTGTGCAAGGCAGGCGATCTTGACGACATCGGCATTGCGAAGCAAGGTGTTGATCATGCAGCCGACAAGAAGCGCGTCCGCTCCGTCATACCGTTCCTCCTCAATTGCGCGCGGGAACGTCCATTTTTCCGGGATAACCCCTTCGCTTTGAAAATGATACCAGATGTTCCACTCATCAAATGAAAGAAAAACATCGTGGTCGCTGTCTCTGCGGGCTTTTTCCGCGCGGGTGATGTCCGCGACTTCGCGGATGAAGCGATCCATCTCAACACTGCGCGCCAAAAAAGAAGGCACATCGCCGTCGTTATTTTGATAATACTGGTGCAAAGAGAGATAATCGATATACGGGTAACAGTGCTCCAGCACGGTTTTTTCCCATGTGCCGAAGGTGGGCATGGTTCGATACGAGCTCCCGCATGCGACCAATTCGATCGAAGGGTCCAGCCACTTCATCATCTTTGCGGATTCACACGCGATTCTTCCGTATTCATCCGCGGTTTTTGCGCAGATTTGCCAGGGGCCGTCCATTTCGTTGCCGAGGCACCAAAGCTTGACCCCGTAGGGCTTGGCGTGCCCGTTTGCGCGCCGAAGGTTGGCGTATTGCGTCGGCAATGTGCCATTGACATATTCCAACAGATCGCATGCGCTCTGCGGCGTGCCGGTGCCGAGATTGACGCCGAGCATGGCGGAGGTACCGAGACGTTCGCACCACTGCAAAAATTCATCGGTCCCAACTAAGTTCGGCTCCAGCGCAAACCACGCAAGATCGGGACGCACCGGGCGATCTTCCTTCGGACCGATTCCGTCCAACCAATTGTAACCGGAAAGAAAGTTTCCGCCGGGGTAGCGGATATTGGCGAGGTTGAGCGGACGAATCATCTCCATCACGTCCTGACGGAAGCCGAACGCGTCCGCAGACTCGTGTTCCGGTTCATAAATGCCGGTATAGACGGCGCGGCCCATGTGTTCGATAAACGAACTGTAGATGCGATCATCTATGGCTGCAATCCGCGCCTGTGCGTCAATTCGAATTTGCGTCGTCATGTGAGCCCTCGATCTCCAAGCGTCGATTCGCGCTCAATGATGGAACACTCCAGCAAGATTTCGTGTTCGGACGGCAGGTCTTTTCCGGACAGGATGTCCAGCATCACGTGCGCGGCTTTTTGACCGATCTCGAACAGCGGCAGGGCTACCGTGGAGAGCCGCGGTCGGCAGACCGTCGAAATTTCGCGGTTATCAAACCCGATCAGCAGGATGTCTTTGCCGACTTCGATTCCGTTTGCATTGCAATAATCCAGCACGCCGGTCGCCATGAGGTCGTTGTGCGCAAAGATCGCCGTCGCCCCGCTTTTGATGAGCTGTTCGCCGAGCGTGAAACCGCAGTCCCGCCCCCAATCACCCACTGCCGTCAGCGCCGGATTGTATGGCACGCCGTGCGCAAAGAGCGCTTCCTGATGACCGCGGGTGCGATTATAGGCGTGGCTGCTGTCGGAAGGACCCGAGATCATGCCAATCGTTCGCCCGCCGGAACGGATCAGACGCTCGGTCGCCTCAAAGGCAGCTTTTTTGTCGTCATATATGATGGAAGGGATGGAGGAATCCAAACTGGTGCAATAGGCGCAGACAAACTTGGGTTCCGGATGGTCGGAGAGGGAGACGACAACATGGCTGTGGCAACCGATATAGATGATGCCGTCCACTTGTTTGCTGAGCATTTCGTCTACAACGCCATGAACGAGCTCCGTGCTCTCGCTCAAGTCTTTCGGTCCGTTCCCATATCGCTTGAAAAACCGCAAGTTTCCCAAAATATAATGATAGCCGGCCTCATCGCAAGCCGCGGCTATGCCGTCGACGATTTCGGGCGCGTTAAATACGGTTAAGTCTTCCGTGATAATGCCGAGCGTTTGGCTTCTCCCGCTTTTGAGATAGCGCGCGTTGAGGTTTGGGCGATAGTTCAGCTCACGCGCCGCGCTCATGACCAGTTGCCGGGTCTCCGCGTTGACGCCGTATTTTTCGTTGAGCACTTTACTCACGGTTGCGATGGATACGCCCGTGCGCTCCGAAATCTCCCGAATTGTTGCCATAGACTCTACTCTTTCTCCGATAAATAGGAATACTGTTGCTTTCATGTTAAACGTTATATGGCTGAAAAGCAAGGAAATTTACGGCGCATTCCATTTTATCCGGGTCAAAGTTATGTGGGTCACGCAGAAATCGAAAGAAATTTTGAAAAAAGCACTTTACAAACTCGTTTTGAATGCAGTATAGTAACGATACAAAGTAAACGTTTAATATAAAACATCAAAAAGTCAGCAAAATCACATCTATAATCGCTAAATAAAGAAAACGTTTAGCATGATAAGGAAGACAGCAACATGGCAAACAAACTGCACCCATCCAATATCCAGCATATAGAGATTACGGATTCCCTGTTCGGAAGATATGTTTCTATGATTGCAGAATCGATTCTTCCGTATCAATGGGGTGCGTTGAATGGCCGGGTTGACATCTCGGATTCCGACCAGTGGGAGGCGCTGAACGGGCGCGTGACCAATGAGCGGGTCTCCAGCTGCATCGACAACTTCCGCATCGCCGCGGGGGAAAAGAAAGGGGCGCATTCGGGCGCTGTCTTTCAAGACACCGATGCGTACAAGTGGCTTGAGGCTGCGGCATACTGCATTCAAATTGGAAAAGCGGGCGCGTTGAAGGAGCAGGCGGACGAATTGGTCGACCTGATCGCGAGCGCGCAGCAGCCGGACGGATATCTGAACACGTATTTTACAATTGCAAATCCGGAAAAGCGCTGGAAGAATCTTGCGGAAGGGCATGAGCTCTATTGCGCGGGGCATCTGATTGAAGCCGCCGTCGCCTACTATCATGCGACCGGCTCTGAAAAGCTGCTTACCGTTGCAAAACGATTTGCCGACTTAATCGGAACCGTATTCGGGCCGGAGGAAGGCAAATGCAAAGGCTATCCGGGACATCAGGAGATTGAACTTGCGCTTGTGAAGCTCTATCGCGTGACCCGCGAAAATCGATATTTGGATCTTGCGCGGTTTTTCTTAAGCGAACGCGGAAAAGAACCCAATTATCTGATTCGCGAGATGGAGACGACAAAGGATTTTCGCCTGTTTCCAGAGTTTTCACATTATGATGCGGAGTATGCGCAGACGCATCTGCCGCCGATCGAACAGACCAGCGCGGAAGGCCATGCGGTACGCGCGGTGTATATGTTTTCTGCGATGGCGGATCTTGCCAAGGAATGCGACGATGAGCAGATGAAGCAGGCCTGCAAGACCCTATGGGAAAACATCACAACGAAGCGAATGTATATCACGGGCGGGATCGGCTCTTCCGGTTTGCTGGAACGATTCACTGTCGATTATGATCTGCCCAATGACCGGATGTATTGCGAGTCTTGCGCTTCGATTGGATTGATGATGTTCGGGCAGCGCATGAATCTCTTGACACGCGATGCTTCCTATTACGAAGTAGTGGAGCGCGCGCTCTGCAACACCGTGCTTGCGGGCATTTCCGCAAAGGGCGATCGATATTTCTATGTCAATCCGCTGGAGGTTTGGCCGGACAACTGCAAGTCGTCCACGTCGATGTCGCATGTCAAGCCTGTTCGCCAGGAATGGTTCTCCTGCGCCTGTTGCCCGCCGAATATCGCGCGGACGCTTGCGTCTGTCGGGCAATATATCTATTCGGAAGACGAAAAATCAATCTATATCAATCAATTCATCTCCTCAAAGCTGCACACCGCGATGGTAGGAACCGACGTTACGATCCATTTGAATTCTAGCTACATGCAGGACGGCTGCGTACGCATTACGGTCGAGAGCGCCTGTGCGCATCCGTTCACGGTTCGCGTCCGTGTCCCGTCTTTCCTGAAAAAACCTGTTTTCCTTCTGGACGACACCGAGATCTCTCCTGTGATCGAAAATGGATATGCGGTGCTCGCTGTTTCCCGCGCGGGAGAACAGACGTTTACACTTCGTGCTCTGGTTGAACCCGAGTTAGTTGCTGCAAACGATCAGGTTCGCTCCGATATCGGCAAATTGGCGCTTATGTTCGGGCCGTTTGTGTATTGCCTGGAAGAAGCAGACAACGGAAAAAACCTCGCGAACGTGTTTGTGGGCTACAACGCCGCGATACAAAGAAGAGATTCTCTGGCGAAACTCCCCGGAGACCTCCCGACGCTTTGCCTGGATGGTGAACGGTTGGTTCGCACAACAGAGCAGGCCGGCGCACTCTATGCAAAACCGAAGTTTGAAAAGGCCAAGGGAAGCTTAACGGCAGTGCCATATTGCCTGTGGTGCAATCGTGACCCGGGCGAAATGTTGGTTTGGATGAAGGCGCAGCTGTAGTTTGCCGCAATCGTTCCAATCATTACCGGAAAATAAGAAATGCAGCTCTTTGGTTTATATCAGCAGCAGGAAGTTGCTGTATAATAAATAAACATAAGGAAGGGAATTGGAAATGAAGACCAAGAAGTTACTTGCTCTGCTGCTCTGTGCCATGATGGTTTCCGCCCTATTCGCATGCGCACAACCCGCAGCACCTGCAACCGAAGCACCCGCCGCAGAAGCGACCGAAGCCGCTGCAGCGGAGACGACCGAAGCACCTCCTGCTGAAAAGGTTACGCTCACGTTCTCGCTGTGGGGTGATCCCGCTGAGCAGGAAGTGACGCAGAAAACGCTCGACGTGTACAACAACTCGCAGGATAAAGTATACGTGCAGGCTCTGCAAATCGGACGCGACGAGTACAACGAAAAGCTCCAGACCATGGCGACGGCCGGCGAAATGCCGGACTGCGGCATGGTCGCGGAAGACACCGTGATCGGCTGGGCGAAGGATGGCTTGCTGATGGACATCGACATCTATGCCGGTCAGGAAAATCTGCCTCTCGACTATCTGGCGTTCAAGTATGACGGCAAGACCGTGGCATACTCCGCTGCCAACGAAGTCCTCGCTCTGTGGTATAACAAAGCGATGTTCGACGCAGCTGGCATTCCCTATCCGCCGACCTCTCTGGATCAGGCCTGGACCTGGGATCAATTCGTCGAAGTTGCCAAGCAGCTGACGATCGACGCAAACGGCAAACATCCGGGAGATGCCGGGTTCAACAAGGACAACATCGTCCAGTACGGCGCCTATGTCAATCAGTACACCTGGCAGCTCGAAGTTTGGGCGCTCTCCAACGGCGGCAGCTTCTTCTCGCCGGATGGCAAGTCTGTTGTGTTTGACGACGCAGCGATTGAAGCTATTCAAAAGGTCGTCGACCTGCACCTTGTTGACAATGTAGCTCCATTGAACGATGGCACGCAGGACAACGGCTTCACCAGCTCCATTGGCGCCGGCAATGTTGCAATGTGCACCGAAGGTCAGTGGGCGACCGGTTTCCGCGGCGCGGGCTTTGACGGCATCGACTACGGCGTCGCCGTTCTGCCCTACATGAAAGAGAAAGTGACCATCGCGACCGGTGGCCCGACGGGCGTATTTGCCACCACGAAACATCCGCAGGAAGCGGCCGATTTCCTCCGCTGGTATAACAGTGAAGAAAACGGCATGAACACGATCATGGCGGGCTGGTGGATGCCCACAAAGCAGAACTATTACACCGACGAAACCCTGCTCAAATCCTGGGTTGACGATTGCGCATTCCGCGCTGCGCTCCCGGCAGACGCTTACAAGACTGCCATCGTGGATGTCGCTCTCGACACCAATGTGACGCATCAGTCCGCGTGGTACTACACGCCGAACATGTTCGATGTGATCAGAACTCTCCAGCCGGCAATGGTTGAAGCGATCAATGGCTCTAAGACAGTGAAAGAAGTCATCGACTCCGTCCGCGACGCGATGCAGGCGAACCTCGGCTAAGCCAAAGCAACTTAATTCGCTGAGTCACGCATGAACAAACGGGGCGCCTGAATAGCAAATTGCCTATGTGGGCGCCCCGATCGTTTACCTGTTCAGGAAAGAGTGAAATCGCCATGAAAAACAAAACGAAGCGGACGAATAATGCATGCAAGGAACAGCGCGCCGCGTATCTGTTTCTCATTCCTGCATTGCTTGGTTTGACGCTGATCACCTATATTCCGCTGCTTGCCGTGTTTGGCATCAGCTTGACTGACCTCAACGTCGGCCATTTTATCAAGGGAGGAACGATGCCCCCCGTACAGTTCGTCGGCTTTCAGAATTTTCGAGAGATTTTTCAAAACCCGAACATCGATTTTCTTAACTCCATCAAGGTTACCGTTGTTTTCGCACTACTTGCCGTCGTCTGCAGCATTGTCTACTCGATGCTGATTGCGATGCTGCTCAATCGAAAGATGCCCGCACGCGGTTTTTTCCGCGCGGTGTTTTATATTCCATACATTTTGCCTGCTGCTTCGGTCATGATTAGCTGGTGGTTCCTGCTGAAATATGACGGAGGCTTGATCAACTACATTCTCGTGAATCTGGGCCTGGGTAAGTCCTATTTCCTTTCCGCTGCAAACACGGCTATTCCATCTTTGGCGATGATAGCCGTCTGGACATCCGGCAATCTGATCGTGATCTTCCTGGCGGGCCTGCAAAATGTGCCCCGGGTCTATCATGAGGCGGCGGAGATCGACGGAGCAAATGCCTGGCAGCGGTTTTGGAATATTACGATTCCCTGCATGACGCCGATCATCTTTTATAATTTGCTCATGAGCCTTGTGGTCAACCTGCAGGTCGTCGTTCCCGCTCTGGCGGTAACCAAAGGCGGACCGGGAAAATCCACAATGTTTATGACATACCTGATGTATCAAATCGGTTTTCGAGGCAGAGAACTGGGGCAGGCGGGCGCTATCGCGTTTGTGTTCTTTATCGTTGCCGCGATTCTTGCCTTTATCCTGTTCGCCACATCGAAAAGCTGGATCTATAACGAGGGGGGAGATGATCAGAAATGAATGAATCCGCTGTTCAACCGAGCCGTGTGAAAAAGGGTTCGCTCAAGAGGTACTCCTTCAAAAGCAAAAAGAGAAGCGAAAAGATTGCGGACACCCTTTCGTTGCTGATCATTATCTTTATGGCGGCGCTGGTTATGCTGCCGTTGTGGTGGATGGTTCGCTCCTCGTTGATGAAGAGCATTGAGATATTTAAATGGCCGCCGCAGTTTTTCCCATCGGAATGGCTGTTTTCCAACTATAACATCAAGCCGACAACCTTCGACTTCTGGCGGTATCTGGGTAACACGCTGACAATCGTCGTTCCGTGCGTCGTATTCGGCACGATTACGGCGATCTTTTGCGGGTATGCATTTGCGCGACTGCGGTTTAAAGGGAAAACCTTTCTCTTCTCGCTTTGCGTGGGTTCCATGCTCCTGCCGACGATGGTGACATTGATCCCGCTCTACATTGCTTGGGCGAGTTTGGGGTTGACCGACACCTACTGGCCGCTGATTCTTCCATATCTCTGCGGCGGCGGAGCGTTTAACATCTTTTTGATCCGGCAGTTTATCAAAACACTGCCCAGAGAACTTGACGAGTCGGCCGCGATCGACGGTGCCGGTTATATGCGCACATTGGTCAGCATCATCATTCCCTCAATCGGGCCTGCGATCATCGTTGTGGCACTGCTGATCTTTATTTCAACTTGGAACGACCTGTTGCAACAGACAATCTATATTTCTTCGCGGGAGAAATATACAATGGCGGTAGGGCTCACCACGTTCATGGGCTCATTTAAGAATGATTACGCCGGGATGTTTGCGGCTACCTGCCTTTCGTTTCTGCCGGGCGTGATCGTTTATCTCTTCGGGCAGCGTTATTTTGTAGAGGGCATTGTCATGACGGGGATGAAGAACTAAATGGCGCGCGAAAAAACCAGCATCTGGGATAAGATTGGGGCGATGCGCTTTGCTCCGGGAAGGGGGGTGACAAACCCGCCCCCCGAAAGCGGCTGGAAGCGGGTTTTCTTCGTGCTGGGAACGCATGTTTCGAAAATGATCGCGCTCAATCTTCTCTTCCTCGCGTTCAGCATTCCGGTGTTTACGATTCCGGCTGCGTTATGCGGCATGAATCGTGTGCTCATCAAACTCTATCGGGAAGGCAATTGCTTTGTCTGGACGGAGTTTTGGAAAGAGTTTCGGGCAAACATCTGGAAAGCACTGCCTTTTGGCCTTCTCGGCGGGGTGTGTTTGTTTGCTTCTTACTACTTTCTGAGTCTTGGGATCTCGCTTTCCTCCGGTGGGGTAGAGTTGTTTACAACCGCGCTGGGAATTTTGCTTCTGGTGTTTATCGTTTTGTTTTTGAACTATATCTTTCTCTTCCTTCCGACGTTGGATTTAAACAATGGCCAAATTGCCCGAAATGCCTTCATCTTTCTGCTGACGGAGTGGAAGACAAACATCGTCATTCTCGCAAGCGTCGGGATAACGGCGTTGTTTTCGGTTTTACTGTTCCCGTATACGCTGGTTCTCCTCGTGTTTGCGTCGGTTTCCTGCATGCAGCTTGTCATTTGCGCGGCAGGAAACAGCCCCCTTCAGAAGCGGATCATCGGCCCATATGAAGAGAACAGAATGGGATGCTAGATCAACGGCATTACGATTGAGATAGTTTTCAATGAATCAGCATCGCATCTGATAGAAACAAAATCGAAAAGACAAAAGAGATTTTATCGCCAACAAAACTTCGGCGGATCGATTGAAGCACTGTAGAAGGTTTTTTAAATCCTTCCACAGTGTTTTTCTTTTTGGTATTACGATATTAAAATATCGAAAATATAATATCGAAACCACTTGAAAAACCGTTTCAAGTCGGCTATTCTATAAATGTCAGTTCATATGACATTTCAAGAATCTATAAAATATCCAGATTGCATGATTGATTGAATCCGATAAAAGGGACGTATATCTATGTCGCTTGAGGAATTGCGCGAGCAGAACAAACGAACTGTAATTGAAGCTGCGCTTGGCTGCTTTATTGAACGGGGGATTGAGCAAACAAAGATCTCCGAGGTTGCCCGCCGTGCAGAGCTGACCGAGCGTTCCATCTACCGCTATTTTGAAACCAAGGCGGATTTGGTGCTTGCCGCCGCGCTTCTCTTCTGGGAGGATAACCAACAAAAAATTGAACACGCGCATGAGAAAAACGCGCACGGCAAGAGCGGCATTGCGCAGATTTATGAGATTTTGTGTGCCTATGCAGATCTATATTTTACGGCCAGACAGAAAATTATCTTCGTCCAGGAGGCGGAGGGATACCTCAACCGCAACGGCAAGAGCGCACTGCTGGATAACAAGCCGCCAACACCGTTTAAAAGCTCTCATGCGCCGCTTGCAAACGCCATTCGGGCAGGGATTGCCGATGGCTCGGTGAAAACGAGCGCAGATGTCGAACTGTTGTATTACAACACCTACGACGCATTGCTGGGTTTGCTGCAAAAGATGGCGATTACGCAGGATGGAGCGGCGACAAACGGGATTGACGCACGCCAGCGACTCACGCATTTTTGCAAGCTTTTGACCGCATCGTTTGAACAGAAGTTTTAGGTATTGGCGCCGCCAATAAACGGCGAATGGAAATAAACCAATCAGGGAAAAGAGGGAATTGTCATGTCGGAAAACACACTGCCACAGAGCGGGGAACACCGCAACCAAAACGTACTGCTGCTGATCTTGACCATCGCTTTTACCGCGACGAGCATGCTTGCGGCAAGCCAGCCGATTCTTGTGAACATTCTGGTCAATGTGCTGCTGCCGCTGATCATCATGATCTTCTGCAAGCTCGTGTTCTTTGAACGCTTGAAATTGACGACCCTGACGCTGCTGCGCGTTTTGATCATCTTCGCGGTGTTCAATATTCTCAACCGCCAGATCTTCGTCAACATCGTCATCATCTTCCTCGCGATCAATATTCTGGAAGCAACGCTGACGGATATCGTCCGCTATAAGCGCTATTTCAATGGGATCACCGGCCTTGTGCTCGCGGCTTCGTGTATCTTTCTGCGCGGGTCGTGGATCGACTATACGGGGCTCACGCAACTCGGTTTCTTCGCAAAGTTTATGCACATGTATGAGTTCCATGCGCTCACGTTTGCGGGCACCATTGCCTGGATTGTCGCCTATACGCTCTGGAACTGGATTTTCGTCACCAACGAGTTCTCTCCGGCGGTGGCAAAGTTGCATGTCGGCATTCTGGCCGCGCCGATCCTCGGCAGCCTGATCACCGGTAACCCCGGTTTCTGGCTTGTGTTCCGCGCAGGCTCGCTCTCCTTTGGCGGATGCCTGCAGATTTCGGAGAAGGAGTTTGTGGAGGAAAATCTCAGGAGCGAGCGTTTTTCGCGCTTTGTTGCTTTCACGAAGAAACCCGCCGTGCAGATTCCGGTTATGATTCTCAACGTCGCGCTGATCCTCTTCGCGAGTTTTGTGAAATAAGCCGTTCGCATCCAAAGAAGAATAGCTGGGAATACACATAAGAGAACAACATAAGGGAAATTGAACATGAACGAATACGACGTCATCATCATCGGCGCGGGAAACGGCGGACTCGCCTCCGCCGCGACGCTTGCCGAACTGGACAAGCGGGTGCTTGTGTTTGAAAAGCACAATATCCCCGGCGGCTGCGGAACGAGCTTTCGCAGAGGACGCTTTGAATTTGAGGTTGCGCTGCATCAGCTCAGTAGCATGGGCACGCCGGAAAAACCGGGCCCGCTGCGCGAGCAGTTCCGGCGCTACGGAATCGAGAGCGAGATCGAATGGATCGAGATCAAAGAGCTCTTCCGCGTGAATTTTCCGGACGGAACAGGTGTGAGTATTCCCGCCGACCGGAAGGCATGCGAAGCGTATCTAATGGAACAGTTTCCGGCGGAGAAAGACGCGATTTTGCGCTATTTTGAGACGGTGTACGCCTTTGCGGACGAGTCGGCGAAATTCGCCGACGCGAGCGCGAAGAGCACGGGAGAACCCGGCGCGCTCAAAAAAGCGGTGATGAAGCTGCTCTTTCCAAAGATGTATCCAACCCTTGCGCGCTATGGGCTAAAGAGCACGCAAGAGGTGCTGGACGAATTCTTTACATCCCCCAAACTGCAGCTTGCGCTGAGCGCATACTGGTGCTTTATGGGCATGCCGCCGGAGCGCTTCCCTTGGTCGATTCTTGCAAAATGCACAAACATCTATATGGAAGACAAGCCCTTCTATCTGCGCGGCACATCCATGATGATGAATCAGGCCATCATGGAATCGATCCGCCGGATGGGCGGAGAGGTTCGCCTCAACCTCGGCGTGAAAAAACTGCTGCTCGAAAGCGGCAAAGCGGTTGGCGTGGTGGACGACAACGGGATGGAATACCGCGCGAAAAAGATCGTCTCCAACATCTCCCCGCTTGCGACCTACGGCGCATTGCTGGAGCCGGAGGAAGTGCCCGCCGTCGCGCGCGAATACCTCAAGCCGTATACGGTCGGCATTTCGGCCATCACGTGCTTTATCGGGCTGGACTGCACGCCGGAGGAGATCGGCTTTACGACCTCGTTCACGCTCAACTATGAGAGTTTCGATGCGAACAAGGACTTTCAGGATGCCTACAAGCTCCTGCCGGAGCATGACCCGCTGGTTGCGACCTGCTACACGGTGGATGATCCCGCGGTATCCCCGAAGGGAACGAGCATCATCACCGCCGGAACGCTGAAATACGGTACGGAATGGGAGAAGCTCTCGCCTGAACAGTATTACGAGATGAAGTATGAGGCGGGCAGGCGTATCGTCGCCCGGCTGGAAGCGATGTATCCCGGCTTTACGAGCCACATCGAGGAGATGGAGATTGCAACGCCCTTGACGCACATGCGCTATCTCAACCACCCCGGCGGCGCAATCTACGGCTATGAGCAGGATTTGCTGAACTCGGTGTTCTTCTTTCCCGCAGAGAGCAAGATTCCGAACCTGGAGTTTGCCAGCGGCTGGGTCAACGCATGCGGCTTCGGCCCGAACTATCTGTTTGCAGATAAACTGGCCAAGCGCATCGCAAGAGAGGTGTAACAATGGGAAAAACATTAAAGGATACGCTGCTTGGTACGCTTGTACACGGCGAAGAAGTTTTGGAAGACATCCGCGTGCTGCGCAAGGTTTCGCAGGACAAGATCACCGAAGGGAACGAGGCGGATGCGCGGATCGCGCCGCTTCATGCAAAGGTGCTCCACCTTGTCGTCAGCGCGATCATCGACACGGGCAAGAATGCAAAGGTGATTCGCCTCTCCGGCACGGAAGGTTATCTGCCGCCGTTTGAAGCGGGGCAGTATATCAACCTTTTCACCGAAATCGACGGTGTGCGCACGAGCCGCCCATACAGCATCAGCTCGTCTCCCCGCCAGCGCGGCTATTATGAGATCACCGTTGCACGCTCAGCCTGCGGGTTCGTTTCGGACTATTTGCTCGACGAGGTCAAGGTTGGCGATGCGTTCACCGCCAACGGGCCCGCCGGCGTGTTTCGTTATCAGCCGGTGTTTCACTCGAAAAAATCGCTCTTTTTGGCGGGCGGCAGCGGGATTACGCCGTTTTTGTCCATGACGCGCGAGGTGCTCGAGGCACATCTGGATCGCGACATCGTGCTGCTTTACGGCTGCCGGAATGAGCAGGCCGCGCTGTATCATGAGGAACTTGGCGCATATGCCGAGGCTTATCCGGATTTTCGCTATCATCTCGTGATTTCGGACAACGTTTCCGGCTGGACGGGTGAAACCGGATTTCTCGATGGAGCGCACATCACGCGGCTGGTGCCGGACTACAAGGAACGCACCTGCTACATCTGCGGGCCACAGGTGATGAACGAATTCTGCCAGCGGGAGCTGGAGGCGCTCGGCGTGCCGGAAAAACGCATCCGCAGGGAGCTGTTTGGCGCCTGCAAAAACATCGAGAAAGAAGCCGGATGGCCGGCCGAACTCACCGGAGGGGAAGTTTTCCACGTGACGGTCGGCAATCGCACCATTGAGGCGCTGGCAAACGAACCCATCCTCGTTGCGCTGGAGCGCGCGGGTATCCGCGTCAACGTTTGCTGCCGCAGCGGCGAATGCAGCCTCTGCCGCGTGAAGCTGGTCGCCGGAAAGGTGTTTCTCTCCAAAGGAATGATGCTTCGGAAAGCGGATGAGCAGTATGGCTATATCCATTCCTGCAAGGCATATCCGATCAGCGATGTTTCGATTCTTTTGTAACAGTGATTCAATTGGGAGGAAATGAACATGGGTTTCTTTTTTCAGGGGTATTCGCTCGTCAGCGTGCTGACCGTGCTTGCGGTCATTGCCGCGTTGGTGTTGCTCAACGAAATCACGCGCCGCAGTAAGATCATCTCGATTTTGACCTATTGCGTGTTTCCCATCGTATTGGTCGGGCTGATTGCCGCGGGTGTTGTCAGCAGCCCGTCCAGCAAGACCTGGTTCGGGGTGGTGAAGACCTACTCCGCCTTACTTGGCGTCGTCGGCTTTATGGCAATTCGCTATACCAAGCTCGGCAACACGAAATTCGCTGCATTTTTTCCGGTAGCGATCCTCGGCATCAACATCATCGAGGCGATCTTCCGCGATCTGGAGGTGTTCAACAACTTTAAGACGTTGACAACCGATAGCGCGGGGCTGACTCTCCTCGGCGGGCCTTGGAACATCCTCAATGCGATTGCGGGCGTGCTGCTCGTGCTGACCATGACGGGTTGGGTGGGCATCCGCGTTTCCAAAACAAAGTCCAAGGACATGGTTTGGGCGGATCAGCTTTGGTTCTGGATCATCGCCTACGATCTTTGGAACCTTGCCTACTGCTACAACTGCCTTTCGACCCGCGCGATGTATGCGGGCGTGGCGCTGCTGGTCTCGTGCACGGTTGCGGAGTTCTTTGTGAAACGCGGGATCTGGCTGCAGCATCGCGCGCAGACACTCGCGCTGTTTGGCATGTTCTCGCTTGCGGTGGACTATATGGCGCTGCCCGCGTTTGGCATTACGTCGTCCTACAATCCGGCTGCGTTGACGGTGGTAAGCGCCCTGGCGCTGCTATCGAACCTTGCGGTTCTCATCTACGAAATCGTCATCATCGTGAAAACCAAGCGTAACCCGCTCACGCAGGAGCTTTATGCCGACCACAAGGCATACCAGAAAAACCTTGCGGCAAACGGCTTAGGGAGCGCAACCTCCGCCGATTAACAAACAATAAACGCAAACAAAAAAAGCACTGTGCGAATGGAACCCGTCGTTGTTCCTTCGTCGGTGCTTTTTTCGGTGAGCAAACTACCTGTCCATCCACGCTCCCGCGTGGGGAGCGAC
>DLGD01000002.1 GCA_002482505.1 Christensenella sp. UBA7703 | reverse complement strand
TCATACTCCACGTGCGCCGTGTTAATCGTGATTCCACGCGCTTTTTCTTCCGGCGCTTTGTCGATTTCGTCATAGCGCATCGCCTTGGCTTCGCCCTGCTGCGCCAGCGCCATCGTGATCGCCGCCGTCAACGTCGTCTTGCCGTGGTCTACGTGGCCGATTGTGCCGATGTTCACGTGCGGCTTATTCCGTTCGAATTTTGCCTTTGCCATAAAAATCTCCTCTTTCTAATGCAATCTTTTTTTGATGGTTCAGCCGAACCCGGCTGAAACATCCTACTTACAGTTTGTATTCCTTCTTGCCGACAACGCTTTCCGCAATCGACCTGGGCACTTCTTCATAATGCGCAAACTGCATCGTGAAGGTTCCGCGCCCCTGCGTACGGCTGCGAAGGTCGGTGGCGTAGCCAAACATCTCGGAGAGCGGCACGAGTGCATCGATCACCTGAACGTTTTGGCGGGTCTCCATGCCGCTGAGCTTGCCGCGGCGGGAAGTGATGTTGCCCATCACGTCGCCAAGGTAGTCTTCCGGCACAAGCACTTCGACCTTCATCATCGGCTCCAACAGCGCACACTGCGCCTTTTCAAGCGCTTCCTTGATCGCGAGCGAGCCTGCGATGGTGAACGCCATTTCGGAGGAGTCGACCTCGTGATAGGAGCCGTCGAGCAGTGTTGCCTGCACGTCGACCACTTCATAGCCGCCGAGTTTACCGCTCTTGAGCGCTTCGCGCATGCCCTTGTCAACCGCGGGGATGTACTCCCTCGGGATCGCGCCGCCGACGATTTTGTCGACAAACTCATAACCAGCACCCGGCTCACGCGGCGCAAGTTCGATCACGCAGTGGCCGTACTGGCCACGACCGCCGGACTGGCGCACATAGCGGCAATCTGCCTTGACGGGTGCTTTGATGGTTTCTTTGTAGGAAACCTGCGGGTTGCCGACGCGCGCTTCCACATGGAACTCGCGGATCATGCGATCCACGATGATCTCCAGATGCAGCTCACCCATGCCCGCGATAATGGTTTGCCCGGTGTCCGCATCCGTATAGGTGCGGAACGTCGGGTCCTCCTCGGCGAGCTTGATGAGCGCCAGGCTCATCTTTTCCTGCCCCGCCTTGGTCTTGGGCTCGATGGCAACCTGAATGACGGGTTCCGGGAAATCCATGCTCTCAAGGAGTAACTGATGGTTCTCCACGCAGAGCGTGTCACCCGTTCCGGTGTCCTTCATGCCGACGAGGGCTACGATATCGCCCGCGTGCGCTTCTTCAATCTCCGTGCGGGTGTCGGCATGCATCATCATGATGCGGCCAACGCGCTCACGCTTGTTCTTGCTCGCGTTGTAAACATAGGAACCGCTCTTGAGCGTTCCGCCGTAGACGCGGATGAACGAAAGCTTGCCAACGTAGGGGTCGGACAGAATCTTGAACGCAAGCGCTGCAAATGGCGCGTCGTCCTTCGGTTCGACCAGAAACTCGCCTTCGCCGTTTTTATCGGTGCCCTTGGCGGGCTCGATATCAAGCGGGCTGGGAAGATAGTCGACAATCGCGTTGAGCAGCGGTTGCACGCCCTTGTTGCGATAGCTGGTACCGCAGGTGACGGGCACAATTCTGCCGGAAAGCGTCGCCTTACGGATGCAGGGAATCAGATCTTCTGCCGTAAACCATTCGCCGCCGAAATAACGCTCCATCAGGTTTTCGTCTTCTTCGATGATAGAATCCAGCAGCTTCGCGCGCTGTTCTTTGACCAGCGGCAGCATGTCTGCGGGGATTTCTTCCTCGCGCACATCCGTACCGTCGTCATTGTAGTAAACCTCTGCCTTCATCGAAACAAGGTCGATGATTCCGCGGAAGTCTGCCTCTGCGCCGATGGGGAGCTGAATGGGCAGCGCGTTTGCGCCGAGGCGCTCGCGCATCATCTTGCAGACGTTATCAAAGTTCGCGCCGGTGATGTCCATCTTGTTGACATAAGCGATGCACGGCACGCCGTACTTTCTCGCCTGACGCCAAACCGTCTCGGATTGCGGTTCCACGCCGCCCTTTGCGCAGAAGACGGCAACAGCGCCGTCGAGCACACGAAGCGAACGCTCAACCTCCATCGTGAAGTCCACGTGGCCGGGCGTGTCGATGATGTTGATGCGGTGCGAACGCCAGTAAGCGGTCGTTGCGGCAGACGTAATCGTGATGCCGCGCTCCTGCTCCTGGATCATATAATCCATGGCGGCCGCGCCTTCATGCACCTCGCCGATCTTGTGAATTTTGCCCGTATAGTACAAAATTCGCTCGGTCGTCGTGGTTTTGCCGGCGTCGATGTGCGCCATGATCCCGATGTTGCGGGTCTTTTCAAGTGAAGTGTCTCTAGGCAAAATCGTTTCCCTTTACTCGTTCTTTAAAATTTGTTCCCTACAGTATTGCGCGGGTCTGCGGTTCGGATTGACTGCTCCGAACCGCAGGCCCGTGGCTGTTGATTCCTTAATTGCTTCCCATGATCATGCCGCTTTCGCGTGGATGAACCGGGACAATCCCTTCGTGCTCAAGCCGCTCTCCGCGTTGTTGCGGAGGGGTGACTTACCAGCGATAGTGCGCGAACGCTTTGTTCGCCTCTGCCATCTTGTGGGTGTCTTCCTTCTTCTTGAAGGCGTTGCCCTGGCTGTTGGCGCCGTCCATGATTTCGCCGGCAAGGCGCGCGCTGATCGTGCGCTCGCCGCGCTTGCGCGCAAACGACACGAGCCAACGCAGGCCAAGCGTCTGGCGACGCTCTGCACGGATCTCGATCGGGACCTGATAGGTAGCACCACCGACTCTGCGGGCTTTGACTTCCAGAACGGGCATGATGTTGTTCATCGCCTGCTCAAAGACTTCGCCCGGCTCACGGCCGGTCTTTTCACGGATAGAATCAAACGCATCGTAAACGGCCTTCTGGGCGACGCCGCGTTTGCCATCCAGCATCAGCTGGTTGATGAGCTTGGTAACGACCACGCTGTTATAAATCGGGTCGGCCAGCACTTCACGCTTGGGGATAAATCCTCTTCTCGGCATTCTTCGGCCCTCCCTTATTTCTTCTTGGCTTGCTTCTGCGTCTTCTTCGCGCCGTAGAGCGAGCGGCTCTGCTTGCGATTGGCAACGCCCGCGGTGTCAAGTGCGCCGCGGATGATGTGGTAACGAACGCCCGGGAGGTCCTTTACGCGGCCGCCGCGGATTAGCACAACAGAGTGCTCCTGCAGGTTGTGGCCGATGCCGGGGATGTATGCTGTGCCCTCAAGGCCGTCGGTCAGACGGATACGGGCAATTTTACGCAGCGCGGAGTTCGGCTTCTTCGGGGTCATTGTACGGACCGCCGTGCAGACACCGCGGCGCTGCGGGCACTGCTTCAGAATAGGAGCCGTGGATTTATACTCCACCTGCTCTCTGCCTTTACGAACCAACTGGTTAATGGTCGGCATGAATCAATCTCCTTCAATCTTTGTCAAATAAATCGAAATCTATCTCTATTACCGCTCCCTGCAACCCCTGTAGGGAGCATTGTATCCAAATGGTTTTTCCGTTCGCGACGGAATCTATTTTACCGGATTTCTATTAAAACCAGGTCAACTTGGCGTTTGTTTTTGATCAATCTGCAAAAAACCAGCATGTTTCGCGCAAACTGCAAATAAACAGGAACCGCCAACGCAGTATTGTATCAGCAATATTGTGTCTTGTCAAACGCTTTCTCTTTGCATGAAAACACTTCCAATATATAGTGTTTTCTTCCGCGGAGAGATCACAATTTTCTTATTCGGCCGGCAGTTCGCCGTCCCCTGTGCCGAGCCCTTTTGCCAAACGGCTCTTGCTAAAGAGCAGTTTCGTGCGGCTCTTGGCGGTAATCGGCGTCCAGCCCTTTTTCGTCATCTCATCGATAACAGGATGGCGCATTACGTTTGTCTCCATCTCTTTTGACCAGGCGCGCTCCAGCCCGTCGGTGATGAGTTTGCCCGCGAGGATGCCGGCGAGCGTCGCAACGATCCACGCGCCAAACGGCGCAAACATGGAAAGATCCACCAGCGGATTGCGCACCGAATCCATCGAGAGCACGATCAACGCGACAAAGCCAACCACAACGGGAATCAGCACCGGCATGTATTCCATCAGGAGAAAACGGTTACGGCACTTGGGGCAAACACTCATCTGCACGGGTACCATGGTGCCGATGCGTGCGGTGCGCTTGCCGAAGAGCCATTTCTGTACACGCCGCGGTTCGGGGTGCGCCATGTCGAGGATTGCATATCCCCGGCGCTTGCCCTTTTCCGGCGTCTTGCAAAACTGGCAGTCGCGCGATTCAAACAGCCGCGCGATCCCGCCTTCCGGCAGGAGTGTTTCGTAGAGGTCGAGGTCTTTGATGATCTCGGCCTTATCCTCCGAATCACGAACGGTACAGGCGGCGCAGGCGTGCATGTTCAGCATGGCACAATACTTTGTGCCGGAAAGCTCACAGTTCGGGTTGACTGGCAGTTTTTCCATCTCTGCTCCTTTCGAGAGTCGGCCGAGTTGGCAAGCCGTCGCGCCGGAAAACTCCGGCGCGGCGGCTTTGTCTGTTTTGTTGCCGAAACCTTACGGCTTGCGGATTCGCTTACTTGTTGTCCGTCACGACGACGTTGCGATAACGCCGAAGACCGATGCCGGCGGGAATCAGCTTGCCGATGATGACGTTTTCCTTGAGGCCGACGAGCGGATCGATCTTGCCCTTAATGGCGGCTTCGGTCAGCACGCGGGTCGTCTCCTGGAAGGATGCGGCGGAGAGGAAGGAGTCCGTCGCGAGAGAGGCCTTGGTGATACCCAGCAGCTTGCGCTTTGCAATCGCCGGGCGGCCTTCCGCCTGAATCACGCGCTCGTTCTCCGCCTCAAAGCGGAAGATATCGATGAGTTCGCCCGGCAGCATTGCGGTGTCGCCGTTCTCCTCAATCTGAACCTTTCTGAGCATCTGGCGGATGATGACTTCGATGTGTTTATCCGAAATCTCAACGCCCTGCAAGCGGTAAACGCTCTGGACTTCCTTTAAGAGGTAAGCCTGCACGCCCTTAACGCCCTTGATCTTAAGGATGTCGTGCGGGTTCACGCTGCCTTCGGTGAGCTCGTCGCCCGCCTCGACCGCGGTTCCGTCCGCAACCTTGAGTTTGCTGCCGAACGGGATGAGGTAGCTTTCCGCTTCTCCATCCTCGTTGGTGACAACCGCCTCGCGGCGCTTCTTGCTATCGTCGATGTGCACAACGCCGTTGATCTCGCTGATGACGGCAAGGCCCTTGGGCTTGCGCGCCTCGAAGAGTTCCTCCACGCGCGGGAGACCCTGCGTGATGTCGTCCGCGCTGGCAACGCCGCCGGTGTGGAATGTACGCATCGTGAGCTGCGTGCCCGGCTCGCCGATGGCCTGCGCCGCGATGATGCCGACCGCCTCGCCGATGTTCACCGGCGTGCCGGTTGCAAGGTTTGCACCGTAACACTTGGCGCAGACACCGCGTTCTGCGCGGCAGGTGAAGACCGAGCGGCAGTGTACGCTCTTGATGCCGGCCTTTTCAATCTCTTCTGCTTGTTCATAAGAGATCAGCGTTCCCGCCTCGACGATGATTTCGCCGGTTTCGGGATGGACGACCTTCTCAACCGCATAGCGGCCAATCACGCGGGAACGCAGCGGTTCGATGAGCTTGTTGCCGTCCTTGATCTCGGTGAGCACCATGCCCTTGGGCGCTTCGCCGCGCGTGGCATAGCAGTCCTCTTCGCGAACGATGACGTCCTGCGAAACATCGACCAGACGGCGGGTGAGGTAACCGGAGTCCGCCGTACGAAGCGCGGTATCGGCAAGGCCTTTGCGCGCGCCGTGGGAGGAGATGAAGAACTCCAGAACCGAGAGACCTTCGCGGAAATTCGCGCGAATCGGAACCTCGATGATCTGGCCGCTCGGGTCGGCCATGAGTCCGCGCATACCGGCGAGCTGACGGATCTGTGCCGTGCTGCCGCGCGCGCCGGAGTTTGCCATCATGTAGATGGGGTTGAATTCGTCCAGCGAGCTCATCAGCTTCTTGGCAACCAGGTCCGTGGTCACTTCCCAAACCTTGATGACGCGCTCTCTGCGCTCTGCGTTGGAAAGCATACCCATGCGGAAGAGCTCGTCGATCTCCTCGATCTTGACCTCTGCGTCCGCAATCATCTGCTTCTTCTCGGCGGGCACCTGAATATCCTGGAAGCCGACGGTGATGCCGCCGCGCGTGGAATAGGTGAAGCCGAGCTTCTTGATCCGGTCAAGCACCTGCGACGTGGTCGTGGGGCCATATTTGCGATAGCAACTGTCCACGATGTTGCCGAGGTCCTTTTTCGCAACCAGCTTATCGATCTCCAACGTGAAGAGATTCTCTTCCTTCGTACGGTCAACGCCGCCGAGGTCCTGCGGAATGGCGTTGTTGAAAATCACGCGGCCGACCGTGGTATCCACGACCTTCCTGCGCTTTTCGCCGTTCCATTCGCGCTCCAGACGGATTTTGACCCGCGCCTGCAGGGCGATTTCGCCGGTCTGATACGCCATGATAGCTTCGTCTTCCGAATGGAAGATCTTGCCCTCGCCCTTTGCGCCGGGGCGAATCATGGTTAGATAATAGCAGCCCATGACCATATCCTGCGTCGGGGAGACGACAGGGCGGCCATCCTGCGGTTTTAAAATGTTGTTGCTCGCGAGCATCAGGAAGCGGGCTTCCGCCTGCGCCTCAACCGAAAGCGGCACGTGAACTGCCATCTGGTCTCCGTCAAAGTCCGCGTTGTACGCGGTGCAGACGAGCGGATGCAGCTTCAGCGCGCGTCCTTCCACCAGAATCGGCTCAAACGCCTGGATACCGAGGCGATGCAGCGTTGGCGCGCGGTTGAGGAGAACCGGATGGTCTTTGATGACCTCCTCAAGAACACCCCAAACAGCCTGATCGACACGTTCCACCATGCGCTTTGCGCCCTTGACATTCTGCGCAAAACCGCCCTTGACGAGCTTTTTCATCACGAAGGGCTTGAATAGCTCAAGCGCCATCTCTTTGGGCAGACCGCACTGGTACATCAGAAGGTCAGGGCCCACGACGATAACGCTACGACCGGAATAGTCGACGCGCTTACCCAGCAGGTTCTGACGGAAACGGCCTTGTTTGCCGCGCAGCATGTCCGAAAGGGACTTGAGCGGGCGGTTGCCCGGGCCCGTGACGGGGCGCGTGCGGCGGCCGTTGTCGATGAGGGAATCTACCGCTTCTTGCAGCATGCGCTTTTCGTTGCGGACGATGATGTCCGGCGCGCGCAACTCCAAAAGGCGCTTGAGGCGGTTGTTGCGGTTGATCACACGACGGTAGAGATCGTTGAGGTCGCTCGTTGCAAAGCGGCCGCCGTCGAGCTGAACCATCGGGCGGATTTCCGGCGGAATGACCGGGATCACCGTGAGGATGATCCATTCCGGTTTGTTGCCGCTGGTGATGAATGCTTCCACCACCTCGAGGCGCTTGATCGCGTTTGCGCGCTTCTGGCCGGAGGCGTTGTCGATCTCGGTGCGGAGCTCCTTTTCAAGCTTCGGCAGGTCGAGTTGCGTCAGCAATTCGCGGATTGCCTCCGCGCCCATGCCTGCACGGAACGCCTTCGTGCCATATTGCTCCTGCGCTTCGCGATATTCTTTATCGGTCAGAATCTGCTTATAGGTCAGCGCGGTCTGGCCGGGGTCGATGACTACATAGGCGCCGAAGTAGAGCACCTGCTCCAGCGAGCGCGGGCTCATATCCAGCAGCATCTTCATGCGGCAGGGAATCCCCTTGAAATACCAAATGTGGCTAACCGGAACGGCGAGTTCAATGTGGCCCATGCGTTCGCGGCGCACCTTTGCACGCGTGACTTCCACGCCGCACTTTTCGCAGACGATGCCTTTGTACCTGCCGCGCTTATATCTGCCGCAGTGGCACTCCCAGTCCTTCGTCGGCCCGAAGATGCGCTCGCAGAACAGTCCGTCTTTTTCGGGCTTGAGCGTGCGGTAGTTGATCGTTTCCGGTTTCTTGACCTCGCCATGCGACCATTCCAGTATCTTTTCGGGCGATGCGAGCCCGATTTGTAACGCGTCAAAATTTGTCAATTCAAACACAGTCTATCTCTCCTTGCTGCCGCTCTTGTGAATATTCGTCATTAGAAACACAATCCATCTCTCCTGCCGGATTATTCGATGTCCTTATCGATGTCGAGATCCAGCGTATCGGAAAGCTCGGCAAGATCTTCGTCGAGTCCGTCGAGGCTGTCGCCTGCGGGTTCGGCTTCTTCGCTCACCGCGGGTTCCTCTTCGGAATCGTCAAAGTCGTCAAAGTCGTCAAAATCCTCCAGATCGTCCTCTTCGTCGCCAATCGGCGCAAAGACAGGTACGTCTTCCAGTCCTGTGAGGTTGACATCGATCGGCGCAACGTCGTCATCGTCGTCCTCGTTGATGAAGATTTCGTCGCGCGTGTCGGACAATACCTTGATGTCCAGCGCGAGGGACTGAAGCTCCTTGATGAGCACTTTGAACGACTCCGGAACGCCCGCGGGCGGCACGTTGTCGCCTTTTACAATCGCCTCATAGGTCTTCACGCGGCCGACCACGTCGTCCGACTTGACCGTGAGGATTTCCTGCAGGGTGTAGGCGGCGCCATATGCTTCCAATGCCCAGACTTCCATTTCGCCGAAGCGCTGTCCGCCGAACTGCGCCTTGCCGCCCAGCGGTTGCTGGGTAACGAGCGAGTATGGGCCGGTCGAGCGCGCGTGGATCTTGTCGTCGACAAGGTGGGCGAGCTTGAGGTAATACATATAGCCGACGGAGACGCGGTTTTCGAAGGGTTCGCCGCTGCGCCCGTCGTAGAGCGTCGTCTTGCCGTCCTCATTGAGTCCGGCTTTGACGAGCAGTTCTTTGATGTCCGTCTCGGTCGCGCCGTCGAAGACCGGGGTTGCGATCTTGATGCCAAGGTTTTTGCAAGCAGCACCGAGGTGCAGCTCCAGAACCTGACCGATGTTCATACGCGAGGGAACGCCCAGGGGGTTCAGTACGATCTGTAACGGCGTGCCATCCGGCAGGAAGGGCATATCCTCTTCCGGCAGGATGCGGGAAATAACACCCTTGTTACCGTGGCGGCCCGCCATCTTGTCGCCGACAGAGATCTTACGTTTCTGGGCGATGTAGACGCGCACCATCTGGTTCACGCCGGGGCTAAGCTCGTCCTTGTGTTCACGGGTGAAGATTTTGACATCGACCACGATGCCGCCTTCGCCATGCGGCACGCGCAGGGAAGTATCGCGCACATCGCGCGCTTTCTCGCCGAAGATGGCGCGAAGCAGGCGTTCTTCCGCCGTCAGCTCGGTCTCACCCTTGGGTGTGACTTTGCCCACGAGGATGTCGCCGCTGCGCACTTCCGCGCCGGGACGGATGATGCCGCTCTCGTCGAGCTGCGCCAGCGCGTCTTCACCGATGTTCGGAATATCGCGGGTGATCTCTTCGGGCCCGAGCTTGGTATCGCGCGCCTCAACCTCATGTTCCTCGATGTGGATCGAGGTAAAGACATCGTCCTTGACCAGCTTCTCACTGATCAGAACCGCGTCCTCGTAGTTGTAACCTTCCCAGGTCATAAAGCCGATGAGGATGTTTCTGCCGAGTGCAATCTCGCCGTTTTCGGTCGAGGCGCCGTCGGCGATCACATCACCTTTGACGACGATGTCGCCGCGCTTCACGATCGGGCGCTGATTCAGGCAGGTGCCCTGGTTGCTGCGCTGGAACTTCGTGAGCTTATACACGTGTTCCACGCCGATCTTGTCCGTGATCACAATCGCTTTTGCGGAAGCGCGGGAAACCACGCCATCCTCGCGGGCGATGAGCACGATACCGGAGTCGTGCGCGGCTTTGTATTCCATGCCTGTCGCGACGATCGGAGATTCCGGAATGAGCAGCGGAACCGCCTGACGCTGCATGTTCGAACCCATCAGCGCGCGGTTTGCGTCGTCGTTTTCGAGGAAGGGAATCATCGCCGTTGCAACCGAGACCAGCTGCTTGGGCGAAACGTCCATATAGTCCACTTCCGTGGCCTTGACTTCGATGATCTGGTCGAGCAAGCGCGCGATGACGCGCTCTTTCTTATACCAATGCAGCTCCTCGTCGATCAGCTCGTTTGCCTGTGCGACGATGAAGTTGTCCTCTTCGTCCGCGGTGAGGTATTCGATCTCGTCCGTGATGATGTGCTTCTTGCTGTCCACGCGACGGTACGGCGCTTCGATGAAGCCGTACTCGTTGATGCGCGCATAGGTCGAGAGCGAGTTGATCAGTCCGATGTTCGGTCCTTCCGGCGTCTCGATGGGGCACATACGCCCGTAGTGCGAGAAGTGAACGTCGCGAACGTCAAACGTTGCGCGTTCGCGGTTGAGTCCGCCTGGGCCGAGGGCGGAGAGCCTGCGCTTGTGTGTCAGCTCTGCCAGCGGGTTCGTCTGATCCATGAACTGGCTCAGTTGCGAGGAACCGAAGAACTCCTTGATCGCCGCCGTGACCGGACGGATATTGATGAGGTTACTGGGCATCGCAACATCCATATCCTGCAAGCCCATGCGCTCGCGCACCACGCGCTCAAGGCGGGTAAGCCCCACGCGGATCTGATTTTGCAGCAGTTCGCCGACGCTGCGGATGCGGCGGTTGCCAAGATGGTCGATGTCGTCCGAGCGACCGATGCTGTACGGCATACCGATCAGATAGGAGATCGAGGAAATCATGTCATCCGGGATGATATGGCGCGGAATGAGGTCATAATAGCGCGACTTGAGCAGCGACTTGAGCTCGTCCTTGGTCATGCCTTCGCCGTCCTTGAGCGTCGCCTTGAGGGTCGGCAGATGGACGTCTTCGTTGATGCCCGCTTCCGCCGGATCAAACTCCAGCCATTCGTTTGCGCGCACAAAGTTGTTGCCGATCACCTTCACGCGGTTCTCGCCAACCTGCAGCCAAACTTCGTTGACGCCGGCGTTTTGAATGTCACCCGCGACAAAACGATCGATGGTCTGCCCCGCCTCCGCGAGGATTTCTCCCGTGACGGGGTGCACAATCGTCTCCGCCGCGACGTGGTTGCGAATCCGCGCGCGGATGGCGAGTTTTTTGTTGAATTTATAGCGCCCGACGCGCGCCAAATCATAACGCTTGTCGAAGAACAGCGAATTTAAGAGGGAACGCGCGCTTTCTTCCGTCGGCGGCTCGCCGGGGCGTTGGCGCTTATAGATTTCAATGAGGCCTTCCGCTTCGGAGTGCGTCGGGTCCTTCTGCAGGGTTGCAGAGAGACGCTCGTCGTCGCCAAGGAGCTCGAGGATCTGCGGGTTGGAACCATAGCCAAGCGCGCGCACAAGAGCCGTGATATGCACCTTGCGCTGACGGTCGATCTTGACGTACAGAACGCCGTTGGAGTCGGTTTCATACTCCAGCCAAGCGCCGCGGTTCGGGATCACCTGCGCGGAGAAGAGCTGTTTGCCGACTTTGTCGAAGCTCTCGGAAAAATACACGCCGGGCGAACGAACCAGCTGGGAGACGATGACGCGCTCCGCGCCGTTGATGATGAACGTGCCTTGCGGCGTCATCAGCGGGAAATCGCCCATGAAGACTTCCTGCTGCTTGACTTCGCCCGTTTCCTTATTGATCAGACGGACAGTAACGCGAAGCGGAGCCGCGTAGTTTACATCGCGCTCCTTGCTTTCTTCCATCGAATATTTGGGTGTGTCCAGATCGATACGGTAATCGACAAACTCTAACACCAGTTTGCCGGAATAGTCGGTAATTGGGGAAATATCGTCAAAAACCTCTTTCAGGTCCTCCTTCAAAAAACGATAGTACGAATTCTTTTGGATCTCAATCAAATCCGGCATGTCGAGCACTTCCCGAATTCTGGAAAAGCTCTTTCGCGTCTGTCTGCCCATTTGAACGTCATGCATCATCGCGTACTCCCCTTGCCGGCACGGTTGCAAGCCGCACCTTCGCATTTTTTCTCGTAAAAGCCATTGCCGGACCTATGCTGCGCCAACTGGACAGGAAATGGCCCATCGTCTTGTTTTCTCGCGCGAAACCCGCTGAAAAACCCGATTTTGGGCATATTTCGACAGTTATGCGATCATAAGTCAATCATGAATGATATCATCCTCTTTATCCCGTGTCAAGAAAAGATTCTAAAATATATTGCCCTTTTTTATAATTTTATTATATGATATTGAGAAATGTCCGTGTGCTTGCAATTGTCGGGCCAAAGGGCATACAAATCACGCCGTAACAAGTACGGCGGATCAATCCATATTCAATCAAAGAACAGCGAGGTAACAGAGAAATGGATATTTCACGGGAACATGCGCTCTCCACGCTGAAGGCATATACGAAGAGCGAAGCCCTCCTCAAACACGCGTTTGCCGTGGAAGGCGTGATGCGCTTCTTCGCGCGTGAAGCCGGCGAGGATGAAAACTATTGGGGCAACGTGGGTTTGCTCCACGATGTGGACTATGAGCAATGGCCGGAGGAGCACCTGAAGGTGGCGCCGCGTCTGCTTGCTGAGGCAGGCTATGACGAAGCGTTCATCCACGCGGTGCTTGCACACGGTTGGGGCCTCTGCACCGATACCAAGCCGGAGAAGCGGATGGAGACGGTGCTGTATACGATCGATGAGCTCACGGGGCTGATCACGGCGGCTGCCTACATGCGCCCGAGCCGAAGCGTGATGGACATGGAAGTCTCCAGCGTAAAAAAGAAATTCAAGGACAAAGGTTTTGCCGCGGGCGTGAGCCGGGATGTGATCCTCGGCGGCTGCGAGCTATTGGGGCTGCCGCTGGAAGACGTGATTCAAAAGAGCATCCTCGGCATGCGGGACGTACACGAAGCACTGGGGATGTAAGATAACATGAAAGCGAGGGGCATCCGCCCCTCATTTTTTATCCGGAAAATACCCCCGCACAACTTCCCACGCGCTCTTGATAAAATACCCCAGCGCGCCTTTGCCCTCCGCGCGGTTATCGAGGTCGACATTGCTTGCTCTGCTGCGCAAAAAACCCACGCGGTAGGCGAAGTTGTGCTCCATCCACTCCAACACGAGCGAGTTCTCCGTCCGCTGCCATTTTGGCTCGCTGGGATACGCTTCGTTGTAGGCAATCATTGCGGAAAGCACTTCCCGCTTGACGCTGTTTTTGCGGATTTGGTAGGAATCATAGATTCGAAACGACGGATTTTCGGTGAAGCGGTCGTCATAGACCGCAATCTCGCCGCGCTCTCGCGCCGCCTGTGCTTCGTCCCGATCCAGCGAAATGGTAAGCCGCCGCCCGCAGGGAAGCGTTTGTGTGATTGTTCTTGTTTGTTGTTCCATGCCCAAAAGGGTATCAACCCCGCGCATAAAAGTCAATCCAAAACATGCCGCTATGCAGGCGTGCGGCTTGCTTTTTTCCGGCGCGGTCGGTATGATAAATGGAGCGTATCCGCGCGAGTAAGCGCATACTATGGAGGCAGTCTTGATGTATAAACAACTCATTGACCAACACTTTGACGAACAGCTTTCCACGCTTGGCAAGCTCATCGCGTTTCCGAGCGTTTCCCAGGGTGAGCCGGAAGAGGGCATGCCGCTGGGTCGGCATATCCATAACGCCTTGACCTATACCCTTGACCTTGCGCGTGAAATGGGCTTTTCCGCCCGCTCGCTGGATGGCTATTGCGGCGTGATCGACTATGGCGAAGGCGACGAGATGCTCATGATCATGGCGCATCTGGACGTTGTCCCCGCCGGCACGGGCTGGAGCAGCGACCCCTTCACCCTCACGCAGAAGGACGGGCGGCTCATCGGTCGCGGTGTGATGGACGACAAAGGCCCCGCGATCTCCTCGCTCTACGCCCTGCGCGCCATCAAAGAGGCGGGCATTCCGCTCAAGCGCCGCGTGCGCATCTTCTTGGGATGCGATGAGGAACGCGGCTGGAGCTGCGTCAATCGCTATAAGCAATCCGAACCGAATCCGACGATGGCATTCACGCCGGACGGGCAGTATCCCGTCATCAACTCCGAAAAGAACATCGGGCAGACCACCTATACAAAGAAGCTCTCCGGCAGTGAAGTGCGCATCTCCTGCGGCACCGCGCCGAACGTCATCCCCGGCGAGGCGGTGGCCTACCTGCCCTTTACGCCCGAGCCCGTGGACGCAAAGCATGGCATGCTGCTCAGCGGCAAGGATGGCGAACTCCGCGCCGTTGGCCGCGCGGGACACGCCTCCACCCCGCAGGACGCGCAGAATGCGCTGCTGGCGCTGCTGGACGCGCTCAAGGAGCAACCGCTGAACGCGGAAGACCTCGCAACCGCTTCCTCACTCGCCGCGCTCTTGGCGTTTGACCAGCACGGTGAAGCATTCGGGCTCGACATCAGCGATGATTCCGGCAGGCTTACCCTCTCGCCCAACATGATCGAGTGGAAGGAAGGCTCCGTGACCATCACGTTGGACTGCCGCTTCCCCTTCAGCGTCAAACCGGAGCAGCTTCTCGCGGCGGAAGACGAGAAGTTTGCGCAGATCGGCTTTAGCCGCATCCACGAGAAGATCTCCATCGGACACTATATCGCGCCCGATTGCGAGCTGGTGACGACCCTGCTGGATATCTACAGCGAAGCGACCGGAAAGAAGGCAAAGCCGCTCTCCATCGGCGGCGGCACCTATGCCCGCTCGTTTGACAACGCGGTTGCCTTCGGCGTGGAACCGGAGGGCGAGGCGGCGCAGGCGCACATGCCGGATGAATCCTGCCCGGTCGAGAGCATCCGCTTCGACACGCAGCTCATCGCCGAGGCGATCAAGCGGCTGGCGGGAAAATAAAGCAACATGCATAAAAAAAGAGAGGCGCATGTCTCTTTTTTTTGCCGGATAAAATTTAGATCGCTTTTTCGTAGATCACTTTCGCGTCGGCTTCGAAGATTTTCTTCATCCCGCCGACGGGACGATCCGAGCCGTCCGACGCATGGGTCACCACCCGCGCCATGTCCGCAATCTGCGCGGGATCGACGCCGAGTTTGACCAGCCTGCTCGGCAAACCAAGACGCGAATAGAACGTCTCCAGCGCGGAGATGCCGCTCTCGATCGTGGCAGCGACTGCCTTGGGCTGATCCTCCTGCCCCATGATGCGCACGGCAAAGTCATAAAAGCGCTTCGGGTTCACGCGCCAGACATAGCGCATCCATGCGGGGGTTAACACGGCAAGGCCCGCGCCGTGCGTCACGCCAAAGCGCGCGGTGAGCTCGTGGTCGAGCTTGTGGCAGGCCCAGTCCTGCTCTCTACCCACGCCGAGCATGTTGTTGTGCGCAATCGTCCCGCTGAGCGCAACCTGACACCAGGCGTCGTAGTCCGCTGGGTTTTTAACCACCTTTTCGCCAAAGGTGATGAGGGTTCTCAGCGTCGCCTCGCTCAGCGCGTCGGAGAGCTCTGTGTGCTCCGTGTTCGAAAAATAGCGTTCGAAGATGTGGCTCATCATGTCCGCAACCCCCGCCGCAATCTGGAACTTCGGGAGGCTCTCAAAGAGCGAAGGATCGATTACGGAGAGTACCGGGCGGTTCCATTCGCGGTTGTAACCGCATTTTTGCTGCGTTTTGTAGTTGCTCAGCACGGTGCTGTTGCTGGCTTCACTGCCCGCGGCGGGGAAGGTCAGAACGCACGCGACGGGGTAAGCGCCCGTTGTTTCAAGCTGCTTTGCATACACATCCCAGATGTCGAGACCCGGGTTTTTCAGCCCGAGCGCGATGCCCTTGCCGGAGTCGATGACCGAGCCGCCGCCAACGCAGAGCACAAGCTCGACATGTTCTTTTTGGGCAAGCGCAATGCCTTCGCGCACCAGCTCCACGTCAGGATTCGGAATCACACCGCCAAGGGTTACATACGAGATTCCGCTTGCGGTGAGGGAATCCGTGATGCGCTTGAGCAGCCCGTCCTTCACGACACGGTCGCTGCCGTAATGCACGAGCACTTTCTTTGCCAGCGGCGCAAGCTGCCCGCCAATTTGATCCGCCGTGCCTTTGCCGAAGACGAGGCGCGTCGGAGAATAAAACTCAAAATTCAACATCGTTTGTTTTCGCTCCTGTTTTGGTCTGTGATTGGATTTTGTGCGCACATCACGCGTTTTTCCCGAAGCTTAACGCGGGCTTGACGCTCAGTGCAGTTCTATTATAGCAGTACAAGTATTTCCGCGCCAGAGATTCCGCTTTTGCGTTTGTGGAGTTCTTGCAAACGATTTTTGTTATTGTTATACTGTAAATAATTACTAGTTTGAATCGTGGAGGTAGTGTATGGAAAAGAAACCGACCGTTTCCGACGCGGCAAAAGCTGAGGCCGCAAAGAAGGCCGCTGCCGCGAAAAAAGCGGCGCAGTCGAAAGGCACGGCTACGAAATCCGCTCCGGCAAAAGCCGCCCCGAAGAAGGCCCCCGTCAAGGCGGAAGAAGTCGAAGAAACCGTGGAGCAGGTTGTGGACGAAGCCCCCGCTTCCGGCGGCAAGGGTTCTGTCAAGGGCCTGCGCATCGGCGCAATCATCCTCTGGGTGCTCGCGCTTGCGGCGGAAGTCGGCGCATTCTTTGCGTTTAGCTATGCAATCCGCAACGGCGCGCAGAACTGGAATGAACCGGAATTTCTTCTGATGATCGGTGCTCTGGTTCTGGATGCAATCTTCTGCATCGTCGCAGCGCAGCTCTGGAAAAAAGCAAACCGCATCCGTCCGAGCCTTGCAAGCAGCAAGCTCGTGCGCACGCTTTGGCATCAGCTGGGCGTGATCATGGTTCTGGTTTGCTTCCTGCCGATCGGTATTTTCCTGCTTGCCAAATCCGACAAGCTCAACAAGAAGACAAAGACGATCCTGATCGCGCTCCTCGCGGCACTGCTTGTCGGCGCGGGCGCAGCCAGCACGGACTTCCAACAGCCGAGCGATGCCGAAGTTGCACAGATGCAGCAGGCGGCAACCGAAGAGGCGGTTGGCGAGGTATACTGGACGAAGTTTGGCAAGAGCTATCACTTCGACCGCAATTGCCCCTATATTGCCGGCAAAACCTCTGTTTCCGAAGGTGGCACGTTGTATGCAGGCACGTTGCAGCAGGCGTTTGACGCAAACCGTTGGGACCCCTGCGACACATGCGCAGGCGGCGCACAGGCGAAGCTTGACGAAGCGGCTGCCGGCGGCACCACGACAACCGACACCACAGCGGAACAACCCGCTGGATGATTTTCCACAACGTAACACAAAAATGGAACCGTTCGCACGGTTCCATTTTTTACGCGATAGCGGCTTTATAGCTTGTCGAGCGTGATGATCTCGCAACCTTTGCTTTCATAATAGCGCAGCATTTCGTCGATCTTGCTTGTATCATAGCTGGTAATACAGTCCGACAGCACATGCACCGTGTGGTTTGCTGCGCGCATGTTGAAGACGGTCGATTTCACACAGGCAACCGCATCCGCACCCGCAAGATAGAATTCACCGATTTCGTTCCGGCGAACAAACGCCGCGAACGCCTCGCTGGTCAGCGCGTTTCCCTTGCTTTTCGTGAAGATGTTGTCCGATACGATTTTCAGATCCGGAACCAACTCTGCTCCGTGCGTGCCGGGTTTAAACGTTCTCGTGCCTTCGGATAAATTTTCATGGCGGATATAGACGACGGGAATCCCGTTCGCAACCGCCCAGTCGATGGCTTGATTGATGCTGTCAATCACATCCTTGTAGTGTTTCGTGATATCGTTTTGAATATCGATGATGACCAAAGCTTTTTTCTGCATGCTTGTCTCCTCCAACCGGTCGGCGCATTGTTTTCTTGAGTATAACGGACAATTGTTGACATCCTTATGGCAACAATCCATGATAGAATCAAGAAAAATCCAAGAGGAGGCTCTATCCGATGAAAGTGGATCGGCTCGTGAGCATCATCCTGATCCTTCTCGAAACAGAGCGTGTTGGCGCGCAGGAGCTGGCAGAGCGGTTTGAGGTTTCGCCGCGGACGATCTACCGCGACATCGATGCGATCAACATGGCGGGAATTCCCGTTTGCTCCACATCCGGCGTGGGCGGCGGGTTTGCCATCATGGAACAATACAAGATCGACAAAAATGTGTTTTCGGCCGCCGACCTTTCCGCGATCCTGATGGGGCTTTCCAGTCTTTCCAACATGATACGCGGCGAAGAGTTGATGAACGCCCTTGCGAAGGTCAAGAGTTTTATCCCCGCCGACCGGGCAAAGGATATCGAGCGAAAGACGAACCAGGTTCGAATCGATCTGAGCCCGTGGTCGGGCAACCGAAATTTGCAGCCCGATTTGGAGCTAATCCAGACGGCGCTGCAGGAAAATAAGCTGCTTTCGTTTTCCTATGCCGACCAGCGCGGGAACAAGACCGCGCGAAGAGCCGAGCCGTATCAGTTGGTGCTCAAAAATAGCCAATGGTATTGGCACGGATATTGCCTCACGAGAAATGATTTTCGCCTGTTCAAGCTCAGCCGCACATCGAATCTGCAACTGCTGGACGAATCCTTTTCGCCGCGGGAGCATTCAGCCCCGCAGTTGGATGCTTCGGATCTTTTGGCACAAATGCAAACTCCGATCACGCTCCGTATCCACAAATCCGTTCTGGAACGCGTGCTGGACTACTGCAATGACGAAGACATTTCGCCGGACGGCGAGGAGCACTACATCGTTCGTTATCCGTTCCTCGAGAAGGACTATTACTACGGAATCCTGCTTGGTCTTGGTGACAAATGCGAGTGCCTGTCGCCGGAGCATGTCCGCATGGAGATGAAGCGGAGAATCACGGATATGGCGCGGGTGTATGGGGGATAGGGTTTTGGGGTACGTAGGCGGATATCATCCGCCCGCCGCAAAGTGCCTCATCAGTTCACCGGTTCATCTGCCGACAAACAACAAATGGCTGCTTCTGCCGAGCATCTCCGGCTTTTCCGAGCAATAGAGATGATAGCGCACATATTGCGCATAGTCTTCATCGCTGAGCGCGTTGATCGTGTCTTCCAGAAGTTCGCTCACGCCGTCCGCCGCGATTTCGCGCAGGATGGTGATCCCGTTCTTTACGAGCATCTGCCGCATCTGATCCAGCGTGAAGAACACAAACGGAAAATCTTCCACCTTGAACGAGGCGTGGTCATACGTCTCTTCCGAGAAGAACGCCGGACGGTAGGCCAGCTCCGTCAGCACCACCATATCGTTCGAGATAAACGCGAAAAAGATAGTCCCATCCGGCGTGCAGACGCGCCTGGCTTCGGCAATCGCGCGGTCGCGATCGGCGGCGCTGCTCAGGTGATACAGCGGGCCCATCAGCAGCACAACGTCAAAACTTGCGTCCGCAAACATCGATAAATCCAGCGCGTTGCCCTGCAAAAGCCGAACCGGGTGCTCCGGCGTGATCTTCTGTTCAAACGCGGCAATGTTCGCGGGAGAAAGCTCCACGGCGGTAACGCCGTACCCCTGCTTTGCAAAATAGAGGCTGTATTCCCCCGCGCCCGCGCCGATGTCGAGGATGCGCGAGCCGGGAAAGAGGACGGATTCAATCGCGCGGCTGGTGGTGATGAACTCTACCCGCGCTGCCTTGCTGCGATTCAGCCGCGAATCTTCATCAAAGATTTCGTAGGTTGCGGCGGTTCGATCCGCTTCGTTTTCCATCTGCTTGAGCGTCTCAAAATCCATCTGTCTGCCTCCTGTTTGCACAAAAGCGAGAGTGTTCCTCCCGCTTTTGTTGATCTTGTCTTGCTCTTCCTGATACGTATGACACATCACTTGAAGTTTTCTTTGATTTCTTTTTTTAAGAAAGGAATTATCGAATCTCCGTCTTATTCCGAAAATACGGTCTCAGTGCTTCAGGGATTGCAACGCTGCCGTCCGCGCGGAGATTGTTTTCGAGAAACGCGATCAGCATACGCGGGGGTGCAACCACCGTGTTGTTGAGCGTATGCGGGAAATAGTTGCCCGTCTCCTTGTTCTTCACGCGGATGCCGAGGCGGCGGGCCTGCGCATCACCGAGGTTACTGCAGCTGCCCACCTCGAAATACTTCTTCTGGCGCGGAGACCAGGCTTCCACGTCCATGCTCTTGACCTTCAGGTCAGCCAGATCGCCCGAGCAGCACTCCAGCGAGCGCACGGGGATATCCAGCGTGCGGAAAAAGTCGATGGTGTTTTTCAGCAGCGTGTCAAACCAAGCCATGCTCTCCTCCGGCTTGCAGACGACGATCATCTCCTGCTTCTCAAACTGATGGATGCGATAGACGCCGCGCTCCTCGATGCCATGCGCGCCGACTTCTTTGCGGAAGCACGGCGAATAGCTCGTCAGCGTCTGCGGCAGCTCGCTTTCTTCGAGGAAGGTGTCGATGAATTTGCCAATCATGGAATGCTCGCTGGTGCCGATCAGGTAGAGGTCTTCTCCCTCGATCTTGTACATCATGCCTTCCATCTCGGAAAAGCTCATCACGCCGTCCACCACGCCACTGCGGATCATGAACGGCGGGATATAATAGGTAAAGCCGCGCTCTACCATGAAATCCCGCGCATAGGCGAGGATTGCCGATTGCAGCAGCGCGATATCGCCGCAGAGATAATAAAACCCGTTGCCGCTGGTTTTTCTCGCGGCATCGAGGTCGATCCCCTTGAATTTTTCCATGATCTCGACATGGTAGGGAATCTCAAACTCCGGCACGACAGGCTCGCCAAAGCGCTCGATCTCCACGTTTTCGGAATCGTCCTTGCCGATGGGAACGGAAGGATCGATGATATTCGGAATCACGAGCATGCGCTTGCGGATTTCGGCCGTAAGCTCGGTCTCGCGGACTTCCAGCTGTGCCATCTCGTCCGCCATGTCGTTCACCTGCTGCTTGGCGGCTTCCGCTTCCTCGCGCTGGCCTTTTGCCATCATCGAACCGATGGATTTAGAAATCGAGTTTCTCTGCGCGCGCAGATTGTCCGCGCGGGTGCGCGCCTCGCGGTACTCGGTATCGAGTGCGATCACTTCGTCTACCAGCGCGAGCTTGTCAAACTGAAACTTCTTCTTGATGTTCTCTTTTACCAGCTCCGGCTGCGTGCGGATGAGCTTGATGTCCAGCATACGATCCCCCTGTATGTGTGTCAGAATGTGATTTTAATTTACATGCGCTCCGGCGCGGCGATGCCGATCAGCCCCAACCCGATGGCGATGACCCTGCGCGTGGCGTCCGTCAGCGCGAGGCGCGCCTGACGCACGCTTGCGTCGTCCGCCATGATGCGCTGCTCATAGTAAAACTTGTTGAACGCGGCGCAGATGGCGATGATCGCACGGGTGACAAGATACGGCTCGTTTTTCTCCATCGCCTCGACGACAGCGTCCGGAAACGCGCCGAGCGCGGCGACCACGGCGGCGGCCTCCGCGTCCGTGAGCTTGCTGTAGTCAATCTCGCCGGGCTTATAGTCCGCCTTTTTTAGCACGGAGCAGGCGCGCGCATGCGTATATTGCGCATACGGGCCTGTTTCGCCGTCAAAGTTGAGCACCGCGTCCCAGTCAAACACAACATCCTTGATGCGCCCGTTGTAAAGGCTGTTCCAAATCAGCGCGCCGATGCCCACCTGTTTTGCGATGGTCTCTTTGTCCTCCAGGTCGGGGCTCTTTTCGCGGATGATGTCATAGGTCTTTTCGCAGGCGGCGGAGAGCACGTCGCGTAGCTTCACCATGTTTCCCTTGCGGGTGGAGAATGCGCCGTCGGTTCCGCTGACCATGCCGAAGGAAACGTGGATGAGGTCCTTTGCCCAGTCGTAGCCCATCAGCTCGACCACCTTGAACCACTGCCTAAAATGCAAATCCTGCTGATAGGCAACCACGTAGAGGCACTTGGCAAAATCGTAGGTGTCCTTGCGATAGAGCGCCGCCGCAATGTCGCGGGTTGCATACAGCGTTGCCCCGTCGGAACGCAGGATGATGCACGGCGGCATCTTGTACTCGCTCAGATCGACAATCTGCGCGCCCTGATCGAGCTTGAGCAAGTTTTTCTCCCGCAGCTCGTCCACCACGCGCCCCATCTTGTCGTTGTAAAAACTCTCGCCGGCATAGCTGTCAAAGTGGATACCGAGGATATCGTAGACCTCTTCCACCTCTTTGAGCGTAATCTTCTTAAACCAATCGAATAGCTCCAGCGCTTCCGCGTCGCCGTCCTCAATGCGCTTAAACCAGGCGCGCGCTTCGTCGTCCAGAGACGGGTTTGACTCCACCTCCTGATGATAGCGCACATAGATTTTCACGAGCTCGTCCACGCCGCCGCGATCGATGGTGTCGTGATCGCCCCAAAGCTTGTAGGCAACGATCATCTTGCCAAACTGCGTGCCCCAATCGCCGAGGTGGTTGATACCCACGGAGGTAAAGCCAAGATGGTTATAGATGCGATACAGCGCGCTGCCGATCACCGTGGTGGGCAGATGCCCGATGTGGAACGGCTTCGCGATGTTGACCGAGGAATAGTCGATGCAGACGTTGCGTTTTTGCCCCAGATCGGAGCCGCCATAGCGCGCGCCTTCGGCAAACACGCGGGAAAGAACCACCTTTGCCTGCGCGCTCTTGTCGAGGTAGAAGTTCACATATCCGCCCGCGGCTTCCGCCTTCGCCACGCTTTCGGGCAGCGTGATCGCCGCGGCAAGCTCACCCGCGATGACCGGCGGGGCTTTGCGCAGCGTTTTTGCAAGTTTGAAGCACGGGAACGCAAAATCGCCCATCTCCGGTGTGGGCGGGGTTTCGAGCCATGTGGAAAGCTCCTCCGCGGGGAGTCCTACGGGGGTTGCGAGGGCGGATGCAATTGCCTGTCTAAAGTCCATCGGTGTTTTCCTTAGTTTTTTTGATTTCGATTGGGTTTCTTATTTTTGTTTGTAATGAGTGATTATATCAAAGAATTCCGCGTCTGTTAAGGGAAACTATATCCAATTGGATGTAAAAAGCGCATAAAACGCCATTTATGCACGCCTTTTGCGCGGGGCAGCCCTTTACAAACCGCAAAAAAGCCGCTATACTGCTGCTATTACAGCGATGATCGGGACAGTCCGGGTTTCTCATGTGTCCGCAAAAGCGAGCCGCGTTTGGTGCAAGGCGGCGGCGGACAAAACCCTTAGGTATCACCCGTGAGCGCGCACGCCAAAGGCAGAAGGCCGAGTAACGCGCGACGATTGACCCCGCGTTAAGGGGTTCTTGAGCGGGCGAATTTCTTTCGCCAAGCAGGGTGGTACCGCGCAAAGCAGAAATTTCGTGCTTTTCGTCCCTCTTTTTTCGGGGCGGAAGGCTATTTTTTTACGCGTTTTTCCGCGCGAACCAATTGATCGATTTTACGAGACACACAGAACAAGGAGAGCGAACCAAATGTACAAAAAAGTATCGAGCGAGCTGAATTTTGTCCCGCGCGAGAAAGAAGTGCTCGCGTTTTGGAAGGAGAAACAGATCTTCCAAAAGAGCGTGCGCCTGAGAAAGGGCGCAAAGCCCTACACCTTCTTTGACGGGCCGCCGACGGCCAACGGAAAGCCGCATATCGGTCATGTGCTCACGCGCTCGATCAAGGATATCATCCCGCGTTACAAGACGATGAAGGGGTTTGACGTTCTGCGCAAAGCCGGCTGGGATACCCACGGGCTTCCGGTGGAGATCGAGGTGGAAAAACAGCTCGGACTCGACGGCAAAGAGCAGATCGAAGCCTACGGCATCGAGCCGTTCATCAAAGAATGTAAAAAATCCGTCTGGAAATATAAGACCGATTGGGAGACCATGTCCGACCGCGTCGGTTTCTGGGCGGATATGGAAGACCCGTATATCACCTATGACAACAACTATATCGAGAGCATCTGGTGGGCGCTCAAGACGATCCACGAAAAAGGACTTCTCTACAAGGGGCACAAGATCGTGCCGTATTGCCCGCGCTGCGGAACCGCGCTGAGTAGCCACGAAGTCGCGCAGGGCTATAAGGACGTGAAGGAGACCTCCGCCATCGCGAAGTTCTTCCTCAAAAACGATCCTTCCGTGGCGATCCTTGCATGGACGACCACGCCCTGGACTCTGCCGAGCAACGTCGCCCTCTGCGTAAACGCAAAGGAAACGTATGCAACCGCGAAACAGGGCGGCGAAACGTATATCCTCGCCGAGGCGCTGGTGAAAAACGTGCTCGGCGAGAACGCCGAAATCGTCTCCACCTGCAAGGGAAAAGACCTCGTCGGAACCGAATATGAGCCGCTGTTTGATCTGCCGGTCAGCTTCGGCAACAAGAAAGGCTATCGCGTCGTAGCGGATGATTACGTCTCGCTGGAAGACGGCACGGGTGTTGTACACATCGCGCCCGCGTTCGGCGAAGACGACTCCCGCGTGGGCAAAAAATGGGACCTGCCGTTTGTGCAGTTCGTCAACGCCAGCGGGCACATGACCGGCGGCACGCCCTGGGACGGCCTGTTTGTCAAGGACGCGGATAAGCCGGTTCTCGACGCGTTGAAGAATAGCAACAAGCTATTTGCGACGCTTTCGTTTGAACACAGCTACCCCTACTGCTGGCGCTGCGATACCCCGCTGATCTATTACGCCAGAGAGAGCTGGTTCATCAAGATGACCGCGGTCAAGGAGAAGCTCATCGCCTTCAACCGCAGCGTCAACTGGATTCCGGAGACGATCAAGGAAGGCCGCATGGGCAATTTCCTCGAAAACGTCATCGACTGGAGCGTCTCGCGTGAGCGCTACTGGGGCACGCCGTTGCCGGTTTGGATGTGCGAATGCGGGCATGTCCACGTGGTCGGCTCGCGTGAGGAGCTCATGCGACTCAACCCCAACGTTTCGCCCGATATCGAGCTGCACAAGCCCTATATCGACGAGGTGACCTTCCCCTGCGAAAAGTGCGGCAAGACCATGAAGCGCGAGCCGGTCGTCATCGACTGCTGGTTTGACAGCGGTGCAATGCCCTTTGCGCAGTGGCACTATCCATTTGAAAACAAAGAGGAGTTCGAGCGCCGCTATCCCGCGCAGTTCATCAGCGAAGCCATCGACCAAACGCGCGGCTGGTTCTATTCGCTGCTTGCCATCTCCACCTGCCTCTTTGACGAGGCCGCGTTCCAGAACTGCATCGTCATGGGACACGTGCAGGACATGGAAGGCCGCAAGATGAGCAAGCACCTTGGCAATGTCGTCGACCCCTGGACCGTGCTGGATGCGCAGGGTGCGGATGCAGTTCGCTGGTATTTCTATATCGGCTCCATGCCGTGGCTGCCCAGCCGTTTCTCGGCGGAGGCGGTCAGCGAGGCACAGAGGAAGTTCATCGGTACCTTCTGGAACACCTATGCGTTCTACATTCTCTACGCGGAGATCGATAAATTCGACCCCATGCAGTACAGGCTGGAGGACTGCCGGCTTTCCGAGATGGACCGCTGGGTGCTCTCGCGGCTCAATACGCTCATCAAGACCGTGGACGGCAACCTCGACAAGCTGCGCATCACCGAAGGCGGCAGAGCGCTGCAGGCATTCTCGGACGAGCTCTCCAACTGGTATGTCCGCCGCTGCCGTGAGCGTTTCTGGGGCAGCGAGATGAGCGAGGACAAGAAGGCAGCCTATATGACGCTGTTTACCACGCTCAAGACGCTGACGCTGCTCACCGCGCCGTTCCTGCCGTTTATGACCGAGGAGATCTATCAAAACCTCGTGCGCAGCGTGGATGCGGGCGCTCCCGAGAGCGTGCATTTCTGCGACTATCCCGTCGCGGAGGAAGCACGCATCGATGCGGATTTGGAAGCGAACATGGCGCGCGTGCTCGACATCGTCACCCTTGGCCGCGCCGCGCGTAACGACGGCAATGTCAAGACCCGCCAGCCGCTGGCTCTGATGTATATTCAGGGCGAACCCATGAACGAGCACTATGTGAAGATCGTCACCGAGGAGCTCAACGTCAAGAAGGCGGAGTTCGTCATCGATGCTTCCGGTTTCCTGAGCTATCAGGTCAAACCGCAGCTCAAGACGCTTGGCCCGCGTTACGGCAAGATTCTCCCGAAGATCGGCGCGCATCTGGGCGAAAGCGGCATCGGCAATCTGGTTGTGCGCGCGCATGCGGCGGGCAAGAACTACGAAACCACCATTGAGGAAGTCTTTGTGGTGCTGGGGCCGGAGGACGTGCTCGTCTCCACGGGCAAGGCGGACGGCTTCGTCGCCGCGACGGACAACGACACAATCGTGGTGCTGGATACCAAGCTCACGCCGGAGCTCATCGACGAAGGATTCGTCCGCGAGCTCATCAGCAAGGTGCAGACCATGCGCAAGGAAGCGGGCTTCGAGGTCAGTGACCACATCGCGCTCTCCTACGACGGCAGCGCGAAGATCGAGGAGATCTTCTCCCGCTTTGGGGACGAGATCCTCAGTGAAACGCTTGGCGAAACGCTCACGAAAGGCGCTGTAGGCTACACGAAAGACTGGGACGTGAATAAAGAGAGCGTCACACTCGGCGTGGAAAAACGGTAAAATCGGGGAGGACGGGCAACCGTCCTCCTTTGCTTTCTGAAAAAGGAAGGGAAACAAAGAAATTTCTCAAAGAGATTTCCGCAAAAGAAAGCGCATCCTTTCCTTCATTCCCGCAAAACTCCTTGCAATAAGCCGTTTCTTGTGATATACTCGCTTCCGCTAACGTCCTTCTTGCTCGGCGCCGTGTCGCCGGGCCAATAGACCATAAGGAGGTGAAATGAATGAATCAATACGAAGCTCTTTACATCATCGTACCCACCCAGGACGAGGAAACGATGAAAGCATCCGTCGAAAAGTTCAAAGGGATTGTCGCAACCAACGGCGGTGAAGTGACAGCGGTCGACGAATGGGGCAAGAAGCGTCTTGCATACCCGATCAACTACAAGACCGAAGGCTACTACGTCTTGATGTCGTTTACGTGTGCGCCGGAAGTTCCCAAGGAACTCGAGCGTAACTTCAAGAACGACGAAGCGATTCTCCGCTATCTCGTGACCCGCAAAGGCGAGTAACGAGAGCCGCGCCGAAAGGATGGATGAAGCATGAATAAAATCACTCTCATCGGAAATCTGACGCATGACCCGGAAGTGCGTTCCACGCCAAACGGTGTCACTGTCTGCTCCTTCACCATCGCAGTCAACCGCCGCTTTGCAAGCGGTGCGGGCGGTGAGCGCCCGACGGATTTCTTCCGCATCAACGCCTGGCGACAGCTGGGCGATACGTGCGCCCGGTATCTGAGCAAGGGCCGCAAGGTCGCCGTCATCGGCGAACTCCAAGCGCGCACCTACGAAGCCAAGGACGGCACGACGCGCATGTCTCTGGACGTGCAGGCGGACGAAGTCGAGTTTCTCTCGCCCAAGCAGCAGGAGGATGGAGCCGCGCCCTCTTCCCGCGCGGACAACGCGCAGGATATGGCCGGGTTTACCGACATCCAATCCGACGACATCCCGTTTTAACCACTGCGGGTAAACCCGCAAGACAAAATTTTTCGAATTGGAGGCTTGCAACATGGAAGACCGTAAAATGCGTCCCCGTATGAAGCGTGGCCGCCGCAAGGTTTGCAAGTTCTGCGCTGATAAAGCCGCTAGCATCGACTACAAGGATATCCGTACCCTTGAAAAGTTTGTGACCGAGCGCGGCAAGATCATGCCCCGCCGTATGTCGGGCATGTGCGCCAAGCATCAGCGTGACCTTGCTATCGCCATCAAGCGCGCGCGCACCGTCGCCCTTCTGCCCTACGTGGCGGACTAAGCGACCAACAAACCAGCACACAAACCCCAAAGGACTTAGCAGAATCAGAACCGGTCGCAAAACCGGTTCTTTTTTGGCTGCGTTTCCGAGTATAATAGTTTTAAACGGAGAAAAAACAAAGGGCTACGATCATGCAAACCTACAAGACCAGCGAGATTGCAAAACAGTCCGGCTTGCATCCCAACACGATCCGCTTTTATGAAGAGATCGGGTTCTTAACCAAGCCGGAACGCTTGCCAAACGGATATCGCGTCTTTACCCCGCTTCACTTGGAGCAGGTGCGCTTCATCCGCCTTGCGCTGCGCGCCGAGGTACTGCAAAACGGTCTTCGCGATCACGCCATCGCCATCATTCGATTTTGCTCCGCGTGCCGTTTTGAAGAGGCGGAGCGGGAAACGAACTGTTATTTGGAACAGATCGACCGCGAGATCGCGTTTGCAAACGGTGCCATTCACGCCGTGGAAGCCACCCTGTCCCGCGCCCCCGCGCCGGACGCGCCGCTGCGCAGGCGGAGCGATGCGGCAAGCGCACTCGGCATCACGCAGGAGACCCTCCGAAACTGGGAACGCAACGGGCTTGTCTCGATTGAACGGATGCCAAACGGATACCGCGTGTATTCGCCCGCAGACATGGAGCGCCTGCTGATGATCCGCACCCTGCGCTGCGCAAACTATTCCCTCTCCGCGATCCTGCGCCTCATGAACAAGCTAACGTTTTCGCGGCAGGTCGCCATCGCGGCAACGCTGGACACGCCGGACGAAAGCGAGGAGATCGTCTCCGTTTGCGATCACCTGCTCTTTGCCTTGTCGTGCGCAAGAGAGGACGCGCAGCAGATGCCGGCGCACATCCGGCAGATGCAAATGTTCCAAACCCTACAGTAAAACACCACCCTTCGTTTCTCTGCTATCCTGTTGGACAGAAATCGAAACGGAGGATACCAAATGGAACAAATCGACTCCCATTGGAAGAGAAGAACGATCCTTTTCTTCATCAGTCAGGGCGTGACCCTGTTTGGCTCGATGCTGGTTCAGTTCGCCATCGTCTGGTATGTCACGCTCAAAACCACATCCGGCGCTTGGGTCGCGGCGCTGACGGTCTGCTCGTTTCTGCCGCAGACGCTGATCTCGTTCGTCTCCGGCGCTTGGGCAGACCGCTACTCGAAAAAGATGCTCATCATCGTTTCGGATGTGGTGATTGCCGCGGCAACGCTCGCGCTCACGCTGCTCTTTCCGCTGATTCGGGACGACAGCACCGTGCTCATCGCGCTGCTTGCCACATCCGTCATCCGCTCCATCGGTGCTGGGGTGCAGTTGCCTGCCGTCAACGCGACAACGCCGCTGCTCGTGCCGGAAGAACACCTGATGCGCGCTAACGGCATCAACGCTACCCTGCAATCGATCATTCAGTTTGCCGCTCCGGCGGCGGCCGGCGCAATCCTCACCGCGGGCAGCCTGCGCTCCACGCTGTTCATCGACATCGCGACTGCGGCGGTCGGCATCGGACTACTCAGCTGCATCCTGCTGCCAAAACAGCAAACGCAGGCGGAAGAACAGCCTTGTGTCGTTTCGGATGTGAAGGACGGCCTGCGCTATCTGAAAAAAGAGACCTTCCTCGCCAAACTCATGCTGCTGTACGGCTTGTTCATCCTGCTCAGCGTGCCCGGCGGCTTCCTTGCCGCTCTGCTGGTTACGCGCGTCTACGGCGGAACGTATTGGAACCTCACGATCGTTGAACTCGTCGGCTTTGCGGGCATGGCGGTGGGCGGGCTGCTGCTCGGCACCTGGGGCGGGTTCTCAAACCGTGCGAAGACGCTTCTGCTCGGCATCGGGCTGTGCGGGCTGTTGACCATCGGCTTGGGCGCGGTGCAGAACTTCATCGTGTATCTGGCGATCATGCTTCTGCTCGGTGTTGCGATTATCGCGGCGCAGACAGCTCTGACCACGCTGATTCAAGAACGCGCGGATGCCGCCATGCAGGGACGGATGTTTGGTTTGACGAGCACGATGTACAGTGGGTTTCTGCTGATCGGCATGTCGGTCTTCGGTCCGCTGGCAGATAAGGTTTCGCTGCCGCTGCTGATGATCTTAACCGGCGGCGTGTTGGTCATGGTCGCCGTGCTCTTTCGGCTGAATACGAAATTCTATCAAAAACCTGAAATCACGGCTGTTGATTAGCCTTTTTAGAACGTAAAAAACCGGTCGCAAGACCGGTTTTTTGTGTAAGATATACAAAAATCGGCAACGAGGATTGCAGAAGAAAATTTGTTCCACAGCTAAAAAAAGTGCCCCTTGCAGAGCACTGTGTGTTGTCTTTTGTGTTTCCGTCGTTTTCGGGGCGCATCCGACCGGCGGTTATGCATCTCACGGTTGATGCATGTGCACAGCATTTTTTCTTCATGCCCTTAAGCATGCAGATATTTTTCTTCAAACCGGTCGAGAACGGCATGCAGTTTCTCGTGAACGCCCTTGCCCATCACCTCGGCTTCGAATGCCTCAAACTGCTGCAGCAGCTGCGCCTGTTTCTCCGCTGGCAGCGCCTGATCCCCCATCGGGAAAAGAATCATGTTCTCCTTGTTGATATGCGGGCGCATCAGCCGGATATACCCGTCCGCTGCATCCCAAAACATGTCAGCGTCCAGTTTCCCGCCCGCAACGGAAATCCCCATCTCCGCAATCAAGCGCCTTCCCTGAATGTGCTCCAGCAGCATCTGCCCGATCGGGCCGCCTTCGTTGGGAATTCCAGCGGCTTCCATCGCGGGGAAGAACAGCTTCTCTTCCTTTCCGTGATGGCACTTGTCAGCAAACAGCTGAAGAAAGTTGACCATATCTGCAATATCCTTTGTGTCCAGCGCGCCGGTTTGCTTGACCTGGCCTGCCATCTTCTCCAGCACATCAAGCCCGAAGAGAACGCTCTCGTGTTCGTGTCTCAAGTCTTCGCTTGCATGGTTCATATGGGTCTCCTTTCCGTTCACGTTCGTCTCAGGAAAACCTCGAAAAGCCTATTCGCACAAGGCAGCCGCTATCTCGGCAGCCCCGGTCAGCTCCTCGTCAACCGGTGTCCAGTTCCATTTGAGTTCCGGCGCAACAACCGAGAATCCCGCTTCCGTCAGCCGTTCGCGCAGCACTTTGGTGGATTCACCGCTCCAGCCATAGCAGCCAAAGACCGCTGCTTTTTTATTCTTAAACTTCAGCTCCTTGAGAAACTCCAGCCATCCGCCGACGGAGGAAAGGATGTTGGATCCGACGGTCGGGCTGCCGACCACAACGGCTTTCGACTTGAACACCTCGGTCATGATATCGTTTTTGTTGGTCTTCGACACATTGAAGATCTTCACCTTTGTTGCGGGGGACTTGAGCGAGATCTCTTTCCCGATTCGGTGCGCAAGGCGCATGGTTCCGTCCCACATGGTGTCGTAGACGATGGTGATCTGGTCTTCCTGATAGTCCTTTGACCATTCGTAATATTTCTCGACGATTCGAAGCGGATTCTCCCGCCAGATCGCCCCGTGGCTCGGCGCGATGATATCGATGGTCAGGTTCAGCGCAAGAATCTCCTCAATCTTCCGCTTGACCAGCATGGAGAACGGCGTAAGAATGTTCGCGTAGTATTTCTGTGCCTCCGCCCAAAGAAGGCAGGTGTCGGCCGCGTCGTTAAACAGCTCTTCCACCGCATAATGCTGCCCGAACGCATCGTTTGAAAACAGGATGTTGTCACCGGTCATGTATGTGGCCATGCTGTCCGGCCAATGCAGCATCTTCATCTCCACGAACACAAGCTTTTTTCCGTTTCCGATATCGATGGAGTCTCCGGTTTTGACGACATGAAAATCCCACTCCGGATGATGATATTGTCCGGTCAGGGATTTGATCGCGCTTGCAGTGCAATAGATCGGCGTATTCGGAATCTTCTCCATCAGCGCGGGCAGAGCGCCGCTGTGATCCACCTCGCCATGATTGATGACGAGAAAGTCGATTTGATCGAGGGATACCTCTGATGCAAGGTTTGCGACAAATTCTGTCGCATGCGGCATCCAGACCGTGTCGATGAGCACCGTTTTCTCTTCCGTAATCAGATAGGAATTCTGGCTTGAGCCATGGTTGATCGTATAATCCGCGCCGTGGAAGAACTCAAGCTCCCAATCGGTTTTTCCGACCCAAAACACATTGTTTTTTATAAGCTTTTTCATCGTGTCACCTCACTGCAAGTCCGTATTTTGCTTCCGCTATACTTCATTCTAGCATGATTTTTATAGATGCGCATTGCTTTCCTGCAGATGCCGTGCGCGGTCTCATAATTTCTTGTTTGCTCTTGGATGAATCCACCAAAGTAAGTTAAATACAAATCAACCCATCCCTGATACTTGATGGGCAACTGATGTCCCAAGAGCAAGCACCAGCGATGGGTTTCCTTTATGATGGCATACTTTAGCGAATCAGGGCAGATCGCACGAGCGATTCTTTTTCACCCAATTTTATTCGGAAAATGGGCTACGTTCAAACGGTATCGGTGCCGGGTATTCGATGATCTTATAGTAGTCATCCGCGTAAATTTGGGTTCCGCCTTCCAAAATTGGATACTCTTGCCAACTCGTGTCGTCTTTTTCCAGCAGAAGGAACGTTTTCCCCTGATGATAATTGATATCCCAAAACGCCTTCTTCGTATTCGCAAAGCTGTATGTTATGTTAGGTGGTTCTACAATGGCACAGATTTCAACCTTGCCGTCCGTTAACTCCGTTACAATGCTGCTATCCCAGTAATAGGCGTATCCATAGGTATAGCCGTGATCCGCCAAATAGCGTGCTGCCGGCTTGATTTGATCCACCTGATTGATATTGCTGTACGAGAGTCCTTCGTAACGGGTTGCATAGCCCTCCGGTTTGTTCACAAGGAAGTTGGTGGTCACGGCACCGCTCAGCACAAACGCAAACAACATCACAGTGGCGCAGATGCGCGGCATGCGAATTGAGCGCTTGGGAAACTCATCCAGAAGAACCGCAATCAACAGCACGATTAACACATAAACCGGCGTGTAGTAATGAATGAAATAATTGCCGGTGATCAAAAAGACCAGCGATTCTATTACGAGCGCGCCAAAAAAGATCGTTGCAACGAAGCGTTTCGAATAGGGTTCGTTGCCACTCTTTTTGAAAAAGTACCACAATGAGAATCCTATCGCAAGAAGAATGCCAAGCACTGCCAAGAGCGAGCATATCCCTTCTAGGGAAAAGACCTTTGCCCCGTTTCGATATCCAAACAGATTCATCAAATCATTGATTTGTTCGCTGAGTGCATCGGCAGAAGGCGATATTGTTTGCAACGAGTAATATGTGCTAAATCCAAAGAACTTCCGTAAAACGAAGATATTGGTTGCGATGCCGAACGCATTGAAGCCCGATCCCAGTATGGTAAAAAGGAATGCGCGTCCTTCCGCTGTTTCACGGACAGAATGGACAAGCCCTTTGAATCCCTCTTTGAAAGTCTTTTGCTCGCTGATTGCGATCTTGTGAAATCCGGCCGATCGAAAATAGAGATATGCCGTGATAAAAAACGCGGGTGCAAGCGAAATATACAGCATGCGCATGCCATTCATGCCGGTGACAACGCAGAGTAGCGCAAACACCGCCATGAGTAACCCGTTCATCATATTCTTTTTTGGTCGATTGGTAGCCAGCTTTAGTATGAGGCCGATGATCAAAAACGCGAGTGAAATATGGAAGGCATAATGCCCGTGCAGAAGTACAATACGGGCGTATGTCACGCTGACAGGGAGCAGCAATACGGTAGCTGAATAGAAAAAGGCATTCCGCGAGATCTTTGCCTGTCTGCAAAACCACCAGTACGACAAAACCAATATCGCCTGCAATGTGACAGTGCCAAAGAAGCGCACCAACTGCCAGCTTTTAAAGATGTGAAAGAAGAAAGAATACACCAACGGCATGTTAAAGACGTGTATTTCCGTGTAATACCGCCATCCAGTGGATACGATTGCGTTCTGTTGCGATAAGAAGTTCGATAGGACGAGTACATTTGATGCATCCGCATCCAGTATATGGCCGGATGTATAGTAGGTCAGCCAGATGAGCCAACCCCAACATAAAACGAAAAGGGCAACAGGAAAGACATCCGAGAATTTGGCAGGAGCTTTCAATTTACTCGTCATAGTGTCCTCGTATATTTAAATTTTTAGGATAATATTATGCTCGTAGACGATAGGATATTGAACAATAAGTATACAATTTCTCTCTGATGCTTTATCTCTTATGGCTCTCGTCGCCTTTGAGTCTCATCCGATCCCAAAGCCCGTAGGTCTCGGTCGTCGAAAGCGCGTGCATGAACTTCTCCTCGAAGTCCGGTACGAGGCCGGAAAGATGCTTGACAAGCTGCTTGGCTTCCTCGCGCTTGGTGTGGCCTGCGATGTCGCAGTTGGCGGGCAAAATCGGCAGCTCGTGTGCGCGGGCGATGCTCAGCGCGTGCTTCTCCGGCAGGAAGATCAGCGGACGGATAACCGTCACATCCCTGCGCGAAAGATATGTCACCGGCGCAAAGGTATTGATGCGCCCTTCGTAAAGCATACTCATGAAGAACGTTTGAATCACGTCATCACGGTTGTGCCCCAATGCAACCTTGTTGCAGCCATGCTCGACCGCATAGGTGTTTAGCGCGCCGCGGCGGAGCTTTGCGCACAGTGCGCAGGGGCTTCTTTCCTCGCGGTATTCAAACACAACCTTGCCGATGTCGGTATAGACGACCTCGAAGTCGATGCCGATCCGCTCCGCATACGCCTGAATTTTGGAGACGTCCTGCTGCTTTAAGCCAAGATCCAGCATGCATGCGATGACTTCAAACTTGGTATACGAAAACCGCTGATAGAGCTTCATCGCCTCCATCAACAGCAGCGAGTCCTTGCCGCCGGAGACACCGATGCAGATCTTGTCTCCGTCTTCAATCATGTGATACCGCTCGTCTGCGCGGCGGATGCTTCCCAATACACGTTTCATGAGGGATATTATGCGGGATTAGGCCGGGGAACGCAAGCGTTTTCCTCTTCACCTAGAAAAACGCGGCAAGGGGTGGCGTGCGCCACCCCTTGCCTATGAGACTCTCGATAAAAATGATGGATTATTGGAGGTTCAGGTTCTTCTTAAAGATCGAACGGATCAGGAAGAAGAACAGAACGCTCAGCCCCGCGAAGAGCACCCCAAACCAGCCGAAGACGGAGGTCATAACCACGCTAAAGTCCTGCGCCGTGTTGAACGACAGGTTTGCAAACCCCTCCCCAAGCGCAATCAGCGACATAAACGTTGAGCTGATGATGCCGACACCCATGTTAATCAGCAGATACATGCCGATAGCAGCAAGGATGCGGTGCTTCTTGGCAACCTGCCCGCCGACCACGATGGCGAAGTAAATCTCCAGCATCTGGGACGCCAGGGCAAGGATCGTGATGACAACAAACTCAACCGCCACCAGCGGCACATTCACATACTTAGACGCCTGCGGCAGAATATCCGTGAAGAACATCCGGAATGCCTGAAGCACTTCCGTGTTTGCGATGCTGTTGCTGGTTGTCCCAAACACCGAGAAAATGAGCAGCGTGACCATGATCACAACCGCGTTGATCGCCGTCCAGAACATGCCGGTGAGGAGTTTTGACCAGATCAGCTTACTGGTGGAAACCGGCAGCGTAAAGGTCAGATATCCCTCGTCGCCGAGAAAGCTGCGGTAAAAGTGATAGCAAATCAGCAGCAGTGTAACCAGCGCAGAGGCCATGATCGCAATACCGATCAGAACCGAAGCCGTTGCAGAAACGCCCATGATCAGCTGCCGCAGCAGAGCGGAACCGCCCGCGGTTGCGGTGTGTTCGCCCAGGCGGATGGTCAGCGCGGTAAGCAGCGTCGCCACCAGACCGCCGCCGAGAATACCGATCTGCAGCGGGAAGAGCGTGCGCGAAAGCGCGCGGAAATCATGTTTCATCAATTTCTTTAGCATCTGAATACCTCCCGGAACAGCTCGTCCAGCGACTTGCCCTGCGTCTCGCGGACATTGTCCGTCGTGTCATGCATGGTGATCACGCCATCCTTGAGGAAGAGGAACTCGTCGAGCACCTTTTCCACATCCGAAATCAAATGCGTGGAGATGAGGATGGTCGCCTCGTTGTCATAGTTGCCGATGATGGTGTCGAGGATGTAGTCCCGCGTTGCCGGGTCTACACCGCCTATGGGTTCATCGAGCAAATAGAGTTTTGCGCGGCGGGACATGACGAGCACAAGCTGCATCTTTTCCCGCGTACCTTTGCTGAGTTGCTTCATGCGCTTACCAGCCGGCACGTTCAGCCTTGAGAGCATCTCTCTGGCGCGCGCCATGTCAAAGTCCGCATAAAAGTCCACAAAGTAGTCGAGGCAATCTTCCACCGTCATCCAATCCGGCAGGTAGGTGCGCTCCGGCAGGTATGAAATCAGCGCTTTGGTCCCCTCACCAACGGGCTGATTGTCCACGAGAACGGTTCCGCTCGTGGGCGTAAGTAACCCGGCAACGATCTTGAGCAGCGTGGTTTTGCCGCTGCCGTTCGGTCCCAAGAGGCCGATGATCTTGCCCTTGGGCAGTGTCAGGTCGACGTTGTTGAGCGCAAGCGTCGAGCTGTAGCGCTTATTCAGCGCCCTGGTCTCAAGAATTGACTGCATGTTCCCCCTCCTTTTGTTCCCCCTTCGCGAGACGTTCCAGCACCTCTTTACGGCTTAAGCCAAGCGCCTGCATCTGCATCATGAACGTCTCTACGAGCAAATCCGCCTTACAATCCCGCGCGCGGGAGACAGCGGTTTCATCCGTCGTTACCGTTCGACCGGTGTTTCTCTGCGTGGTAACCAATCCCATTTCCTCCAGTTCTGCGAGTGCTCTCTGCATTGTATTCGGGTTGACCGCCGCCAGTACCGCAAGGTCACGTACACTGGGCAGCCGCATTCCCATTTCATAGGTGCCGTTGAGAATGCGAAGTTCTATCTCGTCCACTATCTGCTGATAGATGGGACGATTTGCGTTGAATTGCCAAGCCAATGCAAGTTCCCCCTTTCGTGTGTCGCTGTATTATTGTCTTAAGACAGTTATACATTAATACACGAGCCTTGTCAAGAGAATTTTGCAAAATTATTTTCGCCTGCCCGTTCAGGCATCGATGTTGAAAAAGAGAATCTCAATCCATCTTTTTTGCGAAAGAATGCACAAAAATCTCGAACCCGCTTCGATTTTTTCCTATAATATCCCAAAAACGCATGATTCTCGTTAAGGAAACGTAAAAAAACCGCAAACTACGCAATATTGCTTGTGGAACTGCCTTTGCGTGGTTTATAATAACTTGTTTTCGTATTTAGAAAGAAGGTACTCAAATGGACATTCGAAACGTCGCCATCATCGCGCACGTTGACCACGGCAAAACGACCCTGGTCGACCAAATGCTGCGTGACGCGGGCGTGCTGCGCAGAGGCGAACAGGACGTCGAGCGCATTATGGACTCCAATGATCTCGAGCGTGAGCGCGGCATCACCATCCTCAGCAAAAACACAGCGGTCAGCTACGGCGGCACACGCATCAATATCGTCGATACCCCGGGGCACGCGGATTTCGGCGGCGAGGTAGAGCGCATCCTCCAGATGGTCGATGGCGTTCTGCTGCTTGTGGACGCGTTTGAAGGCTGCATGCCGCAGACGCGCTTCGTGCTTCGCAAATCCCTCGAACTCAACAAGATCCCGATTCTGGTCGTCAATAAGGTCGATCGTCAGGGTGCGCGCCCCGCGGAAGTGGTGGATCAGGCGCTGGAACTCTTCATCGAACTCGGCGCGACGGCGGAACAGCTGGATTTCCCCGTGGTCTATGCCAGCGCGCGCGACAACATGAGCGGGCACACGCCGGACAGCATGGAAAACAACATGGTCGCGCTGTTTGATACGATTCTCAGCGCGATTCCCGCGCCGAAATTCCAGCCGGACGAACCGCTGCAAATCCTCTTCTCCTCGATCGATTACGACGACTATGTCGGGAGAATTGGCGTCGGGCGCATTGAGCGCGGCACCGCGAAAAAAGGCATGCCCGTCGTCATCTGCGGCGGTGAAGAGAACCGCAAAGTGGACACGAAGATCACAAGGCTCTATCGTTATGAAGGGCTCAAGCGCGTTGAGGTGGACGAAGCCCCGTGCGGCGATATCATCTGTGTTGCGGGTATGGAATTCCTCAACGTCGGCGAGACCGTTTGCGATCCCGCCTGCATTGAGCCGCTGCCGTTTGTGCACATCGACGAACCCACGGTCAGCATGATGTTCATGCTCAACGACAGCCCCTTTGCCGGCCGGGAAGGAAAATATGTCACCGGACGCAACCTCCGCGACCGCCTCTTTAACGAGGTCAAGACCAATATCTCCATGCGCGTGGAGGAGACCGAAGCCACAGACAGCTTCCGCGTCAGCGGCAGAGGCGAATTGCATCTTTCGATTCTGATCGAGACCATGCGCCGTCAGGGGTATGAATTTGCGGTCTCCCGCCCGAAGGTCATCTTCCACAAGGACAAGGACGGAAACGTGCTGGAGCCGATTGAAGAACTCACCATCGACGTGCCGGTGGATTATGTCGGCGCGGTCATGGAAAAGCTCGGCCAGCGTAAAGCGGAGTTGCAGGACATGACAAATCAGGGCGACAACAGCGTTCGCCTACAGTTCCTCGTGCCTGCACGCGGACTGATGGGCTATCGATCGGAACTGTTGACCGATACGCGCGGAAACGGCGTGATGAGCCATATCTTCCACGATTATGAATCCTATCGCGGGCCGATTGAAGAGCGCAAAACGGGCTCCCTCGTCGCCCACGAGACGGGCGACACCTCCAGCTATGGACTCTTCAATACACAGGATCGCGGAAAGCTCTTCGTCGGCTCCGGCATACCCGTTTATGAAGGACAGGTTGTTGGCGAGAACGCCCGCGCGGGGGACATCGTGGTCAACGTCTGCAAAAAGAAGCACGTTACCAACATGCGCGCTTCCGGCTCGGACGATGCCCTGCGCCTGACCCCGCCGGTGGTACTCTCTCTGGAGCAGTGCCTTGAGTTCATTGCAGACGACGAGTTGGTCGAGGTCACGCCAAAGAACATCCGCATGCGTAAGCGCTTCCTGAACAAGGATCAGCGCATGAAATACGCCAAGCAGATCGACACCCAAGATCCCTGATCTGCCCTGTGCCCGAAAGGAGCGAAGGAGAACCCATGCTTCGCCTTGTCGAGATTGATCGCTACAACTATCTTTCGGTGTTGGATCTCTCCGTCTATGCGGAGCAGCGCGATTTCGTCGCGACGAACCAATATTCGCTCGCACAGGCATATGTTCAGCCGGAATGCGTACCGCTCGCACTCTATGCCGAGAATAAGCCCGTCGGGTTTGCGATGTACAGCCTCGACGAGGACGATCATCAATACTGGATCTATCGGTTGATGATCGACCAGCGCTATCAGGGCGTTGGATACGGCAGAGAAGCGATGAGGCTTCTTATCGAGCGCATCCGGGGCCTTGCGGACGAGGAACACACATGCATCTTCATCAGCTTTGAGCCGGAAAACAGCACCGCAAAAGCGCTCTATGAATCGCTTGGTTTCGTGCCGGACGGCAGAGTTCTCTATGGCGAAGTCGTGTATGTGCTGAACCTATAATCGTATCCATTCAGAAGGTTTGTGTAACAGCAAGCCTTCTTTTTTTGCGGTTTCTTCTGCGTCTCGCTCTTGAAACAGTGTTTCTTGATCGATTCGCAATCTGGAATGGTTTTTCCTCGAAATTTGACAAATTTGATACAATTCAAACGCCCGGCCTGAATTGAATTTTCAGTTTCACTATGATAACATGTGTTTTGAAAACCATTCCGTCACACAACAGCAGTAAAGGAGAATTCACACTATGGGCTACATTATTCCTTCTATTCTTGCCGTTGCCGTTCTCCTCTTCTTTCTGGGTTACCTAAAAGCCCCGCCGGACACCGCTTATGTCATCTCCGGCCTCGGCAAACGCAGAATCCTAATCGGAAAAGCCGGCTGGCGTTTCCCGTTTCTGGAGCGCGTGGATAAACTCCCGCTCAACGTGATGCAGGTCGATGTGAAGACCTCCGAAGCGGTGCCGACCAACGAGTTCATCAACGTCAGCGTGGACGGTGTTGCAAATATCAAGATTTCCAGTAAGCCCGAGTTGCTCAACCGCGCGGCGGAATCGCTGCTGGGGTTGCGCCAAGAAGCGATGGTCACGCTGGTAACTCAGGTGCTCGAAGGCAACATGCGCGAGATCGTGGGTTCCGTCGGGCTCAAGGAAATGGTGCAGGATCGGCAGGGCGTTGCCCGAAAGATCACCGAAAACGTCGTCCCCGACATGGAGAAGCTCGGCATCGAGGTCGTCAACTTCAACATCCAGAATTTCAAGGATGCCGCGGGCACGATTGAAAACATGGGTATCGACAACGTCGAGCAAATCCGCAAAAACGCGCAGATCGCCAAAGCAAACGCGCAAAGGGATATCGCGATTGCCACCGCGGAAGCGCAGCAGCTTGCAAACGCCGTTCGCGCGGACGCAGAAAAAAAAATTGCCGTGCAAAACGCGGAGCTTGCCATGCAGCAATCCGAAATGCTGGTTCGCTCCGACACGAAAAAGGCGGAAGCGGACGCCGCCTACGCCATACAGCAGGAAACCCAGCGCAAGACGATTGAAATCACCAAGGCAAACGCGGACATCGCCCGTAAGGAAAAAGAGGCAGAGATCGCAGAGCGCGAAATCTCCCTGCAGGAAAAGAAGCTCGACGCGGAGATCCGTAAACAGGCGGACGCGCTGAAGTATCAGGCTGAGAAGGAAGCGGAAGCGCAGCTCATCAAGCGCCAGCGCGAGGCGGATGCGAAGAAATACGAGATGGCGCAGCAGGCAGAAGCCCTCCGCATCGAAGCGGAAGCGCACAAGTTCCAGGTGGAACAGCAGGCCGCAGCGCGGCGCGCCGAGGCGGAAGCCATGCGCTATTTCATGGAGCAGGAAGCGGAAGGTATCCGCGCCAAGGGCGTTGCCGAAGCGGAAGCGATCGAGCGCAAAGCCGAGGCGCAGAAGCGCATGGGTGAAGCCTCCGTTCTGGAGATGTATCTCACCGCGCTGCCAGAGGTCGTCAAAAACGCGGCTTCCCCGCTCTCGCAGACCGAGAAGATCGTCATGTATGGCGATGGCAACTCGTCCAAGCTGGTGCGGGATGTCATGCTCAGCGCGAGTCAGGTTCTCGAGGGAATCAAGGAATCCACAGGGCTCGACATCAAGGACCTGATCTCCGCGCGGCAGGCTGCAATGCCGGCAACCACAGAACCGCAGGCGAAACCTGCCAAATAAGTGCCAAATCCGTCCTACAACACAAAAACCATCCCGAGAAATTCGGATGGTTTTCCTTTTGCAAAAAAAAGCTTGCTCATGACGCAGCGTCATATGTTATCGTACAGGATGAACAGGCGAAGCAGGCGTAAAATACGCCGGAATTCGCCGGAAGGAGCAAGCTTTCTATGAGTATCAAAGATGCATTGCCATTTCTGATTCCGCTGGTGATTGCGCAGTTTACACTGCTTGGCATCACACTTCATCACATTCTCACCCACACGCGATACAAACGTGGCACACGCGCGCTCTGGCTCGTCGTCGTCATCGTCGGCATGGAGTTCATCGGCCCGATTCTCTATTTCTTGATTGGGAAAGAAGACTAAATGCATACGATCATATACTCGTTTTGGAAATGAGGACCAAACCCAAATGGACATTCTGGAACTGACCAACGTAGAAAAACGCTTTGGTGAACGGACGGTGCTCAAGGATCTGACCCTCCGCGTACCGGAAGGCGCAATCTATGGTTTCATCGGCGAAAACGGCGCAGGCAAGACCACGACGATGAAGATGATATTGGGGCTGCTAGCGGCGGACGGCGGCGAGATTCGCGTCTGCGGCGAAAAAGTCTCCTACGGACAGACGCGCACCAACCGCTTTGTTGGCTATCTGCCGGATGTGCCGGAGTTTTACGGCTATCTTACCCCGACGGAATACCTGCTTCTCTGCGGCGGGCTTGCCGGTGTTCCCGGAAACGCGAGCAAAGCCCGCGCGGAAGAACTTCTCTCCCTCGTTGGGTTGCGCGAAAGCGCAAGCCGCCGCATCGGCGGATTCTCGCGCGGGATGAAGCAGCGCCTCGGCATCGCGCAGGCGCTGATCCACCGCCCGAAGCTGCTGATTTGCGACGAACCGACCTCCGCGCTCGACCCCGCCGGGCGGAAGGACATCATCGACATCCTTCGCGCTATCCGCAGCGAGACGACGGTACTGTTTTCTACGCACATCCTGCCGGATATCGAACGCGTTTGCGATCAGGTCGGCCTCCTGCACGGCGGAAAGCTTGCGCTCAGCGGGCGGCTGGAGGAGATTCGCGCCCTGCACGCAAAGAGCGGTTTTGTCGTGGAGTTTGCGGAGGAAGGTGAGGCAAGCGCGTTTCTTGCTGTCTCGAAAAACGGTGAGCGGGACGCCGCAACACGCCTTATCTATCCGACGGGAACGCAAGCGGACATGCTTTCGGCAATGTCCCTGCTTGGGCAAATGCAACTCTGCCCGTTGAAGATCGAGCAGCGGGAACCTTCGCTGGAATCTCTCTTTATGGAGGCGGCGGCAGAATGAAACAGCTATTGTTATTGCTCCAAAAAGAGTTGACGGAACTCCTGCGCACCAAAAAAGCGCTGGTGCTCGTGATCGTATTTGCGATCTTTGGCATCATGAACCCCGCGCTGGCAAAGCTTACGCCGTGGATGCTCTCGCTAATGGGCAGCACTCTCTCGGAACAGGGCATCACCATCGGCGCGATCTCGGTCAATGCCCTGACCGCGTGGACGCAGTATTATAAAAACCTGCTGATGGAGTATATCGTGATTCTCGCGGTGTTTTCCGGCATCTTTGCGCAGGAGTATCAAAGCGGCACGCTGATCAATCTGCTCACCAAGGGCGTCTCGCGGGAGAAGGTTGCGCTTTCCAAGCTGCTTGCCGTGCTGCTGTGCTGGAGTGTTTGCTATTGGCTCACGTTCTCCGTCACGCTGGCATACAGTGCCTATTTCTGGGAAAATGCGCTTCCCGCCGGCATCTGGCTCGGCGCCATCAGCGCTTACATGCTCGGCATCTGGCTGCTGACGCTGGAACTTGCGTTTGCCTCTGCGTTCTCCTCCGGCATGGCGGCGCTGCTCGGTACGGGCGGTGTGTTTGTGGTTTGCTATGCACTCTCCATGCTGCCCGCGTTGACGCGCTTTCTGCCGCCGCGACTCTCGGAAGGGCTATCATTGCTCACCGGCGCGCTGGCTTCGGGTGACTTCTTGCCCGCGCTCTTTGTTGCCCTCGCGCTGAGTCTGGGGCAAGGCGCGCTGTGCCTCGCGGGAATCCGGAGAAAGCAGTTGTAGGAAGCACCCGACCGCAAATAAATCTTCAAGCGCAAAAAACGCCATCCCATACGGGGTGGCGTTTCGCATTGTTTTCGTATGATTTTCTTACAGTGTTCTCATCAGGCGCACATAGAACTGTACCGTCTTGACAATCTTTGCAAGCGGGATGTGTTCGTCGTGCCCGTGAATGCCCGCGCGCTCCTCTTTTGTAAGCTCCATCGTGGAGAAGCGGTAGACGTTCTCCGAAATCGCGCTGTAGTGGCGCGAATCGGACGCCGCAAACATCAGGTAAGGCGAAACCTCTGCGTTCGGCCAGGTCTCGGAAATCGCATGGGTCAGCTTGTCCCAGCCGTAGCCTTCCGTGCGCGAGATGCTGCAAGGATCGGTTCCGTGCATGATGCTCGTGGTGATTCCTTCGTCCGCAACGAGGGTTTTCAGGCGTGCAATCGTGCTCTCCATCGTGCTGCCGCTGATGATGCGCAGGTTTGCGACCATCCGCGCGCGCGGCGGCAAGACATTGCTGGCTTTGCTGCCTTCCGCCATCGTGAACGCGCAGGTTGTGCGCATCATGGCGTTGAGTTCACCGCCGGATTTTTTACACATCGCGTCCAGCAGTGGCAGGAAGCACCAAAGATTTGCAAAGATCAACTTGTAGACGAACGAAGAACGCCTGCCCAGCGTGTCAAACATCTCCGCAACGGGCTTGGTCAGCGTCATCGGAAATGGCTTTGCCTCAATGCGCGTCACGGCGGCGGCAAGGCGGCCGATTCCCGTATGCGGCGGCGGCGAGGAGGCATGTCCGCCCGCACCCTCGATCACAAACTGCGCATCCATCAGCCCTTTTTCCGCGATGCCGATCAGGGCGCAGGGCTGCTTGACGCCGGGGAAAACTCCCTCGACCACGGCGCCGCCTTCGTCCAGCACCAGCGCGGGTACGATGCCACGCGAACGCAGGGTTTCGACGATGACAGGCTGCGATTTGCCCGCGACCTCTTCATCCCCCGCAAAGGCGAAATACATGTCGTTTTCCGGCACAAATCCGTCTTTGAGCAGGTGCTCCGCGGCTTCCATCACGCCAAGCAGCGTGCCTTTTGTGTCCAGCGTGCCGCGTCCCCAGAGGATGCCGTTTTCGATCAAACCTTCAAACGCGGGTTTGGTCCACTGCTCTTCGTTGACGGGCACCACGTCGTAATGCGACATGAACACGGCGGGTTTTTCGCTGCTCTTGCCCTTGAGGGAGAAGAGCACGCCGCTGGGCCCGATCTCTTCGTAGGTGCATTTTGCGGCAACGTTTGGATAGAGCTGCTTCAGGAGCGCGCGGAATTTTGCAAACTCTGCTTTGTCGATGCGCTCGTCTTCGTAATACGAAATCGTCTTGCAGCGAATCATATCCGCAAAGTGCGAAATCGCCGCCTGTTCGTTCACCGAAACCTCGCTGAATTCCACAGGCACGGTTGTCTTGGGGGTAAAGCGCAGGGCGCGGATGATGATCACCGCGAAAAACGCGACAACCAGCGCGGCAAGCGCCAGCCAGAAATACGTCATGGGTTTTTCTCCTTCTCCTCTTCCTCTGGGAAGAGGGAAACTCCAATTAGATTGATTATAAACTCTTTTTTGCCAAAGCTGACGCTTAGAGCAGATTTTTCTTGTACAGAATTCTTGCAACGCCGATTGCAATCAGCGCGCCGACGGGAACGAGAATGCCAACCGCGCCGGCAAGCGACGGAACGAGCAGGAAGAGCGTAATCATCACCACGAGCGGCGCGATTGCAATCTTCCAATCCTTGGAGACAAACACAACACCCAGCGCGCCGAACAATGCGGGCAGAATGTTTTCAAACGCAGGCTGAAGCGCGGGGCTTTCCAGCACGGGCGCAATCTGCGAAAGCAGCAGCACGCCCAGCGCGATGATCAGCGTGGTCACGATGGAGCTCGTCGCAATCGCAATGGTGGAGACGACCTCGCCTTCCTCCGTGCCCGGCTGTACGCCTGCGCGATCCATCGAGTTCAGCGCGCAGGGTACCTTCAGGTTTGCAAGATTTCCCGTGACAAACCCGAGGTAGGAACCGCCCGTACCAAGCATCGGCACATAGGTGAACACTTCTATCACGCCGACCGTCCAAAAGATCGGTACGATGCTCAATAAGCCCTTTAGAATGCCAGCCACCGGGGGCCAGGCATTGTAGTAAATGCAGATTGCCGCGGGCACGGCAAGGAGCATTGCCAACGCGCTGAGAATCCAGACGCGGCCCATCTTGTGTACGCTGTCACGATAGCTTAATTCCTGTTTCATATGCATCCCTCCCTCAGCCGACCAGACTCATGACCAGATTGGTAATCGGAATCGAAAGCGCCATACCGCCCAGAAGGCTGATCGGCAGCGCGTAGTCCTCGATCCATTTTACTTTGAAGATCTTCTGCACAAAGCCGCAGAGCAGCATCAGCACAGCGCTTGCGAACATGACGAACACGGGAATCCAGCCCGTCAACCCTTTGTGTACGTTGGCAAACACGAGCCCCAGGAAAGCAGAGATCATACCCAGAAACAAACCGGAAAGAAAGATCTTTCCCCATTTAGAGTCTTTGCTTTTGATGTTACTGATGCCTTTTTCAATCTTTTTTCCAAACACCGGAACCAGCACCAGGCCGGGCACGATGCCGAGCGCCATCACCCACGCGATGACCGCAAAAATCTTCGGGTCGGTGATCCGCTCCGCGAGGGAGGTGCCAACCGCGTTTGCCGCGGCGGCAGCCGCCGTCGCTTCATACGTCAGCGACCCGATGACCGAAAGCCTCAGCCACGGTAGCGGGAAGCCGAGCGCATTGCTCAGCGCGATGACGCCAAGCAAAATCGCAAACGCCGGAGCAACGGTGAAGAGCGCGGAGGAGCCGACGGTCTTTTTGAGCGCCTGCATGTCCATGCCGAGTTCTTTGCCGCGTCGCCATGCCTTGATGAAGAACACGACGGATTGCAGCAGCACGAACGCGATCACAACCCCGACCACGACGTACATAAACGCGCTGTTTGAGTTAAATTCCATCCCTATACTCCCTTCTAAATAAAACACGAGAAAGATTATATATTTTGTATATTATATCAGGTCGAACCTCTAATTCAATCGGTTTTAGAAAGAAACGTGTTTAAATTTCAACACAGTGTTTATCAATATTAAAAAAGGTGATGTGCGAAAGGATGCCTTCTTAAGAGCCTGATCGGTCAACAAACGATGTGAGGATAAAAGAAAACGGGTAAACGCAAGAGTTGCGTCTGCCCGTTTGAACCGTTCGATTGTGATTAATTGATGTTGTCCGAATCGTCCATATCGCCGTAGCCCATGAACTCGCGCGCGGCGATGCGCTTTTCGTCCCGCTCTTTTTCCACCATGTCCGAGAGCATCTCTTTGATCTCTTTGGCACGCTTGATGCGCTTGATCGAAACTTCCGGCGCGCTCTTATCCGCCGTGTTGAGGCGGATGGTGCCAAGGCCCCAGATGCGCTGGCTCAGCGGGCGATCCAGTGTAATGTCCAGAATACGATAAAGGCGGATTTCGTCCTCTTTGCGGCTGATGAAGCCGGTGTCGATGACGAGCTTGTCCTGCGTGAGGGAATATCGCGTAAACGTCCACGGCAAGCCGAAGATGATGCGCTTGCGATCCTTCCATACGACGTCTGCCATGCGTGTGTTCCTCCGTGTCATAGAATTGATGGAATTATATCATACCGCGTTGTTCTTGGATAGCGCGGAATGTGAACAGCACGAAAAACCTGCACAACGAGACCTGATCGCGTTTTTTCCGTTACGCTCTGCCCGCAAAAAAACAGGCCAAAAAACGCAAAACCGCCTCCGGGATTTTTCTCCTTCAGGCGGCTCACCGTACGCTCCGCTTGGATCACGCATTCACATGAAATTCTCCAGCCGTTACATTGTAATAAGTATTTAATCTGCTTGCAAGCGGTTTTTTGCACAAGTTATGCGGTTTTTTCTAAAAATCACCGTTTCATTGCATTTTTCTTCAAAAGTACCGTTTTGAATCCCCAGCCGTGCGAAAGCGCCGCACTCTTGACCGCCTTGCTGACTGCGCCGAGGTCAAAGTTGTACTCCAGCACCTTGCCGGTCGGGTCATACTGCACACATTTCACCTTGCGCATCAGCGTCTTTCCGCTCTGAAACGAGGTTTCCCCGCTCATGCCGAAGGAGAGCCCGACGCTGACTTCCGTCGTTTTCTCATACATCTTTACGGTTTTGTCGCCCTCGTCGAGCAGGATCATCGCCTCGAATTTGAGTTTCTTTTTGCCCGTGGAGAAGGCGACGTCCACCAGCTCCTCGTCAACGATCAGGTCGGTTTGATCGGATGCTGCCGCCGATAGTCCGAGTGCGGAAAGCTGAGACACGATTTCTTGCATCAGATCCTGTTTCATACGGCTCTCCTCCTCAATGATTCCGTTTTATGTTGGACGAAAATACGGACAGAAATGAGATGATTATTTGAACTATTTTGTGATGCTTTTATTATAATCTTTTTTTAAAAAAACTCAATTCCTCACTGTTTGACGCAAAAAGACGCGCAGTGTTTCCACCGCGCGTCCTTAGCCCATCGGCAAAGTCCTGCGGGCTTCGCCGATGGGGTTTTACTTTGGGTAAAAAATACCGCTAAACGCGCCATTTTTAGCAAATTCAGCGAATGAATCGCCGAATTTGATTGGAAGATGGGGGATTTTCGATCCCCCATACCCCCTTAGCGGGGTTTGTCGATATTCTGAGGACGCTCAGTGTTTCCACCGCGCGCCCGTGTTTCAATCGAATCGTTTTAGATAAAGAGGTTGACGTTGCTCTCTTCGGCGTCGCCCAGATAGGCACCAACGCCGCCAAGCTCCACGCCTTCGATCAGCTCTTTCTCCTGAATGCCCATGATATCCATGCTCATCGTGCAGGCGACGATCTTCACGCCCGCCTTCATCGCCTTCTGAATCAAGGTTTCGAGCGAATCGACATTCTTCTTGCGCATGACCATCTTCATCATGGCGGTGCCCATGCCCAGCATGTTCAGCTTGCTGAGCTTGAGCTTGGTGGAACCGCGCGGCATCATGCCGCCAAACATTGCCTCGATGAAGCTCTTTTGCCCCTTCACCTTGCTGGCCTTGCGCAGGACATTCAGCCCCCAGAAGGTGAAGAACATCGTCACGGGCCTGCCCATCGCCGCCGCGCCGTTTGCGATGATGAAGCTTGCGAGCACTTTGTCGAGGTCTCCGCTAAAGACGATAATCGTCTTGCCGTCGCCCGCCATGCTCTGCGGAACCTGTTGGGTTACAGCAGCACCCGTGCCTTTTTTGACCAGCGCAACATAATCGTTGCCGCGCTTTTCGTTGGCCAGCAGCGTGTTGTTTGTGCGCCGCGCCCAGGCGACGATGTCCCGCGCAAAGCCCGGATCGCTCGCGGAGACTTCCATGACCTGCCCGTCCTTCATCTCCTTCATGGTTTCAAAGACCTTCATGATCGGGCCCGGGCACTGCATGCCGCTGCAATCGATGCGCATCGCCGCGACGGGGATATTGGCAGTCTCCGCATGGCCGCTGTCATGAACCGGTTCGTTCTTCGTATAGGGCATGGGGGCAACCTCCTTATAATGCGTCGATTGATAGAACCTCGCTCCGCCGGGATAGACCAGAACATCTGCAAAGCCGTGCTGGTTGAGGATGCGCGCGCCGTTGTAGGCGCGAACACCGATTGCGCAGAAGACGACATAGGTCTTCGTTGCATCCAACTCGCCAAGGCGGCCTCGGAGCTGCCCCAGCGGGATTTGCACCGCGCCCGGAATCGTGAACGCGAGCAGCTCCGCGTCCTCGCGCACGTCCAGCAATACCGCGTCCTTGTTCGCCTCCGCGATGTTCCAGGGCGCGATCTTCACGAGCCCGTTCAACACGTTTTCCGCAACGAAGCCGAGCATGTTGACCGGGTCTTTTGCCGAGGAGTACGGCGGCGCATAGGCAAACTCCAGCTCCTTGAGATCGAGCACCGAAGCGCCCATACGCGTTGCCACGCCAATGACATCGATGCGCTTGTCCACGCCGTCTTTGCCGACGATCTGCGCGCCGAGAATCTGCTTGCCGTCTCTGGTGAAGAGCAGCTTGAGCGTCATCGGCACCGCGCCGGGGTAATAGCTCGCGTGGTTGTTCTGCGTGATGATGATGGCTTCAAAGTCTTTCCCTTTGACCAGCCCGCGCTTGAGCAGCGTCTTCTCATTTTCGCCCGTGCTGGCGACCGTGAGGTCAAACACCTTGGCGATCGACGAGCCCTGCGTGCCGTGGTAAGCAGCGTCGAGTCCTGCGATGTTGTCCGCCGCGATGCGCCCCTGCTTATTGGCGGGGCCTGCCAGCGGAATCATCGTCTGATCCTTGCTGATGAAATCCTCGACCTCGACCACATCGCCAACGGCATAGATCGAAGGATCGGAAGAAAGCATATGGTCGTTGACCACGATGCCGCCGCGCGCGTTGACACTCAAGCCCGCCTCTTTGGCAAGCTGGCCGTTGGGCCGCACGCCGATGGAGAGAATCACCAGCTCCGCCGAGACGGTTTTGCCGCTCTTGAGCTTGATGTCCACACCGCCCACCACGTCGTGGAAGGAATCCACCGCGTCGCCGAGGTACAGGTCGACCCCGTTTTGTTCGATGGTTTCGTGCAGCAGCTGCGCCATCTCAAAATCGATCGGCGACATGACCTGATCCAGCGCCTCGATGAGGCTGACATTCAGGCCCGCGTGACGGAGGTTTTCCGCCATCTCAAGGCCGATGAAGCCGCCGCCGATGACAGCGGCGCTCTTCACGCCCTGCTCGCGCACGAGCGCGCGGATGCGGTCGGTATCCGGCACCGTCCAGAGCGTCTGCACGCGGGAGGAATCGATGCCGGGGATCGGCGGTTTGAGCGGCGAGGAACCGGTGGAGACCACCAGCACGTCGTAGGGTTCGGTATAGGTTTCACCGGAGTCCACGCGCTTGACCAAAACGGTCTTCTTCTCGCGGTCGATGGAGAGGACTTCGTTTTGTACGCGGACGTCAATGCCAAACTTCGCCCGCATCGCTTCCGGCGTTTGCAGCAGCAACGCCGCGCGGGTTTTGATCACGTCGCCCACGTGATAGGGTAAGCCGCAGTTTGCGTAGGAGATGTATTCTCCCCGCTCCAAGAGTACGATTTGCGCGGTTTCGTCGAGCCTGCGCAGTCTCGCAGCGCAGCTGGCTCCACCCGCCACGCCGCCGATGATGACAACTTTTTTCATGCGCCCTGATCCTCCTTTTTCTTTCCCGGGGTAACGATATAGCCAAGTAGAACACCGATCACGCCGCCGTAAGCGGTTGAAATATATGGATTGGACGTGATGGGGCATGCGCCGCTTGCGCAGCCGACCAAACGATAATACAAAAAGCCGGCGATGGCACCCACTACTGCGAGAATCATCATCGGCAAATATCGTTTCCAACTATTCTGTTTTGGCTTAGGTTTTGTTGCGTCCTGTTCCATAAAAAGATGTGTACCTTTCTCGTTTGGAACAAGCATACGATAAATCGGGATCGATAGTCGGTGACTTTATTACGATAATGGCGGATGCTAAGTTCAAAGCATCCGCCATGTTTAAATTAGTTGAATCTAAGTTTCTCTTTGCTCTCATATCTAGCTGGGGGTGAGCAAGAAATCTTTACACCTACAATTGATCTTCTTATTGCTTCCTGAGTACGTTCACTGCTCCAACTACAAGATGTACAGTAAGTTCTTCCATAATATGGATCATACTCTGCCAATCGGCCACATCTTGGGCAAAACACACGCACAATTTCATCCCCTTTTAATTCATAGATAATTACTGTTTATGTTATTTTATTTTAACAATCGTGTCAATGAGTTTATTCTTCAAAGTTAAATGCTCTGAAAAACGCCCGAAATGTGACTCCTTCGAACCCTTCCGCCTTTACCTTTGCTTCTTCAAATATCTTTTTGGCTTCTTTTACGGGATATGGCTCGAAATAAATAACATGCTTAATTCCAACTTGAACTATTTTATTCGCGCATAAATTGCACGGATAAGTTGTTGTGTATAACGTGGCTTCCGTCAAATCCGTTCCAAACGAATGCCCAACCAAACTAAGAATTGCATTCTCTTCAGCGTGTAAAGCGCGACACAATTCCAATATCTTGAACTTCGAAATGATATCGTCTGCTACCTTGGTTTCGCAAGACGGAAAATCCATGAGTATTCTTCTATGTATTTCTCCATGAAGTTTTTTCTTTTTAGTTGCCCTGTAGCAATTTCCGATCTGTTGTTCGCAGTCCTTTAGTCCCACAGGAGCAGCGTTAAACCCGGTACTGAGTACTCTCATTTTTCCGTCTACTATAACAGCCCCTACACGCCGCTTAATGCATTTTGAGCGCCTCCCAACGGCATATGCCATTGCCATGACTGTCTCTTGGATAGTGGGTTTTGACTTTGTTGGTTCACTAAAAGCTTTCGTGTAATTGAGAAGATTCTTTCGCATATTCTCAAATGCTTCATTTGGACTATCTGGGTTGATTTCAGAATTATTCGATATTACGACATCTGCTTGAAAAAAGCATGAGGTGATTCTCTGCCCATATGAAGGCTCGTTGCTCCCCTGATCCTTTGCTTCATCCCTGTCAAACGCATCCTTTGATTCATTATAGTCTGCTTTAACTCTGTCCCAACGAGTATCATAGTCTGCAAAAATTGCGAACAGGACGAAGCTAGGACAGTTTGCTCGAAAAAACTCAATTTCAGCTGGGTTTCTTATACTATCAATAATAATCGGAGCCTGATGGTATTCTTTACCATCTGTTTTTGCTCTTTCTTGCTCAGCTATATCATCTGCGTTTATCTTAACTAGGACAGCTTTCGCTAACGCGGCAATATCAGCGCGGCGAACTTCATTCCCAAATTTCTGAAGATCAGAACGACTTTTATACTCTTCACCATTTTCTAAAGCATACTTATGTTTCAACTCGTCAGATAATGAGTATTTTCGATAAGCAAAGTTCTTCACGAAAAAGTGTTCAGCTAAAAATGAACAACCGCTTCCGAATGCACCAGTAAGTCCAAAAATTATACGTTCCATTATTCATGTCCATGTCACAAGATTTGAGATTTGCAACTTTCTATATTTGTATTTTACATATCGATTCACGTTACGTCAACAAATCATTTCTTGACAACAAATCATTTCTTGACAACAAATAGTAACTCCTTTACTGTCATTTACCGCTTAATATCAATTCAAGATAAACTTCTACCCCCTCCCTCCGTAACCCCCTCACACACCCCCACCTCCCGATATGCTATACTAAAATCACTTCTATAGGAGGTGAATCGCTATGACCCCTACCCCCATCACCGACTACATCCTTCAGCAACCGCCAGAGATTCAGCCGAAGCTGAACCAGATGCGCGAGGCGATTCTGGAGATCATCCCCGACGCAACGGAGAAGATCGCCTACGGCATCCCGACGTTCTTCCTCAAGGGAAACGTTGTGCACTTCGCCGGCTACAAGAGCCACATCGGCTTCTACCCCGGCGCGGACGGAATCGAGACGTTTGCAGGCGAGCTTGGTGCATACAAGCTCAGCAAAGGCACGGTGCAGTTCCCTCTGGATCAGCCCCTTCCGCTGGATTTGGTGAAGCGTATCACGGCGTTTCGTAAAGAACAAAACCTCGCGAAGAAAAAGTAAGTTTGATACGAAAAAAATCCCCGCCGGAAGCAAATTCGGACGGGGATTGTTTGTTTGCGTTTGTGCGATATCTCTATTGCTTGATCACGATTGCGCGGACGACGAGGAACACGACCAACAGCCAAACCAGCACGATCGGCAGCGCATAATACCAGCGCTTTGGCTTGCCGCTGCTCCACATCCCCTCCGCCTCCACGCGGCACTCGGCCATCACCTCGGCCGGAACACAGCGAATGGTGAGCGCGACCAGCGCGGGCAGGATGATCAGATCATCCAGATACCCCAGTACGGGAATAAAGTCCGGAATCAGGTCGATCGGCGAGAGCGCGTAACCGACCGTCAACCCCGCGAGGAGCTTGGCATACCACGGCGTCTCCCGCCGCCGGAGCGCGAGAAACACGGCGGGGATATCGGTTTTGAGCTGTTTAGCGCGGTCTTTGAGCGACATATCGGCTCCTTACTTGTTGCTTTTTTCTATTATACTGCGCTCCATTGCGCGGCGCAAAAAAAAGACCCGTGTGTAATGTGTCAAGAAAAACAGA
>DLGD01000022.1 GCA_002482505.1 Christensenella sp. UBA7703 | reverse complement strand
CCGCCCACCATGCCCCCGTTGCCGTTGTAGGTGAGCAATAGATTTTTGAGTTTCGTATACACCACGACCGCGTGATCGTCGGAAATGCTGTTGATAGCGTATGACCCGCCGGCGTAAGAGGCTGCAGACAGGATCACTCCATTGTCCGAAACATCCACCAGCTCATAGCCAGGTGCAATCGTCCACGTCACCATCGCATTGGTGTGGTATACATAGCTGCCCGCGCCGTTTGCCGCGCTCAATCCACTCGCCGGATCGCCGGAGACCTCTACGATGAACGTTTGATCTTCCCAGATCGCGTAGAGCGTGCCCGGCGCGTTTACAACGCTGGTCCCAAGCAGGACGCTGTCTCCGGGTTGATATCCCGTGCCCGTGCCATCGGATTTCGTGTTCCAGCCTTTGAAGAGCTTCCCTTCATAGACAAAAGCGTTGCCTTGCACTGTGTGATGCGTGTTGTTCAGCGTGCCGCCGGTAAAGCTGCCCATCCCGCCGCTGGTCATGCCGCCGTTGCCATCATAGGTAATCGTTACATTGACAGCGGGGTATACCCAGACAGCGGTCAGCGTCGTGTTTTGCGTGATCGTTATCGCGCTGCTCGGATAATAGATTTTAAGATCGACACCGGAACGCCAGCCGATAAACACCTTGTCCGTCGGCGGAGTAACAGCAGCGGGATCAAGCGCCTTGACCTGCGCCTGGCTTCCGCTTGCGTATGCTTCTGAATCGACCGGCTCCGTGCCGCTGGCTTCGCCTAGCGCATAGGTCACGCGATAGCTCAGACCGTTGAGCCACACCGGATACAGCACAACATCTTCAAATATCTGCATGCTGGGGTTAAAGACAACCAGCGAACCATTTCGTTCGATCAGCCAGCCACCGAATAGATCGTTCGGATGCGGTTTGTTTGCGCTGACCGCGGCCTGCGCGTTTGCTAGCGCGCTTGCGCTGATGGTTCCGCCGTACGGAATGGAACCAAGGTCGATCGTGCCTGTGCCCGTGGAGCCATATGCATTCAGACTCGCCACGCTGCTAAACGTCGGCGCAACCCATTTGGCATAGAGTACGACGTTTTTCGGCGGCATCGTTTTGCCTGTCCAGTCAAATTTTGAGCCTTCATAGCCGGCCTGCGTCGTATACCAGCCGTCAAATGTAAACGCCGCGCTGACGCCGACGGGACGCGTCGGCTCATAATACTGCCCTTCAATCGGCGCACCAAAACGAATTCCGCTGACGGTTTGCGAGGCGGACCCGTTGATGAAAGTCAGGTTATAGCTCGATCTGCGATAATAGAGCGAGGCAAAGTATTCTCCTCCAACGTTGCTGAAGGAGGGCACCACGCTATCGCGCTGATAGAATCCCGTAATCGGGAAATAGTCCTCGTCGTAGGTCAAGCTGATCCCGTTTGCCTTGATCGAGACCGTTTTCGTAATATAATATGTGATTCCGCCATTGGCCACGGTCGTGCTGCCCGCGGGCGCTGTTGCCGCCGTACCGTCCAGCGTCTCAAGGCAATAATACCAGGTGTATTTGCTGCCGCTCCACGAAGTCGCGGTCAAGGTCAGGTTGCTGCCCGGCATCTTCTCCAGAAAGGTATAATACGAGCCCGTGATGCTGGACTTCCAAACGTTGCCCGCTGCGGAAAGCGTTGCGATTGCGGGCACATTCCAAACATCCGAAACGTTCTGGTCATACTTACAGGATTGGGAATAGATCGTATTCGTGCCACTCTTGAAAGCTAGCGTATACGTTTTTCGCGCAAAATAGAGATTGACGATGGTCGTTCCGTCGCCATTTACCGTCTGCCCCGGGGTATAGGTTCCAATGTTGAAGTAGGCGGCATATGCGGAGTTGAGATTGTTGGTTGCCGTCTCTGCCGTGCTCGGTGTGATCGTCGCGCCGGAGATTCCGGTCTTATTCACTGTTTTTTCAAATGTGAAATCCGAATCGTCCGCGTTTTCGATCCAGTAGACCAATTTATACGGTGTGTTATTGTTCGGCGTCCAGTTTGCGCTCAGTGTCACGTTTGCCGCAGGCACGCTGCCAAAGGCAACTCCGCTCCAGTTTGAAAACGTATAGCCCTCTTTCGTGATCACGCCTAGCCCCGTGCTTGCAAGCACATGTGCGTTTACCGCCGCCTGCGTCAGCGCAGTGCCCGGTGCGATATGCATGGGCGGGACATAGGTTCCCCCGGTGGAATCAAACGAAACCCAGATGACTTCGCCAATGATGGGATACAGCCTGATGTTTGCCCCGCTGACGGTGACTGTTCCGCCGACAGCGGCAGTGCCTCCGGGCGTGAGCGACCAACCCAGCAACGCTTCACTGCCGCCGAGTTCAAGAGAGGCAATGTTCGTGGTTGAAACCACACCCGCTGCGTCCGGAACGCGCGTTTCAATGACCGCGCCGCTTCTATTATAAAAGAAGACATAATACGCAGGCTCAAATTTCGCCGTAAGGGTTGTTGTGCCGTTAACCGTTACGTTCTGCGTGCCAAAGCCTTCAAACAGCGTGCCGGAGTTCGTGTACCAGCCGGAGAACTTCATGCCGTCCGGTGCCGCGGGCACCTGCGGTGCATCAAGCGTGTCCCCGTTGGCGACGATCTTGCTGTCCACCGTGACGCCATCCACCACAAACTGATACGTCCAGAGCGGCGTGCTCTCGGGCAGGATGCCGCCCGCCATTGAAAACGCGGCAAACAAAATCTCCTCGTTTACAACAACCGGAGTATCCTCGGTCTTGGTGGCCTCGCTCACAGAGCCAAACTTGGCTGTAAGCGTCAGGTTCGCGGTTACGGGCGTGTTGAAATCATACGCCTCGTTTGCACGCGCATACCAGTAGAGAAAAATCTGCCCCACATAGGCTTCGCCCTCCGGCACGGCGGGGATGCCCGGCGCTTTCGCCGTTTCCCCTTCCGCAACCGTCTGCTGAAGATCCCATTTCGTATCGCCGTCGATCACGAAGTTGACCAGATACGCCTGCGCTTCCGGAGCCGTGGTTTCTGGTGCCGGAGAAAGCGCCGGCGAAGGGCTTGGATACTCTGCATCCAAAGCGGGCACAGGGGTCGTATCCTGTGTTGAAGCCGTGTGCTCGACCTCCGGCGCAGGCGTCGCCTCCTGATGCGGTGTTGCCACCGGGTCGGCAGGCGTAGGCGAACTCGCCTCGTCTGCGAGCGAGCTGACGGGAAGCAGCGAAAACACCATCAGCAAACACAGCACTAGGCTTGTAATTCGTTTGATCCGCGACCATTTTATCATTGTGTAACCTCCATGTTCTTCGCAATCTGCATTTTCACCCTTTGGCTTGTTTTCGTCACACCAAGCATGCTGTGGAAGGCAGCCGGATGTGACCAAGGCTCTTGGAACGCCTGCCGCATAGCAAAAACTGTCCGTTTCAAGCAGCGTTGCCGTTTCCGCTTTTTTCAATGGATGGATGCCGATTGCCGATCAAATCTTTTATCAAGGGATTTCCCTCGATTTTGTGGTTTTATTTTACAGAATAAAAAGGAATGGATCGCGTTAATGTCATGAATGGTATCTAAATTGTAAGGAAAACACGGTTTTTGCTAATGCCTCATGCTTTTTCTTGTAACCGCTGTGGCCCCTCCTTTTGCCCAAGAACGATGTGCTTCCATCGGAACATTCCCAAAAACTCTTTCCTGAAAAAAATAAAATGCGGCAATCGATTCCTTTTTCACCGTAACGCGCTGTCCATGGGCATCCGGCCGTCGTCGAAGCCGCACATCGGTCACGTAACAGATCGATTGATCCTGACACAACTTGCAGTTGAATCTGTTTTGCATCGCAGGGACGCCCCGCATCTCATCCAGCGCGGAAAAATCCGTTCTATGTTATAATCGTTGGCAGGAAAACAGCCGCTTTTGCCCAAATTCATCCATCGATTGTGAGAACGATATGCTTTTTGATGTCTCAATTGCCCGCTGCGGCAGCTATGACCCCGCAGACGTGAAGGAAGCGCTTCTTGCTGCGCTTGCGCCCATCGGCGGGCTGGATTGGGTCACGCCGGGCATGAAGATCGCCGTCAAGGTCAACCTGATGATGCGCGTGAAACCCGAAAAGGCGGCGACCGTACACCCGCAGGTTGCGTTTGCGCTGTGTGAATTGCTCGCGGAAAAAGGCGCAAGCGTCGTGGTTGGGGATAGCCCCGGCGGGCCTTTCAGCCTCGCTTATCTTTCCGCGGTCTATGGCGGAACGGGCATGCGGCAGGTGCTGGACGCGGGCGCAACGCTCAACGAGGATTTTTCGATCATCGACGTTGTTTATTCCGAAGCGGTCGCGGCAAAAGAGTTTCAAATCACGAACTATCTTGTGGCGGCGGATGCCATCATCGACCTGTGCAAGATGAAAACGCATGCGTTGATGGCGTTTACCGGCGCGTGTAAAAACCTCTTTGGTGCAATTCCGGGGCTCAGAAAGTCGGAATGCCACTATCGCTACAACACACACGAGGCGTTTGCAAACATGCTGGTCGATGTTTGCCAGTGGTGCAAGCCGCGTCTTTCGATTGCGGACGCGATCATGACGATGGAAGGCAACGGCCCTTCCGGCGGCACGCCGCGCTTCATGGGCGCGATTCTCGCAAGCTTCAACCCGCATGCGCTCGACCTTGCCGGCGCACACCTGATGAACCTGAGCGCGAGTGAAGTGCCGACGCTGGACGCCGCCGTCAAGCGCGGTCTTGTGCCTGCTGATCTGCGCGAACTCACGATCCACGGCGATCTGGAATCGTTTGTAATTCCCGACTTTCAGCTCACACCCAAGCACGACGTGAAGCTCTGGGGCTCAAAAAACGAAACGATTGCCAAGATTCTCTCCGGCATGTTCGCCAGCAGCCCCCGCATCGCGCGGGATCGCTGCACCGGCTGCGCGGAGTGCAAAAAGGTTTGTCCCGCCGGCGCAATCACCATCCGCGAAAAGCGAGCATTGATCGACACAAAGAAATGCATCCGTTGCTTCTGCTGTCAGGAGTTTTGTCCGCAGGGGGTCATCACGGTGCATCGCCCGCCGATTGCGCGGCTGTTGAATCGAAAATAATCAAGTAAGCGCGAAAAAAGGATGGCATATGCCATCCTTTTTTAATCTACTTGCGTTTATCCGAAGTAAAACAACGGATTATACGGAATGCCGTCGATGATGAGTTCATAGTGCAGCACGGGCTTGCCGCCGTCCGCGTCCGCCGCGAGTTTGCCGACCGGATCGCCGATGAACACACGCTGGTTGAGCTCCACCTGCACGTCGCTCAGGTGCGTCAGCCGCGAAACAAAGCCGTTGCCGTGGTCAATATCCACAACGAAGCCATATGCTCCGCGCTCCCCGCAATACATCACAACACCCTCTCCGGGGGCGACGATGTTGGTTCCCGCGCTGTTGCTGATCTCCAGGCCATAGTTCATCTTGCCTTCGACATAGCCAAAATAATGCACCATCTGCCCACGCATCGGGTAGCCAAGCTTGAGGTCGCCCTTGCTCTTGCCCTGCACACCCTCCAGGCGATCCGGAGAACCGGATGTGTTCGCCTTGGTATAGGCGCCCGTGCGGACGATGGTTTCCCGCGCGAGGCGGAGCGTCTTCGTCTCCGGCGCGCCGGTTTCGAGAAGCGTACCCGCGCGATAGACCGCCTGCATACTCGTTTGCGTCACCGCACCCGCACCAAGCTGGGTGATGATTCGCTCTCCTTTGGGCAAGGCGGGTTCAGTCGTTTCGCTGACAGCAGGGCTTGTCTCGCTTGTCTCCGTGCGCATGGTTGTGACCACGATCGGCACCAGAGCAGGGTTTTGCGCGAGCATGCTCAACGCGTCTCCCTCGTTCATGGGCTCGACCAGCGGATCAGCCTGCGCCAGAATCAACTCACAGTCAAACCGGGCGGAAAGAAACCGCTCCCCTTCCGGCGCAACGGCAAAGCTGCTCAGGTATTCCCAGAGCATCTGTTTTGCCGCGAGTTCGGAAGAAAGCGTCATGACCGGCTGACGATCCACCAGCAACAGAACGGTGTTTTCATACGTCACGGGCTCTGCCGTCGGTTCGGGCGAAGCTTCCACCGTCTCTACATTGACTGTTTCGATCTCGGCCTGCTCCACAACCACCGGGCTTGTGTCCACAACAGGGCGCGACGCGCGCAGCGCGCCAATCGCGCCGAGCACAAGCAGAATGCCCGCTGCCGAGAGCAGGAATATGCGATTTAAGAGTTTTTTATCCAACGAATACTCAAATCCTTTTGCACCCCCGGCGCATGCAACTGTGTCGGGGGTGCGTATTCCGTTTAGCCAATCCGCAGATACGCCGCGGAACAATATCCCCTTGTCCCTTGATAGTCCACAGAACACCAGCCGTTGACAGTAGAATAGACCGTGACCACCGAGCCTTTTGGCATCGTGAGCAGTATCTTGGAAGACGAACTGGACGATGCCTGCGCGCGAAGATTCAGGTTTCCGGTCACCACGCCGATGGTTGTGTCCGTCTTCACCGTGCTGGTCAGGGTGACATACTTCGCGAGCGTATAGCCCGTGAGCTTTGCGGAAGGCACCTCGATTTGATACCAGCCGCCGAAGGAGCCGACGACCTTCACGGTCGTGTTCCGCTTGAGCTTGCCGAGGCTGTTGTAGCGCGTATCCGGCCCGGTGCGCAATACGACGCCGGAGGTATTCATGTATCCCGCGCTGGACGATGTGCCGGAGCTATTGGTATTTAGCAGCTGTGTGAGGCTGACATATTTTGCATAGACATAGCCTTCCAGCCCAGTTGCGCTTACGCGCACATGATACCACGAGCCAACCTTTTCATAGACATCGACGGTCGTATTCTTCAGCAGCCTGCCGTAGCTCCTGGTGGAGGTTCCCGCGCCCGCACGGATGTTCACGCCCTGCGCATTGATTGCGCCCGCTGCGGCGAGATTCGGCGCAAGCGTCGGCGTAGGCAGCGGGGTTGGCGTTGGCGTGGGTGTCGGCAGCGGAGTTTCGGTCGGGATCGCGGTTGGCGCGGGCGTTGTGCCGTCCACAGCCGTCGGCACCGGCGTAGCCGTCGGATTCGGGGCTGTCCCTGTGCCGTCCGCAACCGCCTGCGTGATGATGATGTAATCCTTGCTGATAAAGCCATCCTGTCCGGTGGATAGGGCTTTGATCTTGTACCAGCCGCCGACCATGCCGTAGATGCCAACCTGCGTATCCTGCGAAAGCTTGCCGACGGCGGAATAGCTCGTCGCAGGGCCAGTGCGGAAGTTGACCGCGCTTGCGGAGACCTTGCCTACCGCAATCAGCGAAGAGCCGGTCAGCGAAACATAATCATAGCGAATATAGCCCGTCTTTCCACTGGGCGTGGAGGCATAATACCACTCGCCCGTCATGCCAAGCAGCGAAACCTGCGTGTCCTTCGTCAGGGTCTCCAGGATGCTTCCGCTTGTGGACGCCTTGGAGCGGACGTTAACAGAGCCCGTGATCACCCCCGCGGAGGCGGATGTCTGCGCGGAGGAAGGCTGCGTGGCTCCGATGGTCTCGGGGAATACATATGCCATCGTGCCAAGCGTCGCGCCCGGATAATAGAAGGCGAGAATGTCGCGATACGTCTTGCCGATGTTTGCCATATACTGCGCGCCGCGCTGGCTCATGCCAACACCGTGTCCATAACGCGCGTGGAGCAGATACCAGCCGCCGTTGGTCGGTGTGGCGTAAAAAATCTTGAGTATGGTGGAAGGATACAGCCCTGCCGTAACCATGTCCGCAAACGTGAAGTTGATGCTCACCTGGCTCGTTTTCACCGTCTCGATGGCGGGTGTCGGCGAGGGGGTCGGGTCAAACTCCGGCGTCGGGCTCGGCGTTGGTTCAAACGTCGGCGTGGGAGACGGCGTCGGCTCCATCGTCGGTGTCGGCGTCGGGGTTTCCCCTTCCGGCAGCGGCGTGGGCGTAGGCGAAGGCGTTACGCCCTCCGGCAAGGGAGTTGGCGTTGACGACGGCGACACCGTGGGTGTTGGAGACGGCGTCGGTTCAAACGTCGGCGTTGGGCTCGGCGTTGGCGCAAATGTCGGCGTCGGGGTCGGAATCATAGATTCAAGCATATTTGCCCGAACCGTCGCCGTTAGCGCAATATTGAGGTGGTTGAGATCGTCCGCATACCCCGCCGTGCCAGAGGAGGTGACGCTGTCGATCGACTGCACACCGCCAAAGGTATAGTTTTTCGGGATCACGCCGCGCGCGGCAACCGCCGCCATCAGGCGAGAATCGATAAACGCAAACGCAGCGGTACCCATCTCGCGGTCGCTGTAGATATTGGAGACAAACACCTTTTCCACCGGCGAAGACGGATTCATGAGGTCATATGGGTCAACGCCGTAGTTGTAGGCTCCATCATAGATCGGGCTCGTCCAACGGTCGGACGGCAAGATCATCCAGCCGCCGTTGCTCGCGGCATAGTAGCACAAAAGCGGTACGTTGTTGTAATACAGTACGTCGCTCATGGTTGCGTCCACGGCGGCGATCACGTTCTGGCTTGCGGGATCATAGCCTTTGTAGACCTGATCGTCCGCGGTATCGAGGATGTCATACGCGCCGCTTTGGCGAATCTTGAGCAGGCCATAGCCTTTTGCCGCGAGGGACTGCGCCTTGAGCGCCTCCAGCGGGAAAGCATTGCTCATCTCGTAACCGACCACACCGTAGAGATAATGCGAAAGCGGCACGCGGTTGACCACCGTCAGCACGCCGTTGCTCGCGCTGAGCTGGACGTTGCCGAGGTAGTTTCGCGTACCTGCCGCTGTCTTCATGGTGAGATACCCCGCATCACGGGAGAGATTGGTGCGCTCGATGGTGGCGTTGCTGCCCGAATAGAGCTGTCCTTCGCTGGAGTGGCTGACCGTCACCGTGCTGCCGCTGGCAGAGAACGTCAGCGTACCGTCCGTAAACGTCCGCTGCGTCTGCGCGAGTGTATAGGTTCCCTTGACGGGGACGTTCATCGACGACACGCCCTGAGTCGAAAGCAACACGCGGATATATTGCACGCCGGAGTCCGCAGGCGCGGAAGCGAGCGGCACGGCAAGCAGCAATAACCCCAGCGTGAGCAGGAAGGCGAATCCTCTGCGGGTGTGGGTCTGTCGTTTCTTCATAATCCCCCCGAAACAAAAATCTGAGGAACGGGCATGTAACAAACGCCCATATGGTGATTGTATCGAATTTATCGTAGGATGTGCATCTATTTTGGAGAATTTTCTCGGATTGTTCACTTTGACGAAACAGCGCGGCTACACGCGCGCAACATCCGGCAGCTAGATGCTCTCGCACACTTGCGCAAACGCAACATCAGCGAGTTTTGTCTGCGCCTCGATTGCCGCTTCTTTCTCGGCAAACACGCCAAACACGGCGCTGCCGCTGCCGCTCATGCAGGCGGCCTTGGCGCCCAATGCGATCATATCCGCCTTGATACGGCCGATTGCGGGCACGAGCTCGATGGCAGGCTCCTCTAGCGCATTATACAGAAGCGGACAGAGCGAATCGAGATCTCCATCCGAAAGCGCCTTGAGCACGGCGGTCGTATCCGGCATCACGCGCGGCAACTTCAAGAGCGAAAACAGTTTTTTGGTGGAGACGCCTTCTGCGGGTTTCGCAACGAGCAGATGCAGCTTCATCCCGCGCACAGGCGTGAGCACTTCACCAATCCCTTCGGCACGCTGGGTGCCGCCGCGCAGACAAAAGGGAACATCCGCGCCGACTTTTGCCGCAATTTCGAGGAGGGTTTTTTCGTCCACCTCACCGTAGAGTTCCTGCAGGGCGTTGAGCGTTGCCGCTGCGTCCGCGCTGCCGCCGCCGAGCCCCGCCTCCGCCGGTATGCGCTTGACCACGCGGATGAGCGCGCTCCTGCCCGTCAGCACGCGGTATTGCTCCGCCGCGCGGCGGATCGTGTTGTCATACGGCAGCACCATGCCCGTGCTGATAACGGCGATGTCCCGCGCGCGCTCCACCGTAACCGTATCAAACAGGTCGATGGTCTGCATGATGGAATCCAGCGCATGATAGCCGTCCGCGCGCTTATAGAGCACGCCGAGCGTGAGGTTGAGCTTTGCATAGGCTCGTTTTATCGTGCTGTCCATATACTTACCAAATCCAAAGATTCACTTTCCTGTCTCTCCTCACATATCGAACAGTATACCAAACCGGGACTCACAACGCCAGTAGAAACGCTCATAACCAGCGCGATGAGCGCGGTTTTCGTGGCACTATCACTGTCGCTTTCCAGCCGCTTGTGCTATACTAGATGTGCTTTATTTGAGAGAAGTATCTACCGCATGTTGTTTTCACCGTCGTATGGCGGTGTGAAATAAAAGGAGCAAAACCGTTATGTTGTTTTCACCGTTGTGCAGCGGTTCGTCCGGCAATACCTCCTATCTGGAGGCGGGCGGTGTGCGCCTAATCGTGGACGCGGGCGTGACCGCAAAGCGCCTGCGCGAGATGATGGCGATGATCGACCTTAGCCCAGAAGGGCTGGACGCGATATTGATTACCCACGAGCATTCCGATCATGTCTCCGGCATCGGCGTGCTTTCGCGAAAATATGACATCCCCGTCTATGCCGCGGCGGAGTGCTGGGAGCACATGCCGAAAGGCATCGGCGAGATCGCAACCAAGAACATCCGCGTGTTTGAGCCGGATCGGGATTTTTATCTCAAGCAGCTCTGCGTGCATCCCTTCTCCACCCCGCACGACGCGGCACATGCGGTTGGATACACGTTTGTCCACGACGGAAAAAAACTCTCCATCATGACGGACATCGGGCATGTTTCCAGCCGGATGATCGACGCGGTTGCCGACTCCGACCTGATCCTGTTGGAAGCCAACCACGATGTGGATATGCTAAAGGCGGGCAGCTATCCATATTCACTCAAGATGCGTATCCTCTCCTCCCACGGGCACCTCTGCAACGAGGACGCGGGGCTGGTGCTGCAAAAGCTGCACGCGCGCGGGGTCAAAAACGCGATCTTAGGACATCTTTCCGAAGAAAACAACACGCCGGAGCTCGCGCTGGTCACGGTGCAGTCGCTACTTGAAAGTGCGGGCATGCTCGATAGCATGTTTGTCACCGTTGCCGACCGGTTCTGCCCCTGCGGGTTGTTTGAGCTGTAAGAATACAATTGCACAAGCGAGAAAACACGAATCGATGAAAATCAAAATCGCCTGCGTGGGAAAAGTGAAGGATGCATTCTATCGGGATGCCGTGGCGGAATATGCCAAGCGGCTCTCGCGGTTTTGCACGCTGGAGATTGCGGAAGTAAGCGACGAGAAAGCGCCGGAAACGCTCTCCGCCGCCGAGGAAACGCAGGTGATGGAGCGCGAAGGCGAGCGCCTGCTTGCCCGTATCCTACCCGGCGAATTTGTCGTTTGCCTCGCCATCGATGGCAAGCGCTTCACCTCCGAGCAGTTTGCAAAGACGCTGCAAGCGACGTTTGACCGTTCGTTTTCCTGCATCACGTTCGTCATCGGCGGCTCTCTTGGCCTAAGCCCCGCCGTGGCCAGCCGCGCGGATCTGCTGCTCTCCGTTTCCGACATGACCTTGCCGCACGGGCTCTGCCGCGTGGTGCTGCTGGAGCAGATCTATCGTGCGTTTAAGATCAACGCCCGCGAACCATATCATAAATAATCGTGCGCATCGTCTGATGTAATTACGTACATTTTGTGTTTTTATATTGTTATTTTTGGTAATACAGTCAAAAGTGTTTGACAACGCTATTCCTATATCATATAGTAAACATACAACAAAATAGCTGAATCCTCCGTGTCGCACACGAAGGAGCGGGAGAACCATTTATTGGGGTGAATCCGGCAATCATATGCCGGTAGGACAGCTTTTCGTCCGAACCCGTCAGCTAATCTCGTAAGCGTAGAAAGCTTGTGTTTTTCCACGTCTATTTTCTATTGGAAAACCGATTCTGTTTTTTCTTGCGCTTGCGATTTGTCCGCGGGCGCATGTTTTTTTGCGTGCATCTACCAGCCGCGGAACGCCCCCACCCATTCAACCATAGAAAGGAGATGTTCGCATGATACAAGTAGCCGTCTGCGGCGTCGGGCGCACGGGAAGCGAAGTTCTCCGCGCATTGCTCGACAGCGAGCGCTTTCATCTGACCGCGGCGTTTTGCAGCGCCGGCAGCGAAAAAGCCGGACGGGACGCGGGAGAACTCATCAACCGAGCCAACACCGGTATCATCATCCATGAAATCACCCAAATCGATCCGGGGCTCAGCGAGGTACCGGTCGACGTACTCATCGATTTTTCCAACCCCACGGGCACAAAGACGCTCCTTCGTGCCTGTAAAAAGCACCGCATCCCCGCCGTCCTCTGCACCACCGGGCATACGGAGGCGGATATGCTCTGGATGACCGACTTTGTGCGGCACAACAAGCTCGGCGTGGTCTACGCGCCAAACGTGACCCTGGGCGTCAACGTGCTGCTCGCCGCGCTGCGCCTCGTTGCCCGCGCGCTGCCTTCGTTTGATTATCACATCACCGAAACGCACCACAGCAAGAAGTACGACATCCCGTCCGGCACGGCAAAGAAGATTGCCGCCGCTCTGGAGGAGGAGCTCCCTGCCGGAGCGGAGGTACCCATCGACGCCGTCCGCGCGGGCGGATACGTCGGCATGCACACCGTGCTGCTCGCGAGCGATTATGAGCGGCTCTCGCTCACGCACGAGTCCTTCAGCCGAAGAGCGTTTGTCGAAGGCGCGCTGACCGCAGCGGAGTTCATCGTCAGCCGCATCGGCTGGTATGAGATGGAGGATGTGCTGGGCATGCGCATCGCAGCGCAGCACGCGGCAAGCGCGGTATCCTAATGTAGCAAAACATCACATCAACGCGACGGTTTTCCACGGTTTTTTCACAGAATTACCTTACAGACGATTTGACATTTTCTTTTTGCGTGATTATACTAAAAGGTAATCTGGTAAGACTCGGGAAGCAGTAACGCCTGCAAACATTCACCCAAGAGAGCCGCGCACTTTGGTGCGAGCGCGGCGGCGGATGGCAGCGCGAAGACCGCCCGACGACCCGAAACGGGAACCGCCCGATACAGCGGGATAAAGCGCGCGGATTTTTACGATTCGCGAACACGGGTGGAACCGCGGTAGAGACACTATCGTCCCGAAGTTGAAATGACTTCGGGGCGTTTTTATTTTGGTGTCCAGCAAAGCGCTTGACACGAAGAGTTCAATTAAAAATTGCGAAGAGTAACAGGAGGAGAATCCATATGATCATCACATTTCCCGACGGGAACACGCGTGAGTTTGCCGACGGCATGACGGGGCTTGAAATCGCAAACGAGATCAGCCCGGGGCTTGCGCGGGCCACGCTGTCCTGCTCCATCGACGGCGCGCACAGCGATGCATTCCGCCCCATCACCGGCGACCACCAGCTGACGTTCTATACGTTTAAGGACGAAAACGGACGCTGGGCTTATCGCCATACCGCGTCCCACGTGCTCGCGCAGGCGGTCAAGCGCCTCTGGCCGGAGACGAAACTCGCCATTGGTCCCGCGATCGAAAACGGTTTCTATTACGACTTTGATACCCCCGAAACCTTCACGCCGGAAGACCTCGGCAAGATCGAAGCTGAGATGGCGAAAATCGAGAAGGAAGACCAGAAGATCGAGCGCTTTGAGTTGCCCCGCGAGGAGGCCATCGCGTATATGGACAAGCTCGGCGAACCATACAAGGTCGAGCTCATCCGCGACCTGCCCGTAGACGCAATCATCAGCTTCTATCGCCAGGGCGACTTTGTCGACCTCTGCGCGGGTCCTCACGTCAAGAGCACGGGCGTGGTCAAAAACATCAAGCTGCTGAACGTCGCCGGCGCCTACTGGCGCGGCAGCGAGAAGAACAAGATGCTCCAGCGCATCTATGGCACGGCGTTTGAGAAGAAAGCCGACCTGGACGCCTACGTGACCGCCCTCGAAGAAGCGAAAAAACGCGACCACAACAAGCTTGGGCGCGAACTGGAGCTCTTCACCACGGTGGATGTCATCGGCCAGGGTCTTCCCATCCTGCTGCCCAAGGGCGCGCGGGTGATTCAGCTTCTCCAGCGTTTCGTCGAGGACGAGGAGCAAAAACGCGGCTATCTGCTCACGAAAACGCCGTTCATCGCAAAGCGCGAACTCTATAAAATCTCCGGCCACTGGGATCACTACCGCGACGGCATGTTCGTCATGAGTGATTCGCCGGATGTGGAGGACGAAAACGCGGAGGTGTTCGCGCTGCGCCCGATGACCTGCCCGTTCCAGTTTATGGCGTACCTCAACCGCGCGCGCTCCTATCGCGACTTGCCGCTGCGCTACAACGAGACGAGCACGCTTTTCCGCAACGAGAGCAGCGGCGAGATGCACGGCCTGATCCGTCTTCGCCAATTCACGATTTCGGAAGGCCACCTTGCCTGCCGCCCGGATCAAGTTGCGGACGAGTTCAAGGGTTGTCTCGACCTCGCGAAGTTCATGATCGATACCCTCGGCTTTACGGACGATGTGAGCTATCGCTTCAGCAAATGGGACGAGAACGACAAGGATAAGTACATCGGCGACAAAGAGGACTGGGAATGCACGCAGAACATGATGCGTGAAATCCTCAACGACCTCCAGGTGCCGTATCATGAAGCCGACGGCGAGGCCGCCTTCTACGGACCGAAACTGGACATCCAGATTCGCAACGTCTACGGCAAAGAGGACACGCTGATCACGATTCAGATCGACTTCCAGCTGGCCGAGCGCTTCGGCATGCAGTATATGGACAGCGACGGGCTCAAGAAATACCCGGTCGTCATCCACCGCACGTCGATTGGCTGCTATGAGCGTACGCTGGGACTCTTGATCGAGAAATATGCAGGCGCGCTGCCGACATGGATAGCACCGGTGCAGGTGAAAGTGCTGCCGATTACGGATCGCACGGCGGACGCTTCTGTCGAAATTCAGAAGTCGCTGGAGCAGTATGGTATTCGTGTCGAAACCGACCTTCGCAACGAGAAGATCGGCTTCAAGATCCGCGAAGCGCAGATGCAGAAGATTCCGTACATGCTCGTTATCGGCGACAAGGAGATTGAGCAGGGGCTGGTCGCGGTGCGCAGTCGTAAAGATGGTGACCTCGGCACGATGACCCTCGCGGACTTCCGCGCCAAGCTGCTGGAAGAGATCGCGACGAAAGCGAAATAAATCAACGCAGGAGACAAAGGAGCTGTCCAGAAACGGATCGCTCCTTTGTCTTTGTGTTGGAGCGGGTGGTTGGCAAGCGCGGGCTAAGGCGGATCATCCATCGTACGTTGTGAAAGTTTCTTCTCTTATCTTTCACAAGTCAACTCGAGCTGTAACGCAAGGTTCGGTAGGGGCGGATAGTATCCGCCCGCGTGCCCCAAAGTAGCAAAAGACCTTCCTGTTTGACAGCCCTCTCTACACCCCGCAAAAAAGACTGCCCTCATCAGGCAGCCTTTTGTGTTGCTTTTGTTTTATTTTGTGGGCACAGGCGTTCCGGTCGGAACCGCGGTGCTCGCGGTGATGAACTTCGCCGCGGCATAGCACTTGAGTCCCGTCGAGGCGACCTGAATGTAGTAGAAATCACCCGTCTTGAAGAAGATATATACCGCGTCACCCTTGACCGCTTCGCTCACAGGGGTGTTTCCCTCCGTGCTGGGCACGCTGCGCAGGGCAACTTTGCTCGCGCTTACGGTACCGGGGATGGTTCCCGCGATGCCCTTCGGCGTGGGGGTTGCGTTCTCGCCGGGCACGATGCCCGCCTTATCCACAAACTTTGCTGCGATATAACCAACGAGGTTTTCCTTGACCACGCGGACAAAGAAATACTCCCCTTCAGCCTCATAAACCTTCAGTTGTGTACCGGAGGAATATTTGCCGAGGATGGAATACGTCTGCGCGGGGCCTGCGCGGAGCACAACACCGCTGGAGTTCAGCGTGCCGTCCACAGCAGATGCGATCTGCGCGGAGGTCGGTTCTTTCACCTTTGGTTCCGGGGTGTCGTCCGGTTTGGGCGTTGCAGCCGGGGTCGTCGCCACGGGCGCATTGGTCGCTGCCTGGGTCGGCGCCACGGTCGGCGCAGGGGTGTTTGCACTCACCGGCGGGAGCGACGGAGTCGGCGTTTGCGACGAAACGGAGTTGCTGTTGAGGTTTCCGCTGTTTGGCTCTTCTCCGGTATTACGCATAGACCAAACGATAAAATAGATGCTTACCACCATCACCAGAATGATGATGGCCAGCACAATATAACCCAATGGTGTGATGCGCACGGTTCTTCTCTTCATGATATCCTCCCCAAATGCATGAGCGCGTGTAAATTGTTACAACGCAACAAAACCCTTCTCGATTCCTATGGACAGTATATTGTTTTTGGCGCTCTTTTCAAGTGGTTTCTTGAAAAAAGAGAAAAGAGTTACAACCTTTTCCAAATGATTTCACTTTTCGATTTCTTTACAATCGATTCTCGGATTTCTCGTGTTCGGAAATCATTTTTGTTGTTTGGAATTCGGTTTCACTCTACGCTCTTATTCTACCACAAAATCGTCAGCCCGACACCGACCTCTTGTGTCGGCATGGCGGCAAACAGCGCGCTCTTGACCGCAAGGCTTGTGCAGTGCGCGGGATACACCCGCTCCACGTCAAGCGCGCGGAGGGTCGCAATCGTCTCATCCAGCACACCACCCGTCTCAAAGAGATGAAACCCGCCGAGCACTCCCAGAACGCGCTCTTTTCCCGAAATTTCCTTGGCATAGGCAACCGTGTTGCATACGCCCGCGTGCGCACAGCCCGTAACCACAAACACGCCCTCCGGAAGCACGAGCGCGAGGCTCGTATCATCCGCCAGCGCATCGCTCTCCCAGCAGCAGCCGCAGGCCGACGGCGCTTCGCCCACCGCGCGGTTTTGCTCAAACGCATAGACGCGCGGAACCTCGCCAAGAAACAGCACGTGCTCGCTCACGGCGCAAGGCTTCGTCACGAGCCGCGTCTGCACCCGCTGCGGCAACTTTTCAAGCGAAATCGGCGAGCCGACTTCCATTCCCTCCACACGTTTGGGTAGGAGCGCCCGGGGATGCGCAAAGAGGCGCACGCCCTGCGAAAACCGCGCAAGAAACGCGGGCAGCCCGCCCGTATGGTCGTTGTGCCCGTGGGAAAGGACGATGTCCGTCACGCCCGAAAGATCGATCCCCATCCGGACGGCGTTCTCGAGGAACACCTCCGAATATCCCGTGTCGAGCAGGATATTCTGTCCCCCGTCCTCGATGAGATAGCATACCGCAGGCTCGCCGAGATAGTAACGGTCGATATATGTGTGGTTGTCCACCAATACCGTCAGCTTCACGCGCGACCCTCCCAGAAGCGACGCGTGCCGTCCAGCAGCGCGCGGGCGATGTCATATTGATACTGTACGCCGTAGAGCAGCGCGGCTTCATCCATGCGATAGCGCGTGTTGTGGTGCGGCGCGTCACACAAGAGCGCGGGATTTCGCGTGCCGAGTTCCACAAAGAACCCCGGCTTACCCTCCAGCATATAGGAAAAGTCCTCGCCCGGCATGATGACGCCGATGGGTTGCATCTGTTCTTTGCCAAAGCGCGCGGCAATCACGTGTCCCGCTTCTTCGGCCAGCGCTTCGTCGTTTACGACGCTGGGATAGCCTTCCAGCCAATCCAACCGCGCCGTGCAGCCGTGCGCAGCGGCGACATGCTCGCAGATGTGCCGTGCTTCGCGCTCGATGAGCCGCCGCGTCCCCTCGCCAAAGGAGCGAACGGAGGCGTTGAGCGTCGCGTCTGCCGGGATGATGTTATAGGCACTGCCCGCGTGAAACTCGCAGACGGAGACCACGGCGGGCTCGCTTGCGGGAATGCGTCGCGAGACGATGCTTTGCAGCGAGAGCACGATCTCACTTGCGGCCAGCAAAGGATCTGCGCACTGCTCCGGAAAGGCGCAGTGACCGCCGCGCCCCGTGACGGTGACGGTAAAACGATCGACATTGCTGGTTAAAACGCCGCTTTTGAGCGCGAATAGACCCGTGTCAAAATTGCTGGAAAGATGCAGCCCAAGTGCTGCCTCCGCGCCATCCAGCGCGCCCGCGCGGACAAGCTCGATCGCGCCGCCGGGCGGCAGTTCCTCTGCATGCTGAAAGATCAGCCGCGCTTCGCCGGAGAAGCTTTCGCGGTGCTCGCATAACAGCCGCGCAAGCGAAAGCAGCATCGCGGCGTGCCCGTCATGCCCGCAGGCGTGCATCACGCCCGCGTTGTTTGAGCAATACGGCAGGTCGTTTTCCTCCTGCATCGGCAGCGCGTCGATATCCGCGCGAAACGCAACCGTGGCGCATCGGCCGGGTTTCTTGCCGAAGATGTGCGCAACAAGCCCCGTCTTCGTCGGGCGGTCGATCGCGTCCACGCCGAAACAGCGCAGAAACTGCTCCAGATACTGCGTCGTTTCAATCTCTTCAAACGACACCTCCGGGTTTTGATGCATGTGCCTCCGCCAGGCGATCAGATCGGGTTCAATTGCGCGTACTTCGGGGTCAAACATCGCTTTGTCTCCTCGCTGTTCCACTAAAACGTTTCTCCGGGAATCGGTTTGTCCGCCTCAAACGGCGTAACCACCCATTTGATGCAGCCTTCCTTTTGGTTTGCGAAGATGTCGTAGCCTTGCATGATGTCGTTGAGCGGCGTGCGATGCGTGATCATCAGGCTGGTGTCCAGCCGTCCTGCTTCGATCAGGCGCATGATCTCGGAGCACTTGCTTGCGTCCACACCGCCGGTCTTAAACGTCAGATTCTTGCCGTACATGCGGTGCAGCGGAATCGTCTGCGCCTCTTCATAGAGTGCGACGACGACCACAACCGCGTTCGGCCGCGCCGCCCGCCAGGCAAGCTCAAACGTGTTTTTCGCGCCCGCGACCTCAAACACCACATCCGCCCCGCGCCCATCCGTGAGTCCGCGTACGGCCTCGACCACGTCCTGCTTTTTCGGGTTGATGGTCACGTCGCAAAGACCCCGCGCCTTGGCCAGCGCGAGACGCTCTTCGTTGACGTCACTTGCGACGATCACCGCCGGCCCGAACAGCCGCGCGGACATCATCGTGGTCAGCCCCGTGGGTCCTGCGCCGAGCACGAGCACCACGTCCGCAGGTTGGATTTCGCCGATGCCCGCCGCCCAGTAGCCCGTCGCCAACACGTCGCCCACGAACAGAGCCTGCTCATACGAGATCGCGTCCGGAATGCGTGTGCAGCTCATGTCCGCCGTCGGCACGCGGACATACTCCGCCTGCCCGCCGTCGATGCGGCAGCCGAGTTCCCAGCCGCCCTCCACGCAGTTGTTGACAAATCCTCTGCGGCAGAAGAAACACTCGCCACAGAAGCTTTCCACGTTCACCGCCACACGATCGCCCACGGAGAATTTCTTCACGCCGGAACCTGTTTCCACGATTTCCCCCGCGAACTCGTGCCCCAGCACAACGCCTTCTTTCGCGCGCGGAACCCCGCCGTTTCGGATATGCAGGTCGCTCGAGCAGATCGACGCGCGCATGACCTTGACGATCGCGTCGCGCGGCTCCTGTATGGTAGGCATGGGTTTTTCGACGAGTCGAACCCTGCCTTTTTTCTCATAAATAACTGCTTTCATATACACTCCCGATTGAATCTCGCTTTAGAATGTCTTCGCCAGTTCTTGCGCTTGCGCACGCGCGCGAGTCAAAATCGCCTCCACCGGCTCAAGCCCCATGTCGAGCCCGTCCGCCGCGATATGACGAAAGTGCGGAATGCCGAAAAACTTTGCCATGTCGGAGAGGTATTTTGTGCCGTTGTCCATTGATTTCCCCTCCATCGCACCGCCGCGCGAAGTCAAAAACAGCATCTTTTGCGCGTTGCACACGCCGAAGCAGCCGTTTTGCTCGTTGCAGTCAAACGTGATCCCCTGCACGCAGAGGTTTTCGAGATAGACCTTCAGCAGCGCGGGAAAGCTCAAATCCCAGAAGGGAGCTGCGATGATGATCCGCTGAGCCTGCTGAAACTGGTGCGCATAGCGAAAGCGCGGGTGATCCAGCTCTCCGCGTTCAAGCAGCCCTTCCCGTTGCCAGAAAAACCCGTTGGAAAAGGGGATCAGCGGCTCGTCCATGAGCGTTAACCGCGTGATCTCGACATCCTCCCGCGCGCCATATGCCGCGAGGAATGCCTCCGCCAGCTGTTTGGTGCGGCTCTGTTCGCCGCGAATGCAGCAGTCGATATACAGCGCCTGCGTCATCGCCAGCCCCCCCATTCACCAAGTTTGCCGAGCGTGCCGTGTTCGACGGCGGCAAGCACCTCTGCGCGCAGCGGCACGGAATCCGCCGCGCCCATCACGCCGACGCAGATCGACGAGGCAGCCGTCGCGAGCGCGAGCGCATCTTGCAGGCTCTTTTGATCCAGCACCTCGGCAAGAAAATACCCAAGGAAGGTGTCGCCCGCGGCCGTGGTGTCCACGACTTTGGTCAAATAGATGCCGCTTCTCGCCTGCTCCCCGCCGCGTACGCAGACGGCGCCGCGCTTGCCGAGGGTAAGTAGAACGTTCATATTCGGATAGAGCTTGTTGAGCTTCGGCAGAATATCCACCTCAAACTCGCATTTGGCGATCGCCGCTCCTTCAATCTCGTTGACGATGAGCCAATCTACCAGTTTCAACGGATAGGTAAACACCTTTTCGTCCATGGGCGCGGCATTGATCGCGACCATAAGCCCGCGTTTATGCGCTTTTTGGATGATACTGCCGACGAGGTTGGTCTCGTTTTGCACGAGCACCAGCCCTTCGTTGCCGAAGGCATCCAGGGCGTGGTCGATATATGCTTCCGTCAGCGCCTGATTGGTGCCGCCGTAGAGCAAAATGCAGTTTTGTCCGCTGTTGTCCACCTGAATAATCGCGTGACCGGACACGCCGCTGCTGCGTTCAAGCAGCGAAAGGTTGACCCCGTTTTCGCGGAGTTTTTGATCGAGCATGTCCCCGTCTGTACCGATCATGCCCGCGTGCCAAACCTCCGCGCCCGCACGGGACGCGGCGACGGACTGATTGAGCCCTTTCCCGCCGCAATGGGTCGTGAGCGACAGGCTGGACTTGGTTTCTCCGGGCTGGACAAACGCGTCCACGCGGTAGACCTGATCGAGATTCAGGGAGCCGAAATTGAGGATTCTGGCCAAAATAGGTGCCTCCGTTTCGTTTTTGGTAGCGCTTATGGTAAACAGTATCTATGCTATTCTAGCACATTTTTGTCATTCCTATTCTTGCTGATAAGGAGCGAACCCCTATGCCGCAACTACAACCACATATCCGTCTGGATCAAAACCACGGCGCGCGCTGCGCGCTTCTGCCGGGCGATCCCGCAAGGCTCGATCGCATCAAACCATTCCTAAGCGATGTACAGGAGCTTGCCTATAACCGTGAATACCGCAGCCTTGTGGGCAGCTATCAGGGCATCCGCGTGCTCGCGTTGTCAACCGGAATCGGCGGGGCTTCCGCCGGAATCGCCGTGGAGGAGCTCAAAAATCTCGGAGTCGAGAACCTGATCCGCATCGGCAGCTGCGGCGCTCTCCAGCCGCAGGTGAAGATTGGTGATCTTGTGTTGGTCAGCGGCGCGGTGCGCGACGACGGAGCCAGCAAGGCGTATATCGAGCCGATTTTCCCCGCTGTACCGGATAGCGACCTGCTCTTTGCCTGCGTCTCCGCGGCAAAGGAGCGAAATGCCCGCTATCACACGGGAATCGCCCGCAGCCACGATAGTTTTTACACCGACCGCGAGGTAGAGATCGACGCATACTGGTCCAAACGCGGGGTGCTGGGCGCAGATATGGAGACAGCCGCGCTGTATACGATCGGGCACCTGCGGGGACTGCGGACGATGAGCATCCTCAATAACGTGGTTGCGTTTGAAGAGGACACGCTCGACGCAATCGGAGACTATGTGGACGGAGCCACCGCCGCCATGCTGGGTGAGGAGCACGAGATCCTCGTCGCGCTGGACGCGTTTGTGCAGATCCTGAAGCAGGAATAATACGCTCTCAAAGGTGGATGGTATCCGCCATGAAAGTCTGGGTCTATCACAAAGGGCTGCCGTTTTGGGGCAGCCCCTTTTTTTTGTGTTACTCCCCGTACTGCGCCATGATTTCAAACACACGGCGCTTGAATACTTCCCGATCCAGATTGGTCACGACATAGGCGTTGTGCTCCATCTGCTTGTCGCTGTAAAGGTCGGTGACGGTCTTCCCGCGCGTGAGTTTGCCTTTTGTCTCCACGCGCACCCCCGCATGGTCGGTTTGAAAATAGGAATCATCGTCTGCATACAGCACGGTCACGGGATCATGAAACGCCACACCGCCGAGCTTATACGTGCAGTAAAACTGAAGGATGCCCTGCATCACGTCCCGCGCAAACACCGCCTGTTTGGAACCCAGCGCAGCGATTTCGTCCAGCTCCTGAGCCGTCACATACGCACGCATGGTCACATCCAGCCCGCACATATACACCGGCGCGCCGCAGGTAAAGACCATGTCGGCGGCTTCCGGATCGGCATAGATGTTGAACTCGGCAGCAGGGGTAACATTTCCGCCAACGGCAGCGCCGCCCATGATGACAATCCGTTTGAGCAAACCCGGCAGTTCCTTGTATTTTGCGATCGCAAGCGCGAGATTGGTCAGCGGCCCTACTGCAACCACCGTCAGCTGCCCGGGTGTTTTCTTCGCAAATTCATAGATCGCGTCCCAGGCGGGCATCGCCTCTGCCGCGCGCTTCGGCAGCGGCAGTTCGATGTCGTTTAAGCCATTCATTCCGTGGATGTGGTGCGCGGTCACGGTTTCGCCCAGCAGCGGCTTGTCCGCGCCCATATAGACGGGCACGTGACCCATGCCAGCAAGCTCCAGCACCTGAAGCGTGTTTCGCGTGGTATGCTCGACCTCAACGTTCCCCGCGACAGTCGTCGCGGCGACGAGTTCCAGTGTGTTGAGATATTTCGTAAAGAGGATGGCGACCGCGTCGTCCACGCCAGTGTCGCAGTCTAAAAGCATCGGCAGTTTGTTCATCCGCTTACGCCTCCTTTCCAAAATGGGACGCTCCGTAATGGGCAGCCGCTTCGGCGAGCAGATCGACAAACGCCTTGCGGTCGATCCCCATGATGACGCGCGCATTGGCGGGTTTGCCCAGCGTTCCGTGCTTGTCCCCAACCGTTGTTCCCTTGCAATAATCTCCCGTGGTTTCGATGGCGACATACATGTCCACCATCGTCATGATCTCAGGCTTGATCAGCGCCGCAACGGCGACCGCGTCATGCACAGGCGCGCCGGGATAGCCAATGCTGCGATGGAACCCATAAAAGAAATCCAGCCACTCGGCAACGACGGTCGCAACGGGATTGTTCAGCGCGCGGATTCTCTCGAAATCCTCCGGGAAGACCAGTGCTTGTTCGGTGACATCCAGCCCCGCCATCGTGATCGGTACTCCGCTTTGGAAGACCACATCAGCGGCTTCCGGATCGACGAGGATATTGAATTCCGCAGCAGGCGTCCAGTTGCCAAAATCGATTCCGCCGCCCATCAGGTAAATATGGCGAATTTTGCTCTTCAGATGCGGATAGAGAAGCAGCAGAGTCGCGATGTTGGTCAGCGGTCCGGTCGGAATCAACACCACCGGTTCCTCGCTTGCCTCCAGAATCTCGGCCATCAGCGTGCAGGCATCCTGCGACACCGGCTTTGCGCTGGGTTCCGGCAGGGCGGGGCCGTCGAGCCCGCTGTTGCCGTGCACGGTCGGTGCGATGATCGCGTCCGCCACGAGGGGTTTCACGCGACCCATCGCGAGCGGAGCCGTAAGCCCGATGAGCGTCATGATGCGCCCCGCGTTATAGGTTGTCTTCTCAATTGTCTGGTTGCCGCAAACCGAGGTAACGGCCTTGATGTCCAGCATAGGACTGGCGTTGGCCAGCACCCAGGCAATCGCGTCGTCATGACCAGGATCGCCATCCAGAATCACCGGAATTTTCTTATTCATGCTTTCACCTCAGGCTGGGCGGCCTTGATCTTCTTTACGCGCTTGATCGTGCTCGCGGCATAGATCACGAGGCCGAGAATCGTCACCACATAGGGAATCAGCGAAACGAGATAGCTCGAAACGCCCTGCAATCCGCTCACCTTGGTGCGAAGCGCCTGCGCGAGGCCGAACAGAAGCGAGCTAAACATCGCTCCAACGGGCTCGCCCCGGCCCATCGCCTGTGCAGCGAGCGCGATGAAGCCGCGCCCCGCAACCATGCCGCTGTTCCAACCCTGGGAATAATACATCGACATAAACGCGCCGCCAAAGCCGGCCAACGCGCCGGAAAGCGCAATTGTGATATATTTGATCTTCAATACGCTTACGCCGACACTGGAAGCTGCGTTTGCGTTCTCACCCACCGCGCGGATATTCAGCCCCAACGGGGTGCGATATAGCAGCAGCCAAATCAGCCAGACCAGCAAAAACGCCACATAGGTGAGCACCGCGTGCCCGGAGAGCACGTCGCCAAGGATCGGAATATCCTTAATCAGCGGAATATTCACGGTCGGGATCAAGATATTGGGGCTCACCAGCGCGCCGGTGTTGCCGCGCATGCCGGTGAACATATACAGAAGAAAGATTGTTCCGCCCGCGCCCATCATATTCACCGCGATACCGGCGAGGATGATATCCGTCTTGAGCTTGAGGGCGAAAAAGCCCATCATGAGCCCGAGCAGCACGCCGATGAACATCGCGCCCAGCACGCCGACAAGCCAGCTCTGTGTCCAGTAGCTGAACAGCACGCCGAACAGCGCGGAGATCATCATGATACCTTCCAACCCGATGTTGGTCACGCCCGCCTTTTCAGCGATGACCGCGCCCAGCGCCGCAAAGAGAATCGGCGCCGTGATACGGATTACCGAAAAGAGAAACTCTGTCTTTAAGATGGTGTCCAGTAATTGACTCCACATTATTCGGCACCTCCTTCGGCAGCTTGTGCGGCTTTTGCCAGATCGGCACGGGTGTTTTTCACCACGATCTTCTGACGGTAGCCCGAAAGGAACTGTTCCGCGGCAAAGAAGAGGAAGATTGCCGCCTGAATGATGTCAATCATCTCGCTCGGCACATCGCAATAGGTCGCCATCAACTGACATCCCTTATCGAGATAGGCAATAAAGAACGCAGCCAGCGGCACGAGCAAGGGATTGTTTTTGGCAAGAATCGCGATGGTTACGCCCGTCCAGCCGTAGCCCGGCAGTTCCTTCCAGAGGAAGGTGGTATAGCGGCCCAGCACCTCGATTCCGCCGCCGATGCCGCTAAGAACGCCGCCGATGACCTGAGAAAGCACAATCGTTCCGCCGACCTTCATGCCGGAGTACTTCGAGAACGCCTGATTGATGCCGATCATGCGAATCGCATATCCCCAGCGGGTACGATACATCAGCAGCGCAATGATCACCACGAACACGAGCGCGATGACAAATCCCCAGGTGAGTTTGCTCCCGCCGGGCACCATAGAGCCGATTTGCGCGGTTGGATCAAACGGGTAGGTCTGCGTGGAACCCTTGCTGCGATCCGCAAAGTTGTAGTTGAGAAAATGCAGCACGACATACATGCAAACATAGTTGAGCATGAGGCTCGTGACCATCTCGCTCGCGCCGAGCTTCACCTTTAGAAGCGCGGGAACAAGCATGATGATGCCGCCGAGCACCGCCGCGATCAGCACGCAGATCACCGCGTGCCACCCGGTGTTCATATGGATATAGATGCCCGCAAGCGCGGCGACAAAGCCGCCCGCCATGACAATACCCTCGCCTGCGAGGTTGAACTGGTTGCTCGAAAACATCACGCAGACCGCAAGGCCGGTGAAGATTGTCGGAATCATCGCGGCAAGAATCGTATAGAGCCCCTGCGTATTAAAACTCGCCACGCTTCCTTTGATCGAGATCAAGGGCCCTATCAGCAGGTATCTCAACGCGGTCAGCGGTTCGTCCGAACTCAAAAAGATGAAGATCGTACCTACGCCGAGCGCGAGCAGGATCGCGGCGGCGCCGCGCACCAGCTCAAAGCCAAACATTCTTCTATCTTTCATGACACACCCTCCCGATCTCCTCGTCGCTCTGCCGCTTGAGGCCGAGCATATATTCACCCATCATCTCATCGTCCAGTTGGCTTGTGTCCTCAAAGTAAGCCGCAATCTTCCCGCCATAGAGCACGATGAGGCTGTCGCTGAGCTCCATTACCTCGTTGAGGTCGGCGGAGACGAGCAGAACAGCGGTGCCTGCGCGGGAGAGATCGACCAGTTTTTTGCGAATGAACTCGGTCGCGCCAACGTCGATGCCACGCGTGGGCTGATCGGCGATGATCAAAGCCGGGTCACTCGAAAACTCGCGCGCAACGACAACCTTTTGAATGTTTCCGCCGGAGAGCATTTTCACTTTCTGGCTGCGGGATTTGCACAAAACGGTATAATCCTGAATGAGCTTGTCGCTCTCCCGGCGGATGGCTTTCATGTTGAAGAGCGGGCCGTTGTTGAACCGCTTTTCTTCAAAGCGGTCAGAGATCAGGTTCTCTTCGATGGTGGCGCTGTCCGCAATGCCGTAGGTCATGCGGTCTTCCGGCACAAGGGATACGCCAAGCCCGCGAATCTTCGCCTGGGAGGCGTTGATCAGATCCGTCCCGTTGACACTCGCCGTGCCCGCATCCGGTTCTTTCAGGTCGAACAGCATGTCGACAAGTTCTCGTTGTCCGTTGCCCTCCACGCCCGCAATGCCGAGAATTTCGCCCTTGCGTACGTCAAAAGACACGCCATCGAGCATTTTTTTGTTCCACTCGTTGGTGTATTCGAGGTTTCGAACACGAAGCACGACGTCAGTTGGCACGGCTTGATTCTTCTGCACATCTAAAATAACGTCTCTTCCGACCATCAGACGGGAGATCTCCTGTTCGGTAATCGAGGCGGTTTCATAAACACCCATCGATTTTCCGCCGCGCATGATGGTCAGGCGGTCGGTGATCTGCTTGATTTCGTTGAGCTTGTGGGAGATGAAGATGATCGTATAGTCCTGTTCCTTGAGGTGTACCAGCTCGCGGAAGAGCTCCGCCGTCTCCTGCGTGGTCAAAACCGCGGTCGGTTCGTCGAGGATGAGAATCTTCGCGCCGCGGATGAGCGCCTTGAGGATCTCTACCTTCTGCTTCATGCCGACGGGGATATCCGCGACCTTCGCAATCGGGTTCACCGCGAGATTAAAGCGCTCTGCAAACTCTTTTGTGAGTTCGATCGCCTTTTTGAAGTCGATGAACATACCGCTCTTTTTCGGAACCATACCGAGGACGATGTTCTCCGCGACGGTGAGGCTCGGCACAAGCATAAAATGCTGGTGTACCATGCCGATGCCGTGCGCAATCGCGGCGGTTGGGGACGAAAGCGAAACCTTTTCGCCTTTGATGATGATTTCTCCCTCTGTCGGCTGTTCAAGGCCAAAGAGCATCTTCATCAGCGTGCTCTTGCCTGCGCCATTTTCGCCCATGAGCGCGTGGATTTCGCCGCGGCGAACGGAAAAGTCGACCCCCTGATTGGCGGCGATTCCGTTGGGATACACCTTGGTGATGCCCCGCATTTCCACGACGAGATCGTTTTGATGTTGTTCCATACAGTGGATGCCCCTTTACATGGAATGTGTATGATCAGCCGCAGCGCGGCAGATATTCAAAATTGGTATATGCAGTTGATTGCGATGAACCTGTTTAGATAAAAGAATCGTATGATAGTTATCTTAATATAAATGAAGCGCCATTACAACGCCGGGTGAAACTAAGGCTCAGCCTGGCAAAAAAACTCTGGGATTGTTAAGGGTCGTAACCCTTAACCCATAAAATCCGGCTGTGTCGGCTTTGCCGGCGCAACGGATCGCCCCATAGGGGCGAATTCTCTGCGCGCTTTGCCGTCCGATGCCCAAAGGGCAGCAGGCAAAGGGTGGTTATCCCGTCAAAAAATTAGTTTTTTGACGGACTGCGCCGGGTAAAACCGCGGCTACCTGTTGCCGCCGGAAAAGCCTGATTGGGTGGAACAAACCGGGGAAGAGCTTGTTGCCCTCCCCCGGTGATGTGTTAGCTCAGCTTACTGTGTCGTGTGTTTGGTTGTTGCTGTCCGTTACGGCTGCATGGAGTCGCGCAGCGCGATCACAGCGTTGGTGTCGTCGCCAATCGCGGAGGGAACCACGATGGTGCCGTCTTTGATTGCGGCTTCCGCTGCCAGAACCTTGTCCTGAACGGCCTTCGGCGCAACTGCGGCGAAGTTCTTGTCGGTCACGATGCCGACACCGCCTTCGGTGAGGCCGAGGTTGACAAGCTTGCCCCAGTAGGTGCGGCCCGCATCCCATTCGTCAAAGATCCAGACGATGGAGTTGCCGACGTTCTTGAGACCGGAGGTCAGCGTGACGGCAGCGAGCTCAGCGGAGAGCGTCTGCTCCTGATCGGAGTCAACGCCGATGAACCAGGCTTTGCCGGATTCCAGAGCCGCTTCCGCAGCGCCGTTGCCGGAAAGACCTGCAACACCCCAGAGGATGTCGGCTTTGTTGTCGTTGATCATCGACAGGCCCATCTCCTTGGCGGTCGGGGTGTCGACATAGCTGTTGACGTAACGGGTATCCACTTTGACATCCGCATCGGTGGCCTTCACGCCCTCGAGGAAGCCATAGAGGAAGTCGTTGATGACGGGGCTGTCCACGCCGCCGACGAAGCCGACGACCTTGTCCGCGTTGATGTTTTTGACGGAGGTTTCCGAGGTCATCGCCGCCGCAAACACGCCGATGAGGTAACCCATGTCGTTCTGTTTGTAGCTGACGTTGACGACGTTTGCGTTCTCGCCCACATGCGTGGTGTCGTCATAGATCAGGAATTTCTGATCCGGATAGGCAGTTGCAACTTCCTTGAGATATTCGGGCATCTGATACGTGCCGACGATGATCAGATCATATTCGCCGGACTCCGCAACTTCGTACAGCGTCTCCAGCCACTTCGGCTGGTCGGCGTCCGTGCCACCCATCTCGATGGTCTTATAGGTGATGCGCCCGGCATCCTGAAGGGCTTTCAGGCCGGACTCTGCGGAATCGAAGAAGGATTTGTCGCCAAGGTTGCCGTTGACGAGGCTGACGACGTTATAAACCTTTTTGTCACCCGCGTTTGCGGCTGCATCGGTGCCGGCGGTCTTGCAGGCAAACATCGAAAACGCCACCAGCAAGGTCAGCAGGATCGCTACCAGTTTCTTCATTTTTGATTTTCCTCTCTTCTTTTTGTTGATAGATTTGTCGAATGCACACAGCTGATTGGATGACGTGAATTCGCAAATCCACATAGTCAGTTTAAATGGTATCAAATGAAAAGTCAACATACCCAAATTTCTTTCATGTGACGAAATCACTTGCTTTTTCGCCATTCTGTCACAAGAATCCTGCATTTTACAAATGGTTACTTCAAAAATAATATACTGTTTTTCCACGCAAAAACAGAAATAGGCGGCGACAATTTTCACCCCAAAAATCCCACTTTCTTGTCACACGGGCAAAGCAAAACGCCATGCGGATAAAAATCCGCACGGCGCCCGTTTTGAAGGTTGAGCCACAAAAAATTGCTTTTTGAATTTTACTGAATTTTCGTGGCAAATGTGTTGCTTAGTCCTCTTCCTTGGCAAGGCTGCCCTTCTTCGGGCGAATCTTTGCATAGGCAAAGAGCAGCAGCGTGCCGATGACGCCGCAAGCGATGGAGTTCCAGAGGCAGGCAATTGCGCCCTGCAGGAACACGAGGTTGACGGGTTCCGCATAGATGACGATATCGAGCACCGGAGCTACGATGATCCACGCGATGACGTTTGCAAGAATCTGATAGATGTTGAAGCGCAGCACATCCTTCCAGCCAAATTCGCCTTCATCCGCACGAATCTTAGTGTGCACAAGGCCCACAAGGAACATGGATACGCCACTGGCAACGATCCAGCTCCACCACGGAGAACCATATTGAATTGCGTCCGAAAGCGCATGGCCGATGAACGCGATAAGGCCGCCCGCAATTGGCCCGAACAGCGCCGCAAAGAACGCGCCAAGACCGTATGCCGTCTGGATGGATGTTTCGGGAATGCCTGTCGGCACCTTCACATACATGAGCAGCCGCGCAAGAGCATCTGCCGAACGTTTCACTTGACAATTCCAATGCGGATTTGTAAGGTGAGTGTGTTCGATCTGACGATGTTAAAGGAGCCCTTTTGTATGATGAAGCGGTTGTTGATTTCCGCCATTGCGTTGGCGTTTGTTGTTTCGTGTGCGGCCTGCGATGTAATCGAAACGGCGTTGCTACCCACCGCCACCCCGAAGGCCACCGCCTCGCCAACCCAGGCACCAACGCCCGAGCCGACCGCCGCGCCAACGCCGGAGCCTGTCTTTACCGAAACCACACTGAATAGTCCGCTCTTTACCGCAAAGAACGTCACGGTGACGGCAGCGGATGTCCGCTTTTGCGAAAACTATATGACTGCTATCGACCTCACCATCGAGAACGCTTCCAATTCTGCAGTTACGATGCAGCTCGGCGGCGTTTGCCTGAACAGATGGCAGGTGGACGGCACGCTGGAAAACGCCGCAAACGTTGCGCCGGGTGAAACCCGCCGAAGCACTGTTATCGTGAATTTTCAAGACGACCCAAGCGCCGCCGATCTGAAGCTCACCTACATTGCGGAGATGACATTCCTTCTTAGCTTGACGGACGATTTCAGCTCAGACACTCTTCTCAAGCAAAAGAGCTTCGTTGTCGCCGTTCCGGACGCAGGCCCTTTGGGGGACCCGACCCAGGGCACGCAGCTGATCTATGAGGACGACAATTTTACCGTCTATCTGCAAGGGATTGACGGCGCGCTCCAGAGCACGCGCGTGGTACTCTATCACAAGCCGGATTCCAGATGGATGGGTGTCGATGTATTCCCCGTCTATGCCGGATATACCAACTTTCCCCGTCGCAACTATTCACTGATCGCGGGAAAATACAGGCTCATCACGCTGGACGGGGCGGAGGTCATGGCGCGCCAGAGCATCACCGCGCTGAACAAACTCGAGCTTTACCTCGCGCTCCAGCTGTTCGACGGCAGAACAGTCGGCCCTATGGTCGTAACCATCACCGACCCAAAGGTCAGCGAAACCGTGATGAACACGCAAGACACAAGCCCGATCGTCTACCAGAGCGCGCTCCCGTATTGCATTTTGCGAAACAAAGGCATCATTGAGTTTGAAGGACACGAAGCAATCCTGCTGGATCTTGAAAACACAACGCAGAACAACGGCACTTTGCTCAACGTCACGGCATCCGCTTCCAATCCCGAAATCACGATTGACGGAACGCCATACCCCCTGATGACCTATTGCACAAGCACCTACCCGGCCACGCACGGTTATCTGCTGCTCTGGCCGGATGGCGCGCCGGAAGGCACGCTGTCTCAAGCAACGAGCGCGACCATCGGCTTGCGGCTTTCTCGCGTCAACGGTGGGAAACTTGAGCCGATTCTCGACACGCAGGATTTCTCATTTGACTTAAAATAAGAAAATACGCTTGTAGAAAACGCAAAACAGGCGGGGGAAAAAGAACCCCGCTTTTTTTGCGCAAGAAATATATGCCATAATGCTGCCCAAATAATCCATCAATTCTTCAAATGCGAACTATTGAAAATCCAAATTGTTTTCTTATACTAATAGCACAATATCAGAAAGTGCAGAAAATCTCTTACACTCTCTGATGCAGAAAAAGAACTGTTTTCTTTACTCGCAACATCACCCGAAAGGAGCGACCATTTATGGATCAAAACAACGATTGGTATGAACGGTATTCTTCTCAACCCCCGCAGGACGGCGGCGCACGCGCGCCACACCGCAGCGAAAGACGCGGCGTGCGCTATTCCACGCTGATCGTGTTTATGCTGGTCGCGGTCCTGCTCGGCGGGCTGCTTGGCGGCCTCTATACGAGACAATACGTAGCACAGCAACTCACCGCGCTCAGCACCCAGCAGGCGCAAAACGTTCAAAACGCACTCAGCGAAGCAAACCCCAGCGACAGTGCGGGGCTGACCACCGCCTCAACAAGCGGTTTTGCCAACACGTTTAACAAAGCGCAGATCATCGAGCTCACCGCCCCCTCCGTCGTCGGTATCGACACCTACTATACCGCGAGCGGAAACTTCAGCTTCCCCTTTGCCAACGGAAATGACAGCGGGAGCAACAGCAGCCAAAGCCAGCAGGTGCAGGCGGGCAGCGGCAGCGGCATCATCCTCACCAGCGATGGATACATCGTCACCTGCAAGCATGTTGTCGACGGCGCTGAGACCATCAAGGTCATCCTCAACGACGACACGGAGCACGAAGCAAAGCTGATCGGTTCCGATTCGCGCAGCGACCTTGCGGTGCTCAAGATTGACGCAACGAATCTTACCTCCGCAACGCTGGGAGATTCGGACATGCTCACGGTCGGTGAAGACGTCATCGCCATCGGCAACCCGCTCGGCGAACTGCGCGGCACCGCAACCAGCGGCATCATCAGCGCACTCAGCCGCGAGGTCACGGTGGAAAACACTTCCATGTCGCTGATTCAGACCGATGCCGCCATCAGCCCGGGTAACTCCGGCGGCGGGCTCTTCAACGCCAGCGGTTCTCTGGTTGGTATCGTCAACGCAAAAGCCAGCAGCAGCAACTCCGAAGGACTCGGGTTTGCGATTCCGGTCAGCAGCGTCAAGACCATCATCACAAACCTGATCGACCACGGCTACGTGCTCGGCAGAGCATACCTCGGCGTATACACGCAGAACGTCACGCTCTCTTCCGACACAAACAGCGGAAGCAACGGTTTCTTTGGCAACTTCTTTGGCAGCGGCACCAGTTGCGTGCAGATTGCGCAGATCGTCTCCGGCAGCGCGGCGGAGCAAGCTGGGCTGAAAGCAAACGATCTGATCCTGAAGGTGAACGACACCACGATCGATTCCAACACCACGCTTGCCAGCGTGATCAGCGGGTTTAACGCGGGCGACACCGCGACGCTGACCATTCAGCGAGACGGCAAGGAGCAGACCGTCTCCGTCACCTTTGGTGAATACAAACCCGCCGAACAGTAACGCTCCACCGCTCCCAACCGGAGAAATGTCGGTCCTCTCGCCCGATGATACGATTCAGGCGATGACATAGCATCGCGAGGCCCCCTCCCCGCGATAACCCCCGGAAAACGCAGCGTGCATTTCGCCCACCCCCCCCCGGACGATTTGCACGCGGGGGAACAACGAGAGATCCCGCAGAGCGCCGGATACGCGCCCCGCGGGATCTCTTTTGGTTGACAGTGTCTTTTTTGCGTGTTTCGCTATTCAAAGAGTGAAATCTGCTGTTGCCTAGATTCAAAGGTCCAAAGATAGCGAAACACGTCATCGGTCTGAAAAAGGATGCCGTTCTTCTTGCATTCGCGGCGAAAGACCGCCATCAGCGCGGCGTTGTTCGGGCTTTCACAACTATAGGCGTTGCCAAAGGTGCGGATGTATTGCTGTTTGACCCCGGGAAAGTCGCGCTCCAGTGCGGCATAGAAATATTCGCGGTCTCCCTCGCGAAGCGTTACACCAAAGCCGAAGTTGAGGATGCCCTTGACTCCGGCGCGCACGCAGTAGTCAAGCAGGCCAAGCAGGTTCTCCTCCGTGTCGTTGATAAACGGCAGGATCGGACACAGCCAAACAACCGTCGGAATACCTTCCTCCTTGAGGCGCAGCAGCATCTCAAAGCGCTCGCGCGTGGAGGAAACGTTCGGCTCGATTTTTTTACACAGCGCCTCGTCATAGGTGGTCAGCGTGGTTTGCACGACGCATTTCGTCCGCTCGTTGATTCGCTTAAGTAGGTCGAGGTCGCGCAGGAGCCTTGCGGACTTGGTTAAAATTGCGAGCCCGAACCCATAACGCTCGATGACCTCGATGCTCTGCCGCGTAACCTGCAGCTCCGTTTCGAGCGGGATGTAGGGATCGCACATCGACCCCGTGCCGATCATACACGGCCGCCGCTTTTTGCGCAGTTGCTGCTCTAAAATCTTGACCGCGTCGCGCTTGACCTCGATGTCCTCAAAATCATGGTCAAACTGATAACATTTGCTCCGGCTGTCGCAATAGATGCAGCCATGCGTACAGCCTCGGTAAAGGTTCATTCCGTTTTGCGGCGAGAGGATGGTCTTATAGTCGGCATAGTGCATGTTGTTTCTTCCTCTCCTTCCGCGGTTTTCTATAGTATAGCAAACAGAACCTGACAAATAAACGTCAGGGTTTTCAATCGAAAGAACTAGATGGTTGCAACCCGATAAACCCCATTAAAACCTGCTTCGTTAACAAAAAAGTAAACTCTAGTAACACTCCGTTAGCCGCAATTTCGCATTTATTCCACAACAATACAGTATCATAACCGCATGAATGCAGAAAACAAGAATAACCCATCAAAAAAGAAGCGCGTGCTGCGAACGCTTGCCGTGCTGATTCTTCTTGCGGTGCTGTTGCCGCTTGCAACGAGCTATTATGTGATGGCTTCGACAGAAAACCGCATCCTCACACCGGAGGAAGCGGCAAAGCTTGATGCGGACGCGATCCTCGTGCTGGGCGCGCGCGTCTGGGACGACGGGCAGCCGAGCGCAATCTTGAAAGACCGCCTGCAAAAAGGTGTTGACCTCTATGAAGCCGGTGCTTCCGATCGTTTGCTGATGAGCGGGGATCACGGGCAGGACGACTATGACGAAGTCAACGCTATGAAGGATTATGTTGTGGGGCAAGGTGTGCCTTCGGAGGTGGTCTTTATGGATCACGCGGGGTTTTCCACCTATGAAAGCCTCTATCGCGCGCGGGATATCTTCCAGATCAAGACCATTGTGATCGTATCGCAGCAGTATCATCTGTATCGCGCGCTGTATATAGCCGAGCGCCTTGGGTTAAATGCATATGGTGTGTCCTGCGACCGACGGGTCTATAACCCGTATCTGCTCTTTAGCGTGCGCGAAACTCTCGCCCGTTGCAAAGACTTCTTCTACTCCATCTTCCAGCCGCTGCCAACCTATCTTGGCGATGTGATCCCCATCACCGGCGACGGAAGCGCGACGAACGGATAACGTGCGTCTAGGATTCCAATCTATTTGTAACGCACTACCTGTTTTCTACAGAAAAAGCGCCGCTCTCACTGAACTGCACCCCTAAAGTTAGA
>DLGD01000020.1 GCA_002482505.1 Christensenella sp. UBA7703 | reverse complement strand
CGTTTCTCGGGGTTCAGTTCATTTTCTCCATGCTCTCTTTTGTTTTTGCCTGTGCTGCTTTCGCTTAGTACATGCCGCCCATATCCGGGCCGGGCGCCGCAACGGGTGCCGGAGGCGTCGGAATATCGGTGACCAGGCTCTCGGTGGTAAGCACCATTGCCGCAACGGAAGCCGCGTTCTGCAGCGCGCTGCGGGTGACCTTCGTGGGATCGATGATGCCTTCATCCGCCATGATGCCGTAGGTATCGCTTGCGGCGTTGTAGCCGTAACCCGGCTTGTTCTCGCGGCGGATATTCTCCACCACGACTGCGCCGTCCACGCCGGCATTGATCGCGATCTGGCGAACCGGTTCTTCCAGCGCACGCAGAACGATGTTCACGCCTGTCTTATGATCACCTGTGGAGGTCTCGGCGAGCTTCTTCACGCGTTCTGCAACGTTCAGCAGTGCCACGCCGCCGCCCGGGACGATGCCCTCTTCCACAGCCGCACGGGTTGCGGAGAGCGCGTCCTCAATACGGAGCTTGAACTCCTTCATCTCGATTTCGGTGGCTGCGCCAACCGCGATGACGGCAACGCCGCCCGCGAGCTTAGCAAGACGCTCCTGGAGTTTCTCTTTGTCATAATCAGACGTGGTTTCAGCGATCTGAACCTTGATCGCGGCAACACGTGCATTGATTTCCTCAGCATTGCCGGAACCTTCGACGATGATCGTGTTGTCCTTGTCCACCTTGACCTGACGGGCGGTACCGAGCTGGGTCAGCTGGGTTTCCTTAAGGTCGAGGCCGATTTCAGAGGAGATCACTTCACCACCGGTAAGGACAGCGATATCCTGCAGCATGGCCTTTCTGCGATCGCCAAAGCCAGGAGCTTTGACAGCGATGCAGTTAAACGTGCCGCGCAGTTTGTTGAGCACGAGTGTGGTGAGCGCTTCGCCTTCGACATCTTCCGCGATGATAAGGAGCGCACGGCTCTGCTGTGCAATCAGCTGGAGAATCGGGAGAATCTCCTGAATGTTACCGATCTTTTTGTCGGTGATGAGGATATAGGGATTATCAAGAACGCCTTCCATCTTTTCGGTATCGGTCACCATGTACGCGGAAGCGTAACCACGGTCAAACTGCATGCCTTCGACGATGTTCAGCTCGGTTTTCATGGTTTTGCTCTCTTCCACGGTGATGACGCCGTCGTTGCCGACCTTCTCCATCGCGTCCGAGATGAGCTTGCCAACGGTCTCGTCGCCAGCGGAAATGGAGGCGACCTGTGCGATGGCGTTCTTGCTGCCGACGGGCTTGCTCAGGGATTTGAGTCCCTCAACCGCTTCGTTGACGGCGGCTTCGATCCCGCGGCGGACAACCATCGGGTTTGCGCCGGCGGCAACGTTCTTCATGCCTTCACGGACGATTGCCTGCGCAAGCAGGGTCGCCGTGGTGGTGCCGTCACCCGCAACATCGTTGGTCTTGGTGGCGACTTCTTTGACGAGCTGCGCACCCATGTTTTCAAATGGGTCTTCCAGCTCAATCTCTTTTGCAATGGTAACACCATCATTGGTAATCAGCGGCGCGCCATATTTTTTGTCCAGCACGACGTTGCGGCCTTTGGGCCCCAAGGTGATTTTTACGGTATTCGCCAGCTTATCCAAGCCGGTCTGAAGCGCTCTGCGTGCTTCTTCGCTATACTTTAACTGTTTAGCCATCGTTCATTTCCTCCTGATTATTCTACGACCGCGAGAATATCGCTCTGACGGACGATGAGGTATTCTTGGTCGTCGAGCTTGACTTCGGTGCCCGCATACTTGGAGCAGATCACCTTGTCACCCGCTTTGACGTACATGACGACTTCTTTGCCGTCCACAACGCCGCCGGGTCCAACCGAGATCACTTGAGCCATCTGCGGTTTTTCCTTTGCTGCGGTCGGCAACACGATGCCGCCCTTGACAACCTCTTCGTTCTCGATGCTGATAACAACAACGCGATCGGCCAAAGGTTTCAGTTTCATACGAGTTTCGCCTCCTATGTATTCTAGTTGATTTTTGATTTGTTAGCACTCTTTTTTGTCGAGTGCTAATCACGAGAACAATTATACCACGATTGTCGGATGCGTCAACTTTGAAAATGCAACGAAAATGTGAAAATGTCCTTTCCTATGCATGATTCCGGGGAACAAAATCACACAAGAAGCATTTATAATAAGTAGAAGATCATTTGTGAGAACGTACGCGCCGTTTTGCTTTGTTTTCACGCGAAAACGCAATATTTTGCTTGCATTATCCCCTGTGGTATGCTAGACTAACTTCTGTTCGAAAGAAATGAGAGACTGAAATAGGGGGTGAATTGTTTTGGCAAACATCAAGTCCGCCATGAAGCGTGTTAAAATCACCGCGAAGCAAACGCTGAATAATCGCGCGGCCAAGTCCGAAATGAAGACGACTATCCGCCGCTTTGATGAAGCGCTGCAGGCCGGGGACTCTGCCGCAACCGAAAAAACGTATTTGACGGCCGTCAGCACAGTTGATCATGCTGCCGCTAAGGGCATGATCCACAAGAATGCTGCCGCCCGCAAAAAGGCGCAGTTGGCAAAAAAACGCGCTGCGGCGCTGTAACCCCAGTTCGGTTTTCAGCTTTGGGCATACCTACACGGTATGCCCCTTTTTTCTTGCTTTCCAGTATGAAAGCGAATAAAATAGATTCGTACTTGAACACAAATGGTTGCTACCGCTGCAAACGAAAGGTGATTCTTCTATGGATGCATATGTTTCCAGGCTGAACAGCGAAGAGTTGGACGATGTGTTTCACGCGATCCTATCTCTGCGGAATCTTTCGGAATGCTATCAGTTCTTTGAAGACATGTGCACCATCAACGAATTGCAGGCAATGGCGCAGCGCTGGCAGGTCGCACGGCAGCTTGACGCGGGTGAAACCTATCAAGACATCGCGCACAAGTTCAACGCTTCCAGCGCGACCATCAGCCGCGTCAACCGCTGTCTGGAATACGGTGCGGGCGGCTATCGACTGATTCTCGACCGCTTGAAGAAACCTGAATAAGTTTGTTTGCGGATTGAACGCGGCTCTAGACCGATATTGGAGTAAGAAGATTTCATGGCAATGGACGGAATCGCGCTTGGCGCGGTGATTCACGAACTGCAACCGCTCATCGGCGGAAAGATTGACAAAGTGCAGCAGCCCGAAAAGGACTTGCTGCTCTTTGTTGTACGGGCAAACAACGCAAACCTGCGCCTGCTCGTCAGTACACATCCGGAAAACGGGCGCATCCAACTTACCAGCCGATCGTTTGACAACCCGATGAACGCGCCCGCGTTTTGCATGCTGCTGCGCCGTCGGCTCATCTGCGGGCGAATCTGCTCCATCCGGCAGCTCGGCGCGGATCGTGTTTGCGAAATCATCATCCTCGCGCGAAACGAATTGTTTGACGAAGTATCGCTTCGGCTCATCATCGAACTGACCGGAAAACACGGAAATCTCTTGCTGCTGGAGCCATCCGGTGCGATTGTGGACTGCGTCCGCCGCGTCTCCGCAAGCAACGACGGCGCGCGCATCCTCCTGCCCGGCTTTCCATATGAAGCCATCCCGACGCAAAACAAGCTTGATCCGTTCGTTGCACCAAAGGAAGCGTTTGAAGCGCTGTTCACTTGCGCCGATCCTGTCCGCGCGATGACCGCATCGTTTGACGGCGTCTCCAAGCAAAGCGCAAACGCGCTGCTTTCGGCGGCGCAATCCCCCGCCGCTTTGTTTTCGCTGCTGCAATCGATGAAATCCGGCAACTACGCGCCGTGCATCGCCTACCATGCGGATGGCGAACCAGCCGCGGCGCTGCCGTTTATCCCAGCCAATCTGTATGCACGCGTGGAACCCTTCTCCAGTATGAGCGAGGTTCTGGACCGCTATTATGCCGACCGCGACCAGATCGTGCGAATCCGCCGTCACGGCGCGGCCCTCCGGCACACGGTCTCGACAGCACTCAGCCGAGCGCAGAATAAATATGCCGCCTTTCTGGAGACCATTCAGCAAAGCGAGGCGCATGACACCGCGCGCATCAGCGGCGAGCTCATCTTAGCCAACCTGCATCTGGCAAAGCCCGGCATGAAAGAGCTGATCGTGGACGACTATTTTGTCGATCCGCCCGCAAAGCGAATCATTTCGCTCGATCCCGCACTCACCGCGCAGGACAACGCGAAAAAGCAGTTCAAGCTCTATCGCAAAGGCAAGCTCGGCAAAGCGTATGCCGAAGGGCAGGTCGAAGGACTTGCAAACGAGATCGCCTATCTGGAAGGGCAGCTGGAAAACATCGGCAAATGCGACACGCTCTATGAGCTCAGCGAGATCAAAGAGGAACTGATTCGGGAGCGATACCTCCGCCCGGAAAAAGCGCAAGCATCGAAACCTGCAAACAAATCTTCTGCGCCGATGCGCTTTGTCTCCAGCGACGGCATCGTAATCTATGTTGGAAAGAACAACCGTCAGAACGACGCGCTGACACTGCAAACCGCGCGATCCGAGAACATCTGGCTGCACGCGAAGAACATTCCCGGTTCGCATGTCGTCATCGACTTTGAAGGGGAACCGCCGGAACAAACGCTGCGCGAGGCGGCAAATCTTGCGGCGTTTTATTCACAGTCCCGCTCATCCGCAGGTGTTCCGGTTGACTACACGCCGCGCAAATACGTCAAAAAGCCCTCCGGCGCGCGGCCGGGCATGGTGATCTATTCCACCAACCGTACGCTCTATATCACGCCGGACACCGCGTCGATTCAGCAACTGCGCGAACGTGCAGAACAAAAGTAGGATTGCGGCAGCTTTTTGTGCGCCAGGGACGCTTTGTGAACAGTCTGTGGAATCTCCTGCCGCTCGATCGCCCTTGATTGCGTTCGGTTTCCCGTTCGCGTATAATTGTGGCAACGATTCCTGTGTGTATCGGTTGCTCGATGCACATGTATTGTTGAAATTTTTAACATTAGAAGGGAGTATGCGATTTTGTCACGTATCGCTCAACTCTTTCAAAACCCGCTGCAGTTTCTCTATGTTCTGCCGGCAATTCTCATCGGTCTGACCGTCCACGAGTGGGCGCATGCTTATGCGGCCTACCGCCTCGGTGACCCGACGGCGCGAAACCTCGGCCGGATGACCCTCAATCCACTTGCGCACATCGACCCCATCGGGTTCGCGATGCTGCTGCTGGTCGGCTTCGGCTGGGCAAAACCCGTGCCGGTCTCGCCGCGAAATTTCAAGCATTATCGGCGGGACGACATCATCGTTTCCCTCGCGGGAATCATAACCAATCTGATCGTCGCGTTTCTGTTTTCGTTCGTCTATGTAGCGGGCATCCTCAAATGGGGACTTGCCACCAACGAGGCGTTCATGAGCATCGTCGGTTCGATCATCACGATCAATCTGACGCTGGCGATCTTCAACCTGATTCCGATCTATCCGCTGGATGGCTCCCATGTTGCGGAAAGCCTACTGATGCATAAGATTCCGCGCGTATTCATGTTTTTGCGGCAGTACGGGCAATGGATTCTGCTCGCGCTCTTGCTCTCGGGTGCGGTATCGACCGTACTCGGATATCTGATCTCCGGCATCTTCAGCGGCTTCTCCTCGGTTGCCGTCTGGTTCATCAACCTGCTGTAAAGAATCACCCGCAAGAAAAAACCTGCAAGGAACACGAATGCCGTATACCGTACAGCTCCAACAGTTTGAAGGCCCGCTCGACTTACTACTGCACCTGATTGAAGAAGCCGAACTGGATGTCAAGGACATCTTCGTCTCCGAGATCACCGCGCAGTATCTTTCCTATATGGATCAGCTGGACGAGCTGGATATGGACACCGCGAGTGAGTTTTTAACCATGGCGGCAACGCTGCTCTATATCAAGAGCCGGCAGCTCCTGCCCCGCCCGCCGAAAGAAGACGAAGCGGAGGAAGACCCGGAGACGCTGCTGATTCGGCAATTGCGCGACTATAAAGCATTTAAGGAAGCGAGCGAACAGCTCAAAACCCTCTTTGAGGACGCGAAGAACAGCCGTACCCGTCTGCCGGAGGACATTCCGCTTCCGCCGAAGGAAGTTGCACTCGACGGAGCGACGATGGAAGGCCTCTTTGCCGCCTTCCTCGAGATGCTGGCGCGTAAAAAGGACGAGCCGGAGGTGATCCACTCCCAGCACGTCAACCCGGATCGATATACGGTTCGCTCGCAAACAGCAAAGATTCGCTCCGTATTGCTCGAAAAGCACGCGATTTCATTTGAGGACTTGTTTACTGCCGACGCGGAACGCACAGAGATCATCGCAACATTTATGGCGCTTCTGGAGATGATTGCGCGCGGCGAAATCCTGCTCAAGCAAAAGGCGCCGTTTGCGCCGATTCGCATCAGCGCAGACAAGCTCCTGCTCGACGACGACAACTACGAATACATGGACGAGTCGGAAGACTGACGCTTGATTGAGCCGCCGTCTAAAGACCGCTACTAGAGGGTACGATGGAAGAGAGAAAAGAAGAAGCAAAGCAAGAAAGCAGAAACGAGCAGTTGCTCCGGCATAAGATCGAATGCATGCTCTTTGTTGCGGGCGATCCTGTCGCGATTACAGAGCTTGCGCGCGTGCTGGATCTGCCGATGCCAAAGATGCGCAATCTGCTCTCCGAGATGGAATATTCTTATCGTGTGGAAGGGCGTGGCGTACAGTTGCTTGTCACCCACGACACGGCACAGCTCGTCAGCAACCGGGACTACATTGAGGAAGTCAAGCAGCTCGTCAACCCGGACGAAACCAAGAGCGTTTCCCAATCCCTCCTCGAAACCCTCGCGGTGATTGCCTATCGTCAGCCCGTCACCCGCGCGGATGTAGAACGCGTGCGCGGCGTGCGCTGTGACTATGCGGTCACGCAACTGCAAAAGCTCGATTTAATTGTAGAAGTCGGCAGAAAAGATGTTGTCGGCCACCCGACGCTCTTTGGCACCACCGACAAGTTTTTGCGCCAATTCGGGATTCACACGGTCGACGAGATGCCGAATTTTCAACACTACTCGCAGGAGATCATCGAAGACAGCTCCGAAGAAATCCCCGTGGTTTAACCTAAAAAAGCAACAAACAAACCTCCCGCTGTTCTGGCGAGAGGTTTTTGCTTTCTCAACGTTATATCAAAAGTTATGTCAATGGGATCATTTTAACGTTGATGTCTTTTCCGTCCACTTCCAGCAGCGCGCAGGAAGGTTTGCTTCCCTGCCGTGGCAGAGAGATACTGCCGGGGTTGATGATCAGCACTTCCCCGTCTGCTTGCAGCAGCGGCACGTGCGTGTGCCCAAAGAGCACAGCGGCGCAGTTGTTCTCCCGCGCTTTGTCGATCATTTGATAGAGCGTGTGATAGCCGTCTCCATGCACCAGCATGATCCAGACGTCCTCCACGCGCTCGATCCGCATGCGCGGATAGACGCTTCCGCTGTCGTTGTTGCCCTTGACGGAGAAATACGGCACATCCCCCAGTTCCGAGGAGATTCGTTCCGCGTCGATTGCAAAATCGCCCAAATGGAAGAGCATGTCAACCTTGCCCAGCCGTTCCAGAGCCAGCGGCAGGCGGGAAAACATATTGTGCGTGTCCGCAAACACCGCAATGCGCTTCATTCCTTCTCCTGCCTCAAAACGTCCAGAAGTGCTTGCAGTGCGTGCTTTCTGTGGCTGACGGAATTCTTCTCCTGTGCGCTGAGTTCGGCAAACGATTTGCCCAGCGGCGGAAAGAAGAAATAGGGATCGTAGCCAAACCCGTTTGCGCCGCGCGCCTCGGTCAGCAGAATCCCTTCCGCAAAGCCTATCACGCAGATGGTCTCTTTCCCTTCCCGCGCAAGCGCAACGGCGGAAGCAAACCGGCAGGTGCGCTGTTCGGCCGGTACCCCCGCCATATCGCGCATCAACTTTGCGTTGTTGTCCGCGTCGTTGTGCCCTTCGCCCGCATAGCGCGCGCTGTAAACACCCGGCGCGCCGCCAAGCGCGTCCACGATCAAACCGCTGTCGTCCGCAAGCGCGGCGGGAAAACCGGAGGCAAGCCGCACTTCCTCGGCTTTTTTAATCGCGTTTGCCGCAAATGTATCCCCGTCCTCTACTACGTCGATGTTTAATCCCGCTTGCTTGAGCGTGACCATGTCAGGAAACACCGCACCGAGGATTTCGGAGATCTCGCGCATCTTGTGCGCATTGTTGGATGCAATAATCAATTTCATGGGCAGATTATAGCAGAACTGCGCCCAATTCGTAAAGCGAAAGAAAAATACAAACGCTTGTTCGATTTTTTGTCGATTTTTCATCGCAACGGGTTTTAGCCTGCGTATCACTATGGTATAATAGTTTGATTTGTTTCAGGGGGACTAGCATGGATCTATCGATTCTCAACGATCATCAACGGGAAGCCGTAGAAACGACCGAAGGGCCGCTTCTTGTTCTCGCTGGCGCAGGCAGCGGGAAAACGCGGGTGCTGACGCACCGAATTGCCTATCTGATTCAGGAAAAGGGGGTCGCTCCCTGGAATATTCTCGCGCTGACGTTTACCAACAAAGCTGCGGGTGAAATGCGTGAACGCGTGGGAAACCTGCTCGGCTCCGGCGTCAACGACATGTGGGTGATGACGTTCCACGCGTGCTGCGCGCGGATTCTGCGCAGCGAGATTGAGGTGCTTGGCTACGAGCGCACGTTTGTAATCTATGACGACGCAGATCAGCAGTCACTGCTCAAGAAGATCATCCGCGACTTGAACCTCAACGAAAAGGTGTTTACCCCGCGAGAGCTCTCCAGCCGTATCTCCGAGGCGAAGAACCAGAGCCTCGACGCGCTGCAATATCTCCATGACGGCTATGCGCCAAAAGAAGTCGTCGTGGCGTATCAGGCCTATCAGAAACAGCTCAAACAGTGCAACGCGCTGGATTTTGACGATCTTTTATTGATGGTGATGCGTCTGTTTACGCAATTTCACGAAGTGCTTGAAAAATATCGCAAGAAGTTTCGCTATATCCTCGTAGACGAGTACCAGGACACGAACCTCGTGCAGTACCATATCGTGAAAAAACTCGCCAGCGAGCACCGAAATCTCTGCGTGGTTGGCGACGACGACCAGAGCATCTACGGCTGGCGCGGCGCGGATATCCGCAATATTCTGGAGTTCGAGAAAGACTTTCCCGGCGCCGCCGTCATCCGTCTCGAGCAAAACTATCGCTCCACGGAAGTCATCCTCAACGCCGCGAATATCGTAATTTCCAACAACCGCTCGCGCAAGAAAAAGGCGCTTTGGACGAATATCAAGGGCGGTGAACCCATCGACGTTTACGAAGCGATGGACGAACGGGACGAAGCAAACCGCATCGCCAACCGCATCCTGGAAGGCGCGCGCTATGGCGATCGCAACTACAACGACTATGCGATTCTCTACCGCACGCACGCGCAAAGCCGCGTGATTGAAATGTATCTGCAAAGCTACGACATCCCCTATCGTGTCTACGGTGGGTTGTCGTTCTTCCAGCGTGCGGAGGTCAAGGACATCGTGGCGTATCTGCGCCTCTTGCAGAACTCTGCGGACGATGTTGCGTTTCTTCGCGTGATCAATATTCCCCGCCGCGGTATCGGCGATAGCTCCGTCGACGCGCTGCAAGCTTTCGCCGGCGCGCGCACGCAACCTCTGCTGCACGCGATTATGCAGCTTAAGGAAGGCGATCTCGCCAAGGCTGCGCGGGAAAAATTCACCGCGTTTGCTCAGTTGCTGTCGGATGTCTACATGCAGTTCGGGGTCAAGTCGTTCCCGGATGTGGTGGAATACCTCCTGCAAGTTATCGGTTACGATTCCTATTTGCAGGCGGATCGCAAGGAGAACTACGAAGCCCGCGCCGATATCGTGAAGGAATTCGTCGGCTACATCCGCGAGTTTACCGAATCGATGGACGAGACAAAAGTCGATGTACTCTCCGCGTTCCTCGAAAATGTCGCGCTGTTTTCCGCGACCGATGCGGTGGATGAAGAAAACGGGCGCGTATCGATGATGACGCTGCATAGCGCGAAAGGTCTGGAATTTCCCGTCGTCTTCCTCTGCGGGTTGGAGGATGGGCTATTCCCCTCCATGCAGAGCATCTATGAACCGGAGAAGCTGGAGGAAGAGCGCAGGCTCTGTTATGTCGGCATCACGCGCGCACGGCAAAAGCTCTATCTCTCCTGTGCCAAGCAGCGCATGCTCTACGGCAAGATTACCCCAGCAATGCCATCCCGGTTTTTGACCGAGCTGGAGGCGGCACTCCCCGCTGAAGCAAAGCCTGCACCGAAGCAGCCGCAACTGAAGAGCGCGCCGCCGCAACAGGCGTTCGGTATCTCCGTGCATTCGCTCAAGAGCAGCGGCGCACAGAACGCGATTCACCGCGAGCAATCGCATGCTGAGACAAAACTGCCGGAGCACGACGTGGTGTATACGCCCGGACAGCGTGTACGGCACAAAGCCTTTGGCGATGGCACTGTTCTTGCGGTCAGCGGAGCCGCCGCATCCTCAATTGTTGAAATCGCGTTTGACAGCGGAACGAACAAGAAGTTTGCTGCGGCATTCGCACCGATTGAGATTTTAAACAACTAGTATTTCATTTTAGATCGATTATTGTGTGGAGGCGGATTGTATGACCCGTCAGGAAGAATTAACCCAGCAGCTGATGCGCTATGCGGAAGCATATTATGACACAGACGCGCCCGTGATCTCGGACGCGGAATATGACGCGCTGTACGACGAGCTGGTGCAGCTCGAAGAAGAAAGCGGCTTTTCTCTGTCCGGATCGCCGACGAAACGCGTTGGCGCAACCGCTGGATCATTTTTGCCGCATACGCATATTCGAAGGCTCTACAGCCTCGACAAAGTGCGCACGGAGGAAGCTTTATCCGACTGGGCAAACCGCGCGATCAAGGCCGCCGGAGGAAAGCAAGTCGAGTTCGGGTTGGAGTATAAGTTTGACGGGCTGACCGTCTGCCTGACCTACGACAACGGACGCTTTGTGCAGGGCGCAACGCGCGGCAACGGCATCACCGGCGACGGCGTGTTTGAGCAGTTGCTCACCATTCGCAATATCCCGCGTACGGTTCCGTTCAAGGGAAAAATGGAGGTGCAGGGCGAGTGCATCATGCGCCTTTCCGTCTTGGAGGAGCTCAATAAAGACAGCGATGAACCGCTCAAAAACGCGAGAAACGCGGCAGCGGGTGCCTTAAGAAACCTAGACCCCAAAGTCACCGCAAGCAGAAAACTCGACATCTTCTGCTATAACGTGGGCTATATCGAAGGCAAAGAATTGACCAGCCAGCGCGAAATGCTCGCGTTCTTAGCAGAAAACGGCTTCCCTGTCAGCCCGTATATTCGCTATTGCCACACGCCCGAAGACCTCAAACGCGAAATCGACCTTGCGGAACAGACGCGCGGCACACTGGATTTTTTGATCGACGGCATGGTCATCAAAGTCACCGATTTTGCCCTGCGCGAATCCCTCGGCGCCACGGAGAAGTTTCCGCGCTGGGCGATGGCGTATAAATTTGCCGCCGAGGAGACGACCTCTATCGTAGAGGAAGTCACCTGGGAGGTCGGCAGAACGGGCAAGCTCACCCCGCTGGCGCACCTGAACCCCGTGGAGCTCGCAGGAGCCACGATTCAGCGCGCAACTCTGAATAACTATGATGATATTCAACGCAAGCGCGTCAAGCTCGGCTCACGCGTGTTCATCCGCAGAAGCAACGACGTGATCCCGGAAATTCTCGGTGCGGTGCCGGACGACACGGCGACGCAGGAGATCACAAAGCCTGTGCGGTGTCCCGTCTGCGGCGCACACGTGGAAGAAAACGGCGCGCACCTTTTTTGCACCAACTCCCTCTCCTGCCGCGCGCAGATCACGCTCCGTCTGGCGCACTATGCCTCGCGCGACGCAATGGACATCGAAAGCTTCAGCGACAAGACGGCGGGACAGCTCATCGAAGCGTTGGGGATCGATTCGATTCCCGCGCTGTATGAACTGAACAAAGAGCAGTTGATTGCACTCGATCGCTTCGGCGAGAAAAAGGCGCAAAACCTGCTCGACGCGATTGAAAACAGCAAGACGAGGCCGCTCGGCGCGTTTCTCTTCGCGCTCGGCATTCCAAATGTCGGTAACAAGACCGCAAAAGACCTCGCCAAACGGTTTGGCACGCTGGATGCGGTGCGCAATGCCACGCAGGAAGAGCTTCTCGCGATACCCGATGTCGGTGGCATTGTCGCAGAGAGTATCCTTTCGTTTTTCGGCGATGCAAATATTTCCGCGCAGATTGACCAGCTCCTTGCCTACGGCGTTGCCCCGCAAAGCGAGCTGGCGGCAAACATTAGTTCACCCATCGCGGGCAAGACCATCGTCGTCACCGGTACGCTCCCGACGCTGGGACGCAGAGAAGCCGAGGCGCTCATCGAGCAAAACGGCGCAAATGCGGCAGGCAGCGTCAGCAAAAAGACGGACTATGTACTCTATGGCGAAAGCGCGGGTAGCAAGCTCGACAAAGCGCGGGAGCTAAACATCCCGCTATTGACCGAAGCTGAGTTTCTGGAGTTGATCGGTGCGCCGGCGCGTGATGAATCTACGTTTGCGCCCGTCAAACTATTTGAAGAATAATCGACAATCAAGATACAATTATTGGAGAAAAGCCCCTATGCTTAGACTTGGAAAACTCGACAACGACGATTTGGATCGTCTGGTACTCAAAAAATTCCGCCGTATACGGCCGGAGTCGCTCTCCTCTCCCACCATCGGGCAGGATTGCGCCGTGGTCGATCTCGATTCTGATCTGCTTGTGCTGAGTTGCGACCCGATTACTTCCGCAAGCGTTGCGCATCTTGGCAGGCTCACGGTTCATGTGAGCTGCAATGACGCGGCGGCCGCCGGCGCAGAACCGGTCGGCCTGCTTGTGACGCTTCTGATGCCGCCAACCGGCACCATGGAGCAGATTGCGCAGATTGCGGATGATCTTTCCGCTGCGGCGCAGCTTGCCAACGTGGATATTCTCGGCGGACACACGGAAGTGACGGATGCAGTCACCCGTGCGGTGACAAGCGCAACGGTGATTGCAAAGCAAAGCCGCAATCAGATCCTTCGCGGCATGCGCCCCGCCGACGACATCGTCATGACGAAATATGCCGCCGTAGAAGGCACCACCATTCTTGCGGAAGATTTTATTGAACGGCTTTCGTCTGTCCCTACGGAATTGCTCACCGCAGCCCGAGCGCTTTCCGGTCAGCTAAGCATTGTTGCCGAAAGCAGGATTGCCATGCAAAACGGAGCGGTTGCCATGCACGACGTGACCGAAGGCGGCGTTCTGGGCGCAAGTTGGGAGCTGGGGTTTGCCAACAACTGCTCCGTGGAGATCGACACCTCGAAGATTCCTGTGCTGGCTGAAACACGCGCGCTTTGCGCGGCGCTCTCACTCGACCCTCTCCGCCTCATCGGCAGCGGCAGTCTAATCATCGCCTGCGCAGACGGTAAGCACCTTTGCAAAACACTGCAGGAAGCCGGCATTCCCGCCGCATTGATCGGCAAAGCCATCGAGGGAGCGACCAGTTATGTAGACGGTTCCGTTCTGGAAGAGCCGCATGCGGACGAACTGTATCGACTGTATTCTTGATACAAAAGTGTAGGATTGGTGCGCAAAAAACGTTATGTTGCAATTCTGTTCGTTCTTAACGCTTGTGTGATGCTTCATCACATGCTATAATTTATAATTGCGACTTGGGGGTGACAAAACGATGTACAGTATGACAGGATATGGCAAAGGAAGCGCCACGACCGATGGACGCGAGATGACGGTTGAGCTCAAGAGCGTCAATCATCGCTATCTCGATGTCGGCATGCGCCTGCCGCGTCACCTCTCATTTTTGGAAGATCCGATCCGTTCCACATTGTCCAGCCGCCTTTCGCGCGGGCATGTGGACGTTTTTGTCAACTATCGCAACCTGCGCAGTGACGCACGTGCGGTTGAAATCGACGTTCCGTTGCTGAGCGCATTTGTCGCGGCAGCGCGGCAGGCAAACGAAACGCTTGCGCTTCGTGACGACCTCTCCCTCACCGCGGCGTTGAGGCTGCCGGATGTTTCCAATGTTCGCGAGGCGGACGAAGACTGCGATGCTCTCTTGGCGCTTCTCAGCAGTGCGATCAATAGCGCGAGTGACAATCTTCTCGTCATGCGAAAGCAGGAAGGTGATCGCCTCTGCGTGTATCTGGGCAATTGTGTGGATACATTGGAATCCCTCACAAGTAAGATTGCCGTTCGCGCGCCCATCGTGGTGGAAGAATATCGCGTCAAGCTCAACGAGAGAATTGCGAACCTTTTAGGTAATGTTGAAGTGGATCGTGCAAGGCTCGCAACCGAAGTTGCGCTCTTTGCAGACAAGGCAAGCATCGATGAGGAAATCACCCGCTTACACAGTCACATTGCGCAGTTCAGGAGCTTGCTTATCGATCCCGAACCCGCCGGGCGAAAACTCGACTTCGTGGTGCAGGAGATGAACCGCGAATTTAACACCATCGGCTCCAAGGCCAACGACGGAGAGCTGACCAAGCTCGTCCTTACCGGCAAAGCGGAGATCGAAAAGATTCGCGAACAGGTGCAAAACATCGAATAAACTCCGTTTTACGCCAGTTGCATAATTGCAACAAACAAGATTTTAGTATAGGAGCAGCCCATTATGATGAATCTGCGGCTTGTGAATATCGGCTTTGGCAATATCGTCTCGGCAGATCGCCTGATTGCGATTGTCAGCCCGGAATCCGCGCCAATCAAGCGCATCGTACAGGAGGCCCGCGAGAGCGGCCGCCTCATCGACGCAACCTGCGGCAGGCGCACGCGCGCAGTCGTCATTACGGACAGTGACCACGTGATACTCTCCGCCATTCAGCCGGAGACCATCGCAAACCGGCTCGACACCAAAGCGGACGAAGCCGACGACTGACGACGAGAGGAGATTCATCACATGAAACAAAACAGAAAGGGCCTTCTTCTGGTCATCTCCGGTCCCGCCGGGGTGGGCAAAGGCACCATCAATCTATCGCTGATTTCGCGCAATAGCGACATCCGCATGTCTGTCTCCGCCACGACGCGCGCGCCGCGCCCGGGTGAAATCGACGGCGTGCATTACTTCTTCAAATCGGAAGAGGAGTTTCAAAAGATGATCGAATCTGGCGCGTTCCTCGAGTATATGCGCGTGTTTAACACGCACTATTACGGAACACCGAAGAGCTTTGTCGAGCAGGAGCTCGATGAAGGACGCAGCGTCATCCTTGAAATCGATGTCCAGGGCGCCATGCGCGTCAAGGCCGCTTACCCGGACGCGGTGCTGATCTTTATCGCACCACCTTCCATGAGCGAGCTGAAATCCCGCCTCATCCATCGCGGAACCGAAAGTTCCGAAGCAATAGAGCGCCGGTTTGAAACGGCGTATCACGAAATGGAACTGGTTGACCGTTACGATTATGTCGTTGTCAACGATATCCTGGATCTCGCCATCGCGCGCACAGAAGACATCATCGTCGCCGAGCGCTGCAAGGTGTCCCGTAATGGTGAACTAATCGAGAAATTAAGAGGAGGCAGGAGCGCATTATGATGAACTTACCGTTAAATGAACTGATCGAGATAGCAGGTTGCCGCTATATGCTGGTGACCGCAGTTGCGCAGAGAGCGCGCCAATTGCAATCGGATCCGGATAAGCTCGACGGCCGCAAGCCTGTTTCCGTCGCTGTAGATGAACTCTATACAGGAAAACTTCATCTGGAATATCCGAAGGAATTCTATCAGGACTGACAAGCCCGATTTTCACACGGGATCGTCATTCCCGTTCTTATACGACATGATATGAATTCTTGCCGAACCCGCACGGCTTTATTTCGTTGCGGTTTCGACGTGCACTGGCCCGCTTGCGGGCTATTTGCGGTTTTGGCAATCGATCAAACATCGACTTCTATTCAAACAAAAATCAACCAAAAACAAGGATCAAGCGGGAGGTGAACGGCATGGAACAAATCTGCGAAGTCATCGTAGACATTGCACACGCAAATGTAGACAGACTCTACAGCTACCTTGTGCCGGAAGGGATGCTCGTTTTTCCCGGCAGCCATGTGCTCGTGCCGTTTGGAAGCGGCAACCGCCAGCGCGAAGGGTTTGTCATACGCGTGGTAGAGCAAGCGCAAGCCGCCGCTTCCGACGAAACCCAGCCTTCCGTCGCGCTCAAGCCGTTGCTTCGTGTGATCGAACCCTACCCCATCCTCACGCAGGAACAGATCGATCTTGCTTATTGGATGCAGAAAAGCTACTTTTGCCTGCTGGTCGATGCGCTTCGATTGATGATTCCGACACAAATGCGCGGAGGCAAAGTAAAAGAAAAGATTGAGCGCACGATTCAGCTCGCGCATCCGGAAGAAGTTGACGTGCAACTATCCTCCCTTCTGGACAAGAGCGGCAAGCCCCGCGCACCAAAGCAATATGAGGTTCTTGAAACACTCAAGCAAAGTAGAATCGAGATGGCGGTTGCCGACGTTCTGGCTTATGTGCCGGATGCGCAGAGTGCGATCTCGGCTTTGGTCAAGCGCGGGTATGTGGTAGAAGGTGGACACGTTACCTTCCGCCGCCCGAACATCAGCGCGCTGACGGCAGACAAACAGGTGACGCTCAATGCTACGCAAAAAAGCGCTGTACAGTCGATTGAGCAAGCAATGAAGGCCAAAGGTGGAACGCTCCTTTTGCACGGCGTCACCGGTAGTGGTAAGACGGAAGTCTATATGCACGCCATCGAGCGTTGCCTCGCCTCCGGCAGGCAGGCGATCATGCTGGTGCCCGAAATCTCGCTCACACCGCAAACAGTCGGTCTTTTTCAAGAACGCTTTTCAGACGGAATCGCCGTGCTGCACAGCAGGCTTTCCGCAGGTGAACGTTTTGACGAATGGCGAAGAATCCGCCTCGGGAGAGCACGCGTCGCCGTCGGCGCACGCAGCGCGGTATTCGCGCCGATGCAAAACGTCGGCCTCATCATCGTAGACGAAGAGCACGAGGGCAGCTATCAGAGCGAAACCATTCCGCGCTATAACGCGTTGGATGTTGCAACCTTTCGTGCCAAACAGTTCGGTGCCCCGCTGCTTTTAGGCAGCGCGACGCCATCGCTTCTCTCTTATTATCGCGCGCTTTCGGGACGCTATACGTTACTCGAGCTACCCGAACGTGTTCAAAACCGTCCGCTGCCTGTGGTCGAGGTCGTCGACATGCGGCAGGAGTTTCAGGCAGGCAACAACGGCATTTTCAGCGGCAAGCTCGCGCAATATCTCAGCGAGTGCCTCGAAAAAGGTCAACAGGCAATGCTGTTTATCAATCGAAGAGGGTATTCCACCTTCATCTCCTGCCGAAACTGCGGACACGTTGTGCTATGCGACGATTGCGATATCTCCATGACGTATCACAAGGGCGAAAACCGGCTGCGGTGTCATTTCTGCGGTTCGGTCAAGCCCCTGCCCACCGTATGCCCCGCCTGTGGCAAGCCGTTTATCAAGTATTTCGGCATCGGCACAGAGCAGGTGGAAGAGGCGCTGCATGAACTCTTCCCGAAGGCCATTACCCTTCGCATGGATACGGATACCATCCGCACCAAGGACACGATGCAGCAGATGCTCACAGCGTTTGCGCGCGGCGAAGCACAGTTCCTCGTCGGCACCCAGATGATCGCCAAGGGTCACGATTTCCCGAATGTGACACTGGTCGGCGTCGTCGCCGCGGACGCAACACTGCTGATTCCCGACTATCGCAGCACAGAGCGCACCTTTCAGCTGCTAACCCAGGTTGCGGGGCGCGCGGGACGGGATGAAAACCCGGGTAAAGTGGTCATCCAGACCTATTCCCCTGCGCATCCCGCCATTCGCTATGCACGGGAACACGACTATAAGAGCTTTTACCACTATGAACTCGAACAGCGAAAGAAAGCAATCTTTCCGCCGTTTTCGCTGTTTGTCCGCATCCTGTTTTCCGGAGATGACGAAGCCATTCTGCATACCGGGGTTAACGCTTATGCCGAACAGCTCAAACTCGCACTGGATGAGTGCCTCGGCAAGGAAGGCGAAAAGGATATCCTTCTCTATAGCGCCTCCCCAGCGCCAATCAAACGAAAACAGCGTGCCTATCGTTACCAAATACTGATCAAGCTGCTGCGCACGGCGCGCTTAAGCCGCGCGATCCAAACGATTTATACGTTTGCCGCCGAACATCGCGGAGAGATCTACCCGATGGTCGAGGTGAACCCACAGGATATGTTATGAAGAAGAATAAAAAGAAAATACTAATCGAAAAACCAGAGCGCAAGAAGACAAACTGGAAGCTCGTCGGCGAGCTGATGCATGGTTATCGCCACTACATCATTTTTGCGACGATCAGCGTTCTGCTCTCCACCGCGTTTTCCTATGCCGTGCCGTATGTGACGAGCTTTACGCTCGACTATGTCATTCAAGGCATCTCAACCTCCACGCCGAAGTTCCTCCTGTCACTGGTGGAATCCCTTGGTGGACGGGATTATTTCGTGCACAGTCTCTTTCTTTGCGGAATCGCGCTGTTTTTCTTCACCGCGATGAACTGCCTCTTTACCTTCACGCGCAGGCAGAATATTGCCTATGCTTCCGAAGGCATGGCGACGAAGCTGAGAAACCGTCTCTATCGCCATCTGGAAGACGTGCCGTATGACTACCACAAACACGCAAGCACGGGTGATCTTGTGCAGCGCTGTACATCCGATGTGGACACCGTCCGCCGGTTTGTACACCTGCAATTGATGGAAATCGTCCGTACGTTTGTAATGTTTATCCTCGCTGCTATCGTCATGTTTTCCGTGAACGTGAAGATGACGCTGATTTCGCTTGCATTCCTGCCTTTTTTGACGATTGGATCGTTCATCTACTTCAAGTATGTGCAGGAATACTTCACAGGTTCAGACGAAGCGGAAGGCGCGCTTTCGACCATGCTGCAGGAGAACCTGACCGGCGTGCGCGTGGTGCGTGCGTTTGGTCAGCAAAAGAGCGAGATCGACAAATTCACCAAGCTCAACAGCACCTATCGCGAGAAGACCTATAAGCTCATCAAACTGCTGGGCTTCTACTGGGGTCTTTCGGACAGTGTTGGTTACATTCAAATCGGCCTTTCGCTCTGCATGGGTGTCATCGGCGTCTATCGTGGAACGTTCACGCTCGGCAACGTCGCGCTCTTTACAACCTATGTCGCAATGCTGACCTGGCCGGTGCGCCAGCTCGGCAGAATTCTCGCGGACATGGGGAAAGCCGGCGTCTCCCTCGGCCGGCTGGATGAGATCCTCTCCGCGCCGGTTGAGCAGGAGCCGGGCAAGGCACTCTCCCCTGACATCAAGGGCGACATCGTATTCGATAATGTTTGCTTTGGTTACGACAGATACAACGACGTGCTGGACGGCGTAAGCTTCACCGCAAAACCGGGACAGACCGTCGCAATTCTCGGCGCAACCGGCTCTGGAAAGACAAGTCTTGTCCAGTTGCTCCAGCGGCTTTATGTGCGCACGGCGGGCAGCATTACAATCGCGGGTACGGATGTCAACGACATTGAGCACGGGCACCTGCGGGAGAACATCGGCATCGTGCTGCAGGAACCGTTCCTCTATTCGCGCACAATTATGGAGAACATCCGCATCTGCGCGCCGTGTTCCACGGAAGAGGATGTTTATTTTGCCGCGCGCACAGCAAGCGTACATGAGGTCATCGAGAACTTTGAGCAGGGTTATGAAACGCTCGTCGGCGAGCGCGGCGTGACCCTCTCCGGCGGACAGCAACAGCGTGTCGCCATCGCGCGGACGCTGATGCAGAAAGCGCCGATCCTGATCTTTGATGACTCCATGAGCGCGGTCGATTCGGAAACAGACGCTGCCATCCGCAAGTCTCTTCTTGCGCTGAATCAAGAAGGGATTACGTTCCTGATCTCCCACCGCATCACCACGCTGCGCGAGGCGGACAACATCCTCGTACTTGAAAACGGACGCATCACACAGCAGGGCACGCATAGCGAGCTGATCCATCAGGAAGGGCTCTACCGCCGAATTGCCGAAATTCAGGATGCTATTTCCGAAGGAGGCAACGCCTGATGCAACACACAACAATCGAGCAACCGTCTCAGAAGGAGGCGAACGAATATGTATATTGAAGAACAAGATTTTGCTGCTAAAAAAATAGATTGGAACGTTTGGAAGCGGCTTTACCGCTATGCGCTCCAGAACAAAAAGCTCTTTTTTACCGTCATTGTGGCGCTCGTCGTTGTAGCCGCCATCGACATTGCATACCCGTTGTTCACGAAATACGCCATCGACCATTTCGTCGTGCCAAAAACGATCGATGGTCTTGGCGCGTTTGCCCTGCTCTACCTCGCGCTGATCCTGATCCAAAGTTCCGGCGTCATCACGTTTATCACATTCGCCGGAAAGCTGGAGATGGCGATTGCATACACCATCCGGCAGGACGCATTTTTGCGTTTGCAAGAGCTTTCGTTTTCATTCTATGACCGCACAGCGGTTGGTTATATGATGGCGAGAATGATGAGCGATACCTCCCGCCTTTCGGATATGATTGCGTGGAGTCTTGTCGACGTGCTGTGGTCGCTTCTTTATGCAATCGGCTGTATCGTAACAATGTTTGTACTCTCCTGGAAACTCGCGTTGATTTCGCTTGCTGTACTTCCGCTGCTTGCGTTCATCAGCATCCGGCTGCAAAAGAGCATGCTCAAGCACCAGCGCGAAGCAAGAAAGCTCAACTCGCGTATTACGGGCGCGTTCAACGAAGGCATCATGGGTGCGGTAACCACTAAAACGCTTGTACGCGAAGAAGACAACGCGAATGAGTTCAATGAACTTACGGGCAAGATGAGACAAGCAAGCATCAAGAGCGCGCTCGTTTCCGCTTCGTTCTTCCCGATTATTATGTCCCTCGGCGCGGTTGGAACCGGACTTGCGCTGACACTCGGCGGGCAGGGCGTGCTGAACCCCCAAACCGCGCTCATCGGCGCGCTCACGGCGGGCACGTTGGTTGCGTTTATCTCCTATTGCACGCAAATCTTCGACCCGATTCAGCAGCTAGCCAACATACTCGCGGAAATGCTCGGGTCTCAGGCATCGGCGGAGCGCGTCATCACCTTGATGGATACCAAGCCGGATGTAACCGACAGTGCAGAGATTATCTGGAAGTATGGCGATATTCTCGATCCTCACCCGGAGAACTGGGAACCCATCACAGGCAATATCACCTTCGATCATGTGACGTTCCAATACAAAAGCGGCGAACGCGTGCTGGATGATTTTTCTCTGGATGTAAAGGCCGGGCAAACCATCGCGCTCGTCGGCGAAACAGGCGCGGGCAAGAGCACGATTGTGAATCTGCTCTGCCGCTTCTACGAGCCGACGGAAGGCGAAATCCGCATCGACGGAACAGACTACCGCCAGCGCAGCCAGCTCTGGCTGCAATCGAGCCTCGGCTATGTGCTGCAAACGCCGCATCTCTTCTCCGGCACGATCAAGGACAATATTCGTTTTGGCAAACCCGACGCTACGGATGAAGAAGTCATGCTTGCCGCGCGGCTTGTCCACGCAGAACCATTTATCCTACAGCAGGAAAAAGGCTATGATACCGAGATCGGTGAGAGCGGTGCGCGCCTCTCAACCGGACAAAAACAGCTCCTCTCCTTTGCACGCGTCGTGCTCAAAGACCCGCGCATCTTCGTGCTGGATGAGGCGACAAGCTCCATCGACACCGAGACAGAGCAGCTGATTCAAAATGCGATCACGCACATTCTGAATAACCGCACGAGTTTTATCGTGGCGCATCGCCTCTCCACCATCCGTACGGCGGATCGAATTCTCGTCATCCGCAATGGGAAGATTCAGGAAAGCGGCACGCATGAGGAACTGTTGCGGCAGCACGGATACTATTACGACCTCTATACGCAGCAGTTCTGCGAAGACCGCACGGCGGAATCCCTCGGTACTGCCAAGCAAGAGGAAGAGAACGATTGATGTGCATATTCGTACGCAAAACGGATCGCTACAGAGCGGAGAATAGAACGGTATGACCATCCATTATTGGTCTCTTTTGATCATTTGTCCGCTCGTCTTTGCAGCGAGTCTCCTGGACGCGGTTGCCGGCGGCGGCGGGCTTGTCTCGCTGCCCGCCTACCTCATCGCGGGGTTGCCGCCGCACAATGCGATTGCGACCAACAAACTCAGCAGCAGCATCGGCACTTGTGCTTCTACTGCGCGATTCATCAAAAACAAATGTGTCGATTGGCCGACTGCGATCCCTTCCGCCATTTTAGCGGTGCTGGGTTCCATCGCTGGCGCAAAGCTAATTCTCGCAATTGACGACAACGCCATCCGCTATATCATGCTTGTTCTGGTTCCGGTTCTTGCGTTTGTCGTTCTTAAAAAGCGCGATCTTACCTCAAATGAACTCGAACCGGTCAGCCGAAAGCGGCAGTTTCTCGTCGTCTGCATCGCTGCTCTGTTTGTTGGTATGTATGACGGGTTTTATGGACCCGGTACAGGTACATTTCTTTTGATCGCCTATACGCAACTGGCGAAGATGCCTCTGCGCCTTGCGGCGGGCAATGTAAAGATTGCCAATCTTTCGAGCAACATCGGCAGCCTCACGGTGTTTTTGCTCAACGGTCAAGCGATCATTCCAATCGGGTTGATCTCCGCCGTGTTTGCCATCGCGGGTCACTTCATCGGCGCGGGAGTGCTGCTCAAAAATGGCACGAAGGTTGTCAAGCCGTTTATCCTCGTCGTGCTGAGCCTGCTGTTTGTGCGGCTGATCTACGATCTTGTGATTGCCTGAATAATTCTTCAAAAAGCAATCAACCAAAACAAAAAACACCGCACGGATTTACCCGCTGAACCTGTAAAGTAAAAGTAGA